>CAWKKG010000044.1:0-33899 GCA_963850115.1 uncultured Actinomycetota bacterium
AGAGGTGCAAGCCGCTGGACGCCTCGGTCGCGATCTGGTCAGTCACCATGTTGGATTCGGCTACGGTGCCGAACCTGGTCACGTTCTTGGTGTTCTGCGTGGTGATCGCCACGACGGCCACGGTGGTAATGAACAGCGCGAGCACCAGGCCGCTGACCGCGCGGAACGCGGCCCGGGGTCGTCGGCGAGGCGGCGGGCGGCGATCAGCGTGCCGGGGCGGCTGGTCCAGCGGGCCATGGCCCGCGCGGCGGCCATGGTGAGCCACGGGCCGGCGATGAACAGGCCAACGAGGATGAGCGCGAAGCTGGACACGAACGCCTGGACCTGCCCGGAGACGGAGGCCGGGTGACCGTGCACGGTCCAGAAGCCGAGCTCGGCGAGGCCGGCGAGCAGCGGCACGACCCGCCAGGCGCCCGGCGGCGGCGGCGTCGCCCGGCGGGCGACGCCGAGCGGGGAGATGTTCACCCGGCGCAGCGCCAGCCGGGCCGCGATGGCGGCGAAGACCGGCACGCCGATCGCGACCGCGAGGATGTCAAGCAGGTTGAGCGTCAGTTCGGCGGGGAAGAACGGCTGGCCGATGAAGGGGATGCCCGCGACCGGGATGCGCAGCAGGAAGAAGATCCCGAACCCGGCTGCCACGCCCAGGATCCGGCCGTGGTCGACTCTACTGCCGCAATCAGCGAAACCTGCTTGCGGGTTGCGCCGGCCAGGCGCATCGCCGCGAACCGGGCCTCACGGCGGGCGGCCGACAGCCGGGTCGCGGTGCCGATGAAGATCAGCACCGGGATCAGGATGGCCAGCGCCGCGACGGACAGGATGAGGTCGATGGAGTTCGCGCCGCCGCCGGAGTCGGTCGGGGAGAAGGCCAGCCCCTGGGGGTTCGGCGTCGACGGGCAGCCCGGGCCGAGGCACTGGTGCGCGAAGCCGCCGGGCATCACGTCGGCGATCGACGTCACCCGCGCGGTGTTCGGCAGTTGCGACAGCTGCGCCGGGGTGCGCCCGACGATGATGACCAGCGAGCTCGGCGACGGCAGCGCGGCGTCGCCGATCGGTCCGGCCAGGTGGCCGGGGTAACGCTCGGCGAGCACGCTCGCCGGGACGGCGCGCATGAGCGCGATCAGCGCGGGCGAAGCGTAGTACGTGCCCGGCGCCGGGTCGCCAGGGACGCCGGGCGGCACCGGCGACGACGCGCCGGTGGCGGCCACGTCGAAGCGCTCGATCTGCTGGCCGGCGTAGAGGTCGCCGGTGGGGTGCCACCACAGCGGGTCGACGTCGGCCCCAGTGCTAGCCGGCACAGTGCCCGCGGGTACGGACTGCGTGCCGGTCCAGAACCAGGCGTGGCGGTTATTCCAGGTCACGGCGGCGTTGGTCGCCGCCACGGCGGTGAGCAGCAGGCCGACGCCGAGGCCGACCGCGACCGTGAGGATCACCAGGCGGGTGACCGCCTCACGGCCCCCGTTGACCACGAGGCGCAGGCCGAGGGAGATCACGGCTGGGCCCCGGTGAGGGTGGTGACCTTGCCGTCGCGGACGATGACCTCGCGGTCGGCGTAGGCGGCGACCCGGGCGTCGTGGGTGACCAGCACGACGGTGGTGCCGTGCTCGCGGGCGGCGGCGGTGAGCAGGTCCATCACCAGCTCCCCGGACATGGAGTCGAGGGACCCGGTCGGCTCGTCGGCGAACAGCACCTGCGGCCGGCGACCAGGCCGCGGGCGAGGGCGACGCGCTGCGCCTGCCCGCCGGACAGCTCACCGGACCGGCGGCCCTCCAGGCCGTCGAGGCCGAGGACGGGGAACCAGTGCCTGGCCGCGGTCATCGCCGGGCCGCGGCGGGCGCCCGACAGCAGCAGCGGCAGGGCGACGTTCTCCTCGGCGGTCAGCTCGGGGACGAGCTGGCCGGACTGGAACACGAACCCGAACCGGTCCCGGCGCAGCGTGCTGCGCCGGTCGTCGCTGAGGGTGTCGAGCCGCTGCCCCGCGAACCGACCTCGCCCGCGTCGGGGACCAGGATGCCCGCCAGGCAGTGCAGCAGGGTCGACTTGCCGGAGCCGCTCGGCCCCATGACCGCGACGACCTCGCCCTCCCGGACGGTCAGCGACGCGCCGCGCAGCGCCGGGGTGCTGCCGAACGACAACGACAGCTCCCGCGCCTCCATGATGTTCGCGGTCATTACTGCACCGCTCGTGCCAGCATAGAGGTCCAGCCGGGCCGCGGTGTGGTCGATCCATCGAAGGTCAGCCTCCAGTCGGTAAAGGGCATGGTCGGCGAGGAGCACGCCGATCTGGTCCGTCTCGTGTTTGACGTCGGTGAGCTCGCGCATCCGCTGCAGGTGCGCCGCCCGCTGGCGGTCGAGGTACCTGTCGGCCGGCCGGTTGGCCGATCCGGCGCCCTGAAGCATTGCTGCCGCGCAGGCTCCGAGCAGGAGCACCATCCAGAGAAAGAACGAGTTGCCCGCGATGAGCCGCCAGCCGCGTTCATGCAGGGGTCCGCTCCCCGTGTCGGCCACCCACCAGATTGGCGAGACCCAGAAGAGGACCGTCGTGAACGCCGCCGCCCCGCGCCCCCAGTTCGGCCGACCGGGTGCGGCACCCAGGTAAACGGCGACCAGGGAGGACCCAGATCATGTGGTGCGTCCAGGTGACCGGGGAGATCAGCAGGCCCGTGGTCGCGCACAACGCGACGCCGAGGAAGGGCGACCAGCGGAAGTGCACGTACCTGGCAAGCGCCACGCCCAGGACACCAAGGACGCCCGTCAGGGTCCACTGAAGTCCAGGCGAGACGGTCCCGTGGTTGATCCGGGCGAGCGTGGCCAGGAGGCTCTGATCGGTGGGCGCGAACAACCCTTGCAGGCCCAGCGACCCGCCCACTCGCTTGTAGTCGAACAGGTCACGGGTCCAGTAGGCCGTCGACGCAGCCGGGGAGACCGCGAATGCGACGGCTTCGGCGGCCGCAAACGTCCCGAGGCAGCGCCACGCTGCCTTGCCGCGCCGGGTGAGCAGGAGATACGGAACGAAGATGAGGGGGGTGAGCTTGACGGCCGCGGCCAGTCCGGTCGCGACGCCTTGCGGAACCGTCATCGCGGCGAGTCTCCGGGTGCCAACCAGGTCCCACAGGACGAGGACGGTGACGAGTATGTCGACCTGCCCGTGGCGGACGGCCAGCAGGACCGGATCAAGCAAGAGAGACGGTGCGGCCAGCCCGAGAGCCCACAGCCGCCCCGATCGCCGGGGGAGTTCCGGGCGCACTGCCCGGATCACGATGGTGAGCAGGGCAAGGAGCGCGGCCTCGTTCAGCAGCGCCCATACGACCTGGGCGGCGGTCGTGCTCGGGAGCCACGCCAGCGGCACGAAGACGAGCGCGGCGAACGTCGGGTACGTGAAGAGGTCTCCCCGGGTCGACTGCGAGTAGAGCGTCCCGGAGAACAGGCCGTGAGCCCCGGCCATGTAAACGTGGAAGTCATCTTGGTAAGAACAAGCGACCGACGCTGACAGCCGTCGCGATCATGACCGACAGCGCGGCCGCCCAGGCTTTCAGCCTGCCAGCGGCGGGAGCCTCGTTCCCGTGGTCCGGCCCCTGCCCAAGCGCGTCGTGCAGCGTCAGCGGAAAGCTCATACATCAGAGAATACTCCGGAGTATTCTCTGATGGAGTACTCCGGGATGATGATCTTTGACGGCAAGCCAGGTACTTATGTCGCCCTCGCCGACTAGTCCTCACGGAGTACTTCTCGAAGGGAGCCCCTGGTGAGCGGCTGGGTGGCCACGCCACTCGCCGCACTCACGGTCCCTGAACAGGGCGCGGGAGGCGATCCGGGCGCCTTCGGCTAGATCCTCGAGCTTCGCCCAGACGATCTCCGGGTGGCCAACCCGGTTGCCGAGGCCGCAGTCGGTGCCGGCGATCACGTTTTCCGCGCCGACCAGCTTCGCGAACCGGAGCAGGCGCTGGGCGACCAGTTCGGGGTGCTCGATGATGTCGGTTGCGTGCCCGACCACGCCGGGCATCAGCGACGCGCCATCCGGCAGCCTCACGTCCTGCCAGAGCGTCCACTCGTGCTCGTGCCGCGGGTTGGCCGCCTCGATCGAGTAACAGCCCGCCGGGACCGACAGGACAAGGTCGATGATGTCGCGTAGCGGGATATCGTCCCGGTGCGGGCCGTGGCCGCTGCCCCAGCAAACGTGCAGCCTGACCCGCTCTGGCGGAATGCCCCGGAGGGCGTGGTTCAGCGCCTCCACCCGGAGCGCGGCGTACCGCCGGTACTCGGGGACCGTCATGTCGGGGAACATCTGCCACCCGTCGGGCAGGTCCGGGTCGTCCAGTTGCAGCAGCAGCCCGGCGTCCGTGATCGCCGCGTACTCCTCGTGCAGCACGTCGGCGATCGCGCCGAGGAACGACTCGTCGTCCGGGTAGTAGTCGTTCCGCAGCCAGTGCTCCACGGTGCCCGGCGTGATCGCGGGCAGGAACGCGGTCACGTTATGCGCGCCCGCCGCCGCCGTCAGCCGGCCGATGTCGGCCTGGACAGGGGCCGTGCCGGCGTACCTGAGCGGGCCGGTGCACACGTACCCCGTCGCCAGGCTGGCGACCTCCGCCGCCGGCATGGCTCCCTTGAAGTCGAAGCCGCCGAGGCCAGCAGCGAAGAAGCCGGGGAAGTCCCGGCGGTCGCGGCCCGTCACTCCGGCGTTGGCCGGCGGACGGACCCCGCCGGCCTCGGCCTCGAATCCGGTCATCCGGTCGCGGATGTAGCCAGTGAACAGCCCCCGCTTGGAGATCTCCCCGTCGTTGACGATGTCAACGCCGGCGGCCGCCTGCCGGCCGACGACCTCCTCCACCGCGCCGGGAAGCGCCGCGTCGATGGCGTCCTGGGAACCCGGGCCCGCGACGAAGAGGCGCTGCAGGGCATCAGGCCGCGGTAGCGCCCCGGCGTGAGACACGAGAATCCGTTCGGAGCTGGTCGGCATGGATCTCTGCCCTTCAATCTTCGCCGTCGGGGACGATGGTCGCGCTGCCTCTGGCACCGTACCGCGCTGGGGCAGGCTGGCGGCAGATCGATCTGTCCCGTCGATGCCGATATGGTTTCAGGTCTGCGCAGTGTCAGGGCCCAGGTGGCCCGATGTCGTCTGCGGGGTTGGTGAGCGTGAGGAGCCATCATGAGCGGGGCGTCCGATGACCTGGTCGGGGCGGTCGTCCTGGTCGGCGTGTTCGTCATCAACCTGTCGACCATGCTGCGCGCGATCACCCGGCCGAACCGGACGCCGGCCTCGCGGGTGGCCTGGATCGCGACGATCTTCTGCCTGCCGGTCATCGGCGTCGTCGCCTATCTCTTCCTCGGCGAGACCAGCATCGGCCGCGAGCGGGGCCACCGTCTCCGCGACGCGGAGAGTCGCCTAGCGAAACCAGGCGGGTCGGGCGCCGTGCCCGGCGATCCGGTCGCCACGTCCGTCTCTGACCTGTGCCGCTCGATCAACGGCTTCGGCCCGACGCCGGGCAACCGCATCGTGCTGCTGGGCGACCTGGACGCTTCCCCGGCCGAGCCGACCCGCGACTGCGACGCCGCGATCAAGCGGCTGATCGGGGCGTTCGATGCCGCGACCGAGCACATCCACCTCAGCTTCTACATCTGGCTCGACGACGAAAACGGCGGCCGGGTCGCCGACGCGATCTGCGCGGCGGCGCGCCGGGGCGTGGCCTGCCGGGTCATGGCCGACGCGCTCGGGTCGCGCGACTTCATCCGCGGCCCCCGCTGGCGCCAGCTGCGCGAGGCCGGCGTTCACCTGCTCGCCTCGCTTGAGGACATCCCCCGCCTGGGCCGCTTCGCGGTGGGCCGGATCGACCTGCGCAACCATCGCAAGCTGGTGATCATCGACAACCGGATCGCGTTCTGCGGCAGCCAGAACTGCGCCGACCCGCAGTTCCGGGTCAAGGCGAAGTACGCGCCCTGGATCGACATCTGGCTGCGCTGCGAAGGGCCGGTCGTGCGACAGGCACAGCACCTCTTCCTCGCCACCTGGATCGCCGAGACCGGCGAGGACCTCTACGGCCTGCCCGCGGCGGCGCCGGAGCCCGAGCAGCACCAGGGGGGCGTGGTCGCGCAGATGTTCGGCACCGGACCGACCACGCCCGGCAACACGATGTCGGACTCTTTCGTCAGCGCGCTGTACGCTGCCGAGCACGAGCTGATCATCACCACGCCCTACTTCGTGCCCGACGAGGCCCTGTTCCGGGCGGTGTGCGCCGCACCGCGCCGCGGCGTGACCACCACCCTCATCGTGCCCGCACGCAACGACTCCCCGCTCGTCGCCGCCGCCAGCCGCAGCACCTACCCAGACCTGCTCGCCTGCGGCGTACGCCTCTTTGAGTACCCGCTGGGCCTGCTGCACACAAAGTCGATCACCCTCGACGGCCGGATCGCCGTAGTCGGCTCGGCGAACATGGACCGGCGTAGCCTGGAACTCAACTTCGAGAACAACCTGCTCGTCCTCGACCCGGGTCTCACCGCTACCATCCGTCAACGACAGCTCGGCTACCTCTCCCAGTCGACCGCCGTCGAAGCCGAAACCGTTAAGGCCCGGCCCTTCCGCGCCCGGCTGATCGACGACGTGATCGGCATGGCCGCACCACTGCTCTGAACCCGCCTTAGCCGGCTCCTCTGCGGTCCTCGGGCTGGGCCGCAGCACGACGGCTAAGGCGCGAAGGGACGCAGCTCGCCGGATCCGCGCTGGACGAGACGAGTCGGGACGACGATACGGCGCGACGGGGCAGAGTCACCGTCCATCCGCTGGAACAACAGGCCGGCGGCCTGCCGGCCCAGTTCGGCGGGATCCTGCGCCACCACCGTCACGCGGAGGAGGTCGGCGAGCTCGAAGTCGTCGAAGCCGACCATGGCCAGCGTGACATCCACCGACGCGAGCGCATGCAGCGCCAGCACGGATATGCGGTTGTTTCCGAAGACCAGGGCCGTAACTGGCTTGGGACCCGCGAGCATCCGTTCCAGGTCCGCCCGCACGCGGCCTTTCGTGGGCGGGCCCATGGCGATCCAGGCCTCCGCGACCGGCAGGCCCGCACCAGTCATAGCCTCGAGATATCCCTGGTGCCGTTCCCGTGCCGTAAAGATGCCGGGGTTGTCGCCGAGGTATCCGATCCCGCGGTGGCCGCCGGCGATCAGGTGGGCGGTCGCCTTCCGTGAACCGCCGACGTTGTCGCTGAGCACGGCGTCGGCGTCGATCTGCCCGGGCGGGCGGTCAGCGAACACCACCGGCACCCCGGCCTGCAGCTCGGATAGCAGGTAACTGTGGTCGTCGCTGGTCGGGATCATGATCAGCCCGTCGACCCGGCGGGCACACAATGCCAGGGCGAGCTCGCGCTCGGTGCCGGCATCCGCCTCGCTGGACCCGCTGAGCACCAGCGAACCGCGTGCTCGGGCGACGCTTTCCACGCCGCGCAGCAACGCCGAATAGAAGGGGTCGCCGATGTCCTCCACGACCAGTCCGACCGTCGCGGCCTGTCCGGTGCGGAGCAGGCGCGCGCTGTCGTTGCGGCGGAACCCGAGCGTCTTGATGGCTTCGCGGACCCGCTGCTCGGTTAGCGGCGTGACGCCGGGTTCGCCGTTGACGACTCGAGAGACGGTCTTCAGGCTGACCCCCGCCTCGGCCGCCACGTCCTTCATCGTGGGACGCATGTACTGAGAGTAACAAGCACTCGCCGTGCGAGCACGGCGAGTGCTTGTCAAGGAGTTGTCATCCAGTGGTGACCGCGAAGATGTGCATGGCGGTCGTGCTGGAACCGACACTGTTGCTTACATTCGGGAAGGCGACCGAGGCCACCGTCTTCGACGAGTCGATCGGTACCGTCGTGGCGTAGACGTACATGGTGATTGTCTGGGAGCCTCCGCTGCCCATGTTGCGGTAGGTCATGGTGGCGACCGCTGTCTCGTTGGTTCCGGGGCCGTTCGCCCAGTCGCTGGACGACAGGGTCTCGGTTGTCGATGTGCCGTCGGTATAGGTAATGGTGACCGCACCGGAGCTCGAGCCGTTCGTGGACGACTCGAGCAGGCCGAGCTTGCTCGCCCCGGCCGTTCCGTTGACCAGCATCGTCTGCCCGGCGGCGAGAATGTTGTCGTCCGCGCAGGACGCGACGTCGGGCCAGGTGAACGTGAGCCCGTCGGCGCTGACGGTGCCGCCCGGGGTCAGCCCGGCCGCCGACAGGGCCTGCGCCGAGTAGCTGTACCCGTCGCCGTCGTAGTTGGCGCACGAGGTGTTGGTGTCGTCGGAGATGCCAGCGTTGTTGTAGTAGTCGGCGGGGTTGGCGGTGGGCGTTATCGCCAGTTCGGGGCTGGCGGATATGTTGCCCGAGTTGTCGACGACGGTCACCGACGCCGGCGTGCCCGCCCAGACGTGATACTCGCCGTTTGTCCCGCTCGGGGTCGGCACGGTGAAGGTGACCGCCGTGTCGCTCCAGCTGTCGACGGTGAAGGTGGCGGTGTTGCCGGGTGAACCCCAGTTCGCCCCGTTGTCGCTGAAGGCCACGTAACCGCTGCCCTGCGAGGCGCCGAAGCCGGAGCCGTTGATCGTCACCTGCTGGCCAGCCTGGGCGCTGGTGGCGCTCAGCGAGGTGACGACCGGGCCGGTCATCGCGGTGGCCGACGTGCCGATCGAGAAGATGTGCTCCGTGCCGCCGGAGGTTCCGTTCGGCAAGGTCACGCTGGTCAGCGTCTTGTCCGGATTGACAGGGACCGCCGCGGAGAACACGTAGGTCTTCACCGCGTCCTGGCCGCCGGAGCATCCCGCACAGTCCCGGTAGGCCGTGGTGGCGGCCACCTGGTTGCCGAATGCCGGTGAGCCTCCGCCGCCGCCGAGCGTCCAGTCGCTGAAGCCGAGCCAGTACCTGCTGGTGCTGCCGTCGGAGTAGTTCAGCGTGACGACGCCGGAGGCGTCTCCGTCGGTGGCCGAGCCGAGGAACGCCAGGGTCTGGGTTCCAGACGGGGCGTTCGTCGTCACCTGCTGTCCCTCGGGCATGGTGTTATCAGGGAAGCCGGCTGACGGCTGCGGCCAGGTGAACGTCACGCCGTTCACCGTCACGGTCTGCCCGGCGGTGAGCCCGGCGGCGGCCAGTGCCTCCGTGGAGTAGGCGTTGCCGTCGCCGTCGATGTCCGCCAGCGACGGGTTACTGTCGTCGGCGATGCCGGTGCTGTTGAACGTCGACAGCAGGCTTCCCGGACTGGCGACCAGGATGGTCTGGTTCAGCGACTGGGTGGCACCGGTACTTTCCGTGGTCAGCGTGACGGGCGCGGAGTAGAAGTTCTGCGTGGTACTCGCGGCCGCCGACACGGTCAGCTTGGTGGTTCCGGTGCCGTGCGGCGGGACCTCGATCGTGGCCGAACCCGGCGTGATCGTGACCCCGGACGGCGCCGTGATGCTCACCTCCACCTTCTGCGGGCTGCCGGTGGCGTTGTTGGCGCCGATCGTGAGCGTGCTGGAGCTCCCGGGCGCGACCGTCGGGGTCTGGCTGGCCAGGTAGCCCACCGTCGCCGAGGTGCCCGCGGTGTAGGACGGCGGCGCGTCCTGCGGCGCGCTGCCCCAGCCGGTCGCCTTCTGGCTGAGCGTCCAGTCCAGGGTGGCTCCCTTGCTCAGGTCGCTGAACGTCGTGTAGAGCTTCTGGTCGGGCGTGCCGTTGATCTTCAGCGAGCTTACGTAGTACTCGCTGGAGGCGTTGGGCGCGTTAACGGTGATCGTGTGGCCGTTGGCCAGCGAGATCTGCTCGTGCGGGAACCCGGGGCTGTTCAGCAGCAGCGTGCCCGTGCCCGGGTTCTCCGGGTACAGCCCGAGCATCTGCCAGAGGTAGGAGGAGCTCTCCGCGCCGAGGTCGTCGTTGTTGTCAAGCCCGCTCGGCCCGGGCAGGTAGACCGTGTTCTCGATGTTGCGCACCGCGGCCTGCGTCCCGGCGGGGTCGCCGGCGTAGTCGAGCGCGAACTGCTCGCCCAGGTCGAACTCGTTGGAGAGCTCGTCATACATGCCGTACCCGTTCGGCTGGGACAGGTATGCCTGCAACGCGGGTACGACCTTGGAGTCGCCGCCGAGCAGGTTGAACAGCGCCTGGTAGTCGTTCGGCACGTCCCACAGGTACTCGTAGGCATCGCCTTCGACGTAGTCCGGCTCGTTGCTCTGCTGCGTGGTCGGGACGACGTCCTGCTCGAACTGCCCGTTCTCGTAACGCGCGGTCAGCAGGTTGTTGTTCGGATCGAACGTGTTCTCCCAGTTGTTGGCACGCTTGGTGAGCATGGCGGCATCGCTGCTGTCGCCGAGCGAGCTCGCGAAGTTCGACAGGGCGAGGTCCGCGTTGTCGTCTTCCAGCATGCTGGCCACGACACCGTGGAAGTTGCAGCAGCCGTACGTCCCGTCCTCGGGCAGGTAGCCGTACTTCTGCTCGAGAGCCTCACCGGGCCGCACGTCGTTGACCGTCGTGGCCTGCTTCAGCATGTCGGCCAGCGCCTGCTTCGTGTCGAACCCGCGGGCGCCGAACGCGTAGTAGTCGGAGATGATCGCCTGCGACGGGTCGCCGACCATCACGTAGTTGTTGTCTTGCAGGTAGCCCCACTGCTGCAGGAGGCTGTCCTCCGAGTAGTAGTTGACCTGCGACTGCGCCTGGTCGGAGGCGGCCGACGGGTCGAGCATGGCCTGCAGCTGGGCGAGCGTGTGGTAGATGTCCCAGCCGGAGTAGATGCCGTACTGGTTCTGCTGCCCGGTGGCCAGCGTGTGGACCTTTTCGTCGGCCCCCATGAACTGGCCGTTGACATCGCTGGTGACGTTCGGCTGGATGAAGTCCTTGTACAGCAGGCTGTAGAACTCCTGGGTCTGGGAGTAGCTGCCGCCCCAGACCTGGATCTTGCCGAGCAGTTTGTCCCAGCTGGCCTGCGCCGCGGCCTTGACCGCGTCGAAGTTCCAGCCCGGGTTCTCGGTCTGCCAGTCCAGCTGGGCGTTCGCTGCGCTCACGTAAGAGATGCCGACCTTGGCCTGGACCACCGGGTTGGACGTGGTGTCGAAGCCCACGTAGACCGCGGCCGGGTCGGTCTGGCCCGAGTTCGTGATCACCTGCGACGAGGTGAACGGCGCGCTGAACTTGATGTCGAAGTACACGGTGTACAGCTGGGACTGGCCGTCGTTGGTCGACTCGCCGCAGAAATCGCCGGCGGTCACCGAGCCCTGGACCTCGTCGTTTCCGACGATGGTGGCGCTCGTGGCGGTGTCGGTGGTCTGGCTGCCCTGAAGCTTGATGTCGAAGCCCGCGGTGGTCGTCGACGGGAACGTGAACCGGCCCATCGAGCTGTGCGTCGTCGCGGTGAACTCCGACGTGATGGCGCTGGATCCGTTGCTCTGCGCGGAGTAGTAGCCCGCCTGGGCGACCTCGTTGGTGTGGCTGAGCGGGGTGGTCACGTTGTTCGGGTCGGTTCCGGACGGGAGCGCCCCGGTGACCGGCAGGATCGGCACGTCCTCGGCGGCGCCGCACCCGGGCCCGGAGATGTGCGTCAGGCTGTAGCCGTACAGCGTCGTGTCGGTGTAGCTGTAACCGCCGCCGGCGTTGCGGTCCGGGACCGTGTCGGGGGACCACTGCACCATCCCGTACGGCACTTCCGCACCAGGGAAGGTGTTGCCGCCGCCAGTGGTCCAGGTGCGGGCGTCCACGAGGGAAGCCAGATCCTGGACCGGGCTGCCCACGGTGCCGGTGTTCCTGGCACCAGCCGGGAGCTTGTCCTTTGCGACGGGCCGCTGGCAATTGGTGAGGCGCCCGCTGTTCGTCACCGAGCAGGTGCCGCCCTTCTTGCCGCCACTTCGCGACGCTGCGGACGCCGAGGCGGAAGGCGCGGCGGACGCACGGGCGGTGGCGGAGGGGTTGGGTGACGCGCTAGCGCTTGGAGTCGGGGTGGTGCTTGCCGTAGCGACTCCGCTCAGCGTGAGCGTGGCCGCCGCCGTCAGGACGATCACAGCCGACCATTGGCCGATGCCTGACGTTCTTTTCCGCTTCAACGTTGGACCTCCTCGGCAGATCCGACGTTGCCACCGCGCCGGCGTTCGCCAAGGGGCTCGCGGTATCAGCGCCCGGGAACTGGGGGTCCTCGGCGGCTGACCACCGCTGTTTGGTCTTGACTGGAGTCGCCGGGCATCATCGTCGATGACAACGTTGTCATGGGCTTTCATGTTTCATACTGAGGAGTTTTCGCCCGACGTCAAGACGATACGGTGGTTTTTCTCGTTATATCAGGAGGATGTTCGCAGGACGCACAGAAGTGCCCAGCTAACGGCAAGAGGACTGCCGTCACCCTTCTACGCGGACCGCCTGCTGCTGCGCCTGCAGGCACAGCTCCGCCGCGCGAAAGGCGTGCTCCTGCGTCATCGCGCGCTCGGTTCCCTCGAGGCAGTCGAGGATCAGCTCGCCGAAGAAGGGATAGCCGACCTTGCCGGACACCGGGATGTGGTGCTCTCCGCCGGAGTCCACCAGGTACACGTGGTTGCCCGTGCGCTCCCGGCCCACGTCGATGTACTTGCGCAGCTCGATGCTTCCCTCAGTGCCGACGATGAACGTCCGGCCGTCACCCCAGGTGCCAAGGCCGTCGGGCGTGAACCAGTCGACCCGGCAGTACCCGGTGACGCCGTTGCCGAGCACCACGGTGGCATCGCCGAAATCCTCGATGCCCGGGTGCTCCTTGTGCGCGTAGTTGGCGACCCGCGCCGAGGTGACGGTGCCGTCGTCACACCCGCCGTAGTAGAGCACCTGTTCCAGCTGGTGGCTGCCGATGTCGCAGAGGATCCCGCCGTAAGCCTCGTGGTCGAAGAACCAGGCGGGCCGGCTGGGCGCGTTCATCCGGTGCGGACCGGTGATCAGCACGTGCACGACCCGTCCGATGGCCCCGTCGGCGACGAGCTGCCCGGCGAACACCGCGCTCTCCACGTGCAGCCGCTCGCTGAAGTAGACGGCGTACTTCCGGCCGGCTTCAGCCGTCTTTGCTCGCACCTGCGCGAGCTGGGCGAGCGTGGTCATCGGCGGCTTGTCGGTGAAGTAGTGCTTGCCGTGCTCCAGCACCCTCATGCCGAGCCCGGCGCGGTGCGCGGGGACGGCGGCACTCGCGACCAGCTGCACCCGCTCGTCGGCCAGCACGGCCTCCTCGCTCGGCGCGGCCTCGGCGCCCGGGTAGCGTTGGCACAGCTCGGCCGCCTTCGCCGGGTCGGGGTCGTAGACCCAGCGGAGCTGGCCGCCCGCCTCGGTCAGCCCGTTGCACATGCCGGTGATGTGGCCATGGTCCAGGCCGACGGCCGCGAATACGAAGTCACCGGGCGAGCAGACCGGCTTGGGCGGCCCGCTCGGCGCGTAGTTCATTCCGTCTTGAGCCGGCACTCTCGCGGTCTCCTCTCCGCTCGCCGCTGGCGTCACCGCCGCCGGCCGAACATGGCGACTAGCGTTCAACAGCCCTTCTATCATCCAGAACGGTCCGTTGGTTCCCCTGGCCGCGCCCCGCGTTATGCGAGGGGTCGGCTTGTACGATCGCGGTGATCAGTCGGGCGGCCCGGTCCAGCAGCACGGGGCCAGCGAGAGGACAGAAGCGGTGGGAACCGATCGCGAGTACGGCTGGGGAATCGTCGGCTGCGGGGTCATCGCGCCTACGCACGCGCGCGCCGTGGCCGCCCTGCCAAACGCGCACCTGGTCGCGGTCACCGACGTGGACCAGGGGAGGGCCAAGGCCCTGGCGGACGAGCACGGTGCTGCCTGGGACGGCGGCCTCGGCGCCCTGCTGGCCCGGCCGGACATCGACGTCGTCAGCGTGTGCGTGCCGAGCGGGCTGCACGCCGAGGTCGGGGTCCAGGCCGCCCAGGCGGGCAAGCACCTGGTGATCGAGAAGCCCATCGACGTTACGGTGGCCGCCGCGGACCGGCTGCTCGGTGCCGCGGCCGAGGCTGGAGTGAAGCTCACGGTGATCTCCCAGCACCGCTTCGACGCCGGGGTGCGGCGGCTGCGGGAGCTGATTCAGGCGGGCCGGCTGGGCCGTCTCACCCTCGGCGAGGCCGCCGTCAAGTGGTACCGGACCCAGGACTACTACGACAGCGGCGACTGGCGCGGCACGTGGGCGCTGGACGGCGGCGGTGCGCTGATGAACCAGGGCATCCACTACCTGGACCTGCTGTGCTGGATTATGGGCCCGGTCGCCGAGGTCACGGCACTGTGCGCGACGCAGGCGCATGAGGTCGAGGTCGAGGACGTCGCCCTGGCCCTGCTGCGGTTCCAGTCCGGCGCGGTTGGGCTGATGCAGGCCGCCACCGCCGTCTACCCGGGCTTCCCCGAGCGGCTGGAAATCTCCGGTACCGGCGGGACGGTCGTCGTCGAGGGAGGTGCCATCCGCTCCGCGGAACTGACCGATGAGCGGGGTGAGGTGGGCGCGTACGGCGCCGCCGCAAGCACGGCGGCCGCCGCGGCGCCTGTGGTTGAGGTGACAGTGCCCGTCGCCACGGCCGCCGCCGATCCCGCAGCGGTCGCGGACGAAGCGCACCGCGCGCAGCTCGCCGATTTCCTGGCCGCGCTCGGCCAAGGCGGGGAGCCGCTGGTCACGGGCGAACAGGCACGGGCGGACCTCGCGGTGATCCGGGCCGTCTACGACTCCGCGCGGCTGGGTCGGCCAGTAACGCCTTCGACTCCGCCCGTGTCGTCCGAAATGTGCCGTTTATTTCCCGTCATTTCCGGGCCCCGTGGTGAATCCGTGCCGATGCCTGAGGGTGCACTGGTCTGGACCATTGGCGGCGAAGTCGGCAGCGCCGGAAAGCGGAACCGTCCATCGAGCCATTATCGATGATTTTCAATGAGATTTGCACAAAAATCTACACGAAATGGCTATCGGTTACCGTCAAATTGTAGGAGCATCTGGGACATTCAGCTGGCCGTTGAATCGCGGGAAGAGGGCGGACCCGGGATTCAGGCATCGAATGGAGACCATATGCACCGTCCGAGACACCCCCGTCGACTGCGCCTGATCGGGACACTCGCGGTCGGCATCGCCGCCGTGACCACGGCGCTCGGGACAGCACAGCCAGGCTCGGCCGCCACAACAGGACAACGTCCGTTGCAGGGAGCGGCCGCGCGCCAGTCAGCGCTCTATAACTTCCTCAAAACGGGCACGTCCGCCCCGGCCAGCCCGGCCCTCACTCCGGCCGACCACTCCGACCGCGCCGACCAACACCCATCAGGGTGACGACGGCGACCTCGCGGACACGATGGCCGCCTACAACGCCGAGCGCACCGCGCCCGCCGGGTACCTGACCGGGGACGCGATCGGCGCCGCCGCGCAGCAGGCCGCGCAGATCCCGTCCGACGCCGGGCAAGTGGCAGCAGTTCACCACCCAGGCGTACAACGGCCAGCCGTCCAATTACACCGACCCGTTCTGGTCGAACGTCGGCGCTGGCTTCTCCCTCGTCGGCGGCCGGGTCACGGCGCTGGCGACCACTCCGGACGGTGCCTGGTTCGCGGGCGCGGCCGACGGCGGCGTGTGGCGCTCCTATGACCAGGGCGCGCACTGGACCCCGGTCACCGACAACCTGCCCGACATGTCCACCGGCGCCCTCGCGGTCAATCCGGTGAACGGCTCGCTCTGGCTGGGCACCGGCGAGGCCAATGAGTCGCAGGACTCTTACCAGGGCGACGGCGTATGGGTCAGCACCAACGACGGCAATTCCTGGAAGGAGGTGGGCGGCCAGGCCGACCCGATCGGGCCGCGCACGATCTTCCGCATCGCCTTCGACCCGTCGGGTGACGCGTACGCGGCCACGAACAACGGCTTGTTCCGCTGGGACGCGTCGCGGCAGCAGTGGTCAGAGGTCCTCGACCCGGCCGGCCCCACCGATTTCCCGCCGTACGACCAGCAGGTGACCGACGTCGCGGTTGTCCCGGGAACGGGCGGCAAGGACGTCATCACCGCGATCGGCTGGCACGGGCCGGGCAACACGACCTACAACGGCTTCTACGAATCGACCAACTACGGGCAGTCATTCAGCGAGGTCACGCCGACCGGGGACATCGTCGCCTCCGACATCGGCCGCACCACCTTCGCCTACTCGGCGGACGGCAGCAAGCTGTACGCGGTCGTCCAGTCGCCCGCCATGGAGGCGGCCGGAGACGAGTCCGTGCTCCAGGGCATTTTCGTCGCGTCGGGAACGGGTTCCAGCCCCGCCAGCGTGACCGGCCCCTGGACCAAGATCGGCGACGAGGCCTCGCTCGCCGCCTCCGGTTCGGCCCTGGCCGTCGGCTCCGGCTACGGCGTCGGCATCCAGGCCTGGTACAACCAGGACCTCGCGGTCGACCCGAGCAACCCGAGCCACGTGTACATGGGGCTTGAGGAAGTCTTCGAGTCCACCAACGCCGGCCAGACCTGGGTGGCGGCCAGCCCGTACTGGAACTACCCGTTCGCCTGCGACGCGACGAACACGTGCCCGCTCACCACGCACCCCGACCAGCACGCCATGATGATCACCGACGGCAAGATCGTCATCGGCAACGACGGCGGCGTGTACAGCCTGCCGCTGAGCGACGACGCCGAGGACGGCAACTGGACCGACCTCAACACCACGCTGCACGACCTGCAGTTCTACGACGCCCGGGCCGGGCAGCTGTCCGACGGGACCACTCAGGTGGTCGGCGGAATGCAGGACAACGGCACGATGGTGGACGACACCGCGTTCACCCAGTCGGCCGAGGCGGCCGGCGGTGACGGGTTCGACGTGATCGTCGATCCGGCCAATGCCAACAACTGGGTCGGCGAGTACACCTACGGCGCGCTGTACACCACCACTGACGGCGGCCACTCGTTCAGCGACTACGCCAGCTTCACCTGCGCCGGCCAGGCGACGGTCGGCCAGGCGCCGAACGCGAACTGCGACCCGAATCCAAGGTTCGTCATGCCGCTCGTCCCGGACCAGCAGAACCCCAGCACCTGGATCGGCGGCGGCGAGGACGTGTGGGTCTCCACGAGCGGCTGGAACACGTCCTGCGCCACCGAGGCGACCTGTGACTGGACGCCGGTCTACGACACCGGCGACGGGCAACTCGGTCACCGCGCTGTCGTCAACCGGCAACGGCAAGGTCATCTACGCCGCGTGGGTCGCTGGCGGCGGAAACCCCGGCCCGGCATTCGCCTCGGGCATCGCCACCAACTACGGCGGCACCTGGCACGAGGTGAACACGGCCGGCCTGCCGGACCGGTACATCGCCGGCGTCACCGTCGACCCGGCCGACCCGGCCCACGCCTACGCGGTATTCAACGGGTACTCCCGGCGGTTCGTCCCCGGCGGGGGCACCGGCCACGTCTTCGAGACGTGGAACGGCGGCCAGAGCTGGACCGACATCTCCGGCAACCTGCCGGACATCGCCTCCGACGCCCTGGTGCTCGCCCACGGCCAACTGGCCCTGGCCACCGACGCCGGGGTGTACACCGCCGGCGAGTTCGCGGGCTCCCGCACCACGTGGCGCCACCTCGGCTCCGGCCTGCCGAACGTGGCGGTCGATGACCTGACGTCCGGCCCCGGGGGCTACATCTATGCCGCCACGCACGGGCGCGGCGTCTGGCGCTTCAGGTTCTAGACCGTCACTTCATAGAGAACGGAATCACCGCCCCGCCCCAGGCCACCCGCCTGGGGCGGGGCTTCCCTTTCCGGCAGCAGCGCCCAAGCCTGCCGGGCAGGACGATAAGTTGGCCTAGATTTGTCGGGTGAACGCTGTACTGACGGCCAAGGGGCTGTCCGCCGGGCACGCGGACCGGGTCATCTTCTCCGAGCTCGACCTCGTGGTCTCGCCAGGCACGGTGATCGGGCTTGTCGGTGCCAACGGGGCGGGGAAGTCCACGCTGCTGCGGATGCTCGCCGGGCTAGACGACGGCGCGGGTGAGGCCGGGTCCGTATCACTGAACCCGCCGACGGCGACGGTCGGGTACCTGCCGCAGGAGCCGGAGCGACGCGCGGGGGAGAGCGTGCTCGCGTTCATCGGGCGGCGGACCGGGGTGGCCGGCGCTACCGCTGACCTTGACGCGGCGACGGCCGCGCTCGAGGCCTGCGGACGAGGCGGGGGCGGACGACGCGTACGCTTTGGCGTTCGACCGGTGGATGAACCTGGGCGGGGCGGACCTGGAAGAGCGGACCGCGAAGGTCGCTGCCTCCCTCGGGCTCGCCGTTCGGCTGGAAGCGCCGATGACCTCGCTGTCCGGCGGGCAGGCGGCGCGGGCCAACCTGGCGTCGCTGCTGCTGTCGCGGTACGACATCTTCCTGCTCGACGAGCCGACGAACGACCTGGACACCGAGGGGCTCGCCATCCTGGAAGACTTCGTCGTGAAGCTGCGCGCCGGGACGGTGCTGGTCAGCCACGACCGGGCCTTCCTGGAACGCACGGTGGACCAGGTGCTCGAACTCGACCTGGCGCAGCAGTCGGTGCACCTGTACAGCGGCGGGTACCTCGCCTACCTGGAAGAGCGGGGGATCGCCCAGCAGCACGCGCGGGAGGCCTACGAGAAGTACGCCGACCGGAAGTCGGACCTGACCGACCGGATGCGGATGCAGAGCAGCTGGGCGGACCGGGGCGTGCGGCAGGCCCGGGCCAAGGCGCCCGACAAGGACAAGCACCGGCTTTCCGCACAGGTCAACCGGACGGAGAAGCTGGCCAGCAAGATCAAGATCACCGAGCGGATGCTGGACCGGCTCGAGGCCGTCGACGAGCCGCGCAAGGAGTGGGAGCTGCGCATGACGATCGCGGCGGCACCGCGCTCGGGGACGGTCGCCGCATCATTGCGTGACGCGGTCGTGTCATTCGACGGCTTCACCCTCGGACCGGTGAACTTGCAGGTGAACTGGGCGGACCGGGTCGCCATCACCGGGCCGAACGGAGCGGGGAAGTCGACGCTGATCGGCGCGCTGCTCGGGCGGGTGCCGCTCTCTTCCGGTTCGGCGTCACTCGGGTCCGGGATCTCGGTAGGTGAGGTGGACCAGGCCCGGTCGCTGTTCGACGGTCCCGCGCCGCTGCTCGAGGCGTTCGCCGCGCAGGTACCTGGCCAGGTCCCCGAGGAGACCCGGACGCTGCTAGCCAAGTTCGGCCTGAAAGCGGACCATGTGCTGCGTCCAGCCTCGTCGCTGTCGCCCGGGGAACGGACCCGGGCCGCGCTCGCGCTGCTGCAGGCGCGCGGGGTGAACCTGCTCGTGCTCGACGAGCCGACCAACCACCTCGACCTGCCCGCCATCGAGCAGCTGGAGTCGGCGCTGGACGAGTACCCCGGAACGTTCCTTCTGGTGACGCACGACCGCAGGATGCTGGAGTCGGTGTCGGTCACCCGCCGGTTCGTGGTGTCGGACGGCCAGGTCGCCGAGGTCGACGCGGCCTGAAGCGCGGTGACAGGGAACAAAACGTCATCCAGAACGGGTTCGTGTTTCACGTCACGAGTACAGGCTTCGCGAGCGGGCACGACGCCCGTAAAGCCGGGAAAATCAGTTACGGTTCCGCTATGGGCCTGATGGCATCGGCCGGGAGCGGCCTCGGTGATTGAGGCCGGGACCGATCGCCTGCCGCAGGCGCTCGTGGACTGCCTTCTCGACAGCGCCCTTGAGCCGGTTCTCGACGCTGCGGTCCAGCGGGGCGGGCAGGCCGCGAAGCGGAAGAGGAACGCGGCGCTGCCACAAGAGGCCGCGGAGGTCACGCGGGCCCTGCTGGCGGTGACAGTCTGCGACCCGGCCTGCGGCTCGGGGAGCCTCCTGGTCGCGGCGGCCCGCCGGATCGCGCGACGCGTGGCGGAGGCCCGCGAGGGGAACCGGTCGCCGGACGCGCTGCGGCGGGCGATGCGCGAGGTGGTGGGCAGCTGCATCTACGGTGTCGACGCCAGCCGCGAGGCGGTGGAACGGACGAAGGACCGCTTGCGGCTGGCGGCCGACGTCCCGGGCATGACGCCTCCTTTCCTGGACGGGCACGTCAGACCGGGCAATGCCCTGATCGGCGCGACTCCGGACCTGATCGAGAGCGGCATCCCCGACGAGGCATTCCGAACGGCCGACGGTGACGACCGCAGGCATGCCCGTTCCCTGCGCCGCGCCAACGCCAAGCCGGACCCTGGGCAGGCAACCCTGTTCAGTGAGCAGGGCGGGTACGCACACTCCAACGACGCCCTGGCGAAGTCCCTGGTGAAGATCGCGAGGCTGCCCGGCGGCGCACCGGCCGATGACCGCCGTCAGGCGGCCGAGTACCAGAAGTGGCGCGACTCGGCTGCCTTCCGCGCGAAACGCCTGGTCGCCGACGCCTGGTGCGCGGCCTTCGCCTGGGCTAAGACGCCGGACGCGCCGCCCGCGATCGTCAACCGGGTCCTGCTGGACCTGCGGGAGCGAGGGGCCGAAGGGACTCTCCCCGCCGAGTCCCTGGCGGAGCTCGACCGGCTCCGCGGTGAGTACGGTTTCTTCCACTGGGATCTGGAGTTCCCCGACGTCTTCCGTGTTCCCGAGGGCGAGACCCGGTGGCGGGGCGGCTTCAGCTGCGTCCTGTCCGCCCCGCCACGGGAGAAGATCGACCGCCGCGGTGAAAGCACGGTCTTTCGGTTCGCCACGGGCTCGGGGGCGTATCCAGAATGCGCGGCGGGCCTGGCCGAACCGGGCGTGTCGGCGCTGGCTACGGACCAGCTTTTCACGGAACGCGCTACGACGATCCTCGCCCCCGACGGCCGCGCGGGCTGCGCCGTTGCCCCGGGGATCGCCGCCGCCCCCGGTGCGAGGCACCTGCTCGGCGACCTGATGCGACGCGGTGCGCTGGCGTCCCTGTATGACTTCACCGGCACCGACGCCCGGTGCTGCCTGCTCACTTTCGTCGGCGGCCGGGACTTGTGGGCGGCGGACTTGTGGGCGACGGTCCTGTGCGCGAAGGCGCTGCCCACGGCGGGGCCGCGAGATTCGCGTTCCGGCTGGACGGCCCCGCTGACCTCGGCGACGGCGGCCGGTCGTTCACGCTGACGCCGGGCGAGGCCGCGCTCATCAACCCGAATACCGGCACGCTGCCGGCCTTTCGCGGCGCCAGGGACGCCGCGCTCATCGCGGCGATCTACCGCCGCGTGCCGGCGCTCTGCATCGAAACACGAGGGGAAGAGACGCGGCCCGACGGGAACCCGTGGAAGATGAGGCTGGAAACGGCGTTCCCCCGTGCCGCCGCCGACACGGGGCTGCTTCGCGCTGAGCCGGAACTGCGGGCCGAAGGCGGGGAACTGGCGGGAAGCACCTTTACCTGCGACGGCCAGTACATGCTCCCGGTCTATGAGCCCCCGATGATTGATGTGTTCGACCACCGGGTCGCGAAGCCGCGGTACTGGATCGCCGAGCACGGACCGGTCGCCGTCCAGCGCAAAGGCGGCACCGCCCAGCGCCCCGGGGTCGCGGACCGCCTCGCGGAACTTGGCTGGAACTGGGAATGGCTGTGCGCCTGGCGCACGCCCGTGCCTGAGCGGCCGGTGCCTGAGAGGACAGCCGTCGCGGTGTTCCTGCCGCGCGCGGCCACTGCCGGTTCCCTGCCCCTGATGCTGCCGCGCGTCGTCCCGCCGTTCGCCGCGGCCCTGATCGCGGCGCAGAGCTCGCTGGTCTTCGACTACGTCGCCCGGCAGAAGATCGACGGCCCGGCCGTGCGGGCGGCCCACTGGAAGCAGCTTCCCGTGCCGACCCCCGACATGCTGGAGCCGCACCTGCCGTTCATCGTGCCCCGGGTGCTTGAGCTCGTGTACACCTCGCCCGACATGAGGCCGCTGGCCCGGGACCTGGACGATACGGGGGATCCCTTCGCCTGGGATCCCGACCGCCGGGCCAGCCTGCGAGCGGAACTGGACGCGTTCTTCTTCCGCGTGTACGGGATCGACGACCGTGACGACGTGGAGTACATCACCGGCGCCCTCCAGACCGGCGCCGGCGGCCCTGAACAGGGCAAGAGTCACGACGACGGCGGTCGGGGCGCCAAGGAACTCATCCTGGCCACCTACGACCGCATGGCCGAAGCCGGCGCCGCCGGAGCCGAGTACGAAACCCGGATCTTCCCGCCTCCCGGCCACGGACCCAGGAACACGCCCTTATGGCAGCGGCCGCGGCGCGCTCAGCCGTGACAGGACTGAGCGTCGTGCCCTAATCGTTACCTAAGTCCGCGCATCTAGAGTCCCCGCGACGCCCTCTGCGCCAGTAACGAGTCACATCAGCCTGCCGTGCGCCGCGGGGAAGCGGCCATGGCGGAGTTACCGGGGGGACTGGAATGACATCAGTAACCGAAAAAGATTTTGACCAATCGGCCATGCGGCTAGCTGACCCAGCCGCCCGGGCGCTGATAACGGAGGTGGACGGGACGGCCGCCGGGGAAAGGTGGGCCATCTGCTGCTCGGGGGGCGGCATCCGCTCGGCCGCCTACTGCCTCGGCGCCCTGCAGAGCCTGCAGGAGAGCGGCCTGCTGGCGAAGGCCAAGTGGACTCTCGGCGTGTCCGGGGGCAGCTACATCGCCGCCTCCCGGGCACTCGTGGCCCACGATCTCTCCGCGATGTCGGCAGGCTCCGCCGCGACGGAACCGGAGCAGCCCGCTTATGCTCCTGGAACCCCAGAAGAGCGCAACCTGCGCCTCGACACCCGCTACATCGCGCCCGACGGGTCGACGGTTCTCGTCGGCGTCTTGTCGCTGCTCCTCGGCGTCGTCGTCACCTTCTGCCTCGCGCTCGCCCCGGTGTACGCGCTCGCGCACGCATGGGGCTGGCTGCTGCGGTGGAAGGGCGTGGCCGTCCCGTCCGGGAACCACGCCGTCACCGCCCAGGTGACCGCGGTCGGCTGGTGGCTGTGGCCGGTGATCGCAACCGGGGCGGCGCTGGTGCTGTTCGTCGCCTGGTGGCTGTCCCTGCACCCGCACGAGACAGCCGACCCCGACGCCGCCAACCTGCCGTGGTGGAAGTTCCTGAAGCCCGACGACCGGGACAGCGGGCACAACCGGGCCGTGGTCGTCACCAGGGCGGCCGGCCTCGCCGCCGCCGCGGCCGCGGCCATGCTCGGGCTTCCGTTGCTGATCTCATGGCTTACGCGCACCAGCGGGCCGGTGGGCGACCTCGCGCGGGACATCGGCTTCGGCGCGCGGCCAACGTGGTCACTGCCTGCGCTCGCGGGCGTGGTCGCCGCGATCGGAGCGGTCGCCAAGTACGTGCAGGGCGGCCTGGGCAAATGGAACGCCGCCACGGCCGGCCCGCAGTCCGGGTCCGCTCAGGCGCCGTCACCCGGATTGCTCGCCCAGGTGGCCGGCTGGCTCCGCCAGAAGCTGGCGCCCTGGCTGGCCAGTGCGATCATCTTGCTCTGCGGTCTTGTGCTGGCCCTGGTCTGGACGACCGACGGGTTGCGGGCCGGCTACACGACCTCCCAGCTTCGGGGAGTGCTCATCGCGCTGGCGGTGATGGTGCTTACCCGTGCGGTCGTCGACGTCAACCGGCTGTCCCTGCACGACGTCTACCGCTGGCGGCTGGCCGATGCCTTCGCGGTCACCCGGGCGGCGGCGCGCGAGACCAATCCCATCCGGGCCCGGATGCTGTTCAACAAGGCCTCCGCGACCCACCTTTCCGAGCTGCGACAGAAGTCGGACAAGCCGGACAAGCGGGGTGAGCCGGACAAGAGGGGTGAGCCGGACGAGCCGAGGCTGGTGATCTGCGGCACTGTGAACATCAACGCCGCGCGCGAGGTCCCGCGCGGTCAGGACGGGTTCTGCATCGCCTTCGACGCCGACCACGTGACGCTGCGCGAGGAGAAGGGCTTCGCGACCGCCGACACATCGGACTACGAGGCCCTGATGGGCAAGCGCCACTGCGGCCTGTTCGACGTCTCCGCGATCAGCGGGGCGGCGGTCTCGCCGCTGATGGGTTCCGCGACCCGGCAGGCCTACCGCATCCTGTTCACCTTCACCAACATCCGCCTCGGTGTCTGGATGCCCCACCCGACCCTCGTCGACGGCGCCCGTAAGGTTCTCGACCATCCCCCCGGCGCAGGAAGCGACCGGCGGTGGACCAACCGGCCGCTGCTCCTGCTGCTGTGGTACCTGATGCCGCACCCGCTGTGGGATCGCCGGGCGGACCGAAACGAAGAGCGGGAGGCCCGGATCTGGGCTCATGTGCTTGGCCTGCAGGTCAGGAACCGGTTTGCCGGGGCGCTGTGGCTCCGGCTGCTGCAGCCGACGCTGGGCCTGCTGTGCGCCGAGGCGTTCGGGAAGCTGAGCTTCCGCAGCACCTGGATGTACGTGACCGACGGCGGCCACTACGACAACCTCGGGCTGGTCGAGGCGCTGCACCGGGGCGCCAACCGGATCGTCGTGCTCGACGCGTCGGGCGACCAGGTCGACACGTGGTCCACGCTGGGCAGCGCCATCGCGCTCGCCCGCTCCGACGCGGGCGCTCAGATCACGCTGAACCCGTCCACGATGTGGACCACCGGGCTGGAAGCCGGCCAGGTCAGCCACCCCTGGGTCTCCGGCACGTTCACCCGGCCGCCGTACTGCCTGCCCGCCGAAGGCCGCATCTGGGTCTGCAAGCTCGGCTGGTGGGACGGCGCTCCCTGGGACGTGCTGGCCTACGCCAAGGGCCACTCCACCTTCCCCTGCGACGGCACGCTCCAGCAGCTGTACGACGTGGCCGAGTTCGACGCGTACCACCAGCTCGGCGCGGCCAGCGCCGCGGGCGCGACGCAGTACTGCGATCCGCCGCTGAAGCTGGAAGCAGCGGTGACGCCGGCAGCAGCGGCAACGTCGGAACGGAAGCAGCGGCGATGCCGGAACCAGCGGCGATGCCGGAACCAGCGGCGATGCTGGAAGCACCGGTGACGACGGGTGCCGGGCAGTGACGGGGCTGGAGGCCGCTCGCGTCGGGTCGGCCGCCCGCTATGCGCTGGCCGCCATCCGGGTGGTCAACGGCGGCCTCGCCCTGCTCGCGCCGCGCGTCATCATCGGGCGCT
Source organism: uncultured Actinomycetota bacterium (assembly GCA_963850115.1). Classification (GTDB taxonomy): domain Bacteria; phylum Actinomycetota; class Actinomycetes; order Streptosporangiales; family Streptosporangiaceae; genus Trebonia. Next base: position 24,978 of record CAWKKG010000044.1, read on the forward strand.
TCGACGAGCCCCCGGGCGCGGACGGGGCCGCCGTCTACGGCCTGCGGATGTTCGGCATCCGGACCGTCCTGCTGGGCGCCGACCTGGCGACGCTCTCGGGCGAGCCGTTGCGGCGCGCCCTGCGTGAGGCGGTCATCATCCACGCCACCGATACCGCGGCCGTGGTCCTGCTCGGCCTCACCGGGCGGGCGAAGCCGCGCACCGCGGTCCCGCTCGCGCTTATCTCCCTGACCAACACCGCCCTCGCCGTCACGGCCTGCCTCGCGCAGCGAGCAGAGCGAAAGGCATGACCCATGAGCCAGTCATCACAAACCCAGCCTGGGTATCGCACCACCTTCTGGTGGCGGGTCTACGACGAGGCCGCGCAGGCGGCCGACCACGCGGTCGGCTGGGACAAGCTGCCGCGGGTGCTCGGCCTGCTGGTCCTCGTCGGCGTGCGGAACATCCTGCGTCAGCGCAACCTGTACGACACCTCGGCCCTGCCGTCGGCCGACGGCCCCAAGGTCCCCGCCCCCGGGCCGGAGACGGTCACGACCAGGACGCCGGAAGGGGCGCACAACGACCTCGGTCATCCGGCGATGGGCATGGCGGGCACGCGCTTCGGCCGCAACGTGCCCCTGGAGTGCGGGTACCAGGAAAAGCCCGGCCAGATCCTCGAGCCGAGCCCGCGGGAGGTCAGCCGCGAGCTGCTGACCCGCCGCGAGTTCATCCCCGCGACCACCTTGAACCTGCTGGCGGCGGCGTGGATCCAGTTCATGGTCAAGGACTGGCTAAGTCATGGTCCCGGCGACCCGCAGCACTGCTTCGAGCTGCCCCTCGCCGCTGACGACCCGTGGCCGCAGAAACCGCTGCGCGTGCTCAAGACACTGCCCGACCCGACCCGGGCCGGCGATGACTCCGGACCGCAGACCTTCCTCAACACCGAGACCCCCTGGTGGGACGCGTCGCAGCTGTACGGCGGGGGGGCCAACGGGCCCGACAAGCTGCCCCGGCGCAGCGGGGTGGACGGCAAGCTGCTCATCGGCCCAGGCAACCGGCTGGTGCTGCCGGACGACCCGGCGCTGAGCCCGGCGTACGTCCCCGGCTGGTGGCTCGGGCTGGCCACGATGAGCACGATCTTCATCTGCGAGCACAACGCCATCGCCGACGCGCTCAAGGCGGCCTACCCGCAGTGGACCGACGAGGAGCTGTACCAGCGAGCCCGGCTGATTACCGCCGCCCTGATCGCGAAGATCCACACGACCGAGTGGACGCCCGCCATCATCGCCCACCCGACCACTGTCACCGCGATGAACGCGAACTGGTGGGGCCTGGCCGGGAAGAGCATCCGCCAGTTGTTCGGCCGGCTCAACAGCAGCGAGGTGATCAGCGGGATACCCGGTTCGCAGACCGATCACTTCGGTGTCCCGTACTCGCTGACCGAGGAGTTCTCGATCGTCTACCGGATGCACTCGCTGATCGCCGACAGCTACGCGATCCGGTCGGCTGCCGATGACCAGCTGATCGCCGATTACAGCTTCCCCGAGATCGCCGGCCCGCACGCGCAGGAGGTGACCGAGCGGGTCGACCTGGCCGACGTCATCTACAGCTTCGGCGTGGCGCACCCCGGCGCGCTGGTCCTGAACAACTACCCGCGGTTCCTGCAGCAGTTCCAGCGGCCCGACAACGACCGGCTGATGGACCTGGGAGCCACCGATATCCTGCGTACCCGCGAGCTCGGCGTGCCGCGCTACAACGAGTTCCGGCGGCTGCTCCACCTCAAGCCCGCCCGGAGCTTCGAGGAGCTCACCGCCGACCCGGCCCAGCTGGCCGCGCTCCGCCGAGTGTACCGGGATGTCGATTCCGTTGACACGATCGTCGGAATGCTGGCTGAGAAGCGGCCGGCTGGCTTCGGTTTCAGCGAAACCGCGTTCCGGATCTTCATCCTCATGGCGTCGCGCCGACTAAACAGCGACCGCTACTTCACCCGGGACTTCACGCCCGAGATCTACACGCCAACCGGGATGGACTGGGTGCAGCGGACCTCGATGATCGACGTCGTGCTGCGCCACTACCCGCAGCTTCGCCCTTCACTGCGGGACGTCGCCAACGCCTTCCAGCCCTGGCAGCGGGCTGGCTTCCCCGGGAGCCCGTGATGCCGCACCAGCTAGGGGTGACCATCCGCGCGGAGGTAACCGCTGACCAGGTCACGCCGGTGCGCGACTGGCTGGCCAAGGCGGCGCGCGACGAGGCGGCAGACCGCCTGTTCGCCTTCGGTGGCATGCGCGGGGTGCACTTCGCCAAGCTCTTCCTGCTCGACGAGGTGCGGGACCTCAGCGGCCGGCCCATCCCCGCCAGCCTGGTGCTCATGACCGAGGTAGACGCCCCGCTGCGCCCCCACCTGGCCGAGCTCATCGACGTGGGCGGGGCAGGGATCGACCAGGCGTTCGGGTTTTGCGCGGGCTACCCGGGCCCGGGTTCCGGCCGCCGGGCCCGCATTGCCTGGCTCCGCCGGCACCTGGTGCGGGCCAGCGCGTTCTACGTCAATACGGTCGGCCGCGGCCTCGGGCAGATCCGCCAGGAAGCGACCCTGCACGACGCGATCGAGGACTACCTTGGCCGAGACGGCAGGAGCGGCCGCGCGGCCGATGACGTGCGCCGGGAGATCCGGGCCCACGTGGCCGGGCGCCCGGGTCTCGCCTGGGCGATGCGGCCGCCGGCGCCGCCGTGCGTGCTGTTCCGGGCGCGCGAGGCGCTCCACGCGGTCGCGGTGCCGCTCGCGCTGCTGTGGCTGCTGCCCGCGCTCATCGTGATCTTTCCCGTCTGGGCCGTCCTGATCCGCTGGTCAGAGCGGTTGGAGCGGCCGGTCACCGAAAGGCCGACGCTGGAGCACCTGGACGCGCTCGCCCAGTACGAGGACTTCGTGACGCAGAACCCCTTCGCGGTGGTGGGCTTCATCCAGCCGGGCCTGCTGCGGTCGGCGACCATCCGGGCGGTGATGCTCGCCGTCGACTACGCGGCCCGTCACCTGTACGACCACGATGACCTGGCCGGGATCACGACTATTCACTTCGCCCGCTGGGTGCCGCTGGACGGCTGGCGGCGGATGACGTTCGCCAGCATCTACGACGGCGCTGTCGAGGCCTACAACGATGACTTCATCGACCAGGCGTGGTGGGGCCTGAACGCGGCGTTCGGCAACGCCACCCAGTACCCGCCTACCCGCTGGCTGCTGTGGGGCGGGGCGGTCTATGAGCAGCAGTTCAAGAACACGCTGCGCATCCACCAGGTGCCCGTGCCGGTCTGGTACAGCGCCTACCCGGCGCTCAGCGCCGCCAACATCGAGAACAACGCCCGGATCAGGGCCGGCCTGCGGGGCGACATGACCACCGCGGACGCCGAGCGCTGGCTCGCGCTCCTGTGAGGCATCCCATGGCCATCCGTCTCGACCTGCCAGACATCCAGGGCCTGTTCGCCCGCGGGTACAGCAAGCACCCGCACGCGCGGTTCACCGTCTTCACCGCGCCCAGGCCCGCCTCCGGCGGTGCGCTGCTCGACTGGCTGATCCCGCGGGTTACGGCCGCGGCGCCGTTCTCCGGGGACGTCGCGCTGCAGGTCGCGTTCACCGCGTCCGGGCTACGCGGGCTGGGACTGCCCGATCGGGTGCTGGCCGAGTTCCCGGCCGAGTTCATCGAGGGAATGACTAACGCCAACCGGAGCCGGTTCCTTGGCGACGTGGGCGAATCCGATCCGTGCCACTGGAGCTGGGGCGGCCCGGGCCAGCCCCCGGTGGACGGCATCGTCATGCTGTACGCCACCGATGAGGGCGTGCTCGCGGGTTGGCAGCAGGAACTCCGGGCACGGCTCGAGGACAACGGCATCACCGCCGCGACGGAGCTTCCGACGCTCGAGCGCGGTGACTCCGAGCCGTTCGGCTTCCACGACGGCATCTCCCAGCCGGTCATCGCGGGCCTGCCCAGGGCGGCCGGCGCCAGCCAGGCGGTGGCCGCCGGCGAGTTCGTCCTCGGATACCCCAACGCGCGCGGTCAGCTACCCGCCAGCCCGCTGATGCCAGCGGGCGCCGACCCCCTGCGCCTGCTGCTGCCCGATCCGGCCGGCAGCGGCGCGGTCGACCTCGGGCGCAACGGCAGTTACCTGGTCCTCCGGCAGCTCGAACAGGATGTCGACGGATTCTGGCGGTTCCTGGACACGGCCACGCGGCGCGCGGACGGATCGGAGGATCCCACCGCCCGGACCGCCCTCGCCGCCAAGATGGTCGGCCGCTGGCCCAGCGGCGCGCCACTGGTCAAGGCACCCGACCAGGACGCTCCCACGCTGAGCGACGACAACGAATTCACGTACCGCGGTGACCTGCCCGGCCTGGCCTGCCCGGTCGGCGCCCACATCCGCCGGGCGAACCCGCGCGACTCACTGCCGGGCGGGGCCGCGTCCTCACTGACCACCAGCGGCCTGCACCGGCTGCTGCGCCGGGCCCGCAGCTACGGCCCCGCCGCGGGCGGGCCGCCAGGAACCGGGCTGTATTTCATGTGCCTGGCGGCCGACCTGTCCAGGCAGTTCGAGTTCGTCCAGCACACCTGGCTGAACAACGCCACCTTCAACGGCCTCTACGACGACGCGGATCCGCTAACCGGCAACCGCTGCTCCGCGAGCGCCGCGCTTCACGGTCCAGGCGCGCCCGGTTCGGCACCGTCACCAGGGCCTGCCGCAGTTCGTCCGGACCCGAGGCGGCGCCTACTTCTTCCTGCCCGGCCTCTCCGCCCTGCGCTACCTGGCCCGACTGAACAAAGGAGCACAGACATGACCGACATCATCACCTCCACCCCGGCGAGCCTGATCCCCCAGACGCGAGGCGAACTGGCGCGCCTGTTCGCCTCGGGCCGGGTCGGCGACATCCCCGACGGGCACGGCCGGGGAACGGTCCTGCTCGGCGCCGGCGGCGCCGTCTCTCGCCTGGCCGCCGCCGCGAGCTACGCCCTGGCGTGGCGCGGCAAGATAGTGAACGCCCGGACGGGGCGGCTGAAGAACATCCTCACCCCGTTCAACATCCAGGCCATCGCGGCCGCCGTCTACAAACAGCAGAGCTGGGTGGACGGCGCCCCCTGCATCGTGCTCGACTACTCGAAGACCTCGGTGGTCGCCCGGATGATCCGCGACGAGATCCGGGAGGTCGCCCCCGGGGTCTTCCTCGGCGTCGTCTTCTGGGGTCACCGTCATGTCCTGGACTTCGCCCTCGACTTCACCCAGTGAGAAGACGATGAGAGTCGAAGGCGCGCGCCCGGGCAAAGTCACCCAGCCGAGCACGGTTATCTCACCCCAGGGCCTGCTCACGTTTTTCGTCCTGCGCCCGCTCAGCGACCTGTTCCTGTGGGTGTGGCGGCTAGAACGGCGGGTGGAGTTCCTCTACAGGCGACAGTTCGACCGGTGGTGCAGGCCCGCCCTGTTCAACTGGGCGCAGGCGCTGCAGAACTCCCGCCGGCTGGACCAGCACCTCCCGCTCGTGCAGGAGACGCTGCTACCGGGTGAGGAAGACCTGACCCGCGCCATCATCAATGAGCTGGTCAAGTTCACCCGGGAGAACTGGCTCCCGGGCGGGGCGCAGCGGTTCGGCAACACCAAGACCTTCGGCGTCCTGCGCGGCGAGTTCGCCGTGCTGCCGGGGCTGCCTCCCAGCCTGCGGCGCGGGCTGTTCGCCGAGCCCGCGACCTACCCCGCCTGGGTGCGCTTCTCCGGTCCCGGTCCCTATGCCCCGCCGGACCTCGAAGACTTCGGCCAGTGCTCCGTCGCCGTCAAGGTCATGGACGTGCCCGGTCCGAAGCTGATGGAGGACGAGCGCTTTACCCAGGACCTGATCCTGGTCAGCCCGGCGAGCTTCGTCACCCCGAACATTGTGGAGAACGCGAAGCTGCAGCAGTGGGTACGCGCCAAGGCGCCGCTGGCGTACGCGATCAATCCCTTCGACTCCCACCTGCTGCACATGTTCATGCAGTTGCTGTACTCGCCAATGCAGGCCAACCCCCTGGAAGTGCAGTACTTCAGCAACGTCCCGTTCCTGCTGGGCGAGGACCAGGCCGTCGAGTACTCGCTCAAGCCCCGCGAGCCCGTCACCACCAGGATTCCGGTGCGGCCGGCCGAGAACTACCTGCGGGACGCCATGGTGCGGACCCTCGCGGCCGGCCCGCGGACCTTCGACTTCATGGTCCAGGTGCAGACCGACTCGCACCTGATGCCGATCGAGGATGCCACGGTCAAGTGGCCGGAGAACCTGTCGCCCTACATCCCCGTGGCCCGGCTGACCCTGTCGGCCCAGCGCTTCACCTCCGACGGCCAGCTGGCCTTCGCGGACGTCCTGCGCTACAACCCATGGCACAGCCTGCCCGACCACAAGCCGCTTGGAAACTCCAACCGCGCCCGGCGGACCATGTACGACGAGCTCGCGAAGCTGCGCCAGGCCATCAACGGCGTGGGGCACATCGAGCCGACCGGCGATGAGCAGTTCCCGGATTAGGCTTCGGTGCCGTATCGCGTACGCAGACCACGAAAGACCAATGCGTGACGGGGAGTCCGTAGGACGCGCGGGTCGCCGCGTCGCCGGCTGACCTCCCTCAGCTGATCATTGACCGGATCAGGGCGCCGCTCTCGACCTCGGTGCTGTATCGGGTGCTGAGCGCCCATCAAAACCGCATAAAGCAGGATTAATAGCCAAAGTTTTATTAATTCCATAAATGTTTCTAAGGGGTGGCTAGCGGGGATATGACTGAAAGAAAATGTAAAATTGCTGTCCCGTGAGCGGCATTCGGGCGGCCGCCGCGTTGAAGATATATATGATTTGTTTAATCACTGGCGAATCTGTGGGGCCCGCTCGTAGCGCCGACGCGAAGAGGCCGCCAGGCCGCCGGACGGCGAGGACCGGGAGACGCCGGGTTTCGACCCGCCAGTCAAGCCAGCGTGGTGCTGTCAGCCCGTGTGCGGTTTTGGATATGCCGGCGATATGCGCAGGCTCATAGCCTTGGGAGCATGCGTGTACTAGTCGTCGAGGATGAGCCCCACCTCGCGGAGGCCATCCGTGACGGTTTGCGCTTGGACCCGTTCCGCCGCGAGGTCTACCGGGACGGCCGCTACGTCGCGCTGACTAGGAAGCAGTTCGCCGTGCTCGAAGTTCTCGTCGCCGCCCGGCACCGGGCGTGAGGGAGGGGACCGTGGATAGAGCACCCGGTTTGAGCGTTCGCCTCAAACTCACCCTCAGCTACGCCGGGTTCCTCGTGCTGGCAGGTGCCTTGCTGCTCGCCCTGTGGATGGTGCTGCTGCAACTCTTTCCCCACGCTCCGATCATCATGGCCACGAGAGGTGGCATCGGCGGGGCGTTTGCTCCAGGCCGCTCCGACACCCAGCGAGCGTTCGGCGAAGCCGGCGCCGCGGTGCTGGCGTTCCTGCTGGTGTTCGGACTCCTGGGCGGGTGGATTCTCGCCGGCCACATGCTCGCCCCCCTGTCTCGCATCACCGACGCCACGCGCACCGCCGCCACCGGGTCGCTCTCTCACCGAATCCGGTTGCCGGGCCACCGCGACGAGTTCCGCGAACTCGCCGACGCGTTCGACGCCATGCTCGCGCGGCTCGAAGCGCACGTCGCCGAACAGCAGAGGTTCGCGGCCAACGCTTCCCATGAACTGCGGACCCCGCTGGCAATCATGCAGGCCCTGCTGGACGTGGCCCGCAACGATCCGAACCGCGTTTACGGCGCGCTCGACGAACGCCTTCGCGCCGTAAACGCGCGGGCGATCGACCTCACCGAGGCAATGCTCCTGCTCAGCCGGGCCGACCAGCGATCCTTCGCCAGGGAACACGTCGACTTGTCCCTCGTCGCCGAAGAAGCCGCCGAAACACTCCTCCCCCTCGCAAAAAAGCACGGCGTGACCATCGGGGCCTCCGGGGACATCACCCCCGCCGTCGGCTCGCACGCTCTCTTGCTGCAGATGACCACGAACCTCCTGCACAACGCGATCGTCCACAACCTCCCTGAACACGGCACCGTGCAGCTCAGCACCGCCATCCGCTCCGAGTCCGTCGTGCTCACCGTCGAAAACACCGGCGACAAGCTCAGCCCGCAACTGGTCTCGACGCTCACCGAACCCTTCCAGCGGGGCACCAGACGCATACGCAGGGACCACGCGGGTGTCGGCCTCGGCCTGGCGATCGTCAAGAGCATCACCCAGGCACACGACGGAAGCCTCACCCTCGCCCCTCGGGCCGCTGGCGGGCTCTGCGTCACGGTTCAGCTGCCCGCCGCACAACCGGCGGAGGACTACGTAATGGGGAAATCGAAGTAGGTATTGGGATAGGGCTCGTGCTTGAGGGTGTAGTGCCACCATTCGCGGTCGTAGGAATCGAAGCCGCAGTCCTGCATGATGGTGCAGAGGTGGTGCCGGTTTTCCGCTTCGGCTGACGTGATTCCTCGTGCTCCGTGATGGGATAGCGCGTCCATCAAGTCGTGGTCGCCGCCCATCGGAGCAAGATCACCGGTGGCTAGCTGGTACAGCGTCAGGTCCACGGTGCCGCCCCGGCTGTGACCCGACTTGGCGGCCACATAGCCCCGTTCGAACACTCCGGCCTGCCGACGTTCGGGTAGTGACGTCGTTTCGCGCGCCTTTCCTCCGGCTGCCCTCGACCAGCGCAGGAAGCAGTCGACGGCCCGTTGCGGGCGGTAGCCGTCCCACAGGAGCAGGCCGAAGCCCAGGGATGCGGCTTCTTCTTCGGCTCTGTTCAGGGCGGCGCACAGGGCTCTGGTGCCGACGATGCGGTTAGCGTGGGTACCGTCCACCGGTTTGCCGGTGAAGTTGTCCCAGGTGGCGTATTTGGCATCCCAACGGATGCCGGGGACGAACTCGTCGACGAAGACAAAGTCGCTGTTCATCGCTTCTTGCCGTC
>CAWKKG010000045.1:0-26646 GCA_963850115.1 uncultured Actinomycetota bacterium
TGATGATCTAGCGGGCAGTGACGCGCCTCGGCGACCCTTGCGGGCAGTTACCCCGGTTGTAGGCTGCGCTCAGCGGGACCGGCTTCGGTTTTGAACCCCTGTTTGCGGACGCGGTCGGCACCGCGCACGCCTACCTGGTCATTCGCAACCTGAGCGCGGTCGCCGACGAGCTGATCGCCGTCCGCACGCCGATCGCCGGCCGCGTCATCTTCGTGCAGGGCGGCCTCGGCGGCCAGCAGGCCCAGGTCGCGGGCCTGACCGTCCCAGCCGAGGGAACCCTCTCGCTCAGTCCCCTCATCGGCGGCCTGCTCATCGACCACCCGGTACCGTTCGAGAACAGCCGGACCGTGCCGCTCACCCTGGTCTTCCGCCACGCGGGCCAGATAACCGTCGACGCGACGGTCACCGCTCCGTTCACTCCGTAGCGGCCAGATCGCGCTGAGCTAGCGCGGTCTCCCGGCCGGGCAGCAACGGAAACGACCGCTGGGCGCGAGTGCCAGGGAAATGAATCTTCTGGCGTGCCAGCCCGATGAGGAGCGCTGGAAGCAGGCAACCTGCCAGTATGGAAATGGTCATTGGCAGCCCGCGCCCATCGCGGCGAGAACCAGCGCGTGCGGCCCGAGGGTGAAGTCCGGGTCGATCTGGGCCGCCAGGTCCTCGCCGGCGGCGGCGCTGGCCCAGGCGCGGGCGTTCTTGCGGTGGAATTCCGCTGCCTGGCGGGTGTACCTGGCCCAGTCCCTGGGCTGGGCGTCGAGCCTGTCCCGGAGGGCCCCGAGCGCGGCCACTGGTGGCGGGGCTGAGGTCGGCCAGGCTGAACGGGCGGCCCTGCTCCATGGCCCGGACCGCTGGCTCGTGGCCGAACCAGGCCAGCAGGTCCCCGCCGGCGTGCTCGCGCAGGAACGCCACGTCCTCGGGCGCCTGCACCTTGTTCCCGGCGACGGCGAGGGCGATGTCGTAGCCGGCGGCGTAGCCCTGCCACTGCCGGCAGACGCTGATGCCCTTGCGGGTGGGCTCGGCGACCAGGACGGTCAGGTCGAAGCGGGTGAACAGGCCGGAGGCGAACGAGTCGGCGCCGGCGGTGCAGTCGACGACCACGTACTCGCCCGGCCCGTCGACCAGGTGGTTGAGGTACAGCTCGACCGCGCCGGTCTTGGAGTGGTAGCACGCCACGCCCAGGTCGTCCTCGTCGAAGGGGCCGGTGGCGAGCAGCCGGGCACCGCACGGGGTGACCGTGCCCAGGTCGTGGACCGGGTCGGGGCCGCCGTGCCGCAGCAGCCGGGAGCCGCGGCCGGGCGGGGTCGTCTTGACCATGGCGGCGGCCGAGCTGATCCGCGGGTTGGTGCCGCGCAGGTACTCCTTGATCTCCGTCAGGTGCGCGCCGAGCGGCGGCGGCTGGCTGGCGCCGAGGGCCTCGGCCAGGTGCTGGTTGATGTCGGCGTCGATGGCGACCACCGGCAGCCCCTGGGCGGCCAGGTGCCGCACGAACAGCGACGACAGCGTGGTCTTGCCGCTGCCGCCCTTGCCCGCGAACGCGATCTTCATTGCTTCTCCGCTCCGTTCCTGAGCCTGCTGGTCACGACAGCCGGTGCCCATCATATTGAAATGGTTGTCATTTTCATGGAGGATGACGGGGAGAGTAATCGCACCGTGACGGCAGAAGGGACCATCACGATGTCGCTAGCGGTACCGGCGGACCTGCTCGACCGGGCACAGCGCGGCGAGGTGGACGACGCCGCGTTCCTGGACTGCGTCCGCACCTCGCTGCCGTACGCCTGGAACCTGATCGCCGGCCTCATCACCGACCTGGAAGCCGGCGGCGGCGAGTTCGCCGACAACCAGGTCCCGCCGCCTGATGAGGCGGCGCGCGGCCAGCTGCTGCGGCTGATGGCCAGCGACGCGATGCGCGCCGCGGTCGAGCGGCACTACGGCGTCCGGCTGGCGTTCCAGAACTGCCACCGGGCCGCCGTCTTCCGCCCGGCCGCGACGGCCGCGCTGGCCGAGTTCACCTCCGCCCGCGCCCAGCTCCTCAACCAGAGCCCCGAGCTCGTCGACTGCTAGGAAAATCAAAGTCATTCGTCCGAACGGGTGGTGGATGGCTCTGAGATCGCCCACCACCCGTCCGGAGGCGCGGGCGGCCGCATGAGGCACCACGCCCTCGTTCGAGATCAGTGGACCGAACTGAGCGCGGGCACCGGGCGGGGCGCGGACCCGCGCCGGCGGACGGCGGCCCAGCCCTGGCCGAGGAGGAAGAACCCGGCGGCGATGACGCCGACGTAGAAGCCGAGCGGCCAGTTGGTGCGGTAGGACAGCGCGATGCCGGCCCAGACGGTGACCAGGGCGATGCCGGTGGCCAGGGCGATGGCGTGCCCGGGCCGCCTGGTGAACGACCGGGCCGCGGCGGCCGGGCCGATCATCAGCGCGAACATGAGCAGGGCGCCCACGACGGGCACCGTCATGCTGGTGGCCAGGGCCATCACGATCAGGAAGCACAGCTCCATCCGGCGGGTGCTGACGCCCCGCGCGTCGGCGACCTCCGGGAGCGCCGACGCGAGCAGCAGCGGGCGGTAGATCACCGCGATCGCCGCGACGGCGACGGCGCCGAGGACCGCGATCGGCAGCGAGCACATTCGGGCTGACCCCGAACACCTCACCGAACAGCAGGGAGTAGGTCACCTCGGCGTACTCGGTGCTGAGGCTGAGGAACAGCGCCCCGAGGCCGAGCATGAGCACGAGGACGAGCGCGGTGACCACGTCCTGCCGTGGCCCGCCGTGCCGAGCGCCCCGATGCCGAGCGCGCCGGCCAGCGCGAAGACGGCCAGGCCCCAGATGACGTTGAGGCCGAGCAGCCCCGCGCCTGCCGCGCCCGCGAAGGCGCCGTTCGGGATGGCGTGCGCCGCGAACGACTGGCCGCGCAGCACCGCGAAGAACCCGGTCACGCCGGCGATCACGGCGACGATGCTCGCCGCGATCCAGGTGTTCATCATCAGGCTGGAGAACATGCCGGCGCCTCCTGGTTCTCTGGGGCCCGCGCGGCCTGGCCGCGCGCCGGCCCGGCGGCGCCGGGGCAGGCGGGCATAGGTGAGCAGGTAGCCGAGGACGACGAGGGCGACCACGAAGAAGCTGACCGGCCAGCCGCGGCCGCCGCGGCGGCCAGTAGTAGCTGTCGTAGGCGAGCAGGATGCCCAGCCAGGTGGCGGCGGTGCCGATCAGCGCCGCGGCCGCCATCGCCCGCACCGGGCGCCTGGTGACCCGCAGCGACGGTCGCGGCCGGCCCGATCAGCAGCGCCGTGGACAGCACCGCGCCGATGACCACGGCGGACAGCGACACCGCCACGGCGAGCGCGACCAGGTAGGCGACGCCCACCGCCCGCACCCGCACGCCGCGGGCGGCGGCGATGTCGGGGCTCAGCGCGGTGAGCAGCAGCACCCGGGACAGCAGGGCCACGACGACCAGGGCGAGCAGCCCGGACGCGATCAGCGCCGGGACGGTGTCCGGGCTGATCACGAACATCGAGCCGAACAGGATCGTGAACGAGGCCCCGGTGGTGCTGCTGGTCAGCGTGCCCAGGTAGAGGAACAGGGCGGCGGCGCCGAGCGCGGCGCCGAGCACCACGCCGGTGGCGACGTCGCGGCCGCGGCGGCGCTGCACGCCGATCAGCTCCATGATCGCGGCGCCGGCGATGCCGGCGATCAGGAAGCCCCAGAACTGGCTGATCCCGGCAAGGAACGCGCCGGCCCCGCCGGTCGTGCGCGACGTCGGCGAGCGAGTGCCCGGCGAACGACTGGCCGCGGATGACGGTGAGCACGCCCGACCACGCCCGAGGTGACGGCGACGACGGTGCCGACCAGGACCGCGGTGCGCACCGGGCCGCTGCTCAGCAGCCCGGGCTCGACGATGTAGTGCAGGAAGCCGCCCACCGCGCTCAGCTCCCGCCGTCGGCGGCCGTGCTGACCGCCAGCGGACGGTGCGCCTGGGTCGTGCGCCTCGCTCGTCGCCCGCGACCACCAGGACCCGGCCGTGGACGTGCAGCACGTCGACGTGGCTGCCGTACAGGGCGCTGAGCACCTCGGTGCGGATCACGTCGTCGGTCCGCCCGGCGGCCGCGCGCCCCGCGGCCACGTAGACGACGGTGCCGGTCTCCCGCATCAGCGGGTTCATGTCGTGGGCGGAGATCAGCACCGCGATCTGCTGCTCGCGGGCGAGCCGGGCCAGGACAGAGACGATGCCCTGCTCGCTGCGCAGGTCCAGGTTGGCGAGCGGCTCATCAAGCAGCAGCAGCCGCGGCCGGCTGATCACGGCGTGCGCGATCATCACCCGCTGCTGCTCGCCGCCCGACAGCTCGCCCGACCCGGGCTGTCGGCGTAAGCCTCGGCGCCGACCGCGCGCAGCGCCTCGTCGACCAGGTCCCGCCTGGCCGCCGAGGGCAGCGGGAAGCCGAGCCGGTTCCCGTCGATCCCCAGCGCGACCACGTCGCGGGCGCGCAGCGGCATGTCCGGGTCGATGGCCAGCTTCTGCGGCACGTAGCCGATCAGCCGCCCGCCGCCCCGCCGCGGCCGGGGCCTGCCGTTGAGCAGGACCCGGCCCGGCCGTGGGGGCCTGCAGGCCGAGGATGACCTTCAGCAGGGTGGTCTTGCCCGCGCCGTTGGGGCCGATGAGCCCGGTGAACTCGCCGGCCCGGACGGTGAAGGAGACGTCGCGCAGGATCTCCCGGCCGCCGAGCCGGACGCCGATCCCCTCCAGCCGCAGCAGCTCCTGCCCGGCTTGCCCGGTCATCACAGGTGTTCCGTCGAGACCTTGCTGGTCACGGCCTTGTTCAGGGCGTTGACCTCGGCGAGCATCCAGGACTGGTAGTCGTAGCCGGGGGTCGGCATGGTCTCGTAGACGCCGACGACCGGGATGCCGTTCTCGTGCGCCAGCTTGATGAACGACTCGGTCAGCGAGTCGGTGACCTGCTGGTTGTACAGGAACACCTTGACCTTGTGCTGGGTGAACAGGGAGTTCTCGAGCGCCGTGTTCTGCGGCGAGGGGTCGGTGCCGTTCATGATGTCGGCCTGGAACGTAAACGGCGTCAGGTTGTCCGCGCCGGCGGCCTGCAGCATGTAGTCGGCGACCGGCTCGGTCGTCGCGACCGGGGTGCCCGGGTGGGCGGCCTTGAACGCCGCGATGGCGTTGTTCCACGCGCTCAGGCTGGCGATGAACGAGGCCGCGTTGGCCTTGTAGTAGGACGGCGTGCGCGGGGTCGATCTGCCCGAGGTCGGTCGCGATCGCGTTGGCCACGGCCGGCATCGTGGTCGGCTTGTACCACAGGTGCGGGTTGGGCGTGCTGTCCGGCAGGCCGAGCAGCTGCTGCACGTTGATGACCTTGCGGCTGTCGCTCGGGTCGGCGTTCTCGATCGTGGTCGCCCAGTCGTCGTAGCCGACGCCGTTCTGCACGATCAGCTTGGCCGCGGTGATCTCCCGGGCGACGGCCGGGCTCGCCTCGAACGTGTGCGGGTCGGTGTTCGGGTTGCTCATGATCGACGAGGCGTTGCACGTACTTGCCGCCGACCTGCGCGATGACGTCGGCGTACTCGTTCTCGGCGCCGATCGCCGTGATCTTGGCTGTTGACGCGGCGGCGGCCGTCGAGCTCCCGCCCGCCGCGCTCGATGAGGAGACGAGGACGAGCAGGCGCTCGCCAGCAGCGCTGCTGCCAGGGGCAGGGCAACGGCGAGGGCGCCGGAGCGGGTTCGCATGACCTTGTACTCCCGGATGGGGGAAGCGCCGCTTGGCGGCGCGGGATTGAAAACGAATACCGTTATGGTAATCATTTCCATTAAGCTGGCGCAAGCGGCTCGGCGCGGATCACCTGCTCGGGCCGTAGCCGCCGGCGGTGCCGCGCGCGGCGCGGCCCGCCGGTGCCGCAGGAACTCCAGCCGGGGAGGCCGGATGCCGCAGCCGCAGGGAACAAGGGTCCGCTACAGCAGGCAGGCCGCGGCGATCATCGACGGTCATGTCCGGGATGCCCGCCTTCAGCGAGGCCCGGGACATCCGGGAGGCCGTGCGCCGGGCCGGCGGCCGGGTCGGCCTGGCGACCGTCTACCGGCACCTGCGCGTACTGGCCGAGCAGGGCCGCGTGGACACCATCCGCGGCGCCGGCGGCCAGGCCCTCTACCGGCTGCGCCCCGACGGCTTCACCCACCACCTCACCTGCCGCGTCTGCGGGCGCACGGCCGAGGTCGACGGGCACGAGGTCTGGGAATGGGCCCGCCAGGTCGACCTTCCTCGCGGGTTTCACCCTCACCGGGCACACGGTCGAGCTGATCGGCGTGTGCGCCGCCCACGGGCGGCGCCAGGGACGCGCAGGCACCGGGAACCCGCGGACTCGCCGACACCGAGGGCGGTTAACCGCCCCGCTAGAACTCCGGCGGCGGTTCACGTCGCGGCCCGCCCGGTGAGCCCCCTGACAGGGAGGACGGCCACGTCCGGAGCGTTACCCGGCCCGGGGCCGGCTCTCCCGGCCGGCGCCCGGGTCCGGCGCGGTGCCGTCCCGCCCGGGCAGGCGGGGCAGGACCTCGGCGCCGAGCCGGGCGATGTTCTCCCGGACGGCGGCGGGGTCGCCGCTGCCCTCGACCATGCAGATCAGGTGGCCGATCCCGGTGCGGCGCGCGGTCGCGGCCATGGCGCCGGCGCAGTCGGCGGCGGTGCCGACCGGGTGGACGCGGCACAGCCACTCTGCGTAGGCGTCCGGGTCGCGGGCCGGGCGCGCCCGGCCGTCTACCGGCACGTACCCGGCCAGCCCCGGCCCCAGCCAGCGGGGAAGCCGGGTACGCAGCAGGCCCTGGGCCTCCGCGCGCGTGTCGGCCACCTGCGCGACGACCGCCGCCACGTGCCCGCCGGCCGGCGTGACCCCGTGCCGTGCCGCGGCCGCCCGAAACCTGGTCGAGCAGCGCCGCCTGCTCGGCCAGCGCAATCGGATGCCACGCCGAAAGCACGCTCACCGCCGTGCCCACAGCCACCCGCCCGGTCTGGCCCAGCACGTACCCGGCCAGCGTCACCGCCGACGGGCAGATGCCGTAAGACATGAAGTGATGCTCGGCCAGCCACACGTCATCAAAGCCCGCCCGCTCGGCCGCCACGGCCGCCTGTACCGTCGCCGTCAGCACCTCGTCGTCTGACTGGCCGGGAAACCTGGCCGCCAGCAAGAAAACCCCAACCCGCATGCCCCCACTGTCGCAAAGATAGGCGAGCATGTTGAGATTGAGCGCCGTTCCGCTCCGAGCCCCCCGGCCGGTCAAGCACTCGCCGACGGACATGACGACGTACCCGCCAGGCCGCCAGCCCGCACGTCCCGCCGCATCCGTCTTACGCGTTCCCGGCAGGCGCCTGACCGCAGGCGACACGCCTCGCTGGGCGCGGTGCGCCGCAGGCTTACCTGACGCATCATCTGGGCATATGCTTGACACATACGGCGGAGGGGCTCGTCGTCAACCGCGGAGGCGCCGCCAACGGTCCCTGTCAGCAAGACCTGATATGGAGGCTGCGCGGCGTGAGCGAGGAGTGTCGCGCGGGGTGCTGCCCGCATAGCGGGGCCAGGCCGGGCGCCGGCTGTCCCGGTGACCTGCCGGGTGCGCCCCTGCCGGAACGGGTGGTCCATCTTCGCGGCTGCCGGCTGCTGACCGTCCAGAAGATCGCCGCGCTTACCGGCGCGGACCGGGAGCTGATCACCCGGCTGCTGTACGAGGCCGCGGGCGGGGGAGCGGCCCGCGGCCCCGCCCGGCGGATGAGCGTGCGCACGACGGAAGACGAGCGACTCGACCAGGCGCTGGCGCGCATGGCGCAGGAGGACCAGCGGTCCGGCCCGCGGGTCGCGCCGCCGTCGCGGCGCGGGCCGTCGGAGGCCGAACTGCTCATCGCCCTGCACGCCGACCCGGGAGTCCGCCAGGCGCTGGACCGGCACGGCATCCCCGTGCTCACCTTGTCCGGGACGCCTTGGCAGCGGTTTCCGGCGCCCCGGCCGCTGACCGCGGCCCTGGTCGGCGACCTGTACGAAGGCTGCGGCCTCAGCCTGCACCACATCGAGCTGCTGACCGGCAGGCCCGCCGCCGCCGCGGGCGCCCTGCTGCGCGCCAGCGGCATCAAGCTGCGGCCGCCCGGAGGCAGGTCGCCGTTCACGGACCGCTGGCGCCCGGTCAGGGACGACCCGCCCGCCCCCGTCAGAGGCGCCTTAACCAGTTGTGCTGCGGTCACTAACGAGTTCCTGACGCTTGATTCGGCCTGAGTGACGGCACGCGGGCCAGTCGGCCGAGGATCATGGAATGTTAACGCGACAGATGCCTGAGTGCCGTCCGCTGTTACCTCAGGATCGGTCACCGTTGACTCCTGGCGGGGTAAGACCTTTCCGGGGAGGGAGCAGGCGTGACGGTTCCTGGCGGGTTCCCCGCGCGCGGCCTCTGGCGGCGGCCGGGACTGCGCTGGGCGGACGTGGTGGTCGCGGCGGCACTGCTCGCGCTGCTCTTCGGGCTGCTGCGGCTCGCCCCGGCTCTGAACGCGCCGTTCCTGCCGAACACCGCGCCGTCCACGGTCTCCACCGATCCGGCGAACCTGCCCTACTACGCGGTCAGGTCGCTCCTGCGGATGTTCGTCGCGCTGATCCTCGCGGTGCTGTTCACCTTCGTCTACGCGACGGCCGCGGCCAGGCTGCGGCGGACGGAGAAGGTGCTCATCCCGCTCCTCGACATTCTCCAGTCCGTCCCTGTCCTCGGGTTCCTCTCGGTGACCGTGACCGCGTTCATCAACCTGTTCCCCGGCTCGGAACTCGGCCTGGAGTGCGCGTCGATCTTCGCGATCTTCACCTCGATGGCGTGGAACATGACGTTCGCGTTCTACCACTCGCTGGTGTCGCAGCCGCGTGACCTGGACGAGGCGGCCAGGGTGATGCGGCTGACCCGCTGGGAGCGGTTCTGGAAGCTGGACGTGCCGTCGGGGATGATCCCGCTGGTGTGGAACGGGATGATGAGCTTCGGCGGCGCGTGGTTCTTCCTCGCCGCCTCCGAGTCCATCTCCGTCCTCAACCATCAGTACGCGCTCCCTGGCATCGGGTCCTACGCCGCCGCCGCGATCGCCCAGGGGAACCTGGGCGAGGTGGGCCTCGCCATCGCCGTGGAGATCATCCTGGTCCTCGGGGTGAACTTCCTGTTCTGGCGGCCGGTGACCGCGTGGGCAGAGCGGTTCCGGGTGGAGGAGTCCGAGAGCGCCGAGAAGCCGCGCAGCATCGTGCTCGACGTGCTGCGCCGCTCCGACGTCCCCGAGTTGCTCGGCCGCCCGCTGCGCCCGGTCGGCCGGCTGCTCGACCGGGCCACCCGCCCGTTCGGCCTCGCCGAGCACCCGCTGGCGGTATCGCGGGCGCGCGAGCGCACCGGCGACGTGTTCTTCGCCGGGGCGATCGCGGTGGTGGTCGCTTACGGGGCGTGGGAGGCCCTCGGCTACGTGCGCGCCACCACCGGGCTCGGCGAGTTCGGCTACGCCTTCGCGCTCGGTGCCGCCACGTTCGCCCGGGTTATGTTCCTGGTGGCCGTCGCCACCGTGGTCTGGGTGCCGATCGGGGTGTGGATCGGCATGGACCCGCGGGTTACCAGGTTCGCCCAGCCGATTGTTCAGGTCCTCGCCGGCTTCCCGGCGAACTTCCTGTTCCCGTTCGCCACGGTCGTGTTCGTGGCCTGGCACATCCCGCTCGACTTCGGCGCGGTGCTGCTGATGGCGCTCGGCGCGCAGTGGTACATCCTGTTCAACGTCATCGCCGGCGCCTCCGCGATCCCGTCCGACCTGCGCGAGGCGATGACGAACCTCCAGGTGAGCGGCTGGCTGCGGTGGAAGAAGTTCATCCTGCCCTCGATTTTCGCCTCGTACGTGACCGGCGGGATCACCGCCGCGGGCGGGGCGTGGAACGCCTCGATCGTCGCCGAGATCGTCTCCTACGGCCACAACCACCTGGTCGCCACCGGCCTCGGCGCCTACATCGCGCAGGCGACCTCAGTCGGGGACTTCCCGAAGATCCTGGTGGGCATCGTCGTGATGAGCTTCTACGTGGTCCTCACCAACCGCCTGCTGTGGCGCCGCCTGTACGCGCTTGCCGAACGGAGGTACTCGCTGTGACCGTGATGACCAAGACCGGCGCGGTGATCATCGCGGCCGAGTCCGTGACCAAGACGTTCGCCACCCCGGACGGCCGCGCCCTGCCCGTCCTGGACGGCGTGAGCTTTACCCTGTCCGAGGGAGAGATCGTCGCGCTGCTGGGCAAGTCGGGCTCGGGCAAGTCCACGCTGCTGCGCTGCGTCGCGGGGCTGATCGCCCCCACCGCGGGCATGGTCGCGTACCGCGGCACCCCGCTCACCGGGGCCAACCCGGGGGTATCCATGGTCTTCCAGACCTTCGCGCTGCTGCCCTGGCTCACCGTGCAGCAGAACGTCGAGCTCGGCCTTGAGGCGCGTGGCGTCTCCGAGGCCGAGCGGGCCGACCGGGCGCTCAGCGCGATTGACACGATCGGCCTCGACGGCTTCGAGTCCGCCTACCCGAAGGAGCTGTCCGGCGGCATGCGGCAGCGGGTCGGCTTCGCCCGCGCCATCGTCACCGAGCCGGACGCGCTGCTGATGGACGAGCCGTTCTCCGCCCTCGACGTGCTGACCGCGGAGAACCTGCGCAACGAGCTCGTCAAGCTGTGGGAGGGGCACGGGGCCCCGGTGAAGTCCATCCTCATCGTCACCCACAACATCGAGGAGGCGGTGCTGCTCGCCGACCGGGTGCTCGTGCTGTCCTCCAACCCCGGGCGGATCAAGGCCGAGCTCACCGTCGAGCTGCCCCGCCCCCGCGACCGGCACGCGCCTCGCTTCGAGGCCCTGGTCGACACCATCTACGGCATCCTTACCGGCCGGGAGGAGTCCGCCTCCGCGGTCTTCGAGCCGGAGAAGACCGACGCCGCCTCGACGCCGCCGCCCCGCCGGCCCGCCCCCACCCCGACGAACACGCCGCTGCCCGACGTCAGCCCCGGCGGCCTCGCCGGCCTGCTGGAAATCCTCGCCGCGCGGGGCGGCCGGGACGGCCTGGCCGAGATCGCCGACGACCTCACCTTCGAGATCGACGACCTGCTGCCGCTGACCGACGCCGCGGTCATGCTGCACATGGCCCGCATCGACGGCTCCGACATCGAGCTGACCCCCGAGGGCAAGGAGTTCGCGGCGGCCGACATCCTCACCAGCAAGAAGCTCTTCGCCCGGCACGCCGCCAAGCAGGCACCGCTCGTGCGGGCGATCGTCCAGGCGCTCGCCGCCACCGACGACCACACCCTGCGTGAGGGCTTCTTCCTGGACGTGCTGCGGCGCGGCTTCTCGCCGCAGGAGGCCCGCAGGCAGCTCGATACCGCCATCGACTGGGGCCGCTACGCGGAGCTGTACGACTACGACAGCGACGACCAGGAGCTCACCCTCGAGCCCGGCGCCGTCGACTACCTGTGAACCGCGCGCCGATCGCTGTGCCCGCTGCCCCGGATGCCGAGGCACGGGCCGCGCTGCTGCGCCGCGGCTTCGCACTGGAGTACGCGACACTCGGCTGGAACGTCGCCGGCATCGTCGTGCTGGCGATCGCCGCGATCGCGGCGCGGTCAGTCGCGCTTGCGGGGTTCGGGCTGGACTCCCTGATCGAGATCGGCGCTTCTGTCGTCGTGGTCTGGGAGCTGTCCGGCACCGGCGGGGAACGCCAGCGCCGGGCACTGCGACTGATCGGCTGCGCGTTCGCGGTCCTGGCCTGCTACTTGCTCGCCCAGTCAACCGTCGTGCTCGTCATCGGCTACCGCCCCGGTCACTCCGTCCCCGGCATCGCCTGGACCGCGGCGACCGCGCTGGTGATGTTCGTCCTCGCTGCCGGGAAGGCGAGGACCGGGCGGGCGCTGGGCAACCCGGTACTGCTGACCGAGGGCCGGGTGACCACGGTCGACGGCATCCTCGCGGTGGCGGTGCTGACCGGCCTGGCGCTGAACGCGACAGCGGGCTGGTGGTGGGCCGACCCAGCGGCCGGCTACGTCCTGGTGTACTACGCAAGCCGCGAGGCCCGGGAAATCTTCTCCCCCGCGGGGCGTTGAACCCGCTGGGCCGGCCGACAGGGAACAATGGCTGAGAGCCGGCACCGACGAGGGGAGAGCGCCTGCGATGACTAGCGAAGCGGGGCACCGGCCCGCCGTGACCGGGTCCGCCGGTCACGGCCACGCGCACGGTCCCGGCCCCGGCTCGGATCGCCGGTACCTGCTGGCCGCCCTCGCCTTGCTCGCCGCGTTCATGATCGCCGAGGTAGTCACCGCGGTGCTGTCCGGGTCGCTGGCCCTGCTGTCGGATGCCGGGCACATGCTCTCGGACGTGGGCGCGATCGGCGGGGCGCTGTGGGCGATCCGGCTGGCCGCCCGGCCGCCGGCCGGGAAGTGGACGTTCGGCTGGCAGCGGGCCGAGATCCTGTCCGCCGCCGCCAACGGCATCACGCTCCTGGTGGTGGCGGGCGTCGTCACCGCCGAGGCCATTACCCGGCTCATCCGCCCGCCCGCCGTGGACGGCGGGCCGGTCATCGTCGTGGCCGTGGCCGGGGTCGCGGTCAACGTCGCCGCTTCCTGGGTGCTGGCGCGGGCGGACCGGTCCAGCCTGAACGTCGAGGGCGCGTTCCGGCACGTGCTGACCGACCTGTACGGGTTCATCGGCACCGTCATCGCCGGGATCATCATCGTGACCACGGGATTCACCCGGGCCGACGCGATCGCCTCGCTGATCGTCGTCGTGCTGATGGTCAAGGCGGCGTGGGAGCTGCTGCGCGACTCCGGCCGGGTGCTGCTCGAGGCCGCCCCGGAGGAGACCGACCTTGAGGAGGTCCGCGCGCACATCCTCAGCGTCCCGCACGTCCGGGGCGTGCACGACCTGCACGCGTGGACCGTGACCTCGGGGTTGTCGGCGTTGTCGGCGCACGTCACCGTGGAGGACTCCTGCTTCCAGGACGGCCACGCGCCCCGGCTGCTTGACCAGCTCCAGGCCTGCCTCGCCGGAGACTTCGACATCGAGCACTCCACCTTCCAGCTCGAGTCCGCGGCCCACGTCGGACACGAGCCGGGCACCCACTGACCCGCGCCGGGGCTGCCCGCACTGCACTCGGTCTAGCCCAGCGGGATGCCGCCGCGCGCCTGGCCGTCGCCGCCCGGCCGTATCGCGGGGACGACCTCGCTGGTCACGAGTCCCTGCTCGGCGGTGAGCTCGTCGATGATGGCGAACGCGGCGGCGATGCGCTCCGGTGAGTCGATCACGATCGTGACGGCCGGGACGTGCCTGCCGAGTTGCAGCAGGCGGTCGCCGTGCGGCGCGTGGTCGCCGTGGAAGCCCCAGATGCCCCGCTGGGTGGTCGCGCCGCTGATCCCGGCGGCGCGCAGCCGCGCGGACGATCGCCCGGTGGACCGGCTGGCCGTCGTGCAGGGCGGCCTCGGACGTGTAGACCATGAGCTTGTGCCGCAAACCAGGCGGCCTCGCCCCGGGTTGGCGTCCGTGTCCGGAGCGGGGCGGGCCGAGGGACGGCGGGCACAGCAGCTGCCCGTCCCGCTTGCAGATCCGGACCCGCTCCAGCGTGAGCAGGGGCCGGCGCAGCAGCCCGCCGAGCTCGGGCAGCACCCGGGCGATGCTCGTCCCCGAGCCGACCGCGATGACCATCATCGGCGTCGCCGGCGTTGCGGCTGAAGAACGAGGCCCGCTCCCGGTTGCCGTGCGCGGTCCCGTCGACCCCGAGCAGCGCGGTCGCCCCGGCGACGCCGCGCCGGTGCAGCAAGTCGCAGACGGCCATGAAGGCCGGCATCCGGTAGACACGCTCCTGGCGGCCCAGGTAGATGGTCAGCTTGGTCTCTTCGTGCACCCCTTCGCGCAGGGTCACCGCCGTCACGTCGGCGGACTGATGTCGCCGCTCAGCAGCCGCGCCCGTTCCATGGTGACAAGCCCGGTCCCGGTCAGCCGCGCGGTCGGCTCGACGAGCGGCTCGATCCGCGACCGGCTGTCGACCGCGACCGCGATCAGCGGCAGGTCTTCCGACAGGGTCAGCGACATGTCGGTGCGCGGATGGCGCTGCGCGCCGAAGCCCTCGGCGCCGCGCAGCAGGATGCTCGTCGCGACCTCGTGCCGCCCGTACAGGTCGAGCAGCGCGTCGGCGGCGAAACCGTCGCCCGCGGCCCGGCGCCGCTCCCCGAAGTAGCTGGTGAGCTTGACGGCGTCCTCGTTCAGGCCGGGCCGTTCACTGCGGTGCGGCCGTTCACAGGTGCGCGCCGATCAGCCGCCCAAGTTCGGCGGCGGCCACCCCGAGCACCAGGCTGACGACGATGTTGAGCGTCGCCTTGCGGTACTGGCGCTCTTCCGTCAGCCGCTGCGTCTCAAGCATCCAGGTGGAGAACGTCGTGTAGGAGCCGACGGCCGCCGTGCCCGCGAGCAGCGCCGCGTCTCCGCCCACGGCGAGCCCGGTGATCAGCCCGAGGACGACCGCGCCGGACAGGTTGACCGCCAGCGTGCCGTACGGGAAGTCGCGCCCGACGCCGACGGCCACGATGCCGTCGACGTAGAACCGCAGCACGGAGCCCGCCCCGCCGATCAGCTACGACCCCGGCCCAGACCAGCACGCTCATCGCCGCACGTCCCCACGCACCCTCCGCACCATCGCGGTCGCCAGGTGGAGCGCCGCGTAGCCCGCCGCGATGCTGGCCGCGGCGTACCCGGCGGCAAGCCCGTACGCGTGGGCGCTGAGCATCTTCAGTATCTCCACCTCCATGGTGGAGAACGTGGACAGGCCGCCGCACACCCCGGTGCCGAGCAGCGGCCGCCGGTAACTCGACAGCGGCAGCCGTTCCTGCAGCCGCGTCACGAAGTACCCGAGCAGGAACGCCGCCACGATGTTCACCGCGAACGTTGGCCACGGCCACGCGGTGGCGGCGTGCGGGAACGCCTCGGCGAGCGCGGCGCGGGCCAGGGTCCCGAGCGCGCCGCCGGCGAAGATCGCGGTGATCGTCCGCCCGTCCGCCCGCGGCAGCACGAGCCGGCGCGCCCCGGCAGCGGGGGAGGCCCGGAAGCACCGGGCGCGGGGACTCTGTCGGCGACGCCGGACGCGGAGATGGCACTGGATGCGGCTGGCTCAGGCACGCGGAAACGACTCCTCAGTCACGCGAGATCGGAGCAGAGGCCATCAGCCGCTCAGCGGCGGCGGTTCGGGAGGCTGCGCATCCACGCCAGGGCATCATCTGGCCTTTACTAATGTTACCGGCATCGCGAGGGGGATGATCATGCGCAGGTTTGACGTCGTCACGACGGACCGGCTTGTCATGCGGCGCTGGCGGCAGACGGACCGGGAGCCGTTCGCCGAACTGAACGGGGACCCGGAGACGCTGGCTTTCTTCCCCGCGACGCTCAGCCGGGCCGAGAGCGACGCGCTCGTGGACCAGACAGAGGCGGGATTCGAGGAGCGCGGCTACGGCCTCTGGGCCCTTGAAGTGGCGGGTACCGGAGAGTTCATCGGGTTCACCGGGCTCGCGCCGATGCCGGCGGACATCCCCGGCGGGCCGGACGGCACCGAGATCGGCTGGCGGCTGGCCAGGAACGCGTGGCACCACGGATACGCGACCGAGGCCGCGCGGGCCGCGCTCGGCGTCGCGTTCGGCGGCGTGGGCCTACGCGAGATCTGGTCGTACACGTCCCTGCGCAACGCTCCGTCGCAGGCGGTGATGCGGCGCATCGGGATGACCGAGTCCGCGCGCTTCCCGCACCCGCGGGTGCCGGACGGCCACCCGCTCAAGCCGCACGTGGCCTACCACCTCGCGCGCCCGTAGCGGCGGGCGGCCCAGGCAGACGCCCGGCGAGATCACGCCAACCGACGGGTGTTGTGGAACGCTGTGACCCGCCAGCGGTCGCTGTTCTTAACCAGCACGAAAGTCTGCACCGATTGGTGGCCTGGGCCTGTCGCGATCTGACTGGCCAGTGTCACGGCACCCGAGACGACCATGATCGCCGTATCCGGGCGGACAAACCGCAGCGACTCGGGCGGCGCAGATTCCGCTTCGTCATTGACCAGAACCATCCGGGAACCGGCCAAAGGTCCGTCGAAGAGCCGCCGGTGGGCATCTTCGATAGCCTGTCGGCCGCGCCCGTGCGCCCCGGTCCAGGCGACGAAATCGGCGTCATCGGTGAATAGCTCCCCATAGCCTGCGGCGTCCCCGCGGTTCCAGGCGTCTTGCAGCGCCTTGCCGAGCTCACAGATCGCCCGGCTTTCAGCAGGCTTGTCGAACACGGAGTGCCTCCAGGTGTCTTAGTGGCCCTTCGCGCGGTTCCGCGGGAAGTGGCCGACTGGGTTGAGTGTCATGCCGCTGTCTGAGTTCTCCCGTTTGCGGTGCACGTCCTCGCAGCGATAACTCATGCTAGGTTCGACATAAGTTTATGTCAAACCTAAACTTATGCCCGTCATAAACTGGTGCTAGGCTGACAGCATGACCGCAGGACTGCGTGAGCGCAGGAAGCAGGAGGCCCGGCAGGCCATCTCCGGCGTCGCGATGGCGATGTTCGAGGCCCGCGGCTTCGACGAGGTGACGATCTCCCAGGTCGCCGAGGCCGCCGGGGTGTCGAAGATGACCGTGACCAACTACTTCCCGCGCAAGGAGGACCTGGTCTTCGACCGGGCCGAGGCGATCATCGCCAGCCTGGCCGACGCCGTCGCCGCCCGCGCCCCCGGCGAGAGCATGCTCGCGGCGGTCCGCCGTGACTACGCCGAGCGGATCGCCGCGGGCGACGTCACCCTCGGCGTGCCCACCCCGGCGTTCGCCAGGATGGTGCTGGGCAGCCACGCGCTCGCCAGCCGGCGCCTGGAGATCGCCGACCTCACCGAGCGGGCGCTCGGTGACGCGATCGCCGCCGAGAGCGGCACGGAAGAGCCGCAGCAGCGGATCGCGGCGGCCCAGCTCGCCTCGGTTCACCGGGTCCTGTTCGCGGAAGGCGCCCGGCGTGTACTCGCGGGCCAGTCGCGCGACGAGATCCGCCAGGCGCTCGCCGGGGCCGCCGGCCGGGCCTTCGACCTGCTTGAGCCGTCCCTCGGCGGCTACCGCGTCAGAGCGTGAACGGGAGAAGGCCGGCCGCGAGGGCGATCGCGGGCGCCAAACGCCTAGCGGCGGGAACTATTTGCGTTATATCGTGTTATCGAGACGACGAGGAGGTGGCGGAGATGCGAGACATCGCGAAGCTACTATTCGGTGACGACGCCGACGGCCTGCTTGACCTGTTCGGCGGAAGCGACGCGGAGGCGGCCGGCATGGCCGATCGCGTTCGCCAGGCCGAAGAGTGGTGCGGGAGCACCCCGGGCGGCGACTCCGCCCCCGACGCCGTCCGCGGCGCGATCCGCCGGCACGGCATCCCCCGGCGGCCGATCCGCCCCTGGTAATCCGCGGCTGGCCCCCCGGGCCGGCACTCGCCACGCGGCGGCGGGGCGGTATACGCGACGCACGCCCCCGTTCGGGATGATGCTCGCTTAGCCGACGGTTTCCAGCACCCGGGTCGGCGGCGCGGGCGGCGCGGACCGGTGCCAGCCGGCGACCAGCAGGTAGAGCGGCGGCAGCACGAACAGGTTCAGCAGGGTCGAGGTCGCCAGCCCGCCCAGGATGACGATGGCCATCGGGTACTCGATCTCCTGGCCGGGCTGGTCGCCGTAGATGATCAGCGGCACCAGCGCCAGGGCCGTCGCCAGCGCGGTCATCAGGATGGGGGACAGCCGTTCGCTCGCGCCGCGCACCACGAGGTCGCGGCCGAAGGGGACGCCTTCCTCCTCTTCCAGGTGCTTGAAGTGGGCGATCATCAGGATGCCGTTGCGCGCGGCGATGCCGAGCACGGTGAAGAACCCGACGAGCGCGCCGAGCGTGATCGTGCCAAGGACGCCCCAGGCGGCCAGCACGCCGCCGACCAGGGCGATGGGCAGCGTGATCAGCAGCATGAGCGCTAGCCGCCAGGAGCGGAACGCGGCCTGGAGCAGCAGCAGGATCACGACCAGCGCGCGCGAGGCCAAGCCACTCAAGGTGCTGCTGCGCGGACGCCCGCTCGACGGACTCCCCCTGGAGGGAGGCGGTGTAGCCGGCCGGGAGCTTGAAGGTCTTCAGCAGGGCCTGCACCTCGCCCGCGGCGGTGCCAAGGTCGGTGCCCGGAGATGTCGGCGTCCACTTCCTGCATCCGGATGCCGTTCACGCGGATGATCTGGCTGGGCGTCGGGGCGATGGCGACCGTGGCGACCTTGCCGAGGGCCACGTGCCCGCCGCTCGGCGTGTCGATCGGCAGCTGCTCAAGCGCGGTGACGCTGTTGCGGGTGGCCGGCGTGGTCCACGCGGCCACGACGATCAACTGGTCGTTGTAGGCGAGCTCCGACATCGGCTCGCTCGCCATCATGATCGCGGCCTCGCGGCGCACGTCGCCGGGCGAAAGCCCGTACTTGGCCGCGGTGGCCGTGTTGACGGTGACGTTGGCCTGCGGGATGAACTCAAGCGGCGCGGGCTGCACGTCGTCAAGGCCGTGCAGCTTCGACATCCGCGCCGACAGCTCGTTGCCGAGCGTGGCGAGCGTGTTGATGTCCGGGCCCTCGATGTAGACGGCGACGTCCTCGGTGGTGCCGTTGGTGAGCACCTCGTCGATCCGCTCGTGCAGGTACGTCTGCACGTCACTGAACGCGCCCGGGTAGGAGTCCGCGATGTTCCTGAGCTGGTTGACGGTGGCGTCGTAGTTGGTGCCGGGCTTGAGCGACAGCCACGTCTCGGAGAAGTTGACGCCGGAGACTTCCTCGCCGAGCAGGGCCTGGCCGACGTGGCTGCCCGCGGTGATGACGCCGGGGACCTTCAGCACCTGGTCCTGCAGCGAGGCGACCATCCGGTCCTGCTCGGTGACCGACGTGCCGGGCTTGGTCACGAAGTGCATGAGGAAGTCCGGCTCCTTGAACGACGGGAACAGGTCCTCGCCGAGGTGCGGGTAGACGAACCCGCCGACCAGCGCCAGGGCGATGACCGCGCCGAACGCGTAGCTCGGCGCGCGCAGCGCGCCCGACAGCGCCCGCGAGTAGCCGCGCTTGAGGACGCGGACCACCGGCGGCTCGGCCGCCTTGAGCTTCGCGTCGCGCAGCAGGATGTAGCCGAGTGCCGGCGTCACCGTCAGCGCCACCACCATCGAGGCGAGCACCGCCAGGGCGTAGGCAAGGGCCAGTGGCTCGAAGAACGCGCCGGTGAGGCCGCCGACGAGCATGACGGGGATGACAGCGATGATGTTGATCAGCGTCGCGTAGAAGATCGCGACCCGCACCTCGAGCGACGCGGCGAGCACGACGTGGAACGGGCTGATCATCCGCCCGGCGGCCCGCCAGGTGCGCAGCCGCCGCACGATGTTCTCCATGTCGATGATCGCGTCGTCCACGACGACGCCGACCGCGACGGCGAACCCGGCCAGGATCATCGTGTTGATCGTCGTGCCCAGCGCGACGAGCACGATCTCCGCCGCCGCCAGCGACAACGGGATGGCCAGCAGCGAGACGAGCGCCGCGCGCCACTGGAACAGGAACATCAGCAGCACGAACACCACGAGGATGCAGCCGAGCAGCACCGACTGCGACAGGTTGTGGATGGCGATCTGGATGAAGCTGGCCTGCCGGAAGATCTGGTTGTTGATGTGCACGCCAGGCATGGAAGGCGCCATCGCGGACAGGGCCTTGTCGATCCCGTTGGTGACGTCCAGGGTGTTCGCGCCGGGGAACTTCTCGACGACGAGCATGAGGCCAGGACCGCCGTTGATCACCGCGTCGCCGATCAGCGGCGGGTAGCCCCAGGTCACGTCGGCGACGTCGCCGAGGTTGAGTAGCTTGTTGTTGACGGAGAGCGGCACCCGGGCCAGCTGCTGCGGCGTGGTGATCGGCTGGATGTTGTGCACGTCGACCTGCTGGTTGGGGGCCTGGACCAGGCCGAGCGAGCCGACCGCCGCGCCGGTGGTGTAGCCGAGCTCGCCCGCGTCCACCGCGTTGGACGCGGCGGTCATCAGGTCGTCCATGGCGACGTGGTTCTTGGCCAGCAACGCCGGGTCGGCCTCGACCATGAGCTGCTTGGGCTTCTCGCCCCAGATCGCGACGTTGGCGACGCCCGGCACGTCCATCAGCCGTGGCCGCAGCTGCCACTGCGCCATCATCGACATGTCCATCAGCGAGACCGTCTTCGACGACAGCCCGATCTGCATCACCCGGCTGGTGGCGGACACGATCGGGTACATCTGCGGCACGTCGCACCAGGACGGCAGCGTGTGCGCGGTCGCCTGGATGCGCTCCTGGGCCAGCTGCCTGGCGTGCATCACGTTCGTGCCCTTGAAGTACAGGAAGATCGCCGACAGCTGCGGCTCGGAGTCCGACCGGATGTCGTACACGCCGGGCACGCCGTGCAGCGCCGCCTCGAGCGGCACCGTGGTCAGCGCCTCGATCTGGGACGGCGACAGCCCGAGGCAGTTCGTCTGGATCTCCACGGAGACCGGGGCGAACTCGGGGAACGCGTCGAGTTTCTGCGACCCGGCCAGCGTCACGCCGAAGTAAAGCAGCGCGACGGCCAGCCCGGCCACCAGGTACCGGAACCGCAGGCTGGTCGCGACGATCCACCGCATGTCCCCGCCTCTCGTTAAGTCAGCACAGCTCGGGTCGGCTCGACTGGCCGTCAGGTTTCCTCGCCGACGCCGTTCTGCACCCCGAGCAGTTCCTCGGCGCCCTGCGTGACGACGGTGGCGTTCGCCGGCAGGATGCCCGGCTTGAGGTAGACCGTCTGCCCGGCGATCACCGTCACGGGCACGAGGTAGCGGGTGTAAGTGAGCGTGCCGGTAGCCACGTACACCGCCGGCTCACCCGTCGGCTCGTACACGAGCGCGTCGTACGGCACCGCCACCTGGCCGCCCGCCGCGGCCGTGGCCTGCCCGGTGCGCAGTGCGATCCGCTGCGCGCCGAGCGGCGTGAGCACGACGCTCATGCCGTGGCTGGTCCTTTCCAGCTGGGCGGTCGGCGGCGGCGAGGCCTCACTGCCGCTGCTTGAGCACCCTGCCGCCGTCGCCGCGAGCGCCGCCGCCGCGGCGCAGGCGAGCGCCGCCCGCCCAGTCCCGTGTCCTCCTGGCCGCCTGTTCACGCGTCCTCCCGGAATCCGCTCGCGTCCCCTGGCTGGGTATCGGACGGCGGCCCCGCGTCCGTCGCCGTCGGCCGGTGGGGCGGCCCGGGCTGCGGCCCGTCGCCGCGCCCCCCGGTGTTGTCCCGAACGAGGGCGTGCTCCACGTCGGGTCCCGGCGCACCGCTCATCTGGCCGCTCATGGCGTCGGCGGGCGGGCGCGTGCTCGGCACCGTGACCCCTTCGGCCACGTCGGCACCGCTCGCCATCGCGATCCCGGCGAGCGCATCGTCCGACTCAGGCGCCGGGGCGGAGCCGAAGAGGTGGCTCGCCACGGGAAGCACGACGAGGCAGACGAGCAGGGTGGTGGCCAGCCCGCCGAGGATGACCGCGGCGGCGGTGTGCAGCAGTTCCATGCCGGGAACGTCTCCCATCACGACGAACGGCACCAGCGTGACCGCGGTAATCAGGAGGGGTACCGCGGTCAGCGCCGGGGACCCCAGGTTGACTGCCGGGCCGCCCGCGGCCGCCGTGTCACGCGCGGTGGTATCGGTGGCGGCACCGCCGCGCAGCCGCGCGGCGCCGCCGATGACGAGCCGCACGGCGAGCACGTAGACCGCGAGCAGCCCGGCGGCGGCGGCGAGCGTGTCCTGCTGCCCGGTGGCGAACGTGACGAGCACCGCGCCGGCCAGGCAGGCGGGCAGGACCAGGAAGCTGGTGAGCCCGAGCCGCCAGCTGCCGGTGATCGCCTGCGCGATCAGCAGGACCGCGACCAGCGCGGCGATCACGTAGCCGATGAACGCGAAGCGCGACGTGCCGCCGGCGTAGCTGCCGTTGGGTGACAGCTGGTTGCCCGCCGCGCTGCCCGCCAGGACGTTGCCGTACTGGGTGGGACTGACGAGCTCGGCGTGGTAGTTGGTCGGGAACCCTATCCCCGCGAGCTTCGCGGAGATGGCGCCCCGCACCGAGCTGGCCGAGCCGCCAGACACCGTCGCGGTCACGTCGGCGTACTGCGACATGGCCTCCTGCGGGATGTCGGACGGCTGCGGCTGCACGCCGACGGTCGCGACCTGGCCGAGCCTGACGTGCCCGCCGTTAGTGGTGTCGATGACCAGGTTCTCGATGGACGACAGGCTGCTGCGGGTCGCGGGCATCCCCCAGACGACCACGTCGAAGACTGCCTGGTTCTCGAAGTAGTTGCCGACGGTCAGCCCGGAAAGCAGCGTGCCCGCTTCGCGGCGCACCTCGCCGGGGGAGATGCCGTTGCGGGCGGCGGCGTCTAGGTTGACGCTGATGTCGATCGTCGGCTGCGTGACCGGGGTGGTGACGGTCGTGCCGGTGACGCCGGGGATGTGCGCGATGACGCCGGACAGCCGGCCGGCCTGGGCGGCGAGCTCTGCTCCGTTGACGCCGTAGACCCGGGTGACGACCGTGCCGGCTCCGCTGGCGAGCACGCCGGTCATGCTGTCGGACTCGTACGTGCTGACCGTGCCGGTCAGGCCGGGCGTGCCGTCCGCGATCGCGGTGATCTGCGAGCTGGCCTGCCCGTAGCTCGCGTCCGGCTTCAGCGTGATCCACAGTTCCCCGGTGTTAACGTTCTCGACCTGGTCGGAGTTGGTGGCCCGGCCGAGGGTCGCGCCAACGGACTGTACCGACGGCAGCGTGCGCAGCTCGCCGGTGACCAGGCTGGTCATCCGGCTCAGCTCGGGCAGCGACATGCCAGGGGCGCCGGACAGCCGCATTACCAGGGCCCGGTCGGCGAACTGCGGCTGGTTCGCGTGCACGAACGGCAGCGCGGCCAGTGCCGCGACACCCGCGGCGGCGGTGAGGCCGAGGCAGACGGCCGCGAGCCGCGGTGCAGCGGCGATGCGGGTGACGCCCCGCCGGTAGGCCGCGCCCGCACGGGCCGGCAGCGCCGCGAGCCCGGTCGGCGGCCCGGCGGCGGTGCGCGCCCGCGGCCCGACCGCCATGACGAGGACGGCAAGGGCCGGGGTGACGGTGACCGCTACCACCATGGAGACCGCGATGCCGAGGAAGAGCGCCAGGGCCATCGGCCGCAGGAACGTGGCGGTCAGCCCGGTGGCGATGAGCAGCGGGACCACGCAGACCAGGGCCGCCACGCCGGCTCCGGCGAGCGCGCCGCGCAGCTCACCGCACGCCGCCGCGACGCCGTGCACGACCTGGGTGATCCGGTTCTGGCCGGCCTCGTGCTGGCTGGCACTGCCCGCGCGGGCGGCGTCCGCCCTGCGCCTGGACACGACCGCCTGCGCGGACCCCGCCGCCTCGGTGACCACGAAGCCGAGCGCGAGCAGCAGGCCGAGCGTGACCAGCGAGTTGAACGTGTAGCCGAGGAGCGAGACAAGCGCGGTCGCGGCCACGAAGGACAGCGCCACGCCGGCCAGCGCGGTGAACGCCAGGCGCAGCGAGAGCAGCAGCGCGAGCAGCGCCACTGCCATCAGGATGCCGCCGATGATCAGCGCGGTGCGCAGGTTGCCGAGCGCGGAGTTCAGGTAGGTGTCGTCGCGGAACAGTGAGGTGTCGAACGCGATCTGCGGCAGCCCGGGCTTGAGCGAGGCGATCGCCGCGTCGATCTCGTGGCTCACGGCAAGGACGTTCGCGCCCGGCGCCTTCTGCACGACGAGCACGAGCGCGGGCGCGCCGTTTTCCTCGCCGGCCCCGGCCAGCGGCGGGCTGCCCTGGACCATCGTGGCGACGTTACCGAGGCTAAGCCCGGTGGCGCCCACGACTGGGAGCTCGGCCATGTTCTTCGGCGTGCCGAAGGGCAAGACCGGCTGGATGGTCATCCGCTGCAGCATGTCCTCGATGAACCCGGCGGTGCCGGGGGTGTTTCCCTGCAGGTAGGACAGGGGGGACGTGAGCTGCGCGTTGCCTGCCGTCTCGATGATCTGGTTGAGCGTCACGTGCTTGCCGGCGAGCGTCGTCGGGTTGACGAGCACCTGCAGCTGCCGGTCCGCCTGGCCGAAGGTGGACACGTTGCTCACGCCGGCCAGGCTGAGCAGCTTCGGCACGATCACCCAGCGGGCGGCCACCGACATGTCGATCATGGACCACTGCCTGGACGTGAGGCCGATGAGCATCACGTCGCTGGTCGAGGAGACCGGCTGCACCATGACGGGCGGCTTGGACACGTTCGGCAGCACGAACGCGCCGGTCAGCCGTTCCTGCACGAGCTGCCGGGCCGTGTACAGGTCGGTACCGGGGGCGAAGTGCAGCTCGATGTCGGAAAGGCCCTCGATCGAGTCGCTGGTCACGTCGGTGACGTCGAGCACGCCTTCGAGCAGGTTTTTCGAAAGCGGCGTGGTGACCAGGGACTCGACTTCTGGCGCGGAAAGACCAGGTGCCTCTGTCTGTATGTCCACCGTGACCGGTGACGTCTCGGGGAGCACGTCGGCTGGCATGCGGGTCAACTGCAAGATCCCGAGGACCATGACCACGGCGGCCAGTGCTACTACCAGCAGCCGGAACCGGATACAGGCATCAATGATTGAGCGCAAGCGGGCCACCCCCCGTTTACAGCTTGTTACTCATAGTCATTAATTAGTAACGCAGAGTCGTGATACCCCTATGGAATCCCTCTTAAATCCGGTCGGTGGGGTTTAAGTTTTCTAAAAATCACCACTGAGTGCGCCTCACGTTGTCAAGTTAAGACATGACGTGAACCCGAAAAATCGCTATTGCCCGTTACGGGGAGTTGCTAGCCTGGCTACATGCCGGACCATGCGCCAGAGGCGGAGGCACGCGCGTTCGCGGCGTCGTTCCGCTCCTTCCTTGACTGGATCCACCAGGGCGACCGGGAGTCGGGCGAGCGGAACCCCGTCGCCGCCCTGGTCGCCGACTTCCTCGGCCCCGAGGCCGCCGCGCACTCCGTCGTCAGCCGCGAGCTGCCGCCGTTCGAGCACGTCAACCTGCAGACCGCCATCGACGCGTGGTCGGCCAGCGACGGCCGGGCCGTGGACGTGCAGGGCGTGCTGCTGCCGCAGCACTTCCGCCTGGAACTGCAGGAGATCGTCAGCGGGGAGTCGCTGCCGCGCATCCGGCTGACCGCTCCCGCGCTCGTCGACCTGCCGAACGGACCCGATTCCACCCTGGGCTGCCTCAAGCTCGCGCTGCTGCTGGCCTCCGACGCCCGCGGCCGGTACGTCCTGATGGTGCAGAGCCCGAGCGAGCACCAGCAGGCCCTGCAGGTCGAGGTCGCCGGGCTGCCGGTTAGCGAGGCTCAGGCCGTGCTCGCCGAGCTTGACCAGCTCCGCGCCGAGCTCAACGTCTACCGTGGCCACCTGCTTGACGTGACCCTCACCCCGATGGGCGGCATCCACCTGGCCTTTGCCGCCCGCCCGGCCCTGAGCCGTGAGGACGTGGTGCTCCCGGAGGCGGTGCTCGGCCGGGTAGAGCGGCACGCGCTCGGCGTCGCGGAGCACCGGCAGGCGCTCCTGGCGGTCGGGCAGCACCTCAAGCGCGGACTGCTGCTCTACGGCCCGCCCGGTACCGGCAAGACGCACACCACCCGCTACCTGCTCGGCCGGATGACCGGCTACACCCGGCTCGTCATCACCGGCCGCGCGCTGATGGCCGTGGGCGCGGTCACCGAGATGGCGCGCGACCTGCAGCCGAGCGTCGTCGTGCTGGAGGACGTCGACCTGGTCGCCGAGGACCGCTCGATGGGCCCGCGATCCAGCCCGGTCCTGTTCGACCTGCTCGACGCGATGGACGGCGCGGCTGCCGACGCCGACCTGCTGTTCCTGCTGACCACGAACCGGGCCGACCTGCTTGAGCCGGCGCTGGCCGCGCGCCCGGGCCGCGTCGACGTGGCGGTGGAGATCGAACTGCCTGACGCGGCGGCCCGCGAGCGCTTGCTCGCGCTCTACGGCCGGGGCGTACCGCTGGCCCTGACCGACGAGGACATCGCCACGGCGATCGAGCGCACCGATGGCACCACCGCGTCCTTCCTCAAGGAGCTCATCCGGCGCAGCGTCCTGGAGGCCCTGCATGACCCAGAGGGGCGCGGGGCACCCGGTGAGGGGGCGGCGGCTGCTCACGGCGTGCCGACGGTGACGGGGGCGCACCTGGCCCGCGCGCTCGATGACCTCCTCGACTCCGCCCAGGGGGTGACCCGCACGCTGCTCGGCGTGGGCGTCGATCCGACCACGCTCCCGGCGGGCGGCGCGCTCGCCATGAGCCCGGGCATGGTCATGTCGGTCCGCCGCGGGATGGTGGGCCGCATCATGCCGTCGGGCCATGTTTTCCGCGGCTGACCCGCCCGCCTGCGGATGCTCCGTCCCGATGGCACCGCTAGTCACACCAGTAACGCTCTTTGATTTCCGGGGGAGAAGAGCGGTTCTTTAACGCCAGATGTCCCTTGTGTGAGCGGTACGTTGCGGGGTATGCCTGATCGGACCCGAGAGCCGAGCCTGGACCGAGAGCAGCGGGGCCGGGCGGCACCCGCTGAAGGAGCCGGTTATG
>CAWKKG010000046.1:0-231487 GCA_963850115.1 uncultured Actinomycetota bacterium
AAGCCACTCCCGGGCCTTGGCAACCAGCCTACGACCGATGACCATGCTCTTGCCCCTTGACACAAAGAGGCATTCGCTCTGCGCGGCTCGGGCGCCTTTACTCACGCGCTTTCGTGCGACGCATACGGGGGAGTTCTGCGTGCGCAGGCCGTCGGCGCCGGTGTCCGGGCCTTACCTGGCGCCGGGACGCGCCGGGACGAGCCACGGCCTGAGGGTGAGGATGCCCGGCAGGCAGCGTGGCCGCCCAGGCGGCGGTCTCGGGAAGCACCTGAGTGAGGCCCGCGGTCACGAAGGCCTGGGCATCCTCGGACGCCTCGACGGCGGACGCGTAGATGTTCCAGTCCTCCTGGTGGCGGCGCAGACGGCCGCGCACCGCGTCGATGTCGTGCCTGGTCCAGTGGCTGGGCACGACACACAGCCGCTTCCCCAGTTGCGGCCGAAGCCGCGCTTCGACAGTCGCCGAGTCGACCGCGGCGACAACCAGCACGGCCCGGACGGCATCAGAAGCGAGCGCGCATAGCACCGGCGCGAGTTCTGTTACCGGCTTGAGCTCAGCTTCGCGGCCCCGAGCGCTCTCAAGATTTTCCCTGGAGATGCTTTCGCGGTACTTATCGCCGGTCTCCCCGAAAGGTGGTCACTTGGCGCGGCCGGGCTGCCGGTGACCGCTCACGCGCACGCCCTGCCCGCGGTCCGCCAGGTGCTCGGGGCCAGCATGGACGGCATCGAGCACTGCTGCTGCGTCGCCGCGGGCGGAGCCCGGGTCCCCGACGACCTGGCCGGGAAATCGCCGCGGCCGGGACCGCGGTCTGCGCGGCGCTCGGGCTTTTTACCGACCCGTCGGTCGTGGTGCCTTCCGAGGTCCTGGCCATGGCCGCAGCCGCCGGGATCACCGAGGCCGCTCTTCAGGCCGTGACCAGGCGCCTGCACGCCGCAGCCACGCGGATCGTCGCCGGCTCCGACGGGGGACTCGGTCCCGCCAAGCCGCACGGCCTGCTGCCCCGCACGCTCGATGAGTACGTGCGATCCGGAATCCCGGCGACAGCCGCACTCGCCGCGGCCACCTCGGTCGCCGCCGACGCCTGCCACCTGGCCGGCCGCAAGGGCCGCATCCGTCCCGGCCATGATGCCGACCTGCTCGCGGTCGACAGCGCCGGCAGGTCACGGTGTACGTCCCGCCGGGTCGGCCTGAGGCGGTCGTGTTTCGCGGGCGACGGACAGGGCGTCGCACGCTCGAGGCGGCACGAGCCTCGTTCGTGGCCGCGCACGCGGCGGTCACCCGCCGCTGCGGGCCGGTGATCGGAAAACGCCAGGTCGAGCAGGCCGTGATGAGTGCCGCTGGGGACATCGCTGCGTTCTACACCGCGCGTGTCCCGGTGCCGTGCACGGCCTCGGCGCTGCTGGTGATTTCCGCCGACGCCAAGGGGTTCCAGCATGCGATCAACTCCGCCGACAAGGGGCGATCCCCGGCCAGGATGCGGTCTGGCCGGGGATCGCTGGTCGATACGGCCGGTCAGAACTTGCCGGCGGCGATGTCGGCCAGGTTGACCCGGGTTACCACGTAGGTGACGGTGACGTCGACGTTGCTGGCCGGGCCGCCGACGAACTCCAGCGGGATGCCGGTGTCGGCGTTGATGGTGATCGCCTCCTGGTAGGCCGACCCCTTGCCAGCCTTGGGGTTCGGCCTTGTCGGTCCCCACTGGTCGCCAACTCGGCCGCGCCGGCGGTGAGGGTGAGCGTGGGCTGGCCGTCAACGGTGCCATGGGTGACGGTGATGCCGGGCAGCGCGGACACCAGGCGCAGCACGCCGGCCCGCACCTGGGGGTTGCCGGAACCCGCGACCAGCGCGTCCTCGCAGTTCTCCCAGACGTAGTTGTCGATCTGCAGCCCGCCGGCCGAAATGTTCTTGACCTGCGCCGAGAGCCAGGCGGGGACCGGGGTCGTGTCGGCGGCCCAGGCCATCTTCAGCGCGGCGGTGTCCAGGTTGCCGTTCACCGCGTAGATCGCCGCGGCGACCTCCCGTCCGAACTGGCCGTCGCCCTGGTTGTTGTTCTCCTTGACCTGGGCCGGCAGGCCGGCCTCGGTCTTCGAGAAGAAGTACCGGCCGTCGTCGGTGTACAGGTCCCAGACGTTGATGCTCGCCTGGCCCGGTGTGGCCGTCTCGCGTTCCACCAGCGTGGCGTCGCCGGTCGGCCGCGGCTCGGCGGCCAGCGTCGGCGGCCAGCGTCACCAGTGGCGGCTGGGCGCGGCCGATCGCGGCTGGCGGCGGCCGAGGCCGACGCGCCGGTATTCGCCGGGTGCGCACCGCTGGCCTGGGCCGTTCCGGCCGGCGCGGACGGAACGGCGCTGGCCACGCCGACGGCCGCCACCGCCGCGACCGCGACGACGCCGGCGCCGATGCCGCCCCGGGCGATCCGGTCGCGCCGGCGGGCCTGCCGGACGCGATGCTCGATGGCCGACACGTCCGGGGTGAAGGGCTGTTCTGCGACCAGGTCGCGGAACGCCGCGCCCAGGTGCTGTTCGGTCGGGGAATTCATATCGGCAACTCCTTGTGTTTCAGGCAGCCTCCGAGCGTGTTCAGCGCCCGGGCGGTCTGGCTCTTCACGGTGCCCTCACTGCACCGCATGACCGCAGCGGTTTCCCGCTCGCTCATCCCCTCCAGGTAGCGAAGGACGACGGTGGCCCGCTGCCGGGCCGGGAGGGTCAACAGGGCGCGCAGCAGATCGGCGCGGTTGACGACCTCGTCAGAGACGTCGGGGACGGCGACCTCGGGGCGGTCGGTGACGGCGCGCACGGGCAGTCGGCCATAGCGTCGCCAGTGCCGCTTGAACTCGTTGATCAGGATGCGCTTGACGTAGGCGTTCTGGTTGTCGGCCCGCTGCACCCGCCGCCAGTGGCGGAAGGTCTGGACGAAAGTCTCCTGTACCAGGTCGTTGGCCAGATGCCAGTCGCCGCATAGCAGATATGCGGTGCGATGTAGCGAAGCCGCGCGGCTACCGACGAACTCCCGGTACTCCTCTTCGGGGCGACTCATTGCCGCCAGCTTCCGGTGCTCACACTTGCCTAGAGGCCGATCCCGCCGAAAAGGTTGGCATCGAATGTGGGCAGGGTCGGCTGCGCGGTGAGTTCCCTCATTCAGGATGAATGCGGGCAAAAGTGACGGCCCCCTCCGAACCCGGCGTGTGACGCTGACGTGTTTCCATCGGGTGATGGTTAAGAACGGTGCCGAGTGCGGTCGTGACCTGCGGTTCAGGCCTGCAATGCCACTTCGTACGTTTGGAGGTTCAGCGACGTGAGTGCTGCGGGCGGGATGCCCTCGTCCCGGATGCCGGATTCACCTGTCCCGGCTGCGACCGCTTCCATCTGCTCGCGGGTCTCCCACAGCGAGATGGCCATGAGCTTGCCGGTCCCGGGGTCAGTGAGCACGTAGTAGCCCTTGAATCCGGGCATCTGGCGGGCACCGGGAAGCTGTCGGCGGGCGAGGCGCATGAAGCTGCTGAGTTCCTCGGTCCCTGCTTCGGCCGTGATTACGCGCGCGAACATCCTGCTCATCTCCTTGCTGGCCGGCGGCGGGTCCGCGGGGCCCCGCCTGCTTGGAACGGGCGTGGCCCGGGGTCCCGGACCGCGGTGGCGGCATGCGTCAGGCGCCGCGTGCCCACGCTACGCGGGAGGTAGCCGGTGGCGTCATGGGATGGGTCCCTTCGCCCGGACACCAGCGCATAAGCCGCAGATCTGCGCAGGAGGTTCAGCAGGCAGCCAGCTGTACGTCCTGCTCCTGCTCGTGCTCACACGCCGGCCCATCCGCACGGCCACCCGCCGCGGAACCAAGCCCCGCCACAACGGTGCAGCCATTCCGGCCGAGGATACTCAGCCTGACCCTTCGGCCCGCTGACGATCGATACAGCCGCCGAACTGCGCATTCCTGCGCGCCCCGTAGCGGTCAGAGACTGCCAGAAAACATCCGTATCTGCCGAAGAACAAACCGGACTCCCCAGGGACTGCTGCAGCTTCATCCGGGACTCGGCATCGTCGCAGATCACCACAGGGCCCCCATGAGCCGGTGCCAAACTCTCCGGCTAGCGGCAGTGGCAAGCGGACAGACGTCCGCAGCCAGAGGCAAAAGGCGCCGAGCAAAATAGCCGCCGTTCTCGCATTGAGCCGATGCGTCCACCGAAATGATCTCCGCGGTACAGAACTGGGGCGATCGGTTCGACTGCGGACGCATGCTCATGCCGAGATCAGTAAGTCACCCCGGTCCGCTCACCACGTCGCATGGCGCGGCATCCGCGGGCTGGTCAAGGCGCAGGACGGTTTCCTCAGT
Source organism: uncultured Actinomycetota bacterium (assembly GCA_963850115.1). Classification (GTDB taxonomy): domain Bacteria; phylum Actinomycetota; class Actinomycetes; order Streptosporangiales; family Streptosporangiaceae; genus Trebonia. The sequence continues at coordinate 4,319 of CAWKKG010000046.1, forward strand.
CTCCGTGCTCCGGCGATTGGCGAACGAGGTCTCTGCGCCCGTGATTGTGAATCGTTTCTTCTGCAGTACCTTGAGCGATCCCACATTGTCACTCGCGACGCGGGCGCGTAACGGCTGCACCGGAGCCAGTTTCAGGAGCAGGGCGAGCGCCCGGCCGCATTCCGGCAAAGCCTGACCCTCCGCATGGGACAATGCCTTCGTGACCGACGCGGACAGGCTGGCTGATCTGCAGCGGGAGTTGCGCTGCCTCCTCACCGGCGGGACCCGATCGGGGCCTGCGACGAGTCGCTCGACTTCCCGCCCGATGAGAACGACTGCATCATCGGTCCGCTTCTGCTCAGGCTGGCCCATGCCAGCAACGGAATGGTTCCGGACTCTCGTAATCAGCTGTAAGGCTAGTTCTGCCCGTCGGATGGCTGATAGCACGCGGGTCGCCGAAAGACCCGAGAGGCTTGTACCAGCCGCCGCGGCGCACCTCACCGTACAGTTTGCCAGCGAGGCATGACTAGGAGAGGCAGGCAGATGACCAGCCATGACGCGGCGGTTCATGACGGCGGCACTGACCGCGGAGCCTGCCCGCTGCCGTTCGACACGAGCGTGGCGCACCAGGCCCGGATGTATGACTACATGCTCGGCGGCAAGGACAATTACGCCGCCGACCGGGCGGCGGTCGAGGCAACGCTCAAGATCTACCCGGACGCGGCCTTCACCGCCCGGGCGAACCGCGCGTTCCTCGGGCGCGTGACCCGCTACCTCGCCGGGGAGGCGGGGATCCGGCAGTTCCTTGACATCGGCACCGGCATCCCGACGGCGGGCAACACCCACGAGGTCGCCCAGGCGATCGCGCCGGAGTCGCGGGTGGTGTACGTGGACTACGACCCGGTCGTGCTTGCCCACGCCCGGGCGCTGCTGACCAGCAGCGAAGCGGGCTCCACCGAGTATGTTGACGCCGACCTGCGCGACACTCCCGCGATCCTCTCCCATGCTGCGAAGCTGCTGGACTTCACCAAGCCGGTAGCGGTCACGCTGATCTCTGTCCTGCACGCGGTGCCGGACTCCGACGACCCGCACGCGATCGTGGCCAGGCTGCTTGACGCCGTGCCTTCCGGCAGTTACCTCGTCGTGTCGCACTGGGCGGCGGACCTCCTCGGCCGGGAAACCAAGGACAGCCTGCAGGACATCGGGAGCCGGATGGTCCAGCAGTCGCTTGCGCTCCGCAACCGGGAGCAGGTGGCGCAGTTCTTCGCAGGCCAGGACCTGGTAGCACCCGGTCTCGTGCGGGTGGAGGAATGGCGCCCGGAGCCCGGCACGGGCGACACAGGCAGGTCGTCTCTTTGGTGCGCGGTGGGCTGCAAGCGGTGAAACGCCGCTGAAGCGCCCGTGCTCCAATCGGCGGCAAGCGAAGGAAGAAGGCATCGAAATGACCAGCGGAGGCCCGGCCAGGCCGCGCGAGATCCGCCTAATCGATCTGCTCGGCCATTAGTGCGCGACGGAACAGCCCGCGGTCGATGCAGAGCTGCTCATTCTGGGCGTGTTAGTTCCCCTGCCGGGCAGCAAGTTAATCCGGAAGCCAATCGTCCGGGACCAGCCTTACGGTCGGGACAAGACAACTCGCTGCTTCCGGGCGCGCAGCGCCCGGAAGGAAGGAAGGAAGGAAGGCTCCCGTGGACATCGTGCTGATCGCCGGCCTGTGGTTGCAGGAGTCGGCCTGGGCTGGGGTGGCCGCCCGCCTCGCCGAGTACGGTCACCGTCCGGTCCCGGTCGCACTGCCCGGCCAGGGCGACGGCAACACGTCGGCGACGCTCGCGGACCAGGTGGCCGCCGTGCTCGCCGCCGTCGACTCGGCCGTGGGCCGGCCGATGGTAGTAGGGCACTCCGCGGCCAGCAGCCTGGCCTGGCTCGCCGCCGACGCCCGCCCGGGAAAGGTCAGCAAGGCCGCCTTCATCGGGGGCTGGCCCGCCCCGGACGGCCAGCCGTACTTCGACGGCCTCCCGGTCAAGGACGGCGCCGTGCCCTTCCCGGGCTGGGACGAGTTCGAAGGACCGGACTCCGCCGACCTGGACGAGGCCGCCAGGCAGGCCTTCGCGGCGGCGGCGGTCCCGGTTCCCGAAGGGGTCACCAGCGCGGTAGTCAGGCTGGCCAACCCCCGTCGCTACGCCGTCCCGGCGGTACTGATCTGCCCGGAGTTCACCCCCGCCCAGGTCAAGGAGCTGATCAGCCAGGGCGAGCTCCCCGAACTGGCGAAGATCACCAACCTCTCGCTGGTCGATATCGACAGCGGCCACTGGCCGATGATCACCGCTCCGGCGGAACTCGCCCGCCTCATCGACCGGGCCGCCGCGAACTACTGAGCGAGCCGACAACGGTAGGCAAAGGCTGGCAGCGGGCCATCCCGGCCCGGCCGTGACCACGCGGACTGCGGAGGCAACCGAAGGGCTGACCAGCGGGGTTGCGCGGCTAGCCGGAAGTTGTGCCGAGACCAGGACCCCTACCGCCCAGAATGGTTGAGCTGTGCCCCCGCCGAACTGCGCATCTGATCCGCCAGCAAGCGCTCGTAATCGGCGATATCGAGTACGTTCCGGTGATGGTCGAGACGGCGTGTCAGCTATAGGTCGTGGCGTAGCTCGCCTTCGGCGGCCGTCATACGTTGCGGCATCGTTCATCGCTGGGACCTGCGGCGGCCCGGCCTCCCGGGTCCCGGCTGTCCACGGAGGTGCCCGATAGCGGCCACGATTCCCTCGACTTCTCTCGTCCCTGCCCAGCCGGTGTTCTCTGATGCCGAGCGGCTCGCGCTTGCCGGCTTCCTGGCCGGGTGCCGTGGCCTGACCCGGGAGGCGTACACGCCGGACCTGCGGCAGTTCACCGGCTGGTGCCGGGTCCGGTCCGCCCCTGCTCTCGGTCCGCCGCGCTTCAGATCATGATGTGAACCAGCGGCGGCACCGTCTACCACACCATCTACGACACGAGCAACGGTGTCTGGCAGAACTGGCAGGAGCCGGAGCAGCCGCCAGGCGGAGCGCTTTCCGTCGCGGCGGTCGGCCTGGCCGACGGCTCCGCTCAGTTCCTGATAACCACCGAGAACGGCAGCGTCTACCACGACATCCGCAACGCCAACAACAGCTGGCAGGGGTGGCGGGAGCTCCTCAACGCGGGGTCGTATTGCGTGCCGAACACCGAGCAGGCGTTTGACTACGAGGACTCCGAAGCTCACGTCGACGAGTACTGCGGGGACCACTACCTGTTCCCGTGATCGCCGAGGCGGCCCGCCGAAGTGTGTGACCGGCAGTTACCCGAGGGACGCTGGGTCCGGACAGCCGGCCCCGGCGGTCCACGCCCTCCTTCACATGCGGCCCCCGGCATGCCGTCCGCGCATGCACCCCCGCTGAACCGGAGACGCGAGGTCAGGACCCGTTAGGGCAATAGGGGACTCTGTCTCGTAGTCCGTGACGGTAACGGCACTACCGCCGATCCTCACTCCCGGCGATCTCTTGATCGAGGGTCATCAGCGGCGAATATCGCCATTTTTGACCCGCAATCATGAAGCAGGCGTCAATTATGGGATCATATGTTCTATTTATCCCGTCCGTTTTGCCCGTTCCGGTACGGCGGTTGCACTTCTGACCCACGATCATGGGCCTTCGGCGACTGGGACCTTCACGAGGTCTGGGACAGAGCCCAATAGGGGGACTCCTAGCGCCGACGGCCATCTGAATCAGCAGGGCCGACCATGGGCGCCCCCAAGCGGCCGATCTGTGCTCCCCTACGAACTCGGCTGATGACGCTGCCCACCGCACATGCTCGGCGATAGGCGCTTTTCCCTGAAGGTAGGAGGTCGAGCAGCAGGTTACCGTCGGTGACGACTGCAGCGGTGGCGCCTTCCGGTCTGGCGGCGTCTTGATCGGAGGCGACCCCGGCCACTTGGTTAGCCAGGGGTTACCGGAGCGACCTGAGTGCGGGCCGGTTTGGGCCGGCCAGCGACGGGCAGTGGGGAAGCCTTACCCGCACAACAAGTGAGGCATTCTCATGTATATCGGTATCGGAACCGTCGTAGTCATCCTGATCATCGTGGTCATCGTCCTCGCGCTGCGCCGCCGGTGACGGCACCGCCCGCCGACCAGGAGGAGACCAGATGAGATCTCGGCACGCTGACCGCGGCGCGGCGGCCGAGGGCCTGCGAGGCATCGACCGCATGCTGCGCAACGTGGAGAGCGGGCGCTTCGAGCGGAGCCTCTCGGCCCTCACGGCGGCGGGAGCGCTCGTGACGGCCGCGGAGATCTACTTCGAGCACGACAGCGCCAGCTTCGGTAACAAGATGATGTGGCTGCCAGTGGCGCTTGGCCCGGTTGGCGCCGTGGCGGGCATCGCGGGGTTCTGCAGTCACCGGATGGCGAAAACCGCGTTGCCGATCGCCTCGGCCGCCATCGTCGCCAACGGCCTGCAGGGCGTGTACCTGCACGCGCGCGGCATCGCCCAGAAGCCAGGGGGCTGGTCGAACGCCCGCTACAACATGGAGATGGGGCCGCCGCTGCTGGCGCCGTTGCTGGTCACCATGGTGGGCGGGATGGGGCTGCTCGCGGCCATCCTGCGCAGGGAGAAATGAGCGGCCAGGGGCAGCGGTTTCCCGGCTTCGACGTGCTCCGCCAGTCACGGCACTGGGATCCGGTCACGGCCGACGTCGTCACCGCCAGGGTCGGGCCGCCCGCGCCGCTGACGTTCTTCGCCGCCGCCGAGCAGGCCTGCGCCGCGGCCATGCTCAACCTGCTGACCGGGCAGAGCGACGACCCGCGGATACCGGTGCTGGAAATGGTCGACGCGAGGCTGGCGGCGGGCGAGACGGACGGCTGGCGTTACGCGGACATGCCCGAGGACGGCCAGGCGTGGCGGGACACGCTCGCTTATCTCGACGCGGACGCGGACGCCCGCTGCGGCACCACGTTCGCCGCGGCGCCTGAGAAGGACCAGGCGGCGCTGATCCAGTCCGTGCTGGAGGCGGATGAGTGGCACGGGCTGCCCGCGGCTCACGTGTGGAGCCTGTGGACCAGGTATGCCTGCACGGCCCTGTACTCGCACCCCTACGCCTGGGACGAGATGGGCTTCCCCGGCCCGGCCTACCCGCGCGGCTACAAGAACACCGGGGTCGGCGGGCTCGAGCCCTTCGAGGTTGCTGACGCGCGGCCGGCCGAGGACCCGGTGAAGGAAGGAGCCTGATGCCCGGCGTGCGCTCACGGAACGAGTCCGCGTGGCTGCTGCCCAACGACGGCAGCAGGACGAACCACCGGCTTCGGCGGGACATGCGGCGGTTCGCGGACTCCGACGAGATCGACCTGGTGATCGTGGGCTGCGGAGCGGGCGGCTCGGTCCTGGCGCAGCGGCTGGCCCGGGCGGGCTGGCGGGTGGCGGCACTGGACGCGGGCCCGTTCTGGGATCCCGACGCCGACTGGGTGAGCGACGAGGCAGGCTCGCACCGCCTCTACTGGACCGACCCGCGGGTGATCGCGGGCGCCGACCCGGTGCCGCTCGGCTCGAATAACTCCGGGCGGGGAGTCGGCGGCTCGATGGTCCACTACGCCGGCTACACCCCGCGGTTTCACCCGAGCGATTTCACCACCAGAAGCTCGGACGGCGTGGGCGCCGACTGGCCGCTGCGCTACGCGGACCTGCGGCCTTATTACGCCGCGATCGAGCAGGAACTGCCGGTCGCGGGTGAGCACTGGCCGTGGGGCGACCCGCACGGCTACCCGCACCGGCCGCATCCGGTCGGCGGGAACGGCGAGGTCTTCCTGCGCGGCGCCCGCAAGCTCGGCATCACCGCGAAGGTGGGGCCGGTCGCGATCGCGAACGGCCGCTTCGGTAACCGGCCGCACTGCATCTACCGCGGCTTCTGCCTGCAGGGCTGCAAGGTCAACGCGAAGGCGTCACCGCTGATCACCCACATCCCCGACGCGCTGGCGCACGGCGCTGAGGTGCGCGCCGACGCCATGGTGACCCGGGTGGCGATCGACTCCCGCACCGGCCGCGCGCTCGGCGTGCATTACGTCCGCGACGGGCGGGAGCGATTTCAGCGGGCGGCGATGGTGGCCGTTGCCGGGTATTCCATCGAGACGCCGCGGCTGCTGCTGAATTCGGCGTGCGACCGGTTCCCCGACGGCCTGGGCAACGACTTCGGCCAGGTCGGCCGCTACCTCATGGTGCAGGGCGCCCCGCAGACCGCGGGCCGATTCGACGGTGAGGTGCGGATGTACAAGGCGCCCCCGCCCGAGGTCAGCACCGAAGAGTTCTACGAGACCGACCCGGGCAAGGACTACAAGCGCGGGTTCGCCATCCAGACCGTATCGCCGCTGCCGATCACGTGGGCCGAGCACGTCGTCGCGCAGGGACACTGGGGTCGCGAGCTGCGCGAGTACATGAGCGACTACGTCCACTGGTCCTGCCTCGGCGCGCTGTGCGAGTTCCTGCCGCTCCCGGAGAACCGGGTGACCCTGGCGGATGAGAAGGATCAGTACGGCCTGCCGGTCGCCCGGGTGGACTACTCGCAGTGCGACAACGACCGCGCCCTCATGCGGGCAGCGCAGGGCGTCATGGAGGACATCCTGCGGGCCGCGGGCGCGGACGAGGTCATCACCATCCAGCGCTATGCCCACCTAGTCGGCGGGGCGCGGATGGCAGAAGCGGAATCCCGCGGCGTCGTCGACCGCAACTGCCGCAGCTTCGCCGTCCCCAACTTGTACATCACCGACGGCAGCGTGCTCCCGACCCAGGGCAGCGCCAACCCGGCCCTCACCATCATGGCCGTCGCCGCCCGGGCAGCCGATCAGCTGGCCGCGGGGGCCCGCAGTGCCGGATAACACGGCGACCGGGTGACACATCCACGATCATCGGAGGACAGACATGAAAGCGACAGTTGGCGACTACCTACTCGGTCGCCTGCGCGACTGGGGCGTGGAGCACGTCTTCGCGTACGCCGGCGACGGGATCAACGGCATCCTCGCGGCGTGGGGGCGAGCGGAGAACAAGCCTCAGTTCATCCAGGCGCGGCACGAGGAAATGGCGGCCTTCGAGGCGGTCGGGTACGCGAAGTTCACCGGGCGCGTCGGCGTGTGCATGGCGACATCCGGCCCGGGAGCCATCCACCTGCTGAACGGCCTCTACGACGCCAAGCTCGATCACGTGCCGGTCGTCGCGATCGTCGGCCAGACCAGCCGCAGCGCGATGGGCGGCTCCTACCAGCAGGAAGTCGACCTGCTGTCCTTGTACAAGGATGTCGCCAGCGAGTACGTGCAGATGGTCACGGTGCCCGAGCAGCTGCCCAACGTGCTCGACCGGGCGATCCGCACCGCGCTCGCCGAGCGGGCGCCCACCGCGATCATCATCCCGTCCGACGTTCAGGAGCTGCGTCTACTCCCCGCCGAGTCACGCCTTCAAGATGGTGCCGTCCTCCATCGGGGTCGACTGGCCGACCGCCGTGCCGGACGATGAGGCGATCGGCCGGGCGGCCGACGTCCTGAACTCCGGCCGCAAGGTGGCGATCCTCGCCGGGCAGGGCGCCCGCGGCGCCCGGCGCGAGATCGAGGAAGTCGCCGAGTTGCTCGGCGCCGGAGTCGCCAAGCCGCTGCTCGGCAAGGACGTCCTGTCCGACGAGCTGCCCTACGTGACCGGGTCGATCGGGCTGCTCGGCACCCGGCCGAGCTACGAGATGATGATGCACTGCGACACGCTGCTGACCGTCGGCTCAAGCTTCCCGTACACGCAGTTCCTGCCGGACTTCGGTCAGGCCCGCGGCGTTCAGATCGACATCGACGGCAAGTTCATCGGCATGCGGTATCCCAACGAGGTCAACCTCGTCGGGGACTCCGCCGCCACCCTGCGCGCCCTGATACCGCACCTGAAGCGCAAGGACGACCGCGACTGGCGTCAGGCCATCGAGGCCGGGGTGGCCGGATGGTGGCAGACCATGGACGCGGAGGCCGAGGTCGAGGCCGACCCGATCAACCCGATGCTGGTCTTCCGCGAGCTGTCTAACCGTCTCCCCGCCGACGCCATCGTCACGGCGGATTCCGGCTCGTCGGCCAACTGGTACGCCCGGCAGCTGCGGTTCCGCGGGGAGATGCGCGGCTCGCTGTCGGGCAACCTGGCCACGATGGGACCCGGCGTCCCGTACGGCATCGGGGCGAAGTTCGGCCACCCGGACCGGCCGGTCATCGTCTTCGCCGGGGACGGCGCCATGCAGATGAACGGCCTGGCCGAACTGATTACGGTCAAGCACTACTGGCGGGAGTGGGCCGACCCCCGGCTGATCATCGCGGTCCTGCACAACAACGACCTCAACCAGGTCACCTGGGAGATGCGGGCGATGGAGGGCGCGCCGAAGTTCACGGAGTCGCAGCGGCTGCCCGACGTTTCCTACGAGGGCTTCGCCCGCAGCCTCGGCCTGCAGGGGATCGCGGTCGACGAGCCCGGGCAGGTCGGGCCCGCCTGGGACCAGGCGCTGGCCGCCGACCGCCCGACCGTGCTTGACCTGCGGACCGATCCGGACGTCCCGCCCATCCCGCCGCACGCCACGTTCGAGCAGATGAAGGACGCCGCTGCCGCGATGCTGAAGGGCGACCCGGACCGGTGGGGGGTGCTCAAAGAGGGCTTCAAGACCAAGGTCCAGGAGTTCCTGCCGGGCAAGGGCAACTAAGGTCGCGGTGACCGGCACGCCGCGGCGTGCCGGTCACCGCGCGGGTAGCCGTCATTCGGTGGCTCAGGCGACGCGGTAGCGGGCGCCGTTGGCGTCCTTGAGCGTCAAGCCGAGGCCCGGGCGCGAAGGGTCGGGCCGCAGGACGCCGCCGGACGGGTCGAGCGCGCCGTCGAAGAGCATCGTCTCGATGCGGGCGTGGTCGTGGAAGTACTCCAGGTGGCGCAGGTTCGGGACGGCCGCGGCGACGTGAGCGTGCAGGTTCGGCGCGCAGTGGCCGGAGACCTCCAGGCCGCGGCCCGCGGCCACGGCCGCGGCGCGCAGCCACTCGGTGATGCCGCCGCAGCGGGTCACGTCGACCTGGAGGCAGTCGACCGCCTGCGCGTCCACCATGCGGGCGAAATAGGGCAGGTCGTAGCCGTACTCCCCCGCGGTCACGTCGGGATCGACCTGGTCGCGCACCTCGCGCAGGCCGTCCAGGTCGTCGGAGCTGACCGGCTCCTCGAACCAGGTCACGCCGTGCTCGGCCATGGCGTGCGCCACGCGGACCGCCTGCTTGCGGCGGTAGCCCCCGTTGGCGTCCACGTAGAGCTCCGCGTCCGGGCCGATGACCTTCCTGGCGAACGCGATCCTGGCCAGGTCCCGTTCCTGCGCGGTGCCCCAGGACTCGCCGATCTTGATCTTGACCCGCGGTATGGCCAGCTCGCCGGTCCACAGCTCCAGCTGCGCGCGGGCGGCGGGCTCGTCGTAGGTGGTGAACCCGCCGCTGCCGTACACGGGGACCGCGTCGCGCACCGCGCCGAGCAGGCGGCTCACCGGCACGCCGAGCAGTATCCCCTTGAGATCCCACAGCGCCGTCTCCACCGCCGAGATCGCGTAGCCCGCGACGCCGGGCCGGCCCAGGTTACGGACCGCGCGGACCATCGCCTCCAGGGCCGCGCCGGTGTCGAGGACGCCGTGCCCGGAGACCGCCGTGGCCAGCTCGCCCTCGATCAGCGGCTTGCAGGCGCCGGCGCCGTAGGTGTAGCCGAGCCCGGTCCGCCCGCCGCCGGTCACGTGCGCGACCACCAGGGTGGTCGACGACCAGGCGAGCGTGCCGTCGGCCTCCGGCCGGTCCGTGGGGATCTCATAGACCGTCGCGGTGACGCCGTCGATGGCCGGTTCGTCCGTGCCGGCCTCCGCGGAAATCGTCTGGGCGGTCACGACGGTGAACCCTGGTCGCCTGGCGGCTGCTCTTCCCCGGCCGGGCGCGTGGTTCCCTTGACCGTGTCCCGCACCGCGTCGACGCCCCGGCTGACGGCCGAGCCGGCCTCTTCGACCGCCTCGGCGGCGGCGAGGTGCCCGCTGTGATCACGGGACCGGTCGTCGAAGGTGCCGTGCGCGCCGTGGTCGCTGCCAGGCGGTTCATCGACCGGCTGCCACAGGTTGCCCGGCCTGCCGGGGTCCGCGCGCTCCCCCGTCTGCTGGGAGTCGTACCCGGTCTTCGCCAGGTAGCGGTCGAGCAGCGGCGCGGCCACCTTCTGGGCCAGGATCGTCGCCACCGTGGACCCGCCCACCCAGTACTCCTTGCGGTTCGGGTGGTCGGCCGCGAAGACGACGCCCTCGGCGGCGACCTCGGGCTGGTAAATCGGCGGGACCGGCTGCGGTTTCCGCGGCAGCCGCGACAGCACCCAGGCGAACTGCGGCGTGTTGACGGCCGGCATCTGCACGATCGTGATCCGCACGTTGCTCCCGTCATGCATCAGCTCGGTGCGGACCGACTCGGTGAAGCCGTTGACCGCGTGCTTGGCGCCGCAGTAGGCGGACTGGAGCGGGATCGACCGGTAGCCGAGCGCGGAGCCGACCTGAACGATCGTGCCGCGGTCGCGGGGCACCATGCGGCGCAGCGCCGCCATCGTGCCGTGCACGTAGCCCAGGTAGCTCACCTCGGTGACCCGGCGGAACTCCGCCGGGGTGATCTTGGTGAACGGCGCGAACACCGAGGTGAACGCCACGTTCACCCAGACGTCGATCGGGCCGAGCTCGCTTTCCGCCCGCTCGGCGGCCTGGTCGACCGCCTCGAAGTCGGCCACGTCGACGGGCAGCGCCAGCGCCGTCCCGCCCAGGTAATCCACCGAGTCGGCGGCGCCGCGCAGCCCGTCCTCCCCGCGCGCGAGCAGCGCCACCCGGGCGCCGCGGCGGCCGAACAGCTCCGCCGTCGCCCGTCCGATGCCGGCGCTGGCCCCCGTGACCACCACTGTCTTTCCGGCGTAGGTCTTTTCGCCTTGGTCAGGCTGGTTCACGTGATCGCCCCGTTTTCCTCTCGCTTAGCTGGATCTGGGACTCCTACTTCCAGGCATCGGGCCCGTCAAACAAAGGCGCACAGCCATCAGTCCGAACGGATGCGGGTTCCACCTCGTCGCGCACGCCTTCGCACGCATGAGGGGGCGGAAGCGAGGAAGTAGGAACGCCATGCGAACTGGTAGAGGAGTTAACGGCGGGGAGACGGGTGACGTGCTCGCGCCGCGCGTGCTCCGGGAGTACGCCATGGTCGCGGACGGGGAGCGGGGGGCGCTGATCGGGCCGGACGGGTCGGTCGCGTGGCTGTGCGGGCCGCGCTGGGACAGCCCGGCTGCGTTCAGCGGGCTGCTCGGCGGGGCCGGCCGGTACACGATCACGCCGGCCGACCGGTGGCACGTCTGGGGCGGTTACTACGAGCCGGGGTCGCTGATCTGGCGCAGCCGCTGGGTCGGCGACAGCCGGATCGAGTGCCGGGAGGCCCTCGCGATGCCGGCCGACCCGCGCCGGGCGGTGCTGCTGCGGCGGGTCGAGGCCGTCGACGGCCCGGCGAAGGTGACCGTCGTGCTCGACCTGCGCGGCGGGTACGGGCGGGGACGGATGACGGACGTGTCCCGGCACGGCGACGCGTGGACCGGGCGCAGCGGGAAGCTGCGGTTCCGCTGGTCGGGCGCCGGCCAGGCGCGCCCCGTCGACGGCCAGCTCCGCATGACGGTGCGGCTGGCGGCGGGCGAGAAGCACGCATTCGTTCTGGAGCTGAGTGACCTTGACCTTGGCGCGGAGCCGCCGGAACCGGACAAGCTGTGGACGGCCACGGAGGAGGCCTGGTCCCAGGTCGTCCCGCATTGCGATGACCTGGTCGCGGTGGCCGACGCGCGGCACGCCTACGCCGTGCTGCGCGGGCTGACCTCGGCGAGCGGCGCGATGGTCGCGGCGGCCACCACGTCGCTGCCCGAGCGGCTGGAGGGCGGGCGGAACTACGACTACCGGTACGCGTGGATCAGGGACCAGTGCTACGCCGGGCTCGCGGTCGCCGCCCACGGGCCGGACCCGCTGCTGGCCGGCGCGGTCCGGTTCGTGACCGAGCGGCTGCTGGCGGACGGGCCTGACCTGATGCCCGGGTACACGGTGAGCGGGTCGGCCATCCCCGCCGAGCGGCCGCTGCGGCTGCGCGGGTTCCCCGGCGGCACGGCCAGGAGCGGTAACTGGGTGCGCGGGCAGTTCCAGCTCGACGCGTTCGGCGAGTCGCTGTCCCTGCTCGCCGCCGCGGCGGGCCACGACATGCTCGCCGAGGACGACTGGCAGGCGGCGGAGGTCGCCGCCGGCGCCATCGAGAAGCGCTGGCGGGAGCCGGACGCCGGCATCTGGGAGCTCGACAACCGGCGCTGGGCGCACTCCCGGCTCGCCTGCGTGGCCGGGCTGCGGGCGGTCGCCGCCGCGGCGGGGACCGGGCCGGCCGGCGGGCACGGGCACCGGATCGCGGCGCGCTGGTCGTCGCTGGCCGACGCGATCACGGCGAGCCTCGGCGACTGCGTGCACCCGTCCGGCCGGCTGCAGCGGGCGCCGGATGACCCGCGGGTGGACGCCGCCCTGCTGCTGCCGCTGATCAAGGGCGCGCTGCCGCGGTCCGACCCGCGAGCGCTCGCCACCATCGACGCGGTGCGGGCGGAACTCGGCAGCGACGGGTTCGTGTACCGGTACCGGCATGACGACCGGCCGCTGCACCTGGCCGAGGGCGCGTTCCTGCTCTGCGGGCTCTGGATGGCGCTCGCGGCGCACGCGGGCGGCGACCCGGTGGCGGCGGCGCACTGGTTCGAGCGCAACCGGAGCGCCTGCGGCCCGGCCGCGCTGTACACCGAGGAGTACGACGTGCACCAGCGGCAGCTGCGGGGCAACCTGCCGCAGGCGTTCGTGCACGCCGGGGTGCTCGAGTGCGCGGTGACGCTGTCGCGGGACGTGCGGCTCGGGACAGTCGGCTAGTCAGCAACCCGGTCGTCAGTCAGTAACCAGGTCAGGTCAGCGGCCCCGCCAGTCAACGGCGCCGGGCGAGCCGCCTGCCGAGGACGGCCGCCGCCGTGGCCGCGGCGGTCGCGGCCGCCGCCGTCGCCGCCAGGACGGCGGCCTTCGCCGGGCCGCGCGGCGGGGCCTGCCGGGGTGCCGTGGCTCCCTCCGGGCGGTCGTAGCCCAGGTTGCCCGCGCTGGCCAGGAACTCCGCGAGGTGCATGGCCTCGCGGCCGCCGCTGTCGAGCTCGTGGATCTGGGTGCGGCAGCTGAAGCCGTCGGCCAGGATCACCGCGGCCGCGGTTGGCCGCGCGCAGCTTCGGTAGCAGCGCGCGCTCGGCGATCGCCCGGCTGACCTGGGCCGTGGCCGGCCTGGAAGCCGAAGTTGCCGGCCAGGCCGCAGCAGCCGGTCTCCAGGTGCTCGGCCTCGGCGCCCGCCGCTTGCAGCAGGCTGGCTGTCGGCGTCCCACTTGAGCACCGCGTGCTGGTGGCAGTGCACCTGCGCGAGAACCTTCCGGCCGGATGAGCGGCGGCGGCTGGTAGCCGGGGGTGTGCTCGGTGAGCAGCTCGGCGAGGGTCTTGCGTGTGGTCGCTGAGCCGCGCGCACGTCCTGGTCGTCGGGGAACAGCTCGGCGGCGTCGCCCCGGAAGACGCTCGTGCAGCTCGGCTCGAGGCCCGACGACGTAGCCGCCGTTCCGGACGTGCGGCGCTAGGGTTTCCACGGTCTCTCTTGAGTATCTTCTTGCCCGTGGCGAGCTGACCCGTGGAGATCCAGGTCAGGCCGCAGCACAGGGGCTGGCTGGGCAGCTCGACCCGCCAGCCGGCGCTTCGAGTACCTCGACGGCGGCCTGGCCGACGTGCGGGTGGAAGTAGTTCGTGAACGTGTCGGGCCACAGCACGACGGTGCCCCGGTGGCCGTCGGTCTCGCGGGGCTGTGCGGTCTTGAACCACTGCTGGAGGGTCTCGGCTGGCGAACAGCGGGATCTCGCGGTGCCTCGAGGCCGCCGAGCTTGATGGCCGGCCTGGTGCAGCAGCGGGGTGTGGCGTGACCGTGTTGATCAGGCCCGGCGAGCCGCAGGCGCGCGACGGCGCGGGCGGTGACCGGCAGCCAGCCGAGCGGTGAGGTCGGAGCGCGGGCGGCGCCACTGGGCGGCCCTGCCAGTGATGGGCGAGGAACTCGGCCTTGTAGGTGGCCATGTCCACGTTGGCCGGGCAGTCGGCCTTGCAGCCCTTGCAGGCCAGGCACAGGTCGAGCGCGTCGCGCGACCGCGCCGCTGCGCCAGCCGTCGGCCGACCGGCGAGTCGCCGTGGCCGTTGAGCATCTCGAACAGCAGCCGCGCCCGGCCCCGGGTGGAGTGCTCCTCTTCCATGGTGACCTGGTAGGACGGGCACATGACGGCGCCGCCCTGGTTGTCATGGTGGCGGCACTTGCCCACGCCCACGCAGCGGTTGGCGGCCTGCGCGAAGGAGCCGCCGTCGTGCGGAAAGCGGAAGAAGAGGTCCTGCGGCGTGGCCGGCGCCCAGTCGCCGCCGAGCTTGAGATGCTCGTCGAGGCCGGCCGGGCGTGCACGACCTTGCCCGGGTTCATCTTGTTGCCCGGGTCGAAGAGGTCGCTTCAGCTCCTGGAACGCCTTAACCAGGTCGTCGCCGAACATGAGGGTGAGCAGCTCGCCGCGGGACTGGCCGTCGCCGTGCTCCCCGGACAGCGAGCCGCCGTGCCGGACGACCAGGCCGGCGGCGCGCTCCATGAATTCGCCGGTACCTGCGGACGCCTTCGGTGCTGTAGAGGTCGAACGGGATGCGGGTGTGCACGCAGCCCTGGCCGAAGTGGCCGTAAAGGCTAGGGCCCGTCTCGTCGCTGTAGCCGAACTCGTCGTACAGCTTCTGCAGGTCCCCGGAGGTAGTCGCCGAGCCGGTCCGGGTGGACGGCCGAGTCTTCCCAGCCTTCCCAGGTGTCGCGGTGGCCGGGCACGTGCGCGGTCGCGCCAAGGCCGGCCTCGCGGACCGCCCAGAGCTCGTCCTCGCGGGCCGGGATCGTCGAAGAACTCCACGTCCGGTTCGTGCTCGGTCTCGTGCAGCGCGTCGAGCATTCCCTGGGCGGCCCGGTCCACCTCGTCACGGCTGTCGCCGCCGAACTGGACCATGAGGAACGCGGTGCCCTTGCGGAAGCTCGGCTGAGGGCCTGCGGGATTCATGTGCTTGATCTGCTCGTCGTGCGATGAGCCGGTGGTCCAGGCCCTCAAGCGCGATCGGCTTGGCCCGCTGCTCCAGGATACGCGGGACGGCGTCCGCGGCGCGGTCGACGCTCGGGTAGCCGAGGACGACCAGCGACCTCTCGGGCAGCACCGGGAACGAGCTTGAGCTTGGCCCGGAGCACGGTGACCAGCGTGGACTCGCTGCCTACGAGGAGGCCGGCGACGTCGAAGCCGTGCTCGGGGAGCAGCGAGTCCAGGTTGTAGCCGGACACCCGGCGCGGGATATCCGGGTACGTTCGCCGTTATCTGGTCTTGCGTGACCATCGCGAAGCTGGCGCAGCCGCCGGTAGATCTCGCGCCTGCTGGTCGCCGCGGCGCTCGATCGTCGCGTACTCCTCGTCGCTAGTCGGCCCGCACCAGAAGCGGGTGCCGTCGTACAGCAGCACCTCCAGGGCCGCGATGTTGTCGACGACCTTGCCGGTGCGCTGCGCGGTCGCCCCGCAGGAATTGTTGCCGATCATCCCGCCGAGCGTGCAGTTCATGTGGGTGGCAGGCTCGGGGCCGAAGCGCAGGTCTATAGGGCTTGAGGTGGTCGTTGTTGAGCACGTCGAGCACGATCCCCGGCTCCACGACGCAGGTCCGCGCGCTGGCGTCGATGTCCGAGACGCGGTGGCAGTACTTCGACCAGTCGATGACGACCGCCGTGTTGGTGCACTGGCCCGCCAGGCTGGTCCCGCCGCCCCTGGACAGCACGCGGAACGTCGTGGGACGCGGCAGACCGCGACGGCGCGGGCCGCGGCCTCGACCGTGCGGGGCAGCACGACGCCGATCGGGACCTGGCGGAAATTCGAGGCGTCGGTGGAGTAGGCGGCGCGCGTGCCGGCGTCGAACCGCACCTCGCCGTCCACGGCTTCCGCGAGGTCGCGTTCCAGCTCGCGGAAGCGCCGGCCCTCACCCGTGCCCGTGACTGCCATGTCGCTCGTCATGTGGAAGCCTCCCGTGTCGCCTGGTCCCGCCGCCGCTACCCGGCCGGGCCGAGACCATGCGCCAGGGAGGGACCGTCAGAGGATCCTGACCGCGACCAGGCAGGCGTCGTCGCCGGTGTCGGACGCGGCGTGGTTGAGTATCCGGTCCGCGTGGGCCGAGACGTCAGGGCCGGCCGGTACGGCCGCGGCGGTGAACTCGCGCAGCGCGTCGCTGATCGAGTCGGCCCGCCGCTCGATCAGCCCGTCGGTGAACAGCAGCAGGGTGTCGCCGCTGCGCATCGGCAGCTCGGCTTCCTCGTACTCGGCGTCCGGGTCGAGCCCGAGCAGGACGCCGCCGGGCAGCGGGAGCATCTCCGCCGCGCCGTCGCGCACCAGGACCGGTGGCAGGTGCCCGGCCCGCGCCCAGTGCAGCACGCGGGTCTCCGGGTCGTAGCGGCCGCAGACGACGGTGCCCGCGATGCCCTCGGTCAGGTGGCAGGCCGCGTAGTTGAGGTGCCTGAGCAGCTCGCCGGGGCCCGCGCCGGTCGCGGCGAGGCCGCGCAGCGCGTTGCGCGCGGCGATCATCCCGGTCACCGCGTCGATGCCGTGGCCGGTGATGTCGCCGACCACGAGCAGCAGCCGCTTGTCCGGGAGCAGCAGCGCGTCGTACCAGTCCCCCGCCACCAGGCGCCCCTGCTCGGCCGGCCGGTAGCGGACGGCCACCTCCACCCCGGCCGCCTCCACCGGCGGCTCGTCCTCCGGCATGATGGCGCGCTGCAGGCGGAGCGCGAGCTGCTGCTCCTGCGCGGCCCGCTGCTCGCTGTCGGCCAGCTGGTCCTGGGTCGCGGCGAGGGCGACCTGGGTGTGGTAGTGCGACGAGACGTCCTGGAACGCGCCGCGCAGCGCCACCACCTCGTCGCCGGCCAGCACCGGCTCGGCGAAGATGCGGATCTGCCTGATCGCGGTGTCGCCTTGGCGGACGATGCGGAATACCGCCACCGTGGGCTCGCGCCGGTGCAGCAGCGACTGGCGGAACCGCCGGACCGGCGCCCGGTCCGCCGCGATCACGAAGCTGTGCAGGCTGGTGGTCGGGATCGGGAGCGCGTGCAGCGGGTCGAGGCCGAAGACGGTGAATGCCGACTCGGTCCACCGGACGTCGCCGGTGACCAGGCTCTCCTCCCAGGCGCCGATGCGCCCGAGGCGCTGCGCGTGGCCGAGCAGGTCGGCGCGCTCCTCGGTCTCGCCGACCGGCCGCCAGGCGAAGATCACGCCGGCGAAGAACGGTGCCGCGTGGACCTCGGTGACCTGGACCGGGTCCACGTCGCCGGTCAGGGCGGTTGCGGCGGCTCCCGTCAGGTGCTCGGCCCGGCCGCTGGCCAGGACCCGCTCGGCCATGGCGAACAGGCTGTCGCCGGAAGCCGACGCGGGGTAGGCCTCAAGCAACGTCAGCCGGGCCAGCTCGGCGGGGTCGCGTCCGCCCGGGTCGATGTACCGCGGGCTCAGGTGGACGATGCGGAAATCGGTCACGGCGCCCGCGGCGTCCCGCAGCGGCCTGACGACGAGCGCGGACTCGGTGATCTGGTCGAGCGCGCGGAAGATCGGCAGGGACGGCGCCGTCGATCCCACGGGGCCGTAGGCCAGGCGCAGGGCGAGCACGTCGGCGAACCCGGCGACGGCGGCCGACGCCCAGCCCCGCGTGGTGACGTCGAATGCGTCCAGCGGGACCGGCCACCAGGTCTCGACCACGCCGAGCAGGGTGCCAGCGCGGTCGCGCAGGCCGAGCACCGCGCGGGCCGCGTCTCTCCCCCACGGCGCGGCGGCCGGCACCTGGTCGCCGGCCGGCGGCCCGGCCGGCCACCACTGGTCGTGGCCGTCGGCGACGACCTGCTGCTCCAGGCAGTCGAACTGCGGCGGCAGCCGCCGCCAGCGACTGGACTCGGTGCCGCCGAGCCCGTCCTGGCCGAACAGCTCGAGCGCGCCGTCGGCGTCGAGCAGCCATACCGCGACCGCGGCCACGCCCAGCCGGGAGCGCAGCTGCTCGGTGAGGGCGGCGACGAGCTCGGAGCCGTCCTTCGCCCGCTCGGCCGCCGCGATGGCCACCAGGTCATCGGCCGACCCGAGCGCCTTCTCCGGCCCAGGTCCCGGCGCGTCCGGCGGCCGGGAATCCGGCGGCGGCTCCTGGGCGAGGACGGCGGCGGCCATCTCGGGTTCCGGTAGTCCCGCGGCGGCGGCCATGGCGGCGAGCTGGCGGGCGCTTTCCGACGATGACCAGCCGTGCCGTTCCATCAGCACGCCCCTGGCCATCGCGACGACCGCCGCCGTATCGCGGTCGGCCCGGGCGCGGGCGAGCTCCCGCCGCTGGCGCTCGACGACCACGGACAGCCTCGGCACGTCCTCGCCGTGTGCCACAAGCATCGCCTCCGTTACGGGTGACCGCTCTTGGCGTTCACCCGGGGTCCCGCGTTACCGTGGGACGCATGTCCGAATGCGATCGTCCCGCCCTAATGCGCTGCGCCTTTTCGAAACTCTAGCATCGGGTCGGCGGGAGAGCGGAGGGTCGCGGCAGACTCGGTCCTTTCGTATGATTCACCGGCAATTGGGCGCGCAGGCCGGAGCCGACATCGGCGCCGGATTATATCCGCAATTCAGCCACCTGGCCGCGCCAGAATGCGACTATTGTATAACGGTCAGTCGATGCGTGTTCGTCCACAGCGGTCCAGGAACGGGAGAGTCGATGGCAGACGTTGACGAGGAGCGGCCACGCCTCGACCGGGCAGCGCTTGAGCAGTTGCTCGCGGGGCTGACCGCGGTGCGCGGCGGCGACTTCAGCACGCGTCTCGCGCTTACCGGTGACCCCCTCGTCGACGAGATCGCGGCCGTGTTCAACCGCATGGTCGATCAGCTTGACCAGTTCACCTCCGAGGTGACCCGGGTCGCCCGCGAGGTCGGCAGCGACGGGAAGCTCGGCGGGCAGGCGAACGTCCCTGGCGTCTCCGGGACCTGGCAGGACCTGACCGAGTCGGTCAACGCGATGGCGGGCAACCTGACCTGGCAGGTGCGCAGCATCGCCCAGGTCGCCACCGCGGTCGCCAAGGGCGACCTCACGCAGAAGATCGACGTGGACGCCCGCGGCGAGATCCTCGAGCTGAAGACGACGCTGAACACGATGGTCGACCAGCTGTCGGCGTTCGCGGACGAGGTGACCAGGGTCGCCCGTGAGGTCGGCACCCAAGGCAACCTCGGCGGCCAGGCGACCGTGCACGGGGTGTCGGGAACCTGGAAGGACCTGACCGACAACGTCAACTCGATGGCCAACAACCTGACCGGCCAGGTGCGGAACATCGCCCAGGTCACCACCGCCGTGGCGCAGGGTGACCTGACCAAGAAGATCGACGTCGACGCCCGCGGCGAGATCCTCGAGCTGAAGACCACGATCAACACGATGGTCGACCAGCTGTCAGCATTCGCCGCCGAGGTCACCAGGGTCGCCCGTGAGGTCGGCCGGGAAGGCAAGCTCGGCGGGCAGGCCGAGGTCGAGGGCGTGTCCGGGACCTGGAAGCGGCTCACGGAGAACGTCAACGAGCTGTCCGGCACCCTGACCCGCCAGGTACGGGCCATCTCCGAGGTGACGAGCGCGGTCGCGGCGGGCGACATGACCCAGACGATCTCGGTCGAGGCCGAGGGCGAGGTCGCCGAGCTCAAGGACAGCATCAACGCGATGGTGCGGTCGCTGCGGGAGACCACGGAGGCCTCGCAGGAGCAGGACTGGCTGAAGACCAACCTGGCCAGCATCGGGTCGATGCTTCAGGGGCACCGCGACCTCGAGGTCGTCGCCGAGCTGATCATGGAGGAGCTCGCGCCGCTGCTCGGGGCGCAGCACGGAACGTTCTTCCTGACCGAGGACTCGGCCGGGGAGCGGCGGCTGCGGCTGATCGCCGGCTACGGGCTGCGCGCCGACAAGGGCGCGCCGATCCAGTACCGGATCGGCCAGTCGCTCATCGGCCAGGTGGCCAAGAGCAAGCGCCCGATCGTGGTGGACGATGTCCCGCACGGCTACATCAAGATCTCCTCGGGCCTCGGCGAGGCGTCGCCGTCCAACCTGGCCATCATGCCGATCATGTTCGAGGACCAGGTGCTCGGGGTCGTGGAGCTCGCGTCCTTCAGCCGGTTCACGCCGATCCAGATCGCCTTCCTCGAGCAGCTCGCGGAGACGCTCGGGATCAGCGTCAACGCGATCATCGCGAACTCCCGCACCGACGCGCTGCTCGAGGAGTCGCAGCGACTGACGGCGGAGCTGCAGGCCCGCTCCTCGGAGCTCCAGGCGCGCTCGGAAGAGCTGCAGCGGTCCAACCTCGACCTGGAGGACAAGGCGGCGCTGCTCGCCACGCAGAAGCAGGACATCGAGGCCAAGAACGAGGAGATCGAGCAGGCCAGGGAGGAGATCGAGGCACGGGCCAGGCAGCTCGCGCTCGCCTCGCAGTACAAGTCGCAGTTCCTCGCGAACATGTCCCACGAGCTGCGTACCCCGCTGAACAGCCTGCTGATCCTCGCCCGGCTGCTCGCGCAGAACCCGGGGCGGAACCTCACCGCCAAGCAGGTCGAGTACGCCAACGTCATTCACTCGGCGGGCTCCGACCTGCTGCAGCTCATCAACGACATCCTCGACCTGTCGAAGGTGGAGGCGGGCCGGATGGACATGCGCGCGGAGCGGTTCACGCTCGCCGCGCTGATCGATGACATCCAGGCCACGTTCCGGCCGCTGACCGCGGAGAAGGGCCTCGACTTCGAGGTCTCCGTCGCGGGATCCGCGCCGTCCGAGCTGGTCACCGACCGGCAGCGGCTGCGCCAGGTGCTCGGGAACCTGCTCTCCAACGCGGTCAAGTTCACCGAGCGGGGCCGGGTGAAGCTCCAGGTGGCCGCCACCAGCGTCGAGGGCACGGGCACGGGCGGACGGCCGGGCGGCCCGGGGGACGAGCCGGTCGCGGTGTTCTCCGTGACCGACACGGGGATCGGCATCGCGCCGGAGAACCTCGCGGTGATCTTCGGGGCGTTCCAGCAGGGCGACGGGACGCTCAGCCGCCGCTACAGCGGCACCGGGCTCGGGCTGTCCATCGCGAGCGAGGTCAGCGCGCTGCTCGGCGGCACGATCAGCGCCACGAGCGACCTGGGACACGGCAGCACGTTCACCCTGTCGGTGCCGGCCGCGCTGCCGGACAACCCGCCGTCACTCTCCCGGCTGGAAAACGCGTTCGCGCTGCCGGACGCCGTGACCAGCCGGGCCATCGAGGGGGCGACGGCTACCGGGCGGGCGGGCACGCCCGCCGCCCCGGCTTCCGTCGGCCTGGCCAGCGCGCCGGCCGACGGCTTGGCCGACCGCGCCGCGGAGAGCGGCCGGGACAGGCGGGTCCTGGTGTTCGAGTCCACGAGCGGCGGGCTGCTGACGCTGCTCGCGCACAGCGCGGTCTCCGACCTCGCGCAGCTGAGCGCCGCCGCGGGCGTCACCACGGCTACGAGCCCCGGCCAGGGGACCGCCATGCTCGCCACCGAGCCGTTCCGGTGCGTGGTCGTCGACCTCGGCATGCCGACCGCCCTCGAGTTCCTCGACCAGGTCCAGGAGAAGCCTGAGCTGCGCGAGATCCCCGCCCTCGCGCACGTGCCCGGCGAGCCGGGCACCGACATGCGGGACCGCCTCGTGGCGCTGCGCTACGGTTACCCCGCGCTCGAGCTGCTCCCGTCGCTCGATGACCTCCGCGAGCGGATCACGCTGTACCTGTCCGCCGCGCAGCCGGGCCAGGTGCCCGCGCTCGCCCATGACGCGGCGGAGCCCGTCGCCGTCCCCTCGGCGCCCGCTCATCGCGTGGCCCCGCCGGCGGACCACCCGGACCTGCGCGGCAAGCACGTGCTCGTCATCGACGACGACGCCCGCAACGTATTCGCGATCTCGAGCACGCTGGAACTCCACGACCTGCGGGTAACGCAAGCGAGCGACGGCCGCCGGGGCATCGCGGCGCTCCGCGCCGCCCCGGACACCGACCTGATCCTGATGGACGTCATGATGCCGGGGATGGACGGCTACGCCACGATGACCGCCATCCGGCAGATGCCGGAGTTCGGGCGGCTGCCCATCATCGCGGTCACCGCGCGCGCCATGCCGGGCGACCGCGAGAAGAGCCTCGCCGCCGGCGCGAACGACTACGTCACCAAGCCAGTCGACACCGAGGAACTGCTCGCCTGCATGGAGCGCTGGCTGTCCAAGGAATGAGGGCGCCCGGGTTCTCTGACGCTACGCCGAGAGCCCGGCCCCACGACGGGGCCGGGCTCTCGGCGCGAACGGAGATCGCCTTGTGTCAGCTGCCGAATGCCGCCTTGAAGGCCGCGGTCGCGGCCGGGGTACCGCCGTTCGACTCATTCGGGATGTTCAACGGCATGGTTCCGTCGCCGGAATTCCAGAAAAGCTGCGGGCCGGTGACATTGGCTTTGATCCAGCTCGCCATCTGGGTGACGAAGTAGGCATCGTCGCCTCCGCCGGCGTTCGTGCTGGGGGTCATGAGTCCCCACTCCGGCACGCTGATTTCTTTATTGTGTTCCTTGCCGAACGCGGCGAGCCATTTCAGCCCGTAGCCTTGGCCGTTAAAACTCTGCCCGTTTATGGCATTAGGCGACACCGCGACGTAGCCGCCCGCACCGGTACCGTTCAGCAGGTCCGTCCAGCGCGTGGCGTCACTGCTGATCTTCGTGCCGATCCCGTCGTACACGTCCAGGGCCACCGCGTCCACGTAGCTGTCGCCCGGGTAGAGATTTTCCATGTGGACGCCCGGGCAGCTGGAGCTGCTGGTGTCGATCGGGTTCCAGATGAACTTGAAGTTCGCGCCGCTGACGCTGCGCATGCTGGTCACGATGTTGCGGAAAGCCGGAACGAAATCGTTCAGCCAGCTCGTCGGCGCGTCCCCGGTGTCCTGGTTACAGATGCTCCACCCCATCGAGCTGCCGTTGAATTCCCAGCCGATCCGGATGTAGGAAGTGCCGAAGCCACCGGACACCAGGTTCTTCGCCAGGGTCTTGTAGTAGCCGTCAGCGCCGCCGTTCGCGACCAGGTTATAGTCCGACACGTTCGTCTGGCACTGCGTTGACGGGCCGCCGCACGGCAGCATGGGGACGCCCCAGACCATCTCGAACGGACTGTTCTTCCAGTTCGAAAGCTGCCACGGGTCGCTGATATGCGCCCAGTTCGTGGCGTCTATGAAGTCCATGGCGTACTTGACCGAGCTAGCGGAACCGAGCCAGGTGGCGGCGGCCTTAATGCCGGTCGGGCTCGAGTTGCCGTCATAGAAACCCAGCCCGGCAGCGTCGGCAGAAGACCCGTCCGAGCCGCCCGACCGGTCGACCCGGTCG
This sequence comes from uncultured Actinomycetota bacterium, assembly GCA_963850115.1. GTDB lineage: Bacteria > Actinomycetota > Actinomycetes > Streptosporangiales > Streptosporangiaceae > Trebonia. Next base: position 27,826 of record CAWKKG010000046.1, read on the forward strand.
AGTTGTACGGGCCGGTCATCTGCTTCGCGCTGCCGCCACCACTGCATGCCGCCGAGAGCATGACGATGCCCGCTATCACCACAATGGCGAGGGCGCGAATGCTTGTCGTTTTACGGAAAGGCTGCATAATCGCCAAAACAGGGCCCACTTTGCGTGCGTACGATAGTGGAGGAAGCGAACAGGTGCCGAGTATATCCGCCGACAGCCGGATGGCGACCGCTTCGTCCGCATCTACAGAGGTAACGCCTAGCAAGTCGTCATGTTCGCTACTGCGCGTTGATGGCCGCTTCTGTTTCAGTGCCGCAAAGCTGGGCCGGATCGAATTCATGTCGGCGAAGTGCCCGCCGACCTGCCCCCCCTCGCCACGGACGGCGGGCTCACTGAGAGCTGGGCGGGAGCAGGAAGTGCCACGCGTTCAGCACGCCGCTCAGCTGGGCCACCACGGAGGCGGGCAGCAGCAGGTAGAGGCCGTCGGGCTCGCCGCAGGCCAGCATGATGCCGCCGGCCACGAAGAGCAGCATCACCATGACGTTGGGCCCGCGCCGGTTGAAGATGGCGACAAGCTGCTTGTCGTCGTCGGTCAGGCTCTGCTGCGCGCGGCGGATGCCGAGCAGTACCCAGCTAGCGATCAGGCCGATGGCGATCAGCTCGGCGCCGAGCGCCCAGTCGGCCTGGTCAGGGGTCAGCAGGGCCGCCGCCATGACCAGCGGGGCGATGAACAGCACCAGGGTCTGGACCGCGCTCCGGCGCAGGCCCTGGTGGTGGGCGATCCCGCTGGCGTTCAGCGACACGGCGACGAACAGCAGGCCGGTCAGGGCGCCGCTCGCGCCGCCGGACATCTCCGCGAACCCCTGCCAGTCGGCGGGGGCAGTCATCTGCGGTCCTGGTCGACGGTCATTCGCCGAGTTTACGGCGAGTGCTCCCGCCGCGGGATTTCGGCTCGGTTACCCGCCAGCGGGCGGCCGGATGAAGCCCGGCCCACCGAACAGGATCGCTAGGATCAGCACTAGCAGGATCAGGGCCAAGACGGGCGCTCCCCGATTGGGGTTCTGCGCGGTGCGCGGCTACCCATACGCGTGGCCCTGAACGTGACATAGGGTGCCTATGACCAAAAGCACGACGCAGGATGGCGGGAACATGCCGCGAGGCGGATGGCCGGATCAGCCGGCGGCTGAGATCGCGGCGCGGCGGGACGCGCTTCGCCAGGCGGCCAGCCTGCCGGGTGCCGACCCGCGCACGCTGATCGACGCGGCGCTTACCGAGCTCGACGCCGCGATCGAGGCGCTTGGCGCGGCCGCGCAGGCGGTCGCCGCCGCCGACAGCTCGCCGGCCGAGGCGCTCCCCGAGTCGGTCCGGGCGGAGCGCCGACTGCTACACGCGGTCTTCCAGCAGGCCCCGGTGCCGCTGTTCCTGCTTGAGCAGGACGGGACGATCAGACGGGCCAACAACGAGGCGGCGGCGCTGCTGGGGTCCCCGACCGGGTACGCGACGGGCAAGCCGCTGACCGCGTTCGTGGACCTGCCCTTCCGCGCGACCGTGCAGACGCAGCTCGCCGCGGTCGCCCGGACCGGCAGGCAGCGCACGGCCGGCTGCCGGCTGCTCAGTCGGGACGGCCCGGTGGACGTCATGCTGACGGCCGCCGCGGCCGACCTGCCCGGTGACCCGTCGGTGCGGATCGTCACCGCCACGCGCACGGCCGTCCCGGCCGTCGCGGGGGAACCGCAGCGGGACGACAAGCCGGCGAAGCGCCCGGCCGCGAAGGCGAAGGGCGACCCCGCGATCGCCGCCATGACGCGGCGGCTCGACGCGGTGACCGCGGTGACCAGGGTGCTGCTTGACAACAGCACGTTCAGCGAGGCCGTCACGCTGCAGCGGTGCGCGCGGCTGCTCGCCGGGGAGATCGCGGACTGGGTGCTCATCGACATCGACCGCGGCGGCCGGCTGCTGCGCCAGTTCGCGGCCGGCCCCGCGCCGCCCATGCGGACCAGCTGGCCCGGGTGGTGCGCGGCGTCGATCCCGACCAGGAGTCGCTGCCGGCGCTGGTGCACTCGGCGGGCAAGTCGGTGCTGCTGGCGCACCCGGACGACCCCGCCGCGCTCGGGCACGGGCCCGACGGCACCCCGCTCGGCATGCTGCTTGGCGCGACCTCGCTGATCTGCGTGCCGATCTCCGACGGGACGACCGGCTACGGGACGCTGACGCTGACCCGGCTCGCCGACAAGGGGCCGTTCGGCGTCGCCGACCTCGGCCTCGCGGAGGAGCTCGGCAGGCACCTGGCCATCGCCATCCGGGTCGACCGGGTGTTCCGCCAGCGCTCCCAGGTCGCCGAGGCGCTGCAGGCCAGCCTGCTGCCCGCCCGGCTGCCGTCCGTGGCCGGCCTCGAGTTCGCCGCCGCCTACATCGGCGCCACGCAGTTCCAGGAGATCAGCGGCGACTTCTACGACGTGTTCAAGGCCGGCGACGGCTGGGGCATCGCGGTGGGTGACGTCTGCGGCAAGGGCCAGGACGCCGCCGCGATGACCGCCGCGGCGCGGCACGCGATCCGTGCCCTCGCGACCGTGCACGACGCCCCCGCCGACGTGCTCGCCGCCGCGAACGAGGTGCTGGTCGCCGAGGATTACGACGACCGCTTCGTCACGGCGTCGCTCGCGTTCCTCCGCCAGCGGGAAGGCGGCGTGCACGTGCGGCTCGGCTCGTGCGGGCACGTGGGGCCCGCGGTCGTACGGGCCGACGGGCGGGTGGAGATCCTGGAGGGCGACGGGCTGCCGCTCGGGCTGTTCAGCGACACCCAGCCCGGCCGGCTCGAGCTCGAGCTCCACCAGGGCGACGTCCTCTTCTTCTACACCGACGGGGTGACCGAGGCGCGCAGCGCCGACCTGGCGTTCTTCGAGGACCAGCTGGCCGACGCGCTCGCCGCGGTCGCGGGACGGTCGGCCGGCGAGATCGTGCGCGCCGTCCAGGAGCTCGTCACCACGTTCTCCGCGGGCGAGCTCAAGGACGACGTCACGATCCTCGCGGTGCGGGTGGGCTGAGCGGCCCGCCCGCGGCACCCGCGCCTAGGGCTCCTCGTACAGGTCCTCGACCACCTCGGTGACGGTGGACTTCACGCCGGGACGGGGGCCGGCGGCCCTGGCCTGGCCGTCCGGCGACCGATAGCCGGCGGACTCGGTCTCCTGAACCACGTCGTAGCCGGGCCGGGCCTCCTCGATCAGGTCGTCTTCCTGGTCCAGCAGGGTGGGCCGGGACGGCAGCCCCGGCCTGGCCACCGGGTCGCCGGGGGTGCTCGCGACGTACGACTGGACCGGGACGCGCTCGACCCGGCGGCCCGGGTAGGTCCTGCGCACGAGCACCCGCCTGCCGAGCCAGCCGGCGGTGCGGCCGGGGAGCACCAGGCCGATCACGCCGATCAGCATGAGGACCCAGCCGGCGGTGTGCAGGTTGAACACCGAGGTGTTAGCCGTGACGGCGAAGGCCAGTATCGCGCCGATGCAAATGAGCGCCAGGCTTGATCCGATCTTCATCGATTGTCCTTTCCAGGCGGCCGGATCGCCGCCGTGCGGGGGCGTCGCGCGCTCCTGCCCGCGCCGGTCCGGGCTCGGGGGCCCGGCCTGGCGTCGGGCTAGGAAGAGGTCACGAGGGCGTCGGGGGCGTCGGGGGTGTCGAGAAGGCGGCTGCGCAGGTGCCCGAGCGCCCGGGCGAGCAGCCGGGACACGTGCATCTGGGAGATGCCCAGGCGGGCGCCGATCTCGGCCTGGGTCAGGTTCCCGTAGAAGCGCATGACCAGGATGCGCTGCTCACGCTCGGGAAGCTCGTCCCAGTGAGTGGACACGGCCTCCATGTCGATGGCGTGCTCCATCTCGGCGTCCTCGTCGCCGAGGACGTCGCTGAGCTGCGCCGGGTCGTCGCGGTCGGACAGCGGCGCGTCGAGCGAGTAGGAGCTGAACACCAGGTCCGCCTGCCTGGCCTCGAGCAGGTCCTCCGCGCTGCAGCCGATCCGCTCCGCGAGCTCGTCGTCGGTGGGGTTCCGGCCCAGGGTGTGGGTGAGCTGCTCGGTCGCCTTGCGCAGCTCGAGCAGCAGTTCCTGGGCGGAGCGGCGGACGTGCACCTGCCACCGCTTGTCGCGGAAGTGCCGCTTGATCTCGCCGCTGATGCAGGGCGCCGCGTACGCGGACAGGCTGCTGCCGAACGACGGGTCGAAGTTGTTGATCGCCTTCAGCAGGCCGACGTAGCCCACCTGCATCAGGTCCTCGACGGGCTCGGGGCTGCCCCGGTACTGCCTGACGCAGGAGCGGACCAGCCGCTCGTAGCGCGCCACCAGCAGCTCGCAGGCCGCCGACCGCTCGTGGCTGTCACGCGGCAGCGCCCGGAAGCGGACGAGCAGTTCGTCGTCGGAAAGCCGGTCAAGCTCGGCGCGGCAGCCAAGGGTGGGGGCCGGGGCCGGGGCAAGGGACGTTGCCTTCGTCATGGTCATCTCCGTGCGGGGTGCGGAATGCCGGACGGAGGCAGTTGTGCCCGCACAGGGAGACCTAAACTAAATCGCATGTGACCTCCGTCACATTTACGTCCCTGCCGTTTTCTGGTTTCGGCGCGCCTACCCGGGTGCCACGACGACAAACGGCGCGCCGCTAACAGGGCGGCGTTTCACAGGGCGCTGGCCGGCGCGCGCAGCAGCGCGGCGACGCCGTCCGTGACCAGAGGCGTGTCGGCGGCGTCGGCGACGCCGGCCGGGATGAAGTGCAGTTCCGCGCCGGTGCCGGCCGCGGCCCGGACCAGCGCCGCGTCCGTCCGGCCCTGGAGCGGGTCGGCCACGCCGCGCTCGACCAGCGCGGCCCGCTCGGTGGCGGCGTCGGTCAGGCCGGGACCGATCCAGACCGCTTCCGGTACCCACGACGGCTCGCCCACCAGCAGGACGTCCGACGCCAGGCCCTCGCGCAGCGCGGTGAGCGTGCCCGCCAGGCCGGTGACCGCGCGGTGTTCGTCCGCGCCGCCGCCGCCCAGCCGGACCGCCAGGTCGTCGAGGAGCGCGCGGCCGCTGAGGGCGGCCCGCCGCCGCTCCTCCGCCTCCGCTCGCGCCTCGAACTCGGGGTCGTCCGCGTCGACCTCCCGGTCCATGGTCACGGCCGACTCGCGGAGCGTCGAAGGGAGCAGGTCGAGTACCATCGACCGTTCCCGCACGTCACCGCCGACCATCACGAACTCGGCGCGCACGCGCCCGGCCTCGGCGACGGTGACCGCGGCGATGCGCTTGGCGGTGGCGGCCCAGGTCTCCTCGGCCGAGCGCTGCAGCCGCTGCTCGGACCAGCCGCCGGCGGAGACCTTATGCACCGGCCAGGACGCGCCGTCGATGGTGGTCTCCGCCACCGCTTCCCCGGCCGCGACGGCGGACACCGCGACGACGTGGCCGCCGACCCTGGTCGCCGCGACCCGCACGTGCGGCACTTGCAGCGGGATCTGCGCCAGCCACGGCAGGACGTGCGGCAGCGGAGCGAGGTTCGCGAGCTCCCGCCGGGGCGGCCACGGCAGCGCTCCCTCCAGCCAGGTCGCCCCGCCGCGGGCGAAGATGACCCGGCCCCGGACCCCGTGGTCAAGCACGGTCGCCGCCCGGTCGACGGCGTCCAGCGTCGCGTCGTCGGCGCCCGCGGCCGCCAGCCGGCGGCGGGCGTCCTGCCAGCGCAGCGCCACCTCGGTCCCCGCTTCCGCCGTCGTCGGCGTCGTGTCCAGGTAGACGGACACGTACCGGCCGCCGAACTCGCCCGGCGGGTCCTCGTAAAGGGCGCGAAGGAAATCCAGTCGCATGACGCCGCCCCCTTTCGGGGTTCCCGTGCCCAGCAAGCCGCTCCGCTACCCCTAGTCACTTCCGCAAACCGCGAAGGTTTATGCGCGGCGGGCGGAGTAGGCCGGCTCGCGCTGGGCAGCGGACGGGCAGGCGATGCCCGTCGCCGCTCCGCGCCGATTCTCCGATAAGGACGTCCGATGATCGAGTACGCCGCCGCCAGCTGGCGCGCGGACGGCGCCTGCCTCAGCGCCGACCCCGACTTGTTCTTCCCCATCGCTCCTGGCACGGCCAACAGCAAGCAGGTCGCGCTGGCCCAGCGGATCTGCGCGGGCTGCGCGGTGCGCCCGCAGTGTCTCGACTTCGCGCTGCGGAACGGCGAGATGCACGGCATCTGGGGTGGCACCACGCCGGAAGAGCGCATCCGCGCGCGCCGCGCCCTCAGGCGCCGCCCGGCGCGGCCGATCTGGCCGGAGGCAGCGGAGGGCCAGGAGCAGGCTCGGCGCTACGCTTCCTGACCCGGCTGACGGGGCCTCGCCGCCGCTCAGGAACCGGGCGTGCCCCGGCCGCCGGGCGCGTTGGTGGCGATGACGCCGGCCGCGACCTCGGTAACCTTGACGTGCCGGCGCTGCGACTCCCGCCGCAGGTACCGCAGCGCCGCGTCGGCGTCGCAGCCGAGGGCGTGCATGAGGATGCCCTTCGCCTGGTCGGTGACGGCGCGGGCGGCCACCGAGTCTTTCAGCTGGGTCGCCGTTCGCTGCGCCTGCCCGTAGGCCTGGCTGTTGGCGAATACGGTGCTGCCGAACCTGGCGAGCATCTCCGCCATCGGCACGCCGTCCGCGTCAAGCGCCCCCGGCCGCACGCCGAACAGCGCGAGGACGAGCGCGGTCGACGACGACTTCCTGACCAGGTGGACCGAGCTGCGCAGGCCACGGCGCAGTGCCTCGGCCGCCCACCACGGCCACCGTTCCTCGTCGAGCGCGTCGCGGCAGCTCACCGGGCGGCCGTCGCGCACCGCGGTGAGCAGCGGCCCCGGGACGGCGGGGGTTTCCAGGTCGACGAGCTCGGCGGGATCGGGATGGCTGGCCGCCACCGCGGCCAGCTCGCCGTCCCGCCAGATCGTCGCGTGCGCCGCCGCGCACCCGGGAACCTGCCGGACGGCCAGCTCGGCCAGCTTGCTGAGCGACTTCGCCTCCCCGTGCGAGAGGCTGACAAGCTCGGCGGCCTCGTGGCCCAGGTCTTCGGCCGTCACGCCGTCCCCCCGTCTTGTCGCTCTTACTCGCTTACTTGCCGGTATAAGCGTACGCGTCGCAGCTGGCGCCGCGGGTCGGCGCGTTGCTGCTCGTCGCCATGCCGGCGGCGGCCTGGCAGGGGCGCACCGCGCGGAACTGGGCGCTGAGCGTCAGGCACAGCGTCACGACCGCCGCGAGGGCGAGCAGCACCGCCAGGTACACGGCGCGCGGCCGGCGCAGCGCCGGCACCGGCAGCGGTTCCACTCCGACCGGCGGTTCTCCCCGGGTGAGGTGGTTGAACATGGCGAACTTGGAAGACAGCGCGGGCGTGTCCGCCATCAGGGCTCGCTCGATGGCGGCGAGCTTTCGCCGCGAGCAAGGGCGGACCGGGGCACCGGGCCAGGCCGGCCGCCCGCCGTGCCCGTGCCTGGCCCCCGGCCAGCGAACGCGCCAGCTCCAGCCGTAGCCCATACCGACCGGCGGGTCGTGCATCGTCATCCCCGGATTCCTCTCTACGCCAAGCGGCCTCGCCGTGTTGAGGCAGGTCGCGGAGCGACGCGGCTCACCGGTGACGGTTGCCGTGGCTGTCACGCGGGTGGCTGGTGCGCTACTCGCCTCGGATACCCAGGTCTGGGGCCGTTACTCCTCCCGAGCCGATGCGTCAAGGGGCAGTCATTCCCGAACCGTGGCCGTTCCGCGTCACCAGTCGCTGAACTGGCCCTGGACCAGCCAGATGACCGAGAGGGGAGCGACGCAGGCGACGCCGACGAGAAACGCGAGCAGGCGGCGCCGTGGCCGGCCCGCCGACCAGCGCAGCCCGAAGGCGACCGCGCGGCGCCCGAGTCCCCAGGCGATGTACAGCGTGCCGGCGATCGAGAGCAGCGCGAGGGCCACGCCGATCCCGTCCGCGGTAGCGGCGGCGTACCGGTGCCCGGCCACGGCCCCGCCCGCCAGGTGCGCCGCGTGGCTCGCCGACTGCCACAAGGCGCGGTTGACCTCCGGCAGGTGCAGCACGAGGTACCCGAGGGTGCCCGCGAGCAGCGGGATGACGCACAGCACCCACACGGTGATCACGATCCTGGCGCTGCGGCGCAGGCTCGTGGCGCGCGGGTCGCTGTACGTTCCTGAGTTACCGGCCCGCGTGAACGCCGCGGGCAGCCGGGACCGCCAGCCGCGCAGCACGGGAATGACCCGGTTGAACAGGTCGGGCACGCCGACCAGGTCGCTGAGGATGAAGTAGCCGTCGAAGCGGACGAACGGCAGCAGCTGCTCAAGCATCTCCAGGTGGGTGATCGCGATGACCAGCAGCAGGATCTCCGCCGAGGTCGCCGCGTAGCAGGCGGCGAGTACCAGCATGAAGATCATGTTGAAGTACAGGCCGCCCAGGTCGGTGCGCAGGCGGCCGGCCCGGCTGAGCCGGTAGGAGTCCGTGACGTTCGTGAAGAACGCGGGCCAGACCAGGTAGATGCCCGCCCCGATCCGCCCGGGCCGCGCGCCGCCGTACCGGCACCCGGCCGCGTGCCCGCACTCGTGGAAGGCGGCGGAGATGAGGGAAAGGCCGATCACGAGCAGCAGGTCCACCGGGTCGTTCAGCACCTGGCGGAACGCGAGGCCGAGCCCGTGCGTGGTGAAGATCCAGAAGTCGAGCGCGACGACGCTGACGATCACCGCCGCGATGACCGGCGGGCGGAACAGCGGCCGCAGGAACGTGCCCGCCGCGCACGCGGCCGCCTCGGGCAGCAGGGTCACCCGCGCCCTGAGCGCGAGCAGCGGGCTGGCCGTCGGCGCCGCGCCCGGTCCCTGCCCCTGGCCCGCGACGATGCCGAGCGGCGCCAGCTTGGCGGTGACCAGGTAGCGGACCTGGTCACCGGTCAGCGTCCGGCCCAGTTCCGCGCTGAGCGCGGCCGCGATGTCGTCGGGGCCGCGGGTCCCGTCCAGCAGGCACGAGACCATGTACAGCAGCTGGGAGAGCTGGATCACCTGGCCGTCGGCGCGCCGGATCAGCGACTGCGGCTGGGCGAAGCCGCTGTCCTTGAGCTCGCCGAGCAGCTCGGTCCCGTCCGCCAGCCGGGGCGGGTAGGCCGTGTCCACGGTCACCGGGGATCCCTCCATCGGCCACAGAGTGCAGGAAGGGCCGCCCAGACGAGTCCGAGCGGCCCTCCCCCCAAACCTCTGCCATGCGTACCCCGCCGATGCATGACAGGGCGGGGTATGGCTAGAGCTGGTTGGCGATGCCGAGGATGTTGACGTTATCGCCGTTGAGGAACGACAGGTTGAGGAAGCCGCTCTGAACCGTGTTGCCGTTGGAAACGATCGTGGTGGTGTTGCCACCGTGAGCGCCCCACTTGGAGACGCACAGTGTTTCGCGGCTCGGCAGCAGCTCGGCGCTCTCCGCCTCAAGCTCGCCCATCGTCATGGCAAGATCATTAGACATTCGAGACCCCCTTCAGGATCGGCCTTACCTCGTGTACGCTAGAAAGCGTACGGACTGTACGGCCATCACCGTACAGCATTCGACTCGGGTAGTCAATGCAGAGAGGCAGCGGCCGATCCCCCCGAGTGAATTTGAGTAAAGTTGGAGACTATGGCGGCGCAGGCGACAAATAATGAGCCGGATTTTCCCGCGGGAGGGCCGGGGGATTCGGTGACAGAGGTCGAGCACGCCGCGAATCCACTGCAGCGCCTAATCCAGCAGCGGCTAAAGGAAAGGAAGCTGTCGTACGGCGACGTAGCGCGCCGCGGCGGCCTGCCGCGCTCCACCGTCTACACCCTGGCGACCACGCGGAACCTGGTGCGGCCGCCGCGCCCGGCGACGATCGACGCGCTGGCCAGGGGACTCGACGTGCCGGTCTCGATGGTTCGCGCCGCGGCCGCCGAGTCCACCGGGCTGCACTACTACGACGAGGCCCAGGCCGAACCGCCCCGGCCCGGCGACCAGGAGCGCGACCTGCTGATCGCCAGCATCGACGAGTTGTCGTCAGAAGACAGACGGCACGTGGCCGCGCTTGTCGAGTCGCTGCGGAGAAAGGCCTCGCAAGAGCCGGGCGACGGATAGCGCGACTCACCCGGCCTGCTGTCGAGCCCGTGGTTAAACCCGTGCGATCAAGCCGTGGTTCAGCCCGTGGTTCAGCAAACCGGGTGGAGTCAGTCGCACACGTTCGGACGATTGATGTTGAGTTTATTTCTTGGATTATTAATGGCAGGAGAGCTTGGGATTGACGCCGATGAAATTGAGCGGGCCGGCCAGGATCGTGACGATGACCGTGCCCGCGCTGGCGCAGCTCACCTTGTCGTTGAAATAGCCGCGCTGTGCTGTCGCGATAAGCCCGATGATCAGCCAGATCACCAGGATGACGGAGCCGAGTCGCATCTTCGCCTCATCTTTCTGCGGTGGAATTATGTGGGGTTGGATCGCGGGTTAGGGAAAGGCGGGCGAGGGCGGCGGCGAGCCCGGACGGGCGGCCGCTGTCCGTGAGCGGGGCGGCGAGGTCGTCGTGGCCGGCGCAGGTCGCCGTAGTACGGCAGCACTGCCGGATCGCCGGCCGTTGCCGAGCATCCGGGGCGTGCTCTCGTCATGGCGGCACAGCGGGCCCGGCTTGTCGGCCAGCCGGATCCCCTCCTCCTGCGCGTAGGTCCGGCCGTACCTCTCGGGGCAGGCCGCGGACCCGTTCCGCGGGGTCGGCGGCGTGCTCAGGGCCTCGCGCTTGGCGGGTCTGGCCGTTCGGCTTCATCGGTTCCTCCGCCGGTACCCACTACCCCCGTGGCGGGGCGGAAACGTGGCCGGAGTAACGGAAGAGCCGCCCTATCAACCGAGGGGAGCAACTGGAGAACTGCGGCGCAAAGTAATAACGAATTCGCGTAAGATAAGCGCGGGTCCGGAGACGCGGCCCGCCCTCCCCTTTTGTGAAGTGGCGGTGGTTTCGTCGTGTCTGCTGATCGCTTTCCCACGGTGTGGTCCGGCCGGACGGCCGTGGTCACGGCCGCGGGAGAAATTGACCTCACCAATGCCGAGGGCCTGCGGGACTCGCTGCTGTCCGCGCTCAACGCGGGCGCGCTTGGCCTCGTGGTGGACCTGACCGCGGCGACCTTTCTCGACTCGGCCGGCGTCACCGCCCTGGTGCGGGCCTCGCGGCGGGCCGGCGCGACCGAGGCGACCCTGCGCCTGGCGGTCACCAGCCCCTCGGTGCTGCGGGTGCTCGACCTCGTCGGCATTGGCCAGCTCGTCGAGGTGCACCCGGGCGTGGCCGAGGCCGTCGCCTCGCTGCCCGCGCAATGCGCGGAGCCGATGGCCTGACGCGGTCGCAGCCCGTGCGGTCAGGCGACCCGCAGCGACAGCAGCACCCGGGTCCCGTCCGGGCCGGACGCGACCGAGACGTGGTCGGAGACCCGCCGGAGCACCCAGCGGCGCAGCGCTTCCTCCTCGCCCGGCCGGCCGGCGGGCCAGGCGCCGCCCGCCGTCCGGCGCAGCAGCGGGCCGTCCCCGCGGACCTCGCAGAACGCGCGCCTGCCGGTCACCCAGAGCCGGACGCGGGCGGTGCCCGGGCCCGCGGCCGTGACGGTGCTCGCGGCTTCGCTGACCGCGAGCACGAAGTCGGCGAGCCGCGCGGGCCCGATGCCCGTGCGCGAACCGAACGCCTCCGTGAACCGGCGGACGGCGGGGATGTCGCCGCGCCGGAACGCCCGCCCGGCAAGCAGCCGCGTGACGCCGTGCGGCAGCGGGTCCTCGCCGACCTGCCAGCCTAGCGTCCGGGTTTCCATGCCCATCACCCGTCCTCGAATGGCGCGGTCGGCTTCGGTGGCTCCCCGCTGACTTGCGTCACGATCCTGGCCGCGAGGTCACGGATCTTGACGTTCCTGTTCTGCGAGACGCTGCGCAGCATGGCGAACGCCTTGTCCTGCGGGCAGCGCTCCCTGGCCATGATCACGCCGAGCGCCTGGTCGATAACCGCGCGCGACACGATCGAGGACCTGAGCTGGTCGTTCTGGTCCTCACAGGTGGATATCCGCAGCGACAGTGCCAGCGCGCCCGCGGCGTGGCGGGCGAACTCCGCCGCCCGCCCGGCCGCCTCCGGGCCGAACGCGCCGGCCCGGCGCGCGTACAGCATGACCGCGCCGATCGGCTCGCCGTCCTGGACCAGCGGCACCGCGTAGCAGGAGCGGATGCCGAGCGCCGCCGCCTCCCGGCAGAACCGGGGCCACCCGCTCGTGCTCGCCGTGTCCCGGACGTGCACCGGGCGCGCGTGCCGCAGGGCATCGAGCGCCGGGCCGTCGTCCGCCTGGTACTGCGCCCGGTCCGCCGCGGACGCCAGCGGGTCGCTGCACGCCGTGGCGGACGCCGGGTGACCCCGTCGCCGCAGCGCCATCCCGCACGACAGCCACTCGCCCTCGCCCACGGTCCGCGCCGCGAGCACCGCGAGCTCGTGCAGGAACTGCTCGACGGTATCGGTTTCCAGCAGGGCGGTCTGCAGCCCCGCGAGGTCTGTTTCCTCTTCGTTCGACACGTGTAGTCCCCTACCCAGGGGACCAGGATTAACCGGGAGACGCGAGAGTCCCGGGCCGCTCCGCGGCCCGGGACTGCTGCTTGGCGCTGTTTGCCTGGTGTGTTCGGTGCTTGTCCGGTGTTCGGGGGCTGGTCGGCTGTTCGGGCTGGTCAGGTGTTCGGCTGGGCGCGGCTGACCGCGGCGAGCGGCGAGTCCGCGTCGGCCGAGACCGCGAGGTCGCCCATCGACACGATGCCGACGACCTGCCCGTCGGTGACGACGGGCAGCCGGCGAACGGCGTGCTCGCGCATGAGCTGCTCCGCCTGGGCGACGTCCGCGTCGGCTTCGACGCCGACCAGGTCGCCGCTGCACAGCGGGCCGACCGGGGAGTCGGGCCCCTGGCCCTCGGCCAGGCCCCTTACCACGAGGTCCCTGTCCGTCACCACGCCGGCGAGCTGGCCTTCGTTCACCACGAGCACGGCGCCCACCTGGGTGTCGCGCATGATCCTGGCCGTCTCGCCGATCGTCTGGCTGTAGTAGACCCCGACGGGAGCCGGGGTCATCACGTCGCCAACCGTGCCGCTCTGCCCGGGGACGGCGGCGGCCTGCTCCTCGGCCTCGGGGGTCAGGATGTCGCTGGGCTTGCTGTCCATGTTGTCCCTCCTGTTCCGCGGTTCGCCTTCTGCTACCAGCCACGCCCGCCGCTAAACGCGGGGCGGGCCGCCATCGGCGGCCCGCCACGGGTTCAGGCGACGGTTAACGGAGCACGCCGCGGCGGCGGCGGCCGTAGACGTAGCGGCGGCCGGCCGGGTGGCTTACCGCGGCGATCAGCAGCGCGGCGACGACCAGGGAGACGATGAAGGTGATGATGAAGTGGCCCGCGCCGAGGATGGCGGCGGTCACGATGCCGCCGACCAGCGCGCCCACGATGCCGAAGAGCAGCGTCAGCAGGATGCCGATCCGCTGACGGCCCGGCACCAGCAGGTGCGCGAGCCCGCCGACCACCAGTCCGATGAGCAGCCACGCGAGGAGGGCAGAAATTGTCATGGCCCCCCGCTACCCCCGGCAAACGGTTTCATTCACGCCGAATCTCCCCGCCTCATGTCCGCATCGTCACCGCGACGCCGCGCCCGCGTCTAGACCTGATCTCGTAGGCCAGCGCGATGATGGTGACCGCGAGAAGTCCTGCAAGCGGGAGCAGGAACGCCGCGAAGTCTGGTCTTAGCGGCACCGAAGCCTGAGATTGCGTGAACACCGACAGGTCAATCGCCGGGGCCAAGAGCGGCGGCAGGGCGATGGCGCAGGCGGCCGCCGCTACGGCCGAGGCGGCGATCGAGGGGATCACCTCAACCGCCACGAGTCGGACGCGCTGCCCCTCCGTTAGCCCCATCGTGGCCAGCCGCGCCGTTGTCAGCTCCCGGTCGGCCGCGCCGAGCGCCAGCTCAAGCAGCATCACGGCGAGCGCCAACGCGGCGGCGTACGCGATGGCCAGGGTGAAGAGAAGGAATGTGCCCTGCTGTAGCGGTGCCCCGGTCAGCGCCTGCAACGCGAGGGACCGCGTGGTGATGACTGGGGCGCCGGCCACCGGCATGGTCGCCTGCACCGCGGCATTGAAGCTTGGTCATGTCGATTGACGGCCCGGTGAGAAGCATCAGGTTCACCGCCAGCGGCTCGCTGACGCCGCGAATCGCTGCCACTGGCAGCACGATGAACGCTCCGCCGGCCTGCAGCGCCGGGGTGGACTGGAGTTCGCCGGAGACCTGGACTCGCAGCGCCGGAAGGCCCTCCTGCGCGTAGAAGCTGCTGCCGCCTCGCCCGCCAAGATCGGCGGCCGCCTGGAGGGGACGCGAGCACCGGGATCGCGCCCTGACCGCGGGTTTGGGTGAGCAGGGCGGCACGGACCGGGGAGAACCCCTCCGTCGAGGCGACCAGGGCCGCGTAGCTGGCCGGGTCGACGACGATCGCGTCCACCACGTGCCCGCCACCGTTAGTCAAGGGGATCGTGAGGACCGACGCCGCATGCTGCACCCCCGGCACCGCGGCGATCGCACGCACGGCCGAGGGGCTGAGGCTGAGCTGACCGGGGGCGGCGACGACCACGTCGGCGCCGGTCGCCTGCCACGACGCGGCCGTCTCACCGCGAACCACCGCGGCCCTGACCATGCCGGTGAACGCCGCCACGGTGAGCGCGAGGACGAGCGTGATGGCCGGGAGCGCGAGCGTGACGGGGGCATGCGCCGCCCGGGTGAGGCCGAGGAACCCGATGACGCCACGTTGCTGAGCCGATGCGCGCGCCAGCCCGCGGAGCACCAGCTGGTACAGCCGCAGGGCCACGATCACCGCCGGAACCGCGACGAGCACCGGGGCCGCGCTCACGTACAGGTCGGTCGCGCCCGGCTGCGCTCGAAAGACCGTGATGCCGCCGATGGCCGCGGCGCAGGCGGTGACCTCGAAAACCACCCTGGGCAGCCAGGGCCAGCGCCGCCGCGCGTGCCTGCGGCGCGGCAGGCGGTGCTGCCAGGCCGCCACCACCCCTGGGCCCGCCGCGGCGAAGGCTAGCGTCGCGATGCCCGGCCACCAGGCGAACGGGCCGGCCGGGGTGGCGTCCGGGACCAGCAGCACGGCGATCGCCCAGGCCAGCGCGGCGGCGGGCACGCAGGCCAGCGCGGCGCCGCGCGTCCCGAGCGAGAACAGCTGCCAGAGCGACGCCCCGCGTGCCCGGCGCACGGTCAGCTCCGCTGACCGGCGGGCCGCGATCATCCGGGTCGCGAGGAGCAGCGTCACGGCGCCCGCTACGGCCAGGCCCGCATAGACGATCCACAGCAGGACGTTCACGTCGTTCGAGGCCTGGACAAAGGCGGCCAGCGGCTGGACTAGGCCGAGCCTCACGCTCAGCGCGTTCGCCATCGGCGCCAGGTTCCCGGTCAGCCTGGGAGTCTGCGTCGTGAGCTGGTCCACCTGGTTGAACAGGGCTTGGTCCTGGCCGTGCGGCAGCCTGGTTGTGTCGACAGGAAACTCCCACTGGAAGATCATGTCCGCCGGGCTGAAGATCGTCTGGACCATGTCAGTCTCCCCGGGGTCCACGATGACCGCGCCGTCCCAGGTCGGGGGCCCGTCTACGAGATCCAGCAGGGGTGCGGACAGGAGAGGATCGGCGGCCCAGAACGAGGAATCGGGATCGGCGGGCTCGACGATCCCGGTGACGTCGAGGCGGACCACGGTCAGCTTTCCCGCCATCTGCGGGTCCGGGGGGCCGTCGATGGACAGGTGAGAGCCGGGCCGCAGCGCGAATGTCCTGGCAGTTTGCGGGGTGACCACTACCTTGAGGTCGTAAAAAATCTCAGTGCTGTTCCACGTTGGATGCGGGGCAGTATCTGGCATGCTGCCGGCCACCAGCCGCAGATGGCCGGCCAGCGGGTACCGGTAGGTAACCTCCACCTTCGCGGGGACCCGCTTGAGGCTGGGCAGCGCCGTGGCCACGCTGACCAGGCCCGGGTTAATGCCCAGCCAGTCCGTCGACCGCGGGCTCAGCGGCAGCGGGCCCGGGCCGAAGTCACGGCGCAACTGGGTGATGGTCTCGCCCGCGCCGGCCTGGGTCAGGTTCTGGTCCAGGGCAAACGCGTCCCCCGTGGTGCCGTTGAGCAGCGCTGGCGAAATGTTCGTGCTGATGTCATTCCAGCTGCTTGAGGCCACGATGGTCTTGTCGAGCACCGGCAGCGCGTTCATCGTCTGCTGCAGCGCGCGCGCCCCCGTCGCCTGCGCCTCCCTGGGTCCCAGGGTGGCGGCGAGCACGCAGCCCCCGGCCAGGAGCGCGAGCGCGAGGCTTCCCGCGCTCCCCATGCCGGTCACCCGGCGCAGGACGCTCATGCTCTTTCCACTCCCATGTCACGCCTCTTCCGCGCGAAGTTCGGCGGCGGGGTCGGGCCGACGGGTGCCGGCGACCGCGGCGGCCACCGCGGGCAGCACGGCCACGGCGAGCGCGAGCGCGATGGCCCACGGCAGGTCATGCTCCGTGACGACGGGCGGCGTCGGCTGCCCCGCCGCCGGGTTGAGCGTGACGGCGGGGACGAGCAGCCAGGCGACGAGCGTGCCGAGCAGCACCCCGAGAACGGCGGCTGGCAGGCTGAGCAGCAGTTTCTCCAGGCATAGCTGGAAGGCCACGTCGCGGCGGGTCACGCCGAGCGCTGCGAGCAGCGCCGTCTCGCCCCGGCGGCGGCGCACGTCGGCCGCGATCGACACCCAGAACCCCGTGATCGCCAGGAGCGCCGCGGCCGCGGCCATCGCGAGCAGGGCCTGCTGGGGCGCGGCGGATAGCGCGTCACTCGCGGCGGCGGTGGCCAGCGCCGCCGCGTTGGTGATATCCGTTCCGGCGGGAACCGCGGCCGTCAAGGAAGGCGGGACGCCTGCGCCGGCCGTGGCCAGCCACCATTGAGTGACTGGCTGCGGGGGAAGGGAGTGCCGGGCAAGGTACTCCTGAAGACTGCCGAGATCGATGACGAGCGCACCGCCCGGCACCGTGACGGTCGGGAACGAGGTCACCTCGGCCACGATTTGCAGCGGGACCTCCACCCCCTCGAACGCGGGCACGACGGAGCCGATCGCCAAGGCGTTCGCGTGCATGTAGGCCCTCGTCGCGATGGCCGGGATCGCCGCGACCGGGGCAGCCTGCGGAAGTAGCACCAACTGCCCGGCGACGGGCGGCACTTGCGGCGGCGGCGGCGAGACGGTCAGCTGGGATGTATCCGCCCAGCCGGGATCAAAGGTGAACGTCGCCGCCTGACTGGTGAAGTGCGTTGGCCCGGCGCTTGGCTGCGTGACTGAACCTGGCATCAGGTAGTCCGGGGTGACCGCGCTTGCCTCCTCGGTCCAGCCGGCCAGCGACAAGCCGCTCAGCGAGAGGGTGACGGCCGGACCTTGGCGCGGCGGCAGCGTGAATGCGACCGTGATCGCGACCAGCCGCAGCGGGTAGCTTGCCTGTTCGCCGCCAAGAGGCGCGACGAGCAGGTGCGGGCGGCCGTCCGCGACCAGTGCCCCGGCAACGATCTGGTACGCGGAACCCGTCTGGTCGAGGATGGTGAGGGTCACGGTGACCGGTCCGACCGGGCCGCGGGGCCGAGCGTGGCGGTGAGCCGGATCGTGCCCGCCCGCGTGCCGGCCTGCGGGGCCGGCAGCACGGCCCCCGGCAAGGTCCCTGCTGGCGTGATGGCGCGGAACAGGCGACTGGGCGGCAGCGGCGACTCATCGGCGCGCAGCAGGACGACCTTGGCTGCCTGGGCGGTGTCGACCCCGATCACCTCGCTGGAACCCGTCTGACTCACGGACACCGCCATGGCGTGCGTCACGCCCCTCGCGGCGACGACGGCGCCCGCGGCGCCCGGCCCGAGCGGCGCGGGCGGGTCGACCTGGACGTCGCCCCCGTTGGTGAAGGCAGCCTGGTCGGAAGCCGACCTGAGCCAGCTCGCGTGCTGCGCGAGCGCAAGCGTCCCGGTGGCGACCGCCATGGTCAGCAGCAGCGCCGCGCCCCCCTGGCGGACAGGCATCCGGCTGAGCCGCCACGAAGCCAGCGAGGCGGTAAGCCTCCTGCCCCGGACGGCCAGCCAGTCCGCCGTCCGGGCGGCTAGCGGAAGCAAGCGCAACGTGGCGACGCTTCCGGCGGCCAGCGCGAGCGCGGGCGCGAGGGCGAGCACCGGATCGATCCCCACCGTCCCGCCACCGCTCGCCGCGGAATAGTGGCGCAGTTGCCAGCAGGCCAGCACCGCGAGCACTACCAGGGCGATGTCCAGGCCAGCCTGCGCCACCGCCGCCACGGTGGCCTGCCGGCCAGTCCGGGTCCGCGCGGCACCCGGACTGGGCGTGAACCCGGGAGCGAGCAGCAAGGCCGTGGCCATGACCGTGACCGCGATCGCCGCCCCGAGCGCGTCGGGCCAGATTCCCGCCAGGCCCGCGAGGCGAACGCCGGCGCTGCCGAGCGGCCCCGAGCTCACCAGCACGCTGGCGAGCCTGATCCCCGCGAACGCGCCGGCGACGGACACGAGCGCCAACGTCGGGAGCACCTCGGCCGCCGTGAGCCAGGTGAGCTGGGACCTGGTCGCGCCGCGGGCGACCAGCAGTGCGGTCTCTCCCTCGCGCTGGGCCGCCAGCAGCCGCGCCACCGCGACCAGCGCCGCGATGGCGAGGACGAGTAGTTCCAGGGCGCTGATCACCAGCATCAACCGGGCGACGGCCAGGTTGCTCGCCGTCCCGGCGAGCACGGACGGCAGGCTCGAGACCACTTGCGCGCCATTCAGGAGGCTCGAGTTCGGCAGCGAAGCCGCGAGCGCGGCGACGCTCGCCGACATCGAGCTGGGGTCCCCGTGGAACGCACTCAGGTCGGGCTGCGCTATCCACGACGCGCTCAAGATCGTTAGCGTCGACCCGAGTGCCGCCTGGCTCACGACAAGGGGGCCATACGTGGTTGACCCGTAGCTGGCCGACCTGCCGTTGGCGGGGACGTAGCTGAGCTTCCAGTACGAATCCGCCGGGTCGGCCCCTTGGCGAGGCACGAAGAGGCCGGTGATGTCGAAGCTCACCAGCGCGTTAGTGATCCGGTCGCGCAGCCGCAGCACGTCCCCGGCGGAGACATGAAGCAGTGCCGCCGCCGGGGCGGGCAAGGCGGCGGGGATCGCCTGCCGCTGGCTGCTTCCCTGGGCCGTCGGCCACTGGCCGGCCACGAGCGAAGCGTGGCTGGCGATCCCGCTCAGCGCGCCTGCCTGCAGGAGCGTCGTGTTGCCCGTGCCCGCAGTCGGCGGCGCCGCCGGAAGTGCCCCGGGAACGAGTTCCAGTGGATCTGACCAGAGAGCCTCGTAGAAGCTGAACGGGAGGCCCGGCATTGCCGCTGCGACCTGCGACCGCAGCGCCGCGCTCCCCTTGGCCGCCTGGCTGGGATCGCTCACCAGCGCAGTGATCGACAGTGCGGTGTTCGGGGCGGCGGTGAGGTCATGCCGGACCGCCAGCGGCAGTGCCTGCCCCGTGAAGACCGTGAGGGCGGCAGCCATGGTGGCCGCGACCAGAGTCGCCAGCACGGCGGCCGCAAGCACCACCCAGTGCGCGGTCATCCGGCGTATCGCCAGCGGGCCACGAGGACTGATCACGAGGACAGCATTTCGTATCTAAACCAAGATGATAAGTAGTGGTGAAATGTAAAAGATGTAACCAGAAACTTGGAGAATTACGAGGACCAAAGGGCGAGCGGAGCGGAGGCCACGCACCCGTTCCGGATAAAGCACAGCGGCCCGCCGGAGGTGAGCCGGCCGGGCCGATGTCACGGAAGCGGCGGATACCGCTTCTTTTATCTCTGACTATTACTTGTATGTCAGGCCGGCTCGAGGCGGAGGACGACGACCTCGTCGCTGCCGGTGCCCGGGCCGTTGTTGTTGCCTGACGGCTGGCCGCTGTCATAAGGATCCTGCTGGGTCGGCCAGCCAGTGAAGTGCTGAGAGTTGTACTCGAACCAGTCGGCCGCGGTGGTGGTCGGGATGATCGGCAGCTGGGTGGCGACGTACTGCTCGATGGGCGCGAGGTCCGCGGTCTGCTCGGCCGCGCCCACGTCACCCGTCAGCTTTTGCAGGTCGGCCTGGATCGTCGGGTCCTTGAGGTGCTCGTAGTCGCCGTTACCGGTGGAGATCAGCGTATCGTCAAGCCAGTTGTCGTAGAGGGAGTAGGGCGTGATGCCGTTGCTGCCCCAGTGCAGGGCGAGCTGGAAGTCGCCGGTGGCCATATCGGCGTTCCACGCGCTGACCGTGAGGCCGTCGAAGGTGGCGTTGATGCCGGCCGCCTTCAGGTCGTCGGCGATGATCTCACCAGACTGCGCGTAGTCCGTGTAGGAGGACGGGTCCACGATCGTGAGCGCGACTTCCCTGCCGTTGAGCGCGTAGTAGCCGTGGCCGTCCTTCGTGTACCCGGCCTTCTCCAGGATCGCGTCGGCCTGGGCGGCGCTGCCGCTGGCGGGCATCGTGTAGTTGGCCACCGAGGGGGCCAGCCAGGCCTGGAAGGTCGGCAGGGTGATGCCGGAGGCGTTGGTCAGCGGCTCTTCAAGGCCGGACTCGCCCTGGGCGCCGATGGCGGCGCGGTCGATCGCCAGGTTGATCGCCTGCCGGACGGGCAGCTGGTTGGTCGGCCACTCGGTCAGGTTCGGCATCAGGGCGTTGGACGAGCCCGCCGCCTCCCAGAAGTGGTGGTTGGCCTGGTCTGGCTCGACGAAGTCTTGCTTGAGGTTCGGGATGTAGTTGCCGGTCCAGTCGATCTGCCCGTTGAGCAGGGCGCTCAGCGCGCCGGTGTTCGAGGTGTAGTCGGGAAGTAGACGTGGGCGACGGGCACTTTCTGCCAGTAGTACTGGTTCGCGACCATCGTGAAGCCCTCGGGGGTGAAGCCGCCGAGAACGTACGGGCCGGTGCCGACCGGGTCCGCGTCGATGTACGAGGCCGGGTCGTTGACCGAGGACCAGACCGACTGCGGCAGGATCGCCTGCCCGGCGATGTCCTCAAGCTTCGTGTACTGCGGGGTCGGGAAGTTCACCGTCACCGTGTCGCCCGAGACAAACGCACCGCTGATCTGCAGGCCGTCGATGTTGATGTTATCGGCGCCGCTGCTGTGCGCCTTCACGTAGTTGTACGTGAACGCGACGTCGCTGGGGGTGAACGGCGTGCCGTTGTTCCACTTCACGCCCTGGCGGATGGTGAAGGTGATCGACCGGCCGCCGTTGGACCAGGCGTACCCGGTGGCCAGCCAGTCGTACGGCTTCTGGGCCGGGTTCGCGAGGTTGAACTGGATCAGGGGCTCGTAGACCAGGCCGGTAGCGCCCATGCCGACGGCGGGGACGGTGGACACGAACGGGTTGAAGTCCCGGATGATGTTGTTCTCCGGCGAGCTCTCCATGACGAGTTCGTCGTCGCGGCTTGAGCCGACTGCGCCGTTGCCGTCGCTGGGGGAACTGGACGTGGCGTTACCGTCGGCGCCGCCCGGCGAACTCGGGGAACCGCTGGAGGAGCAGGCCGCAAGACCCGCCGCGAGGAGGCCGCTCACGGTCAGCGCCAGGGTTCTCCTGCTGATTCTTGCCTTGGTCGCCACCATTGACCTCGCCTTTCCCGCCACCATGCACGGCGAACGCACCGCAAAAGACATCAACCGGTCGGCTATCTCGATAATCATCGATGTCCGTTTGGCATCGCGGGGTCGCGGCGACACACAGTCGGGCTGAACACGATTCCATTCCCGGGAATGACGAAGGCCTGCCCGGCGATGGACGGGCAGGCCTTCGTTACCGCAAGCGGTGGATGCCGCCGGTATTACTTGTCAGCCGGCCATGCTACGCGGGCTTGAGGTGGAGCAGGACGTACTCGTCGGTGCCGGTGCTGCCGCCGTTGTTGGTGCCCGAGGGCTGGCAGGACTCGTACGGGTTGGACTGGGTCGGCCAGCCGGTGTAGTGGGTCGAGGTGTACTCGCACCACTCGGCGGAGGTCGTCGTCGGGATGACCGGCAGCTGGTTCGCCACGTAGGTCTCGATCGGGGTGAGGTCGGTGGTCTGCTGCGCGATCGTCTCGTCGCCGTTGAGCTTGTTCAGCTCAGTGGTCACCGTCGCGTCGTTCAGCTTCTCGTAGTTGCCGTTTCCGGTACCGATCTTGGTCGGGTCGAGCCAGCCGTCGTACAGGCTGAACGGGGTGATGCCGCCGGCGCCCCAGCGGAGCAGGAGCTGGAAGTTCCCGCTGGCCGCATCGGCGTTGTACGCGTTGACCGTGACGTTGTCGAAGGTCGCCTTGATGCCGGCCGAGTTCAGCGACTGCACCGCGATCTTGACGTCGTTCGCGAAGTCGGTGTAGTCACCGGGGGTCTCGATCGAGACGGACAGCGGTCTTGCCGCCCTTTTCGAAGAAGCCGCCCTGCTTGGTGTAGCCGTCGGCCTGGAGGATCTTCGCGGCCGCGGCCGGGTCGCCGTTCGGGTTGAGGTTGTCGTTCGCCAGCGACGGCGCGAGCCACTTGGTGAACGCCGGCTCGGTGATGCCAGAGGCGTTGAGAACCGGGGCTTCGAGGCCGGACTCGCCCTCAGAGCCCATCAGCTGCCGGTTGATCGCCACGTCGATCGCCTTGCGGACCTGCAGGTCGGCGGTGGGGCCGGTCGTCAGGTTCGGGTACAGCGCGCCGGAGGAGTTCGAGCCCTCAAACGCGTAGTTGTGGGCCGGGTCCTTCTGGATGAAGTTCTGCTGCAGGCCGGGGATGTAGTTACCGGTCCAGTCGATCTGCCCGGCGAACAGCGCGTTCTGGGCGGGCACGTTGCCGGTGTAGTCGGGGAAGTACACCTTCTTCACCGGGACCGGCGCCCAGTACGTCGGGTTCGCCACCATCGTGTAGCCCTGGTTGGTGAAGTTGCCCAGGGTGTACGGGCCGGTGCCGACCGGCTTGGGGTCGTTGAAGTGAGCCGGGTCGGTGACCGACGACCAGATGTGCTGGGGAAGGATCGCCTCGCCGCCAATGTTCAGCAGGTTCATGTACTCGGGCGTCGGGAAGCTCAGCGTGACGTTGTTACCCGAGGTGGAGACCGTCGTGGTGGCGGGCAGGCCGGTGAAGTTGACGTTGTCCGTCTTGCTGCTGGTGCTCTTGAGCACGTACTGGAACGTGAACGCCACGTCGGCGGCGGTCAGCGGCTGGCCGTCGTTCCACTTCACGCCCTGGCGGATCGCGAAGGTGATCGACTTGCCGCCCGGGCCCCACGTGTAGCTGGTGGCTAGCATCGGGTACGGGGCCACCGCCGGGTTGGCCAGGTCGAAGGTGAGCAGCGGCTCGTAGACCAGGCCGGTGGCGCCCATGCCCTGGATCGGCGACGCGCCGTCGAACGGGTTGAAGTTGTCGGTCAGGGTTTCCTCCGGCGAGGATTCCATGACCAGCGCCGGCGCGTTCGAGGTGTTGCTGCTGGCGGTACTCGAGCCGGTTCCGGTCGCCGCGGGGGTGGTGCTCGACGAGGAGCAGGCCGCGAGGCCGGCGCCGAGGAGCATGACGGCACCCGCCGCCACTGCTCTCTTGCTGAGGATTCTCTTGGTTGTCAACTTTGACCTTTCCTCTCGGGTGGTGCGAATTTCGAGAAGGAGTTGTGTTTCTCTGGTTAGACGGCGCTGCCCGTCAAAGACGGGGCAGCGACGTCCAGTCGCCAGCACGCCGCCGCCCGGTTGGGCGTCAGCAGCTGGAGAGCGGGATTCTCCTGCTTGCATTTGTCAATGGCAAGCGGACACCGGTTGCTGAACGGGCAGCCGGTGGCGGCCGGGCCGACGTTGCCGGCCCGGCCGCACCGCCTCCGGCGCCCACGTTCGCGGACTTGAGCACGGAGCCCAGGTCGTCCGGGTCGGGGGCGGAGGCGATGAGGAGCTGGGTGTAGGGGTGGGCGGGAAGCTGGGTGACGTCCTCGGCCGGGCCCCGTTCCACGATCTGCCCGCCGTACATCACCAGCACTTCGTCCGCGAAGTACCTGGCGGACGCGATGTCGTGGGTGATGTACAGCAGGGCCAGGGAAAGCCTGGTGCGCAGGTCGTTGAGCAGGGCGAGCATCTCCAGGCGGATGGAGACGTCGAGCATGGACACTGGCTCGTCGGCGAGCAGCACGGTCGGCTTGGCCGCCAGCGCCCGGGCGAACGAGACGCGCTGCCGCTGGCCGCCGGACAGCTCGTAGGGGAACTTCCCGACGTACTGGTCGGCCGGCGTCAGCCGCACCAGCTCAAGCAGGTCGATGACCACGGGCTTGACGTCCTTGACCTCGGGCTGGTGCAGCTTCACCGGGCGGGTCAGGTGGTAGCCGACCGTGTGCGTGGGGTTCAGCGAGCTGAACGGGTCCTGGAAGACGTACTGCACCTGGCGCTTGTACTGGCGGAACCGGTGGCTGCTGCCGACGTCGACCGGCTTGCCCTCCAGCCTGACCGACCCGTGGGTGGGCCGCTCCTGCCCGGCCAGCAGCTTGGCCACGGTGGACTTGCCGGAGCCGCTCTCCCCCACCAGCGCGACGACCGCGCCCCGGTACAGGCCGAACGACACGTTCCTGGCCGCGTGCAGCACCTGGCCGCGGCCCAGCTTGAAGTCCTTGCCGAGGCCGACGGCCTCCAGCGCGAGCGGGCCCTGCGCGGCGGCGACCGACTCGACGACGGCGGGCTCGCCGACCTGCTCGGCGTCCGCGTTGACGGCCGGCGCGGCCGACGCGTCGCTCACGGGCGCGCCATCGGGCAGGCTGCTAGCGGCGGGCACGCCGTTGATGATCGGCTCGGTCATGACAGCACCCCTTCCTGGCTGACTTCCGGGGTCACGATGGGGCAGGCGGTCAGATGGGCGCTCAGCGGCAGCTGCGTCCGGCCGCGTTGCGCGCCGTTCCCCCACGGCTCAAGCGTCATGTCCACCTCGCTGCAGGCCGGCACGGCGAAGGTGCAGCGGGGGACGAACGGGCAGCCCGGTGCCGGGTCGCGCAGGTCGGGCGTCGTCCCCGGGATGCCGGCCAGCTCCCGGCGGGGACCGCGTATCGAGGGGAACGAGTTGAGCAGGCCCCTGGTGTAGGGATGCGCCGGGTCGCGGATGAGGTCCTTCGAGGCGCCGGTCTCCATCAGCCGACCCGCGTACATGACCGCGATCCGGTCGGCCAGCTCGAGCAGCAGCGACAGGTCGTGGGTGATGAACAGGATCGCGAAGCCGAGCCGCTCCTTGAGCTCCACGATCTGCGCCAGGATGTCCCGCTGCACCACCACGTCGAGCGCGGTGGTCGGCTCGTCCATGATCACGACCTCGGGGTCGGTCGCCAGGGCCATCGCGATCATCACCCGCTGCCGCATGCCGCCGGACAGCTCGTGCGGGTAGGAGCGGAGCCGGTTGCGCGGAATGCCGACCAGGTCGAACAGCTCGGCGGCCTTCTCGTGCGCCTCGCGCCTGGGCATCTTCAGGTGCGCGTGGATCGCGTCGAGCAGTTGGTCCTGTACCCGGAGCACCGGGTTGAGCGCGTTCATCGCGCTCTGGAACACGATCGCGATCTCGCGCCAGCGCATGGCCCGCAGCTCGTGATGAGTCATCGCCATCAGGTCCACCGGGTCGCCGCCATCGGTGATCCTGCGGCCGCCGTATTTCACGCTGCCGCTGGTGACCAGGGCAGGCGTGCGCAGCAGCCGGGTCGCGCCGTAGGCGAGGGTGGACTTGCCTGAGCCGCTCTCGCCGCACAGGCCCACCACCTCGCCGGGGTTGAGCTCGAGGCTGACGTTCTCGACGGCGCGCACGTCGCCGCCCTGCGTCCGGTACACGACGGACAGGTCGCTGATCTCCAGGATCGGGCTCACAGGATCTCACCTCCGGTCGGGGTCTTGGTTGGGGCCTCGGCCGCGCCGTTAGCTTGGTTCTTGGTGGCAGCCCGGTCCAGCAGCGAGGACCGCGAGAACGAGTAGGCGAACTGCCCGACCTTGCCGCGGGGCGCGGTGAGCTGGGACAGCACCGGAGTGGGGTCGGTGGTCCAGATGCGATGCCCGCCGATCCGGCCCGTCTCGTGCGAGGAGCGCAGCCGCGGGTTGCCGATCTCGTCGATGCCGGAGTTGAGCAGTACCAGGGAGGTGCCCATCAGCGCGATGACGAGGCCCGCCGGGATCCACCACCACCAGTCGCCGCTCTGCAACGCGTTGCCGCTCTGCGCCCAGTACAGGACCACGCCGAGCGAGAAGCTCGTCAGGTTGGCGATCCCGATGAAGGCCAGCGCGACCGAGGCGCCGAGCGCGTACAGCACCGCGTTGACGAAGTTGGCGGCGATCAGCGAGACCTCATTGGGGATGATCTCGAACATGATGATCCGCCAGGTCGGCTCGCCGGTTTCCCTGGACGCCGCGATGAAGTCGCGGTTCCTGATCGTGAGCGTCTGCGCCCGGATCACCCGCGCGCCCCACGGCCAGCCGAGGCCGGCCAGCACGATGATCGTGGGCGTCTGCCCCTGGTTCGACAGGTAGCCGAGCAGCACGATCAGCAACGGCAGCGCGGGGATCACCAAGAACACATTGGTGAGCAGGGACAGCAGGTCGTCCCAGATCCCGCCGAGGTACGCGGCGGTCACCCCGATGAGCACCGCGAGGGCCGTGGCGATGACACCGACGAGCAGCGAGACCTCGAACGTCAGCCGGGTGCCGGTCAGCACCTGGGAAAACACGTCCTCGCCGAGCTGAGTGGTGCCGAGCAGGTGGTGCAGGCTCGGGGGGTTCAGCGAGAACTTCGGGTCCTGGTTCTCGAATCCCGGGTTGAACGGCTCAAATATCGGGCCGAAGATCGCGACGAGCGCGAAGAAGCCGAACAGGAAAACGCCGATCTTCGCCCGCAGCGGCACGTTACGCCAGATGCTCACCTACCTCGCCTCCCTCGTCCGAGCCCGCGGGTCGAACAGCACGATGATCATGTCGATTAGCAGGTTGGCGATGAGCACCGCGAACGTGATCACCAGGAAGAGCGCCTGCATCAGCGGGAAGTCCTTGGCGCCGACCGCCTGGACCAGGTTGTAACCGATGCCCGGGTAGGAGAAGACGATCTCCATGACCACGGCACCGGAGACCACGAAGCCGAGCGCCAGGCCGAAGCCCTGCAACTGCGGCAGCAGCGCGTTGCGGGCCGCGTAGGTGTAGATGATCCGGGAGTTGGACAGGCCCTTGGCCTGCGCGGCCACCACGTAGTCCTCGCTGATCGTGGTAATCATGACGTTGCGCATCTGCAGCATCCACCCCGCCACCGAGGTGAGCACGATCGTGCCGGCCGGCAGAATCGAGTGCTCCACCGCGTTGCTGATGAACGCCCAGTTCCATCCGGGGCTCACGTCCTGGGCGCTGTACCCCTGGGCCGACGGCAGCCAGCCGCCCTTCAGCGCAAAGAAGTACACCAGGATCAGCGCGACGAAGAAGTACGGCGCGGCCTGCAGGAACATCAGCAGCGGCAGCGACCGGTCCAGCGCGCCGCCGTGCCGCCAGCCGGCCAAGATGCCGAGCAGCGTGCCGAGCAGGAACGCGATCACCGTGGCGGTGCCCACCAGGATCAGCGTCCACGGGATCGCCTGGTCCAGGATCTGGGAGACCGGCGTCGGGAAGTTCGCCAGGTCGGTGCCGAAGTTGAAGTGAAAGACGTCGCTGAGGTACGCCGTGTACTGCGACCAGAGCGACCCGTGCTGGAGCGCTCCGCCGATCATCTGCGAGAGCGCCTTGTATGCCTGAGGCGTCAGGTCTGGGTACTTCGACAGGATGGTCTGTACCGGGTTACCCGGTACAGCGCGCGGGATGAAGAAGTTGAGTGTGATCGCTACCCACGCCGCTACCACGTAGAAGGCCAGGCGGCGGAGGATGAATGACATGCCTTCCACCTACCTTTCTGTCATTTAGTCGTTGGCCAGGGCCGTGGGGTCGGCCCGGTTCACCAGGTGGGTCGCCGGCTGGGGGAACCCAGGGCACCGGGCAGGGCCTTGGCGTACGGGCCGGCCCTTCCGGGGGGTGATCGTGGCTACCCGGCGCCGCGTCACCGTTCCCGACGGGCAGCCGCAGCTTGACCGCAGCACGAGCTCGGCGGGGAGCAGCTCGACCCGCGGGCGCAGCGTCGGGTCGGTGATCCGGTCGATCAGCCGGTCGCAGCCGCGCTCGCCGATCTTGCGCATCGGCTGGTGAACGGTGGTCAGGGGCGGGTCGGTGAGGCTGGCGGGGAAGATGTCGTCAAACCCGACCACCGCCACCTCCTCTGGAATGCGGATCCCGCGCGCCGTGAGGGTGCGCACCACGCCGATGGCCATCTGGTCGTTCGCGCACACGATCGCGTCGGGGAGTGGCCTGCCCACCCCGCGCGTGTCCGCGAGCAGCCGCTCGGCGGCCTCCTGGCCGCTCTGGACGGCGAACTTACCGCAGAATGACCCGGTAAGTACCGTGCCTGGATGAGCTTCGATGACCGCCTGCATCGCGTGCCGCCTGGCCTCGGCGTCCGGCGCGCTCGCCGGCCCGTCGACGTGAAACAGCCGCCGCCTGCCGTGGTCGGCGACCAGGTGCTCGATGAGCGCGTGCGCGCCCGACCAGTTGTCCGCGGCCACCACGTCCACGCCGCGCTGGGCCATGTCGCCGGCGACGACCACCACGGGGACCCGCTTGGCCAGCCGGGCGACCACCGGCGGCGGGACCATGCCCTCGCCGATGAGCAGGCCGTCCACCTTCCCCGACAGTGCCAGCAGCCTTGACTGCACCGGCCCGTCCTCCGGCACCGGGGTGCCGCTGTTCTCGTCCTCGCGCAGGAACGTGATGAGCAGCGACCACGAGAGGTCCCTGACCCGGGACTCGACCCCGCGCATCACCTCGTCGTAGAACAGCAGGCTCATCGACTCGATGTCATACTGGTTCGGCTTGAGCCCGACGTGCTCGACGCAGACCAGGCCGATCACGTCCTTGCGGTTCCTTGCGAGGGACTGCGCGGCGCCGTCGGGCACGTAGCCGAGCTCCTCGATCGCCGCGCGCACTCGGGCCCTGGTCGTCTCCCGCACAGGCTCCTGCCCGTGCAGGACCCGGGAGACGGTGGCGATCGAAACCCCCGCCTGGCGAGCAACGTCATAGAGCGTAACCAAGTTGTTACCTGTCTCACATGTAAGCGTTTACAAGCTGCGATGTAAGCGCTTACGCTAAACCCCGCAAAGGGTCGCGTCAAGGAGGAAACATGACCAATGTCACCCCGCCCGGCGAGGCTCTCGCCTTCCCCGCGGGATTCACGTGGGGGGCGGCGACGGCCGCTTACCAGATCGAAGGCGCAACGGACGCAGACGGCCGCGGGGCCCTCGGTCTGGGACACGTTCAGCCGGACGCCGGGCAAGGTGCGCGGCGGCGACACCGGCGACATCGCCTGCGACTCCTACCGCCGCTACCCGGAGGACGCCGACCTGCTCGCGCTCGCTCGGCCTGTCGAGCTACCGGTTCTCGATCTCCTGGCCGCGGATCTTCCCCGACGGCGCGGGGCGCGCTGAACCAGGCCGGGCTTGATCACTACAAGGCGCTGCTCGACGCGCTGGCCGAGCGCGGGATCGCCGGCGCCGCGACGCTCTTCCACTGGGACCTGCCGCAGGCGCTGCAGGACCAGGGCGGCTGGGCGTCGCGTGACATCGCGCTGCGCTTCGCCGAGTACGCCGCCGTGGTCGGCGAGGCGCTCGGCGACCGGGTCGACCAGTGGATCACGCTGAACGAGCCCCTCGTGGTCGCCCAGCTCGGCTACCGGGAAGGCGTCCACGCCCCCGGGCTGGCCGACCCGGCCGCCGCCGCGGCCGCCACCCATCACCTGCTGCTCGGCCACGGCCTGGCGATGGCCGCGCTGCGCGCCGCCGTCCCCGGCGCCAAGGTGGGCATCACGCTCAACCTCACTCCCGTGCTCGTCACGCCCGACGCCAACGGCTCCGCTGACCTCCTTGAGCGGGCCCGGCTGGTCGCCGAGGCGACGCACAACGGCGTGTTCCTCGACCCGGTGCTCTTCGGCCGGTACCCCGAGCACGCGCCCGCCGCGATCCTGCCCCCCGCCGAACTGATCCGCGACGGCGACATGGCCGCGATCTCCGCCCCCGTCGACTTCCTCGGCGTGAACTACTACCGGCCGCAGCACCTGCGGCCCGGCGACCCGGCGAACCTGCGCCTGCGCGAGTTCAAGCCCGTGGCGGGCACCGAGGACGGCGTCGTGGAGTACTACCCGAACGGGATGGAGGTCACCAACATGGACTGGCTCATCGACCCCGACGGGCTGTATCAGCTGCTTGTCCGGCTGTCGAAGGACGCGCCGGGCCTGCCGCTGTTCATCACGGAGAACGGGCGCGCCGCCGAGGACTACCCCAACCCGGCCGGGAAGGTCGATGACCTGGAGCGGATCAAGTTCCTGCATCAGCACCTGGACGCGTGCGCCCGGGCCGCCAGGGACGGGGTGAACCTGGCCGGCTACTACGTATGGTCGCTGCTGGACAACTTCGAGTGGGCGTACGGGTACCAGAAGCGGTTCGGCATCGTCTACGTGGACTTTCCCACTGGCCGCCGGACCCCGAAGGCGAGCGCCGGCTTCCTCGCGCGGGTGGCCAGCGAGAACGCGGTCCCCGCGCTGCCCGACGTCTGGCCCGTGTGAGGGGCCGGGTGACGCCGCCCGGGCGGCGGGCGGCGTCGACGTTACTGGGTGCCGAGGACACGGGCCAGGGCGCTAGCCACCTCGGCGGCCAGGCCCGAGTCCTCGCTCCGGGCGGCGGGGACCTGGGAAACCGCGCTGGCGGGCCCGGTCTCGGCAAGCCCGGTGTCGGCGTCCCGCGTCAGGCGGCAGTCGAGGCACTCGATCTGGTCGAGGCGCTTGACCAGGCGGGCGCTGTCACAGCGCGCGCACCGGCTGAGATCAGCGATCGCCGCCGGGTAACAGTCCGGGCAGATGAGCACCTGGTGCTCGCGAACAACTCCCCGGTGCCACGGGCTCGGCTTGCCTGGCTCCGGGTCGACCTGGCGCGTGCCGCACCGGTAACACGGCACCGTGTACGTTCCCTCTCACCAGTCCAGCATCGCCGATGTCATCGTGAACATCCCACGGCGGAACCAAACTGTTCACTACCTGTTACCGCCCGCGGCAGCACGGATCAGAGCAATGTCGAGACCGAGGGGATCGCGTCAGCACGGACCAGAGGAATGTGGACCCAGGAGGCCGGCGGCAGCACGGACCACAGATACGTGACCGGAGAGACTAGCGGCAGCCGTAGAAGGCCCGGTCATCGGCCGCCTTTGAGCCTTTCGACGCCGGACGGCCCGAGGAGCGGGGCGGCGGCGGGGGAGATTACCTCGCGCCCTTCCGAAGGACGAGGCGCGAGTAATCTCCCTCCCGACGCACCGGGCCCGCTGCTAGGCCAGCTCCGCCAAGGCCTTCTGGTAGTCGGCGATGTCGCGGGCCTGCGGGATCGGGTTGACCACGTACCAGCGCACGATGCCGTCCTTGTCGATGACGAACGTGCCCCTGGTCGCCAGGCCCCGGTCCGCGTCGAAGACGCCGTACTCCCTCGCCACCGCGCCGTGCGGCCAGAAGTCGGCGAGCAGGGAGAACTGGAAGTTCTCCTGGTCGGCCCAGGCCCGGTGGGTGAAGAACGAGTCCACCGACACCGTGATCAGCTCCACGTCGTCGGAGTCGACCTCAGGGAAGTCCTCCCGCAGCGCGCAGAGCTCGCCGCTGCAGACCGGGCTGAACGCCAGCGGGTAGAACACCAGCACCACGTTCTTGGCACCGCGGAAGCTGGACAGCTTCACCGGCGTCCCGTGCTGGTCGGGGAGCTCGAAGTCGGGGGCCTCGTCCCCGATCTCAATCGCCATGCCTGAATCCCTTCATCGATCCACGTAGTTCACCAGGCGCGCGGGGAACCCCCGCGGCCCGCATGCCACACCCAAGTGTGCCACCGGAGGCGGCCACAGTAAGCCGCACCCGTTCCGGATCGTGGTTTTCAGGATTGACCGCACGCCTGACAGGACCGCCGTTCTCGCGATCAGGCGTGCGGCCGGGGTTACGGGGGTCTTGCCCCGGGAGATAACCTCAGCGGCGCGCCTTAGGTGCCACCAGGCGTGAGCCTGACCAGTCCCTGGCGGCGCTCACGCTCGACGTCTGGGCAAGGCCCGCCGTCGGCGCCGCCTCGCCGATGTCACTCGGCTCGACATGCCCCGGTCTGCCCGCCTTCGGGGTAAGCAGCCAGATGTATCCCCCATCGCCTAGTGGTGCCAGGGCGTCGACCAAGGCGTCCACAAGGTCGCCGTCATCCTCCCTGAACCACATCAGGACCACGTCGACGACGACGTCCTCGTAATCCTCGTCGACAAGCTCGACGCCTTCGACAGCCATGATCGCCTGGCGCAGCTGCTCATCAACATCGGAGTCATAGCCGAGTTCTTGCACTACTTGGCCCGGTTTGATCCCGAGCCGCTCGGCCTGGCCGCGTTCATCTTGCGCCTGGCGCGCGGTCGCGCTCACTGACGTTCCTCCCAAATCCTTCCCCGCGTCCCCTGGGCGCTGATCTAGCGTCAGTGGCCGCGTCAGAACTTCTTGTTGGGACAGTTCACACTGGGTCGGCCCCTTGCGCAAGTGGCAATCTGCCTTGCGCTGGAAACCGCTCCCTTTTGTTGACCTTCTACCCCGTCGCGAGCCGTCATCCCAAGGACGACCTGCCGCAACGTACGGTAACCGGTACGGTCGCATTCCGCGACCGCGGGCCGTTCATCATCGCACGGGCGGCCGCTAACCGGCTACCGGGTGACTGACGCCACGGGGTACGGGCAGCTACCGTTTGGTAAAGATGAAAATCAGGCCAAGACGTACGACGATTGGTCTGTTGAGCTCAGCAGTACTACCCGCGGCAAACAGCCGCCGAATGCGGAAGGCGAGGCTACCGGCGTGGCTTCCGGACGTCAGCGTTACTCGATCATCAGCGACGGGCTGCCCACGCAGCTGCCGGACATCGACCCGGATGAGACGCGGGAGTGGATCGACTCGTTCGATTCCGTCACGCGCACCCGCGGCCGCGGGCGGGCCCGCTACCTCATGCTGCGCCTGCTCGAGCGGGCGCGCGAGCAGCAGGTCGGCGTGCCCGGCCTGCGGTCCACCGATTACATCAACACGATCGCGCCGGAGCGGGAGCCGTGGTTTCCCGGCGACGAGTACGTCGAGCGGCGCATTCGCGCCTATATCCGGTGGAATGCCGCGATCATGGTGTCGCGGGCGAATCGCCCCGGCGGCGCTGGCGTCGGCGGGCATATCGCCACTTATGCCTCCGCGGCCTCTTTGTATGAGGTGGGGTTCAACCACTTCTTCCGCGGCAAGGACCACGGGGAGTCCGGCGACCAGGTCTTCTTCCAGGGCCACGCGGCGCCGGGCATCTACGCGCGCGCGTTCCTCGAGGGGCGGCTGACCGAGTCGCAGCTCGACGGGTTCCGCCAGGAGCAGTCGCACCGGGGCGGCGGGCTGCCGTCCTACCCGCACCCGCGGCTGATGCCCGACTTCTGGGAGTTCCCGACGGTCTCCATGGGCCTCGGGGCGCTGGACTCGATCTACCAGGCCCGGTTCAACCGCTACCTGCTCGCCCGCGAGCTGCACGACACCTCGCGCTCGCACGTGTGGGCGTTCCTCGGCGACGGCGAGATGGACGAGCCCGAGGCGCTCGGCGCGATCGGGCTCGCCGCGCGCGAGGAGCTCGACAACCTCACCTTCGTCATCAACTGCAACCTGCAGCGGCTCGACGGCCCGGTCCGCGGCAACGGCAAGATCATCCAGGAGCTCGAGTCGTACTTCCGCGGCGCGGGCTGGAACGTGATCAAGGTCATCTGGGGCCGGGACTGGGACCCGCTGCTCGCGCAGGACACCGACGGCGTGCTCGTCAACAAGATGAACACCACGCCGGACGGCCAGTTCCAGACATACTCGGTCGAGTCCGGCGCGTACATCCGCGAGCACTTCTTCGGCTCCGACCCGCGGCTGCGCAAGATGGTCGAGCACCTGTCGGACGACCAGCTCCGCTCGCTTTCCCGCGGCGGCCACGACTACCGGAAGGTGTACGCGGCGTTCAAGGCGGCCCGCGAGCACGTCGGCCAGCCGACCGTGATCCTCACGCACACGATCAAGGGCTGGACGCTCGGCAAGGACTTCGAGGCGCGCAACGCCACCCACCAGATGAAGAAGCTCACGGTCGCCGAGCTGAAGGAGTTCCGCGACCGGCTCTACCTGCCGATCTCGGACGCGGCCCTGGAGGCGGAGCTCCCGCCCTACTATCACCCGGGCCCGGACTCCGACGAGATCAGTTACATGCAGGAGCGCCGCGCGGCGCTCGGCGGGGTGCTGCCGCGCCGCGTCGTGCGGGCCAAGCCGCTGCCGCAGCCGCCCGCCACGGTCTTCGACGAGTACCGGCGCGGTTCCGGCAAGCAGTCGGTCGCTACCACGATGGCGTTCGTGCGGATACTCAAGGACCTCATGAAGGACCCGGTGATCGGCGAGCGGTTCGTGCCGATCATCCCGGACGAGGCGCGGACGTTCGGCATGGACTCGCTGTTC
Source organism: uncultured Actinomycetota bacterium (assembly GCA_963850115.1). GTDB lineage: Bacteria > Actinomycetota > Actinomycetes > Streptosporangiales > Streptosporangiaceae > Trebonia. The sequence goes on from CAWKKG010000046.1 coordinate 62,376, forward strand.
CCGACCGCGAAGATCTACTCGCCGTTCGGCCAGACCTACGAGGGCGTCGACCGCAACCTCATGCTGGCCTACAAGGAGTCGGAGCGCGGGCAGATGCTGCACGAGGGCATCTCCGAGGCCGGGGCCATGGGCTCGGTCATCGCGGCGGGCTCCTCGTACGCCACCCACGGGACGCACATGATCCCGGTGTACGTGTTCTACTCGATGTTCGGCTGGCAGCGGACCGGCGACCAGATGTGGCTTCTCGGCGACCAGATGGGGCGCGGGTTCCTGCTCGGGGCCACGGCTGGCCGCACCACGCTGACCGGCGAGGGGCTGCAGCACAACGACGGGCACTCGCAGCTGCTCGCCTCCGTCTCCCCGGCGTGCGTGTCGTACGACCCGGCGTGGGCCTACGAGATCGCGGTGATCACCAAGGACGCGCTGCGCCGCATGTACGACGCATCGCCGGAGCACCCGGACGGCGAGAACATCTTCTACTACCTCACCGTCTACAACGAGCCCTACGCGCAGCCGCCCGCGCCCGCCACCGACGGCCTGGAGGAGGGCATCCTGCGCGGCCTGTACAAGTACGCGCCGGCGGCGGCTCCGGAGGCGCCGCGGGCGCAGCTGCTCGCCTCCGGCGTCGCGATGCCGTGGGCGCTGACCGCGCAGCGGCTGCTCGCCGAGGACTGGGGCGTCGGGGCGGACGTGTGGTCGGTCACCTCGTGGACCGAGCTGCGGCGGGACGCGCTCGCCTGCGAGTCGCACAACCTGCTCAAGCCGGGCGAGGAGACGCGGGTGCCTTACGTCACGACCGCGCTGTCCGGCGCGCCGGGCCCGGTCGTCGCGGTCTCCGACTGGATGCGGGCGGTACCCGACCAGATCGCCCGCTGGGTGCCCGCGCCGGCGTACACCTCGCTCGGCACGGACGGGTTCGGCTTCTCCGACACGCGGCCGGCCGCCCGGCGGTTCTTCCACGTGGACGCCGAGTCGATCGTGCTCGCGGTGCTCTCCGAGCTGGCCAAGGCCGGCGCGGTGCCCGCGTCGCTGCCCGCCCAGGCGATCACGAAGTACAAGCTGGACCTGCCGGTCTCCGAGGCGCTCGGCTAGGCCGGGCAGGCAAACGTCCGTGGCCTCCCGCGCGGGAGGCCACGGACGTTCAGGACCAGCCTTAGCGCGGCGGCGGGCGGCAGTTTCCCCAACCTGCGGGAAACCCGTGGCAGGCTGGTGGAATGCAAGTGAAGCGGCAAGCCACGGACCGCGGCAAGGGCGCCAGGACCGACGACGGTAACCGGCGCGGCCGGGAGCGCGCCGCCGCGCGCGTGCACCCGGAGACGGTGACGCGGATCGAGCGGTCGATGGGCGCGCTCGGCACCGCGGCGATCGCGGCCATGGACGAGCGCCTCCCGTGGTTCAGGAAGATGAGCGCGGAGAACCGCTCCTGGCTCGGCCTGGTGGCGCAGGCGGGGATCGCCTCGTTCGTCGACTGGGTCAAGCACCCCGAGCGGATGCGGCCCGCCGCCACCGAGGTCTTCGGCACCGCGCCGCGCGAGCTGGCCCGGGCGGTGCGGCTGCAGCAGGCCGTCGAGATGGTCCGGGTCATCATCGACGTCGTGGAGGGCCAGGTCGACGACCTGGCCGCGCCCGGCGGGGAGGCCGAGCTGCGCGAGGCGGTGCTCGTCTACGCGCGCGAGATCGCGTTCAGCGCCGCCCAGGTGTACGCCCGGACCGCCGAGGCGCGCGGCGCCTGGGACGCGCGCCTCGAGGCCCTGGTCGTCGACTCGCTTGTCCGGGGCGAGGGGCAGGAGTCGCTGAACTCGTGGGCCTCGGCGCTGAACTGGTCATCCTCCCCCGTCTCGGTGATCGTCGGGACGACCGAGGGCGATGACCCCGAGCCGGTGATCGACGAGCTGCGCGCCGCCGCCAGGCGGGCGCGCCTCGACCTGCTGGCGGGCGTGCAGGGCAGCCGGCTGATCGTCGTGCTCGGCGGCACCGACGACCCGATGGCGGCGGCGGAGAAGCTGGCCGGCCTGTTCGGGCCCGGCCCGCTCGTCGTCGGCCCGGCCGTGCGGGACCTGCGCGCGGCCCACCCCTCGGCGCGGGCGGCCCTGGCGGGGCTGCGCGTGGCGCCCGCCTGGCCGGACGCGCCGCGCCCGGTCAGCTCCGACGAGCTCCTGCCCGAGCGCGCGCTTGACGGCGACGCCGACGCCGTGCGGGTCCTCGTCACGCACGGGTACCAGCCGCTGCTCGTCGGCGGGACGGCGCTGCTTGACACGCTGACCGCGTACCTGGAGCAGGGCTCTTCCCTCGAGGCCACCGCCCGGATGCTCTTCGTCCACCCGAACACGGTCAGGTACCGCCTGCGCCGGGTCACCGAGCTGACCGGCTACACACCATCGGACGGGCGCGACGGGTTCACCCTGTGGGCGGCGATCATCCTCGGGAGGCTCGCCGCCCGCCGCGGCTGACCGGGAATGATGCCGCAGGTGACGGGATAGTGACGGCACCGGTAACGGTGTCTGTAGTTTCTCTACAAGAATTCGACTGCGAAGTTCGTGACGTTCGATATCAGTGTGGCGAGTCTCTACAGGGCAAGGTAAACATTGTGCTCATCTTGACCGCGCCCGGGCAGGGCGCGCAGACCCCCGGCTTCCTTTCCCCCTGGCTTGAGCTGCCCGGCCTCGCCGAGCAGCTCGGTACCTGGTCGGAGCTGGCCGGCCGGGACCTGATCCGGCTCGGCACGACCGGCAGCGCGGAAGAGATCACCGACACCTCCGTCGCTCAGCCCCTGCTCGTCGCGGCGGCACTGGCGGTCGCCGGGCTGGTCGGCGAGCCCGACGCCACCGCCGGGCACAGCGTCGGCGAGCTCGCGGCCGGCGCCATCGCGGGCGTGCTGTCCGCCGAGGACGCCATCAAGCTCACCCGGGTGCGCGGCGAGGCCATGGCGGCGTCCTGTGCCTACGGCCTTTCTCGGGGGGGTGAGGGGGGTCGTCCCCCCGTGGTGGGCAGCCGACGCCGACCGGCATGACCGCGGTACTCGGCGGCGACGAGGCCACCGTGCTCCAGGCCATCGCGGACGCCGGGCTCACCCCGGCGAACATCAACGCCGCCGGGCAGATCGTCGCGGGCGGGACCCTGGAACAGCTCGCCGAGTTCGCGGCGAACCCGCCGGCCGGCGCGCGGCTGCGGCCGCTGCGGGTGGCGGGCGCGTTCCACACCAAGCACATGGCCCCGGCGGTCGAGGCGCTCGCGGCGGCGGCCGCGGGCACCGCCGTCAAGGACCCGGCGATCACGCTGCTGTCCAACCGCGACGGCGCGGTCGTCACCGCGGGCGCCGACTGGGTGGACCGGATCGTCAACCAGGTCGCGTACCCGGTCCGCTGGGACCAGTGCATGGCGACCATGGCTAGCCTTGAGGTGAGCGCGTTCATCGAGCTGATCCCGGCCGGGACGCTGACGGGCATCGCCAAGCGGGCGCTGCCGGGGGTCGAGCTTCTCGCGCTCAAGACGCCCGACCAGCTTGACGCGGCGCGGGCGCTTTACGCGGCCCACAGGATTACCGAACACAATGGGCTCGAGCAGAAGGAGGCCTCATCGTGATCGGGACGAAGGTTCTGGGATTTGGCGGCTACCAGCCGGACAAGGTCGTGACAAACGACGACCTGGCCAAGATCGTCGACACCAATGACGAGTGGATCAGGTCACGCGTCGGCATCCAGTCCCGGCGGGTCGCGCGGGACGACGAGACCGTCGAGGACATGGCCGAGGCGGCCGGGGCGAAGGCGCTCGCCGCGTCCGGGCTCGAGCCCTCGGAGGTCGACCTGGTCATCGTGGCGACCTGCTCCCCCGTGGTGCCGCTGCCCAATGTCGCGGCCACCGTCGCCTACCGGCTCGGCATCCAGTCGCCCGGGGCCTACGACCTCAACGCGGCCTGCGCCGGCTTCTGCTACGCGATCGGCACCGCGTCGGACGCGGTGCGCGCCGGGTCGGCGCGGAACGTCCTGGTGATCGGCGCGGAGAAGATGACCTCGTGGATTGACTGGACCGACCGCTCGACCTGCATCATCTTCGCCGACGGCGCGGGCGCGGCCGTGGTGGGGCCGACCGGGCCCGACGAGCCCGACGGGATCGGGCCGGTGGTCTGGGGCTCCGCCGGCGACCAGGCGCAGAAGATCACCATCACCGGGCGGACCGGGGCGCTGGCCCAGGACGGGCAAGCGGTCTTCCGGTGGGCGACCACGGCCATGGCCCCCATCGGGCTCGAGGCGTGCCGCCGGGCCGGGGTGACCCCCGCCGACATCACGGCGTTCGTGCCGCACCAGGCCAACCTGCGGATCGTCGAGGCGATCGCCAGGCGGCTCGGCATCCCGCGCGAGCGCGTGGCGGACGACATCATCCACGCGGGCAACACCTCGTCCGCGTCGATCCCGCTCGCGCTGTCCCGGATGGCCGAGCAGGGCCGCCTGCAGCCGGGCACGCCGGCGCTGCTGCTCGCGTTCGGCGCCGGGTTGTCCTACGCCTCGCAGGTGATCACGGTACCCTAGCCGCGCCGTTCCCAGACGTTCCCAGACGTTCCCCGCGGCCCGACCGGGGCGCGGGGCGATGAATCGCAACCAACCAAAGGAGCAACAATGACTGACCAGGAGATTCTCTCCGGGCTCGCGGAGATCATCGAGGAGATCGCCGGGACCCCCGCCGACGAGGTGACCCCGCAGGCGAACTTCGTCGACGACCTCGACATCGACTCGCTGTCCATGGTCGAGATCGCCGTCGCGGCGCAGGACAAGTTCGGCGTCGAGATCCCGGACGAGCAGCTCAAGGACCTGAAGACGGTGCAGGACGTCGTCAACTTCGTCTCGAAGAACTCGTAACCAGCCAGACCCCAGCCAGACCCGAGCCACGGCTCGGGTCTCCGGGGTACGGGGGTCCACCCCCGGGAAAAACAGTTGTAGTACGGGAGGGGTTGCAGTGGGCAACAACGATCGAGTCAGCGTCGTCGTCACTGGGCTCGGCGCGACCACGCCGCTCGGCGGTGACGCCGCGTCCACCTGGTCGGCGATGCTCGCGGGAACCAGTGGCGTGCGCCGCATTACCGAGCCGTGGGTCGATAGCCTGCCGGTCAAGATCGCGGCGCCCGCCGTGGCCGACCCGGTGGCGGTCATCGGCAGGCCGCAGGCTCGGAAGATGGACCGGTGCGAGCAGTTCGCGCTGGTGGCGGCCCGCGAGGCCTGGGCAGACGCGGGGTCGCCGGAGGTTGAGCCCTACCGCCTCGGCGTCGCGGTCACCAGCGGCATCGGCGGCATCGGCTCTACCCTTACCGCCTACGACACGCTGAACGAGAAGGGCTGGAACCGCATCTCGCCCTTCACCGTGCCGATGCTTATGCCGAACGGCGCCGCCGGCTGGATCAGCATCGAGTTCGGGGCCAAGGCCGGGGCGCACGCGCTGGTCAGCGCCTGCGCGTCCGGAGCCGAGTCGATCGGCTACGGCATCGACATGATCCGCTCGGGCCGGGCGGACGTGGTGATCGCCGGCGGCGCCGAGGCCGCGATCATGGCACTGAACGTCGGGGCGTTCGCCGTGATGCGCGCGATGTCGACCAGGAACGACGACCCGGAGCGGGCGTCGCGCCCGTTCGACAAGGGCCGGGACGGGTTCGTGCTCGGCGAGGGCGCGGGCGTCATCATCTTGGAGTCGCTTGAGCACGCGCTCGGCCGGAACGCGCGGATCTACGCGGTGGCCGCGGGGGCGGGGTACTCCTCGGACGCGCACCACATCTCGCACGGGTCGCCGGACGGTGAGGGTATCCGGTTCGCGATCCGGTCCGCCCTGCGCGACAGCGGCGTGTCCGCGTCGCAGGTCGCGCACGTGAACGCGCACGCCACGTCCACCCCCGAGGGGGACCCGCCGGAGTCGCGGGCGATCGTGGACGCCCTGGGCTCCGCCGCCGACGGCGGCCCGGTCGTGTCCGCGACCAAGTCCATGACCGGGCACCTGCTCGGCGGGGCGGGCGCGGTCGCCTCGGTGGCCGCGATCATGGCGCTGGTTGACCGGATGGCACCGCCCACGGTCAACCTGCAGGATCTCGACGACGAGGTGGCCATCGACGTCGCGACCACGGCGCGCCCGCTCACGCCGAAGGAGCCGGGGATGCCGATGGCGGCGCTCACCAACGCGTTCGGCTTCGGCGGGCATAACGTGTCGCTCGCGTTCACCGAGTACCTGCCCGCGGCGCCCGCGGAGGGCTGAGTCTTGGGCGCTGCCCGGCGGGGCCGACCCGCCGGGCAGCGCCGCGTTCCGCGCCGTGGCCGCCCGCCGCCCGGCATTTTAGTTGCGTATAGCGAACTTTTTTGGCGTACCCCCGACGTCGCCCCGCTACCCCGCGTGTTCTGATGGTAGAGGGAGCAGGGTGCCTGTCGATGGCCACGGAACCCGCCGGGCCGCGACCCGTCTCCTAGGGGAGGCCTGTCCATGCGCGTAATGCTGGTCCATCCCAGCGCGCTGATGTACTCGGAAATCTTCTTGCGACTCGAGCCACTCGGCCTTGAACGGGTGGCCGCGGCCCTGCTGGCGGAAGGACACGACGTCCGCCTGATCGACCTGCAGGTGTACGACCGGGCCGACCTGCGACGGCAGGCGGCCGAGTTCCGCCCGGAGGCGGTCGGGTTCAGCCTGAACTACCTCGCGAACGTGCCTGAGGTCGTCGAGCTGGCCCGCTGGGTCAAGACCGCGCTCCCCGGCTGCCTGGTCTTCGCCGGCGGTCACAGCGTGTCCTTCGTGGCCGAGCACGTGCTCGCGCACGCGGGCGGCGCGATCGACGTCGTGCTGAAGGGCGAGGGCGAGAGCGCGGCGCCCGCGCTGCTCGCCGCGGCGCCGGACAAGGCGCTCACCGAAGTGCCCGGCGCGGTCACCGCCGAGGGGGCGGGCCCGCCCCCTCGGATGGTGCACAGCCTCGACGATCACCTGCCCGCCCGGCACCTGGGCGGGCGCCGCCGCAAGTACTTCATCGGGGTCATGGACCCCGCGGCCTCCATCGAGTTCACCCGGGGCTGCCCGTGGGACTGCTCGTTCTGCAGCGCCTGGACGTTCTACGGCCGCAGCTACCGGCGGCTGTCACCGGAGGCCGCGGCCGAGGACATGGCGCGCATCGCCGAGCCGGGCGTGTTCATAGTCGACGACGTGGCCTTCATCAAGGCCGAGGAAGGCGACGAGATCGCCAGGCAACTCGAGCGCCGCGGCATCCGCAAGCAGTACTACCTGGAAACCCGCTGCGACGTCCTCGTCCGCAACGAGGAGGTGTTCCGCCGCTGGCGGCGGCTCGGCCTCAACTACATGTTCCTCGGCCTCGAGGCCCTCGATGAGGAGGGGCTTAAGCAGTTCCGCAAGCGCAGCACGCCGAAGGTCAACAACGAGGCGCTCGAGATCGCCCGCTCCATGGGGCTCAGCGTGGCGATCAACATCATCGCCGACCCGGACTGGGACGAGGCGCGCTTCGCCTTCGTGCGCGAGTGGGCGATGAGCGTCCCGGAGATCGTCAACATCACCGTGCAGACTCCCTACCCGGGCACCGAGACGTGGCTCACCGAGTCCCGCCGCCTGACCACGCTGGATTACCGGCTGTTCGACGTGCAGCACGCCGTGCTGCCCACCCGGCTCCCGCTGCGGCAGTTCTACGCGGAGCTGGTCAAGACGCAGTCGGTGCTCGCCAGGAAGCACCTCGGCGTGGCGGCGCTCGCCAAGACCGGCGGCATCATCGCCCGCCAGCTGCTTCGCGGCCAGACTAACTTCGCCAGGATGATCTGGAAGTTCAACAACGTCTACAACGCGGACCGGCAGTACGCCGAGCACCAGCGGGAGGCCAGCTACCTGATGCCGCAGCCGGCCCCGTCGCCGTCACCGACGGTCACGCCGGCCGACCGCAAGATGCTCTACGTGCACTCCTCCGCGCCCGCGCGCAGGGCCTAGGCACGAGCCTGGCCCCGGGGCGGCCCGCGAGCGGGCCGCCCCGGGGCCAGGTCGCCCGCTGTTACCTCGGTGTGCCGTCGCCGGCCGACGACGGGCCGGTGGGCGGGTCGTCGGAGGACGGCGGCTCCGGCTGCTGCGGCGGCTCGGCCTCGGCCGCCTCGGCGGTCTCGGCGGCGCGCGACTCGGTGATGAGCTCCTCGAGGCGCGGGCCGGCCAGGCGGCGGAACGTGCGGTGCGCCCGCGCCCGGTCCAGGATCGCGACCTCAAGGTTGGCGGCGGTCAGCTCGGGCTGTGACCCGTTCGACGCCGCCGCGGCCCCGGACGCCGCCGCTGGGGCCGCCAGGGCGGCCAGCGCGGCCCCGAGGGCCTCGGTCAGCGACATGCCGTCGGAGAAGCGCTCCTTGAGCGCCGCCGCGACCTGGTCCGCCTGGCCGCCGAAGGCGACGAAGCCAGGCTCGTCGGAGACCGACCCGTCCCAGGAGATGCGGTAGATCTGGTCGCCGTCCGGCTGCAGGCCGACCTCGGCGACCACGATCTCCACCTCGTACGGCTTGCCGGTCGGCTCGCTGAAGTTCTGGCCGAGCGCCTGCGCGTACCAGTTCGCCAGGCCGCGCCCGGTGACGTCACCCCGGTCGAACTGGTAGCCGGTCACGTCCGCGTACGTGACGCCCGCCTTGCGCAGCACCTCGTACTCGTTGTACCGGCCGACCGCGGCGAACGCGATCCGGTCGTAGATTTCGCTGATCTTGTGCAGCACGCTCGACACGTTGGGCGTGACCATGAGGATCCCGCCCGAGTACTGCAAGGCCACCGAGCTGCGGCTGCGCGCCACGCCCTTGCGCGCGTAGTCCGCCTTGTCGCGCATCGTCTGCTCGGGCGACATGTAAAACGGCATTGACACCGCAGGCGCTTCCTTTCAAGGGCAGGGTCATTCCGAACGAGTGGGTGGCTTCGCCTGGCCGGCTAGATCGCCGCCCGGAGCGGGGCGGACGGGCCGTCGGGCAAGCGCATCCGGCCGTCCACGACCTGCTGCGCGTAGTCGGCGGACTCCTCGTCGGACAGCCGGCGGAAGCCGTCGTCGGTGATCGTCGCGATCACCGGGAAGATTCGCCGGGTCAGGTCGGGGCCGCCGGTGGCGGAGTCGTCGTCGGCCGCGTCGTAGAGCGCCTGCACGCAGGCGAGCACCGCGTCGGTAACGGGCATGTCATCGGAGTAGTACTTCTTGAGCGCCGACTTGGCGAAGATCGAGCCCGAGCCGATCGAGTGGAAGCGGTGCTCCTCGTACGGGCCGCCCGCCACGTCGTAGCTGAAGATCCGGCCGGCCGCGGCGTCCTCGTCGTAGCCGACGAACAGCGGGATGACCGCGAGGCCCTGCATGGCGGCCATCAGGTTGTCGCGAATCATCTTGCCAAGGCGGTTGGCCTTGCCCTCGAGGGAGAGGGTGCGGCCCTCCATCTTCTCGTAGTGCTCGAGCTCGACGCCGAACAGCCGGACGAACTCCAGGCTAATGCTGGCCACACCCGCGAAGCCGATCGCCGAGTACTCGTCGGCGCGGAACACCTTCTCCACGTCGCGCTTGGAGATCATGTTCCCCGCGGTCGCGCGCCGGTCGCCGGCCATGATCACGCCGTGCTCCGAGGTGACGGCCACGATCGTCGTCGCGTGCGGCAGCGTCTTGATCACGTCCGCGGCCATGCTAGAGCCGCCCGCCAGCGGCCCGAACTCCCGCAGGGGGAGCATGCCGGGGTCGTACGAGGAGAGGAAGTGCGTGAACGACGGGATGCGCGCCGCCATGAACGCCGCCTGGTCCCGTCCAGTGCCGTTGGAAAAGCCTCCCACGCCGCTGCCCTCCTGCTCTTCGGGGGGTACGGGGGGTCGTCCCCCCGCATGAATACTGCGTTGTCCTTGAGCTGACACTACCGTCCGTCCGGGCCGCTATTGAACTTTGGAACAGGCCAACCGTTTCGCCTAGAGCTAACTGCCGAAACCGCTATCTTGGCCGGTTCGCGCGCCCGCTGCGGTGGCGGTTTTTGCCATCGGGCGCGCGGTCGGGGTACGGGGGTCGTTCCCGGAGGTACATTCGCCTACCGCGAACCGATCGGACGCCGGGCCTGGCGGCCTACTCGCCGCCCTTCTGGACGTACGAGCGAACGAACTCCTCGGCGTTCTCCTCCAGCACCTCGTCGATCTCGTCGAGGATCGAGTCGACATCGTCGGAGAGCTTCTCGTGCCGTTCCTTGACCTCCTCGGTCGCGGCGGCCTGCTCGTCCTCGGTCTCCTCGGTGCGCCGCGTCGTCTGACGCTGACCGCCGGTGTCCTTCGTTGCCATCTGCCGATCCTCCGTCCCTGGGTGGAGCCTGATAACAGCTCCAACGTTATCCTCGCCACGAAGAGTTCCGCCCAACCCTCCGCAGGGGTCTCAGTACGAACTCTCTCTCGTAGTCCCCTAAATCATGAAATGTCCGTCATGACGGGTGCGGAGCGCCCGAGGTGACGGACGCGCCCCGGCGTTACGGGCTTGAGGCACACGAGGACCGCATATTCCGGCCCTGGGGCACACACGGGCGGCTCTAGTGGCCCTGGGGCACCCCGGGACAACCTGATCCGGCCCAGGGGCACCCAAGGCCAGGCTCGCTAGCCCTGGTTGGTCAGCGCCGCGACCAGGTCGGCGGCCGTCCGGCAGCGGTCGAGGAGGTCACCGACGTGCGCCTTGGTGCCGCGCAGCGGCTCCAGCGTGGGAACCCGCTGGAGCGACTCGCGGCCGGGGATGTCGAAGATCACCGAGTCCCAGGACGCGGCGGCCACCGAGTCCGCGTACTGCCGCAGGCACCGGCCGCGAAAGTAGGCCCTGGTGTCCTCGGGCGGGTTGTCGATCGCCCAGCTGATCGCCTTCTCGTCGGTCATCCTGGCCATGCGGTCGCGGGCCACCAAGCGGTTGTAGAGCCCGCGTTCCTGCCGCACGTCGGAGTACTGCAAGTCGAAGAGCTGCAGCTTGGGGGCGTCCCAGGCCAGGCCGTCCCGGCGCCGGTAACCCTCGAGGAGCTCGAGCTTGGCGACCCAGTCAAGCTCCCTGGACAGCTGCATCGGGTCATCGGCCAGCCGGGTGAGCACGGACTCCCAGCGGTCGAGGACGTCGCGCGTCATCGCGTCGGCGTCGGTGCCGTACTTGTCCTCGACGTACTTGCGCGCCAGCTCCAGGTACTCGGTCTGCAGCTGGACGGCGGTCATCTTCCGGCCGTCTCGCAGCGTGACCAGGTACTTGAGCGACGGGTCGTGGGAGACCGCCCGCAGGTCGGCGACCGGCGCCTCGAGCGACAGGTCGTGGCTGAAGAACTTGTCCTCGATCATCGCCAGCACCAGCGCGGTCGTGCCCATCTTCAGGTACTGGGCCACCTCGCTCATGTTCGCGTCGCCGATGATCACGTGCAGCCGCCGGTACTTCTCCGGGTCGGCGTGCGGCTCGTCGCGGGTGTTGATGATCGGCCGCTTGAGCGTGGTCTCGAGGCCGACCTCGACCTCGAAGAAGTCGGCCCGCTGGGTGATCTGGAACCCGGTGCCCCGGCCGTCCGCGCCGATCCCCACCCGGCCCGCGCCGCAGATGACCTGGCGGGTGACGAAGAACGGGGTCAGGTTCTTCACGATGTCGGCGAACGGCGTGGACCGGCGCATGAGGTAGTTCTCGTGGGTGCCGTAGGAGGCGCCCTTGTTGTCGGTGTTGTTCTTGTACAGCTGGATCGGGTGCGAGCCCGGCACGGTGGCGGCCTTGGCCGCCGCCTCCGCCATGATCCGCTCGCCCGCCTTGTCCCAGATCACCACCGACAGCGGGTTGGTGCACTCAGGCGCCGAGTACTCCGGGTGGGCGTGGTCGACGTAGAGCCGCGCCCCGTTGGTCAGGATGACGTTGGCCAGGCCCAGGTCTTCATCGGTGAGCTGGGTGGAGTCCGCCGTCTCCCGTGCGAGGTCGAACCCGCGGGCGTCCCGCAGCGGGTTCTCCTCCTCGAAGTCCCACCGGGCGCGGCGCGCTCGCGCGGCCGTGGCCGCCTGGTAGGCATTGACGATCTGCGATGAGGTCACCATCGCGTTAGCACCCGGCTGGCCCGGTACGGAAATGCCGTACTCGGTCTCGGTGCTCATGACCCTCAGCACGCTCATAGTTGTTCAGCGTAGTCCGGGCCGGGCAGTTCTCGTTCCGTCTGAATGCTCCTCAGGTCCAGGATCCCCGGGGCCCTTGTCCGCGCGAGCGGACAGCCGGGGGTCCGGGGCTAGGGGGAACGGGGGGCGGGAGCCCCCCGTGCTTGGGGCACTGTCCCCCGGGAAGGGACTGCGGGCCACCGGGAAGCTGACCGCAGGTCAGCGAACACGGTGGCCCGCCTCGTCCTTACCCCACTAGAGGTACTGGCCCGTGTTGGCGACCGTGTCGATCGAGCGGCCCGCCTCGGTGCCCTGCTTGCCCGAGACCAGCGTGCGGATGTAGACGATGCGCTCGCCCTTCTTGCCGGAGATGCGCGCCCAGTCGTCGGGGTTGGTGGTGTTGGGCAGGTCCTCGTTCTCGCTGAACTCGTCCACGCAGGCGGCGAGGAGGTGCGCGACGCGGATGCCCTTCTGGCCGCTTTCCAGGAACTGCTTGATGGCCATCTGCTTGGCCCGGGCCACGATGTTCTCGATCATGGCGCCGGAGTTGAAGTCCTTGAAGTACAGGACTTCCTTGTCGCCGTTGGCGTAGGTGACCTCGAGGAAGCGGTTCTCCTCGGACTCGGAGTACATCCGCTCCACGGCCCGCAGGATCATCGCGTCCACCGTCGCCTTCACCGAGCCACCGTGCTCGGCTAGGTCGTCGGGGTGCAGCGGGAGGTCAGCCAGCACGTACTTGGAGAAGATGTCCTTGGCCGCCTCGGCGTCCGGCCGCTCGATCTTGATCTTGACGTCCAGGCGGCCTGGCCGCAGGATCGCCGGGTCGATCATGTCCTCGCGGTTGGAGGCGCCGATCACGATGACGTTCTCCAGGCCCTCAACGCCGTCGATCTCCGACAGCAGCTGCGGGACGATGGTGTTCTCGACGTCTGAGGAGACGCCGGAACCCCGGGTGCGGAAGATCGAGTCCATCTCGTCGAAGAACACGATCACCGGCATGCCCTCTGAGGCCTTCTCGCGGGCCCGCTGGAAGACCAGGCGGATGTGCCGCTCGGTCTCGCCGACGTACTTGTTCAGCAGCTCGGGACCCTTGATGTTGAGGAAGAACGACTTCCCCTCCTCGGGCTTCTTGCTGCCGTCCGAGTCGGCGGCCGCCTTGGCCCGGACCTGCTTGGCGAGCGAGTTCGCCACCGCCTTGGCGATGAGCGTCTTGCCGCAGCCGGGCGGGCCGTAGAGCAGCACGCCCTTCGGCGGGCGGAGCTGGTGCTCCTTGTAGAGGTCGGCGTGCAGGTAAGGCAGCTCGATCGCGTCGCGGATCTGCTCGATCTGCCCCGTCAGGCCGCCGATGTCGGTGTACGCGATGTCGGGGACCTCTTCGAGGATGAGCTCCTCGACCTCGGCCTTCGGAATGCGCTCGTACACGTAGTTCGAGCGCGGCTCGAGCAGCAGCGAGTCGCCGCCGCGGAGCACCTGGTCGAGCAGCGGCGAGGCGAGGCGGACGATCCGCTCCTCGTCGGCGTGCGAGATGACGAGGGCACGCTCGCCGTCGGCGAGCAGCTCCTTCATCATCACGACCTCGCCGACCGTCTCGAAGCCCTGGGCGATGACGATGTTCAGCGCCTCGTTGAGCACGACCTCCTGGCCGGGCTTGAGCTCTTCCAGTTCGACGTTGGGGCTGACGTTGACCCGCATCTTGCGGCCGCCGGTGAACACGTCGGCGGTGTTGTCCTCTTGCGCGGACAGGAAGATGCCGAAGCCGGATGGCGGCTGCGCCAGCCGGTCGACCTCCTCCTTGAGGGCGACGATCTGATCTCTTGCCTCGCGCAGCGTTGACGCCAGGCGCTCGTTCTGTGACGTCACCGAGGTCAGTGACGCCTCTGTCTCGCGGAGCCGTTCCTCTAGAAGACGGACCTGACGTGGTGAATCGGCCAGGCGCCTACGCAACACTGCGATCTCCTCATCGAGGAAGGAGATCTGTGCGGTAAGGCTACTCACCTCATCCTCGTGCCGCGAAGCCCGTCCACTTTCGTCCCTAGCTGCCACGGCCCTCACCTCCTCCCGGGGAGTATGAAACTAACTAGACCCTACCTACCTTGCGGACTTTCCTAACATCCCAGCGCGTATTCGCTTGGTCACTGCTTTCGCACCCACGCGAGAAACCGCAGGACAGCGACCATGTGTCACCGGAGAGTTATGTTTCCGTCACGTAATGTATTTGTTCATTCGGCCGTGGGCTGACCGCCATCGAGCTGTCGCCTCCCGATCCCGCCAACGTCGCCCCCTCCCGTGGCCTCGTTGGTGAGGATAGCGCTAGAGGTGCTCGGGTGATTCCTGATGCGGCCGAGGACTTTGGTCCGCGGGGGCGACGGGTTCCGCGGGGACGACGGGTTCCGCGGGGGGACGGGTTCCGCGGGGGCGACGGGTTCCGCCTCGGGGTGGGCGCCCTTGGCGGGGCGGCGGCGGCGCGCGGGCGCGGTCACCCCGTCGGCGAGGCGCCTGGCGGTCACCAGGAAGCCGGTGTGCGCGATCATCCGGTGGTCGGGGCGCACCGCGAGGCCGTCGACGTGCCAGCCGCGGTTGAGGGTCTCCCAGGCGGCGGGCTCGAAGAACCCGCCGTGCCCGCGCAGTTCCTCGACCACGCGCGACAGCTGGGTCGTGGTCGCTACGTAGCAGCAGATCAAGCCGCCGGGGACCAGCGCGCGGGCCGCGCCCTCGACGTTGTCCCACGGGGCGAGCATGTCGAGGATCACCCGGTCGAACTTGTGGTCGTCCCCCGGGGAGTCGTGAGCGGGGCGCCGGAGGCGCGAGTAAGCCGCTCCCGTTGGGAGTGAAGGATCGAGGGCAACCTCGGCGGACAGTTCGCCGGGGACCAGCCGCCACCACGGGGGGACCTCGCCGAAGTACTTCCTGACGTTCTCCCTGGCGATCTCGGCGAAGTCCGGCCGCGCCTCGAACGAGACAAGCTCGCCGTCCGGGCCGATCGCGCGCAGCAGCCAGCAGGAGAGCGCGCCCGAGCCCGCGCCCGCCTCGAGGACGCGGGCGCCGGGGAAGACGTCGGCGTAGGCGAGGATCTGCGCGGCGTCCTTCGGGTAGACGATCGTGGCGCCGCGCTTCATGGCGAGGGTGTAGTCGGCGAGCAGGGGGCGCAGCGCGACGTAGGCGGTGCCGCTCGAGGCGGTCACCACGGAACCTTCCTGCTGGCCGATCAGGTCGTCGTGGCTCAGCGAACCGCGGTGCGTGTGGAACGTGCCGCCCGCCTGCAGGACTATCTGGTGCATGCGGCCCTTGGGGTCGGTGAGCTGCACCTGGTCACCGGCCGCGAACGGGCCTCGCTGAACTCTCGCCTTCACGGCGCACAGGGTACTTGGAGCGCAGAGCGCACTGGTCTTAAACGCCGGCGAAGACCTGGTCGAGGTCGCGGGCGGCGAGCACGCCGTACACCTGCCCGGTCGAGTCGACGAGCAGGTACTCGCTGGCCGGGGCGCGCCTGATCGCGTCGAGCAGCGCCATGCCCTGCAGGTCCGCGCTGAGCACGAGGCTCGGGTCGATGCTCCTGGCCATCGAGCCGGTCTCGACCCAGGGCCTGCGCTGCGGCGGTGTCGCCTGCACGGCGGCCTCGTTGAGGATCGCGATCGGCTTGCTGTCGTGGTCGACCACGACGACGGCGCGCGCGCCCGCCTCGTCGGCCTGCCTGATCGCCTCCGCCAGCGGGGTGCTCGCGGAGACCGAGATGGCCTTGCGGGCCAGGCGCCGGGCCTGGAGGGCGGGCAGCCGCTCGCGGAACCTGCTGGCCTTGATCGACTGGGTCGCGCCCGTCCACATGAACGCGGCGATGGCCACGACCCAGATCATGCTGACGATGTCGCCGCCCGCCAGGCGGCCGGTGAAGAACAGCACCGCGAGCAGCGCGAGCGCCAGGCCCCGGCCGACCCAGGCGGCGGCGATGGTGGCGGTCGTCGGCCTCTTCGTGAGCTTCCAGATGACGGCCCGCAGCATGCGGCCGCCGTCGAGCGGCAGGCCTGGCAGCAGGTTGAATAGGCCCACGATGATGTTGGCCACCATGAGCTGCCTGATCAGCGCGCCGGTGATGCCGTAGGGCGCGACCTGGGACAGGCCCCAGCCGATCGCGCCGAGCACCAGGGAGAGCCCGGGGCCGGCGCCGGCCACGGCGAACTCACGGCCGGGGGTCGGCGCCTCCCGCTCGATCTCCGAGATGCCGCCGAGCGGGTTGAGCAGGATGCGGCGGACCGGCAGGCCGTAGCTCCTGGCGACGAGCGAGTGGGCCAGCTCGTGCACGAGCACGGAAAGGTAAAGCAGGACGACGAAGGTGGCGGCGACTACGTACCTGGTGTTGCCGCTGATGGTGGAGGACAGGTCGTTGGCGTAGATGACGCTGAAGACGGCGGCGATGATGAACCAGTACGGCGAGACGAAAACGGGGATGCCGAACGGCCGCGCCACGACGATGCCGTGCGGTGCCGGACCGGCCTGGCCGCGGTTACCCTGGTCGCGCCCGTCCGACTGCTCCTCCTGGCCACTTGCCACATCACCGATGCTACGTGCATCCGGCGGCCCCGCGAGTCGCCGCGGGCGACCTGCGGGTGATTGGGAGCGTGGCTTCGGCTGACGCTTAGCTTGCCCGGAGCCGTCGCGTCCCGGCGCGCCGGTTTCTGGTTAGCGGCGCGAATGTCGGTGGGCTGCCCTACGGTTGCGGATGTGGACATCGAAAGCGCCGTTGACGACCTGGACTCGGGGGCTTCCTTCGGCGTGGCGGGCGACCCGCCTTCCGCGCTGTCGCCGTCGCGCGCGTCTGACTTCATGACCTGCCCGCTGCTGTACCGGTTCCGGGTCATCGACCGCATCCCCGAGCCGCCGACCCCGGCGACGGCGCGCGGGACGCTGGTGCACGCGGTGCTTGAGCGGCTGTTCGACCGGCCCGCCGCGGAGCGGACCCCCGGCGCCGCGGCGGAGATGCTCGAGCCGGAATGGGTGCGGCTGCGCGGGGAGGACGCCGGGCTCGCCGAGTTGTTCGCCGGGGCCGAGGAGGATGAGCGGGCGCGGTTCATCGCGGACGCGCACGCGGCGCTCGCCGGCTACTTCCGGCTCGAGGACCCGCGGCGGCTTGAGCCCGCGGAGCGCGAGTGGTACGTCGAGGCGGAACTGCCGTCGGGACTGCGGCTGCGCGGGTACGTCGACCGGCTGGACGTCTCGGCGGCGGGCGACATCCGGGTCGTCGACTACAAGACCGGCAAGGTGCCGCTTGAGGCGTACGAGGCGAGCGCGCTGTTCCAGATGAAGTTCTACGCGCTGGTGATCTGGCGGCTGCGCGGTGTGATCCCGCGGGTGCTGCAGCTCATGTACCTTTCCGGGGACGGCGAGGTGCTCCGCTACTCCCCCGACGAGGCCGACCTGCGCGCGACGGAGCGCAAGCTCGACGCGCTGTGGGCGGCGATATCCCGGGCGCGGGACACCGGGGACTGGCGGCCGCGGCCGTCCAAGCTGTGCGACTGGTGCCGGCACAAGGCGCTGTGCCCGGAGTTCGGCGGGACGCTCCCGCCGCTGCCGGAGCGCGCCGTGCGCGCGGGCGCGGTGCCGGGAGCGGCCACGGCGGCGGCTTCGGCGGAGTCGTAAGGAAAACCGGCCGCGCGACCGAGGTCTGCCGTGTTTCGGCGCTTCGCGCTTCTTGCTGTTATCAGCGGGTACCGGGCAGTGCCTTGCTTTAGGCCTCCGAGCCCTCTTGCTGTTATCAGTGGTCACACCTTAGCGTCGCGGGTAGACCTGAAAATTCGTTTGACAGCTTGAGATTAGTCTCATGATACTAATCTCATGAATCTGACACGGCTGATGGCCCTCGGCATCCTGGCGCGGAGCGGGCCGTCGCACGGGCATCACATCCGGCGGGTCGCCGAGCTGACCGACGTCGGCGAGTGGGGCGGCGTGTCGGTCGGGGCCCTGTACCGGGAGCTGCGCGCGATGGAGCGCGAGGGCCTGGTCGAGGCGATGCGAACGGAGAAGGTGGGGAACCGGCCCGAGCGGACCGTCTACGCGATCACCGACGAGGGCCGGCTCGAGCTGACCGCTCTTCGCGAGCAGGCGATCAAGCCGCCGCTCGCATCCGGCCCGGATCCTTTCGGCGTGGCGCTGCTGTTCGCGGCCGACGGGGTGGACCGCGAGGAGCTGCGCCGGACCTTGCGCGCGCGGCGGGAGATGCTGGCCATCTGGGCCGCGGAAATGGCGGCCGAACGCGAGGGCCTGATAGCCAAGGGATACCTGGACGTGCTCGCGGCGGCGGTCATGCGGCGGGGCATCGTGCACGCCGAGGCGGAAGTCCGCTGGCACGACGAGCTCGACGCGACGCTCGCGGCACCAGGCGGCGGCGAGACCCCGGCCGGCTCGCTCGGCGGCGGGTCCTTCGAGGTCGCGGCGCCGCGCAGGACGGCACTCGAGGTCGTCGCGGGGGCCGCGGGCGGGGCGTCCGCCGAGGGGCCGTCCGCCGGCCGGGCGCCGCCGAGCCGGCGCGGGGCGACGCGGCCGCCGACGCCGGCGGGCCGCGGCGCGGCCGGACGGCGACACGGCGCGAGAAGCCGCGACAGTAGTTTTGCGATATAACTCGATATTTTCAGGTGACCCGCCCCGTCTTACGTAGATAGGCTGCGCGGGCGGCAAATCGGAGGGGAACGGCACCAATGTCAATCATCGAGGCCAGGGGCCTCGCGCGGGACTTCACTAGTCGCAAGCGAACCGTGCACGCGGTGCGCGGGGTGGACCTCACCGTCGAGGACGGGGAGATCGTCGGGTTCCTCGGGCCGAACGGGGCGGGCAAGACGACGACGCTGCGCATGCTGACCACGCTGCTGCGGCCGACCGCGGGCACGGCGACCGTCGCGGGCGCCGACCTGCTGCGCGACCCGCTCGGGGTGCGCAAGCGGATCGGCTTCGTGCCGCAGGCGATCGGCCAGACGCAGGGCGGCACCAGCGACAACGCGCTGGTCATCGAGGAGCTGATGGACCAGGGCACGGCCTACCGGATCCCGCGCGCGGAGGCGGCGCGGCGCGCCGCCGCCCTCGTCGAGCAGCTCGACCTTGGCGGCCTTGACCAGCGGTACGTGAAGACCCTGTCCGGCGGCCAGCGACGGCGGCTGGAGATCGCGCTCGGCCTGGTGCACCAGCCCCCGCTGGTGTTTCTCGACGAGCCGACCACCGGGCTTGACCCGCAGTCGCGGTCGAACATGTGGGAGCACATCAGGCGGCTGCGTTCTGAGCTTGGCACCACGGTCTTCCTGACCACGCACTACCTGGACGAGGCGGACGCGCTCTGCGACCGGCTCTTCGTCATCGACCACGGCGGCATCGTGGCGGTCGGCACGCCGGACGAGCTGAAGCGGCGCGTTTCCGGTGACGTCGTGACGTTGTCGGTCAACGGGTCCGCTACCCACGGGGCCACGGAAGCGGCCCGGTCGCTGCTCGCGGACGCGACGGTGGTCCGGGAGATCACGGTGGCCGACGGGGCGCTGCGGCTGACCGTGGAGCGGGGCGAGGAGGCGCTGCCCGTCCTGCTGCGGACGCTGGACGCCGCGGGCATCACGATGAGCGCGATCAGCCTGTCCAGGCCGACGCTCGACGACGTGTTCCTGACGCTTACCGGCCGCTCGCTGCGGGACGACTCGCCCGGCGGCGGGCGCGACGGTGACGGCGAGCCGGAACTCGCGGGCGTCGCCGGGACGGCCGGCGATACCGGGACCACGGGCAAGGAGTAAGGGACATGTCCTTCATCAGCGACACGCTGTTCGTCTTCCGCCGCCAGCAGCGGCTGATCCTGCGGGTTCCCGTGTTCATCATCGTCGGCGTGCTGCAGCCGATCCTCTACCTGGCGCTGTTCGGGCCGCTGCTGACCAAGCTGCCGGCGGGCACGCTGGCCGGCGGCGCCGGGACCGGCGGCACGGCCGAGGCGTACCGGTTCTTCGTGCCCGGGCTGCTGATCCAGCTGGCGCTGTTCGGCTCGACGTTCGTCGGGTTCGCGATCATCTCCGAGTGGCGGGCCGGGATCATCGAGCGGTACCGGGTGACGCCGGTCTCCCGGGTCGCGCTGCTGACCGGCCGGGTGCTGCGCGACGTCGTGACGCTGGTCGTGCAGTCGACCGTGCTGATCCTCGCGGGCCTCGCGTTCGGGCTGCGCGCGCCGCTCGGCGCGGTGCTGCTTTCCTACGTGTACATCGTGCTCGTCGCGATCGGGCTCTCCGCGCTCTCGTACGCGACCGCGCTGCGGATCAAGAGCGAGGACGCGTTCGCGCCGCTGGTCAACTCCGTGGTGGTGCCGCTGATCCTGCTGTCGGGCATCATGCTGCCGATGACGCTCGGGCCTGGCTGGCTGCAGGGGATCGCGCGGGTCAGCCCGTTCCGGTACATCATCGACGCCATGCGGGAGGCGTACGCCGGGCATTACTGGGACGCGGTGACGGTCGAGGGGCTGTGCGTGGCCGTCGGGCTGGCGGCGGCGCTGCTCTGGCTCGGCTCACGGGTCTTCGTCAGCGAGAACGCGTGACGCGCGGCCAGGCGCTAGGGCCGCCGCCACTGTGACCGGGCGCCAGGAAGGAACGCGCGGGGGTTGATCACGCCCAGCTCGCGCAGGCGCGCGCGCAGGGACTCGTCATCGACGTAGGGCCCGCTGGCCACGATCACTCGCGTGGCGCGTTCCCGCGCTATCTGGTCGAGGGCCATCAGCTCGCGCGAATGAGCTTCATCCGCGGCTTCCATGGTCTCGCGCTCGGGCGGGATGTACCACAGCTCCAAATCCTGGTAGCGGGCGCAGAGAGCCCGGGCGAGCGGGTACTGCGCCGGGTGGTAGAGGACCAGCAACCGCAACCGGCCGGGAAACCGCAGGCGACGGGCCTGACGCGAGCAGATCTGGTCCCGGAGGAATCCCGGCGGCCGCATGCGGGAGGGCTCAAGCGCGATCACGCGCGGGATCGACAGCAACCCGCGCGCGTGGTCTTCGCGGGCGAAACCCTCAAGCGGCCCGGGAAGGAGCAGAGCCGCCAAGACATCGTCCGCTGGTTCGGTCATCGCGGAGGCGCCCCGGTTTCGCGCCGCGCCGGGGGCATGTCAGTCGGCGCCGTCTTGCGCATCAGGTGCCTCGCCAGGCCCCGCCGTTACCCGCGACACCCCGGGCAGCTGCGTCCCTGGCGCGGCCCCTTCCCGGCCGCCCGGCATGAGCTCGCCGGCGCTAAGCGGGCTAAGCGGCGAGCGGGCGGCGGCTGAGATCTCCGCCGAGCTGACGTTCATGGGGTGGTGACAGGCCGCCAGATGTCCTCCGGCATACTCGGCCAGCGGCGGCTCGACCTCCCGGCAGACCTCGGTCGCGAGCGGGCAGCGGGTGTGGAAGCGGCACCCGGGAGGCGGCGCGATCGGGTTGGGCGGCTCCCCGCTGACGACGCGCCGTTCCCTGGTGCGGTTCTCGCGCGGGTCCGGGATGGGGATCGCCGACAGCAGCGCCTCGGTGTACGGATGAATCGGCTTGCTGTACAGCTCCGCGGCCGGCGACACCTCAACGAACTTGCCGAGGTACATGACCGCGATCTGGTCAGAGAAGTGCCTGACCACCGACAGGCCGTGCGCGATGAACACGTAGGACAGGCCCATGTCGTCCTGCAGGTCATCCAGCAGGTTGATGACCTGCGCCTGGATCGAGACGTCGAGCGCGGAGACCGGCTCGTCGAGCACGATCAGCCGCGGGTTGTTGGCCAGCGCGCGCGCTATCCCGATCCGCTGCCGCTGCCCGCCGGAGAACTCGTGCGGGAAGCGGTTGACATGCTCGGGATTAAGTCCCACCCGCTCCAAGAGGTCGCGTATCCGGGACGAGACGTCGTCCCGGCTCATCCCGTTCAGGCGCATCGGGGCGCCGACGATCTGGCCGACGCGCTTGCGCGGGTTCAGCGACGAGACCGGGTCCTGGAAGACCATCTGGACCTCGCGGCGGAAGGACTGCAGGCCCTTGCGGCCGAGGTGCGTGATGTCGGCGCCGCGGAACCGGAGCGCGCCATCGGTCGGTTCAAGCAGCCGGACGAGGCAGCGCGCCAGCGTGCTCTTGCCGCAGCCCGACTCGCCGACAATGCCGAGCGTCTGCCCTTCGGCCAGGTTGAGCGACACGTCGTCCACGGCGTGCACGGCACCGATGGTCCGGCCGAGCAGGCCGCCCGACTTGATGGGGAAGTAGAGCTGCACGTGCTCGGCCTGCAGCAGCGGCCGCTGCCCGTCGGCCTGGGGCCGGGCCGTGATCGTGTCATTCTCGGTCAACTGGCTGCCCCTTCAGTGAGCCCGATGCGCCCGTTCGTCTCCCGCAGGGCGCGTTTGTCGGACGGCTTAAGCCAGCACCGGTCCAGATGGCCCGTCTCCGGGAGGCGGGGCGCCAGCGGCGGAAGCTCCACGCAGCGGTCGAACGCGTGCGGGCAGCGAGGCTGGAAGGGGCAGCCCGCCGGCGGCCGGACCAGTGACGGCGGCTGACCGGGGATGGCCGGGAGCCGTCGCGGCGGGTCGCGGTCCACCCGGGTGATCGATCCGAGCAGCCCCCAGGTGTAGGGATGCTGGGGGTCGTAGAAGATTTCGTCCACGGTGCCCTGCTCCACCAGCCGTCCGGCGTACATGACCAGCACCCGGTCGGCGATGTCGGCGACCACGCCCAGGTCGTGCGTGACGAAGATCACGCCGCTGTTGGACTCGGCGCTTAGCTGCCGGATCTCGTCAAGGATCTGCGCCTGGATCGTGACGTCGAGGGCGGTCGTGGGCTCGTCCGCGATCAGCACGCTCGGCGACAGGGACAGCGCCATGGCGATCATCACCCGCTGGCGCATTCCGCCGGAGAACTCGTGCGGGTAGGCGCGGGCTCGTTGCCGTGCGTTCGGAATCCCGACCCGGTCCATCAAGCCGACGGCGCGCTCCAGCGCGGCGGCCTTGGAGATCTTTTCGTGGGCCCGGATTTGCTCGGCGATCTGAGCCCCGACCCGCTGCACCGGGCTGAGCGCGGAGATCGGGTCCTGGAAGATCATCGCGATCTCTTTCCCGCGGATCGCCTCGAGCTTGTCCTCGGACGCGCCGATCAGGTCCACGCCGTGCAGCCGCGCGGTCCCCGCGAAGCGGGAGTTCGGTGAGCGGGTGAGACCCATCAGCGTCATCACGGTCACCGACTTCCCTGAGCCGGACTCGCCCACGATGGCCACGGTCTCGCCGCGACTAAGCGTGAACGTGACGCCGCCCACCGCGCGGACCAGGCCGTCCTCGGTCGCGAACGAGACCTCCAGGTCCTCGACTTCCAGCAGTTGCTCACTCATTCAGTCATCATCTCCGCCGGCCGCTAGCCGGTAATCCGGATCCTGGGATCGAGCAGGGCGTACACCACGTCGGAGAGGGCGCTGAACAGCACGACGAAGAAGGCGGTGAACATCGCGCCCACCATGATCGGCGGGACGTCGAGGTTGCCGATCGCTTGAGCTTCGTACTGGCCGATACCGGGAAGGTTGAACACGGTCTCGGTGACCAGCGCCGCGCCGCCGAGCAGGGTGGCGAAGTCCAGTCCGAACAGGGTGACGATCGGCATCAGCGAGTTGCGCAGCACGTGGCGGACGAACACCTGCCGCTGGGTCAGGCCCTTGGCCCTGGCCGTGCGCACGAAGTCCTGGTTGATCACGTCGAGCGCGTTGCCGCGCAGCACGCGGGAGTAGAAGCCGATGGACAGCACCGCGATCGAGAGCCACGGGAGGATCAGGTGGTAGGCCCACTGCGCGGGGTTCGACCCGAACTGAACGTACCCAGTGTTGGGGAACCAGGGAAGCCGGAACGCGAACAAGTACAGCAGCGTCGCGGCCAGCAGGAACACCGGTATCGACACGCCTGTGATGGCCGCCACCATCAGGCTGCGGTCGAGCACCCCGCCCGCCCGCAGCGCGCTTATGGAGCCAAGCACGATCGCCACGAGCATCCAGATGACCGCCGCCGGGACCACGAGCGAGAGGGTCACGGGGAACCGGTGGACGAACTGGCTGACGACGTTGAGGTTGTCCTGGTAATCGATGATCTGGCCGGTGAAGATCAGCTTCATCGTGTTGGCGTACTGGATCCAGATCGGCTTGTCGAAGCCGAACTTCTGGCTGATCTCGGCCACCGTGGCGGCCGTGGCCTCCCGGCCGGCGATCGCCCGGGCCGGGTTGTAGCTCGGGATGACCTCGAAGATCCCGAACACCACCACCGACGTGGCGAACAGCAGCAAGATCGCGGAGACCAAGCGGCGCGCGATGAACCCGGACATCAGCTCCTCACCCGCACCTGGGCCCGGGGATCCAGCGCGTCCCGCACGCCGTCGCCGACCACGTTGACGCTGAGCACGGTGAGCACCAGCATCGCCCCCGGGATCAGGGAATACGTCGGGGTGGTCTGAATGTAAGGCAGCCCGTCGGAGATCAGCGTGCCCCAGGATGCGTTCGGCGCCTGGACGCCCGCACCGAGGAAGGACAAGTAGGCCTCCAGCAGGATCGAGTTGGCCAGGATCAGCGGCAGGAACACGATGATCGTGGAAGAGACGTTGGGCAAGATCTCCGAGAACATGATCCGCCAAGGGCCCATCCCCTGGACGCGGGCCGCGTCGACGAAGTCCTGCTCGCGCACCCGCAGCACCTCCCCCCGGATCGGCTTGCCCAGGTAGGGGATGTACACCACGCCGATGATGACCGCCGGGATGTACAGCGAGTTGCCCTTGATCGGGCCGATGCCGCCGAGCGCCAGGGCGGTGCCGAGCGCCACGCCGAGGATCACGACGGGGAAGGACCAGATCAGCTCCATCAGCGGCCGCAGGACAAAGTCCACGACGCCGCGGAAGTAGCCGGCCAGCAGGCCGACGAGCGTGCCGAGGACCATGATGATCGCGGTCGCGATGGCACCGATCAGCAGCGAGGTGCGCCCGCCGTACAGCAGCCGCACCGCCAGGTCGCGGCCGTTGGTGTCCGCGCCGAGGAGGTAGTGGGCACCCCACGTGGGCCCGATCGGCACCCCGGTCAGGCTCACGATGTTCTGCTGCGTGCCGTTGACGCTGACCGTGCCGGTGATGTTGTTGGTGTTGGGGCCGATGCCGGCGACGTGAGCCGAGTAGACCGGCGCCAGCAGGCACAGCACCACGATCACGACGAGCAGGGCAAGGAAGGTCAGGGCCACGTAGTTGCGCCGCAGCCGCAGGCCGGCCAGCCGCCACGGCCCGATGGCCGCGGGCTGACGCCCTTCGGGCAGCAGGCCCGGGGACGCGGCCGGCACGATGATGCCGGCCACGCCCCCGTCCTGCGGTGAATCAAGCGCCATTACTCTTAACCGGCGCCATTAGCTGAGTTCCAGGCTGGTCAGGTCCGTCTGGTACTCCGTCGACATCACGCCCGCGTTGAAGTTCAGCCGGTTCGAGTAGAACTTCGGGAACTCCTCGTGGCCGTAGGCCGCGTAGTAGGCCTGGTTGACCGCGTACTGGTCAAGCGCCGTCCACTGGCTGACGACGGTTTCCGGCTGGGACTGGAACAGGGTGTTCAGCGTCGTGTTGTAGTGGTTGTCGTTGACGTACCCGTAGTTCAGCGACGAGCCCGCGTTCCCGGCGAACAGCTGCATGAAGTCCCACGGGTTGGGGAAGTCCTGTACCCAGTCACCGAAGCCGGTCTGCGGCTTCAGCGAGGGGGCGCCGATCGTGGTGAAGTACACGCTGGAGTTGACGACCTTCTCGGTCGCCTTGAACCCGATCGAGTTCAGCACCGACGTGTAGTAGTCCAGCCACTGCTTGCGCGGGGACCGCTCCTCGCCGTACACCGTCACCGGCTGGCCGATCATGCCCGACTTCTGCATGAGCGCCTTGGCCTCGGTCATGTTCGGCGCGGCGTTCGCGTTGTGGATACGGGCAGGTAGAACCGGACGAGCCACCGGTGATGCCGGGCGGGATCAGGTGGCAGTCAGGCTGCAGGAAGCCGCTGTCAAGACGGGACAGGGCGCGGTCATCGAGCGCGGCGATCACGGCCTGACGGGCGTACAGGTTGTTGAACGGCTTCTGGGTGACGCCGAACCAGAAGTAGTAGGTCGAGTTCGTCGGGACCGCCTGGTACCGGCTGCTCGCCTGCGTCTGCACCTGCTGCAGGAGGGACGCGGGCAGGGTGTCGCCGGGGTCGAACACGTCGGCCTGGTTGTTGAGCACCGCTTCGGCGTCGGCCGTCACGTTGGCGTTGACCTGGAAGATGATCTTGGCCGCGTGCCCGCGCGCGAGGCCGGGTACGTCGAAGTTCGGGTTCTTGAACCAGGGTGTAGCTCTGATTCGGCGTGATCGGGCCCCACATGTACGGGCCGTCGCCGATCGTGCCCGTGTTCGCCAGGTTCTTCATCGGCGTGGTGGGCGGCACCGGCGCCGTGCCGGCCAGCGCGAAGATGTCCTCGATCGGGGCGAACGGTGCGACCAGGTTCACGACGATCTTGCCGGTGGCGTCGTCCGTCGTGATTCCCGAGATCGTCTTCGCCTTGCCGTTGGCGTAAGCGGTACCGCCCGCGATGTAGGCGCTGACGAAGGACGCGGCCTGCCAGGGGATCTTGATGTCCCGCTCGAGGGCGTACGTCACGTCGCTGGCCTTGATCGCCGTCCCGTTGGAGTATTTCAGGCCGGGGCGGAGCATGAACGTGTACGTCTTGCCGCCGTTGGTCACCGTGGGCAGGGCCTCTGCCAGCCCCGGAATGATCTTCGATCCGCCTACGCCCTGCACGCCGCGCTGGAACGTCAGCAGCGGCGTGTTCACGACCGAGTAGAGCTCGGTGCCCTGGGTGGTGAAGTCAAGTCCCTGGTCGGCCGACAGCGGCGCGGTGCCCGCGTCGATCGTGATCGTGCCGCCAGCCTGAGCGCTTGCGCTGGTCCCGGAGCTGCTCGCCGGGCTGCTTCCCGAACTCGTGCCCGTACTCGTCGCCGAGGAACTGCAGGCCGCGACAGCCACGACCGCCGTGACCAGCGACAAAGCCCCTAGCGATCTGAACCGTCTCTTCATTAAGGTCCTCCAGCCAATTCTCTGCCGGTTCTCCCGGCCTAGCCCCTAGGTATACCCCCTGCATGCCCAGCGTCCATCCCCGGGGAGCTGGCGACGCGATATCGTAACATGACCGGAGTCGGCTTGTTTTCCTGGCGTCATCGGCATGTTGCCGGAAGATTTCCGGCAACAGGGGCCGCCTCGGAGATTAAGTGGTGAATGTCCGATTTACCCGTCCGGGCGCGCGGCGAACGTCGCCCCCGCGGCGGCCGTGGCGACGCCGAGCGCGGTCTTGGCGGGCGCGGCGTGGCCGCTCACGGCCACCGTGACGTAGGCTCCGGCGCCGCCGTTGGTGGGCGACGAGTCGGTGGCGACGACCATCATCTGGGCGGGGATCCAGACCGCCACCTGCGAGCCGGGGACCGTGATCTGGACCGGATCCTGGTCCGGGTCGTGAGCTCCTCCGTTCCCGAACACCTGCGACTGGTGGGAGATCTCGGTGTCGAACTCGGTATAGGCGCGCGGCCCGGCCTGCGAGTCGATCGTCACCTGCACCTGGCGGCCGGTGAGCAGGCACTCCAGGTCGGCGGCGGCCGGGCTGACGATGCGCTCAGACAAGGGGGAGCCGAACGCCTTCGCCGCGGCCTGGCGGGCGCCCCCGCAGACCCTGACGGCGAGGGCGACGCCCGACGGCTGAGCGCTGGACGGGTGGGCGCTGGATGTATTGGCGCTGGATTTATCGGCATGGGGGGCGGAAGCGCTCGACCCTCCGCAGCCGGCGAGCAGCGCACAGCCCACTATGACGGCGAGGCCGTAAACGGCCCCGCTGCCGTCTCGTACTCCCCTCGAAACCACCAGCACCACATCAATCTACGGGCCGACGGGTCTAACGGATCACGCAGGGGCTAGAGGCCGCGCTTGCGCAGGATGTCTTCGATGTCCTTCATGTCGTCATCGTCGGGCACGGTGGCCTTGCGCGACCCCTTCGCCGACGTGGTGGCGGCCGCCCGGTCCACGGGGACGCGCTGGCGCTCCGTCGGCAGGATCTGCGTGCCCGGAGTGGTCTTGGCCCGGCCCAGCGCGGACGGGGCGGACGGCCCCTCGGCCTCGCCCTTGCGGTCAGCCCTGGCGGCCCTGCGCGCCTCGCGGGCGGCCTTGCGCCGCGTCCGGCCGCCGGCCGCGAGGAAGAGGGCGAACGCGAGGCCGGTGACGCCGATGCCCGCCCACTTCATGGGGGAGAACACGAAACCGGAGCCGAACTGCCCGATCGCGACGCCGACCTTCCAGAGCATCTCGATCGAGCCGGTCAGGTAGGCGGCGATCGGCAGCAGCGACCACGCGGTGCCCATCATGGCCGGGCGCAGGCCTCTGCGCCGGTAGGTGAGGTAGCTCAGCACTAGGCCGAGGATGGTGAGTCCCAGCGCTAGCGGAAGCCAGGCGATGCTGCTATAGCTCATTCCTTCTCGCCTCCCTGATGCTCCTTCCATCGTGACATATCTCGAGTGGTGATCGGTACGCTCAGCCCGTGTCGGGCGGGTGAAACCTTCGATTTGTCAGGCGGCGAGGGCGCGCAGCGTGTCCAGCGTGACCTCGCGCAGCGATGGCACTACCAGGCGCCCGGCGGCGGGCGGGATGGGGAGCAAGGACGGGACGGCGACGACACGGCAGCCGGCACCCGTGGCGGACGCTATGCCGTTGGGTGAGTCCTCGAGCGCGACGCATTGCCCTGGGTCGGCGTCGAGGAGCTTGGCGGCCAGCAGGTAGGGCTCCGGGTCTGGCTTCGTCCTCGTGACGTCGTCGGCCGTGACGGTGACCGGGAAGCGGAACCCGGTGCTCGCGAGCACCGCCTCGGTGAACGGCCGCTGGGAGCCCGTTACCAGGGCGTGCGGGACACCCGCGGCGGCGACCTCCGCCAGCAGCTCGCGCGCGCCCGGGCGGACGACGACGCGGCCCTGCGCCGCCCGCCTGAGCATGCCGTCCATCATCCAGCGGGCGACGTCCGCCGGCGGCGCGGGCCTCGTCGCCCGGGCCAGCAGGTAGCCGACGGTGCGCTCCATGGAGCCGCCGAGCAGCTGTTGCTGGTCCTCCGGGCCCCAGGGGGCGCCGAGGCGGGCCATCACGTCGGCCTCGGTCTCAAACCACAGCGGCTCGGTGTCGACGAGCAGCCCGTCCATGTCGAACAGCACCGCTTCTAGCTCATTAGGCACGCCAGCCAGGCTATCCGGACGGCTAGACCGCAGGCGGACGGGCCCGGGCTACTCCGGGTCGTAGGCGAGGTTGGGGCGGAGCCAGCGCTCCGTTACCTGGAGCTCCATGTTCCGTCGGCGCGCGTAGTCGGCTACCTGGTCCCTGGAGATGCGGCCGACGGTGAAGTAACGGGACGCCGGGTTTGCGAACAGCAGGCCGCTGACGCTTGAGGCGGGCGTCATCGCGAACGACTCGGTCAGGGCCATGCCGAACTCCCCGGCGCCGAGCATGGCGAACAGCTCGTGCTTGAGGGTGTGGTCGGGCGACGCCGGGTACCCGAAGGCAGGCCGGATGCCGCGGAAGCGCTCCGCGTGCAGTTCCTCGATGGCGACCTCGCCGTCGGGCTCGTACCAGTCGCGGCGCGCGCGCAGGTGAGTGTGCTCGGCGAACGCCTCGGCCAGCCGGTCGGCCAGCGCCTTGACCATGATCGACTTATAGTCGTCGCCCGCCTCCTCATGCTGCTTGGCGAGCTTCTCCGCACCGTGGATCGCGACCGCGAACGCGCCGACGTGGTCACCGGACAGCGCCACGTAGTCGGCCAGGCAGCGGTTGGGGCGCCCGTCCGGCTTGACGGTCTGCTGCCTGAGCATGGGCACCCGCAGGGAGGTCCCCTCGGCCAGCTCGACCAGGATGTCGTCCTCCTCACTGTGCGCGGGCCAGAAGCCGTACCCGCCGCGCGCGGTGAGCAGCCCCTCGTCGATGATCTCGTCGAGCAGAGCGGTCGCGTCGTCGAACAGCTCGCGGGCGGCGGGGTCGCCGAGGATCGCCGGGTACTTGCCCTTGAGCTCCCAGGCGAGGAAGAAGAACGTCCAGTCGATCATCGGGCGAAGCTCGGCCAGCGACGGGGAGACCGCCCGGACTCCCTGAAACGCCGGGACCGGCAGCTCGTCAAAGGCGACCTGCTCCCGGTTGCGGCGGGCGGCCTCGATCGAGAGCATCGGCTGGCTGCGGCGGTTCTCGTGCTGCTCGCGGAGCCGCTGCTGCTCGATCCGGTTGGCCTCGTCAAAGGCCGTTATCCGGTCCGGGTCGAGCAGCTGCTGCACCACCCCGACGACCCGTGAGGCGTCCAGGACGTGCGACGTGGACTTGCTGTAGGCGGGGGCGATGCGCACCGCGGTGTGCTGCCGGGAGGTAGTGGCGCCGCCGATCAGCAGCGGCTTGCTGATGCCGCGCCGCTCCATCTCCGCCGCGACGTTCACCATCTCGTCGAGCGACGGGGTGATGAGCCCGGACAGCCCGATGATGTCTGCTTCCTCAGCCAGCGCGGTGTCGAGGATCTTCGCCGCGGGAACCATCACGCCGAGGTCGATGACCTCGTAGTTGTTGCAGCCGAGGACGACGCCGACGATGTTCTTGCCGATGTCGTGCACGTCGCCCTTGACGGTGGCGAGCACCACCTTGCCGTTGCCCCGCCGGACCTGGCCCTGCGCCTCGTTCTTGGCCTTCTCGGCCTCCATGAAGGGCTCGAGGTACTTCACCGCGCGCTTCATCACCCGGGCCGACTTCACCACCTGGGGGAGGAACATCTTGCCCGCGCCGAACAGGTCGCCGACGATCTTCATGCCGTCCATCAGCGGGCCCTCGATGACCTCGAGCGGGCGCGCGAACTGCTGACGGGCTTCCTCGGTGTCGTCCTCGACGTAAGTCGGAGATGCCGTGCACGAGCGCGTACTCCAGGCGCTTGCCGACCGGCACCTCGCGCCAGGACAGGTCGGCTTCCGACTTCTTGGCGCCGGTCGACTTCATCCGCTCGGCGTAGGCGACGAGCCGGTCGGTGGAGTCCTCCCGCCGGTCGAACAGCACGTCCTCGACCAGTTCCTTCAGCTCCGGCTCGTATGTCCTCGTAGACGTCGAGCTGGCCGGCGTTGACGATGCCCATGTCGAGCCCGGCCCGGATCGCGTAATAGGAGGAACGCGGAGTGCATGGCCCGGCGCACCGCCTCGTTGCCGCGGAAGGCGAACGACAGGTTGGAGATGCCGCCGCTGGTCCGGACACCGGGGCAGCGCTCCTTGATCAGAGGCAGGGCCTCGATGAAGGACTTTCGCGTACCCGTTGTGCTCGGCGATGCCGGTCGCCACGGCGAGGACGTTCGGGTCGAAGATGATGTCTTCCGGCGCGAACCCGGCCTGCTGCGTCAGCAAGTCGTAGGCGCGTCCGCAGATCGCCACCTTCCGTTCGGTGGTATCCGCCTGTCCTTGCTCGTCGAACGCCATCACCACCGCGCTGGCGCCGTAGCTCTTGATCTTGGCGGCGTGGTCGAGAAAGACCTCTTCGCCTTCCTTCAGGCTGATCGAGTTGACGACGCCCTTGCCCTGGACGCACTTGAGGCCGGCCTCGAGCACGCGTCCACTTGGAGCTGTCGACCATCACCGGGATGCGGGCGGCCTCGGGCTCGGTCGCGAGCAGGTTCAGGAACGTGGTCATCGCCTGCTCGCTCTCGAGCAGGTCCGCGTCCATGTTCACGTCGAGCAGGTTCGCGCCGCCGCGCACCTGGTCGAGGGCGACGGTCACCGCCGCCTGGTAGTCGTCGGCCTCGATGAGCCGCCGGAACTTGGCCGAGCCGGTGACATTGGTCCGCTCGCCAATCATCACGAAGCCGGTGTCCGCGGTGATTTCGAACGCCTCGAGCCCGGACAGCCGGGTGATGCCGCTGGCGGCCCTGGGAACAGCCCGGTGGCCGCCGCGGACTGCCTCAGCGATCGCGGCGATGTGCGCGGGGGTGGTGCCGCAGCAGCCGCCGACGATGTTGACCAGGCCCTCGGCCGCGAACTCGCGCAGGTGATGGGCGGTGTCCCGCGGTTCCTCGTCGTAACCGCCGAACGCGTTGGGCAGGCCCGCGTTCGGGTGACAGGCGGTGAAGGTGTTGGCGACCCGCGCCAGGTCCGCGATGTGCGGCCTGATCTCCTTGCCCCCGAGCGAGCAGTTGACGCCAACGACCAGGGGATTCGCGTGCCGGATGGAGTTCCAGAACGCCTCCATCGTCTGCCCGGACAGGGTGCGCCCGCTGAGGTCGGTAATGGTCCCCGACAGCCAGAGCGGCAGTTCCGGTGCCACCTCCTGGGCCGCCGCGATCGCGGCCTTGGCGTTGAGCGTGTCGAAGATCGTCTCGATCATCAGCAGGTCCACGCCGCCCTCGCGCAGCGCCGCGATCTGCTCGGCGTAGCCGGCCTTGACCTGGTCGAAGGTCACCGCCCGGTAGGCGGCGTCCTCGACCTTCGGTGACAGCGAGAGGGTGACGTTGAGCGGGCCGACCGAGCCGGCGACATACCTCGTCCCGTCCGCCTCGTCAGCGGCCTGGCGGGCGAGTTGGGCGCCGCGCACGTTCATCTCGTGCACCCGGTGCTCAAGTCCGTAGTCGGACTGGCCGAAGCTCGTGGCAGTGAAGGTATTGGTAGTGGTGATGTCGGCCCCGGCCGCCAGGTACTGGCGGTGAATGTCGAGTATGACGTCGGGGCGAGTCAGGTTCAGCAGGTCCGGGTCGCCCGCGGTGTCCTGCTGGTGGCCGTCGACGTGGTAGTCGGCCGCGGAGAGCTTCTTCCCCTGTAGCATCGTGCCCCAGGCGCCATCAAGCACCGCGACCCGCTGGTCGAGGAGTTCAGCTAGTTCCCGCATCCGTGCCATCTTCCTGGTCGAGGGTGGCCAAGCACCGGCAGCTTGGTGTCCGGGCCGATCGAACCGAGCACCACACGTTCGGCCAGGGCGCCCGGCAGGGCGACGAAACGCTCAGTAGCCTCTTCACTAACAAGCCCGCTCATAGGATTACCGAGTGTAGGGCTTAGTGGCGGGAAAACAAAAGCGCCGACGCGAAACTGTGCCTGCCACAGGTCACACGCCAACTCCGCGCGGAGACGTAGGCTGTAGTCACGGGCGACAGCCCGCGGCTAAAGCGGAGGTGAAGTCATCAAGTTCAGCGACGTCGATGGCCCGCTCGTCAACCCGGTAGCGATTGCCGCGTTCGAAGGGTGGAACGACGCGGCCGAAGCCGCGAGCGGTGTCGTCAACCACCTGGGCATCGCGTGGGAGTCCACGCCGATCGCCGCGATCGACCCCGATGACTTTTACGACTTCCAGGTCAACCGGCCAGTGATCGAGGTGGTCGCGGGGAAAACCGAACGGCTCGTCTGGCCGACCACGCGACTGTCCCTCGCCCGCGCCGCCGACACCGGGCTGTCCCGTGACATCGTCCTCGTGCACGGGGTTGAGCCGAACATGCGCTGGCGCGGGTTCACCGACGAGCTCATCAGCGGGCTCAGCGAGCTCGGCGTCGGGATGCTGATCCTGATCGGGGCGCTGCTCGCCGACTCACCGCACACCCGGCCCGTCCCTGTCCAGGTCAGCGGCTCGGAAACCAAGCTGCTGCACGGCGTCGGCTCCGAGCCGACCGACTACAAGGGCTCGTCGGGCATCGTCGGGGTGCTGCAGTACATGTGCGCCGCCGCCGACATCCCCACGGTGTCGCTGTGGGCGTCCGTCCCGCACTACGTCGCGCAGTCCCCGTCGCCGAAGGTGACGCTGGCGCTGCTGCGGGCCGTGGAGGACGTGCTCGACGTGTCGCTGCCGCAGGCGGACCTGCCCGAGGAGGCCCGCGCCTGGGAGCGCGGGGTGGACGAGCTCGCGCAGCAGGACTCCGACGTGGCCGAGTACGTGCGGACGCTTGAGGAGGCCAAGGACGCCACGGACCTGCCCGAGGCCTCGGGCGACGCGATTGCCCGCGAGTTCGAGCGCTACCTGCGCCGCCGCGGCGACCAGGGCAACGGGGAGTTCTAGCGTTCTAGCGCTGGGTTCCTTAGGCCGGGGGCCGTTCCTTAGACCGGGGGCCAGGGAACCGCGGGCCAGTCTTCTGGGGGATACGGATGCGCCCGGCTGGCGAGCAGCTGGTCGATCCGGCCGGCGGTGGCGGCGATCTCGGCCCGGGTCAGGTGCGGCCCTAGTTCCTCGGCGAGCCAGCCGTCCGTCAGCCCGGCGGACAGGCGGCGGAGCGTCTCGAGCGCCCGGGCGGGCAGCGGCTCGCCGCGCCACTGCCAGAGCACGGTCCGCAGCTTGTACTCCTCGGCGAAGCAGACGCCGTGGTCACAGCCGTACAGGTGGCCGTCGACGACGGGGAGAAGGTGACCGATCTTCCTGTCGGCGTTGTTGATGACCGCGTCGAAGACCGCTAGCTCGCGCAGCGGCTGGTATTCGGTGCGGCGGGCGAGCGCGATCAGGTCAACGGTCTCGTCGAGGTCGATCCAGAGCTGGCACATGCCGGGGCCGAACGGGCCGTCGCGCATGACCGTGGGCGGCACGAAGTTCCAGCCGGCCGCACGGGAGACCACGTAGGCGGCGACTTCACGGCCGGCCAGCGTGCCGTTCGGGAAGTCCCAGAGCGGCCGCTCGCCCGCGATCGGCTTGTACACGCAGTGCGCCTGGGTGCCGTGGGACTTGACCGTGCAGAACAGGGTCGCGTTGGAGGCGTCGACCAGCCGCCCCTCCACGTTGAGCGCACCGCGTTCCAGCAGCTCCAGGGCCTCCCGTTCACCCTCGGGCAGGTCGGACTCCCAACCTCCCGCGACGTCGGGCGCCGTGTTGTCAGGCACTGTGTCATCAACCACGCGCGACCCGGTGCCCGTTCTGCCGCGGGCAGACGTGGCCGCTCGCGTCCAGCGGCAGTCCGCACAGCGGGCAGGGCGGACGGCCCGCCGCGACGAGCTTGAGCGCGCGCTGCGCGAACGCGCGGGCCGCGCTCGGGCTGATCCTGACCCGCAGCACGCCGGGACCGTCGACCGGGATGTCATCGGACAGGGGCTCGACGGGGGCGTCGCTCTCCTCCTGCGCC
Organism: uncultured Actinomycetota bacterium; assembly: GCA_963850115.1. Taxonomy (GTDB): domain Bacteria; phylum Actinomycetota; class Actinomycetes; order Streptosporangiales; family Streptosporangiaceae; genus Trebonia. Next base: position 97,534 of record CAWKKG010000046.1, read on the forward strand.
TCGATGACCACCCGGTCACCGTCACTGTCCCAGGCGAGCGCGATCGCTCCGACCCGGAAGTCCTCGGTGAGCGGCAGGTCGAGCGGGCCGTCGTCGCGCAGCGCCACCGGGGCGGTCTCCGGGATCTCGGCGGCGTCGCCGGTGCGGCGCAGCACCTCGTCGAGCAGCTCGTCGATCCGTTCGGCGAGCAGGCTCACCTGGAACTTCTCCAGGACAACGCTCGTTACCCGGCCGACCGAGGTCGCCTGCAGGTAGAACGTGCGATCCCCCGGTTGCCCGACAGAGCCGGCGATGAACCTGTCCGGCGGGTCGTAGTAAAAGACCGGCATGAGTCCTATCCTTCCGCGCCTGGGGCGGTGCCTGGCTCCGGGGGGTACAGGGGCCGGGCGGAACGGAGGGCGGGAGTCCCCCGTGCCGGAGAACTGTCCCCCCGGGGAGTACCCGCACCCGCGCCGCCGCCGATCACGGCATCGCTCTCCGCGCTGTTCACGTTGTCCCCGTTGGCCGTCGGCTTCGGGCGCGGCAGCAGGTCGTCGACGCCGCCTCCCGTGTCGTTCAGCCGGAGCAGGAAGGGGCGCAGCGGAGTGTAGCGGATCACGGTCAGCGAGCATGGGTCGGCGACGATGCGCTGACACTGGTCGAGGTGCAGTCCCAGGCTGTCGGCCACGATCGCCTTGATCACGTCGCCGTGCGAGCACACCAGGTAGGTGGCGTCCTTGCCGAGCCTGGCGTTCCACTCCCTGACGGCGGAGACCGCCCGGTGCTGCATGTCGAGCATGGACTCACCCTGCGCGCCGGGGAAGGTGACGGCGCTCGGATGCGCCTGGATCACCGGCCAGAGCGGCTCCTTCTCCAGCTCCTTCAGCGGCCTGCCCGTCCAGTCGCCGTACTTGCACTCCCCGACCCGGTCGTCGATGACCGGTTCAGCCGCCCCGGGCTGCCGGGTGCGCGCCGTTCGCGCGGCGACGATCTCGTCGATCGTCTGCCGGCAGCGCTCAAGGGGGCTGGTCACGATCGCGTCAAGCGGCACCGGGCCGAGCCGCTCCCCCAGCGCCTTCGCCTGTGCCCGGCCACGCTCGTCAAGGCCGACACCTGGCGTCCAGCCAGTCAGCAGCTGCCCCGTCGTCGCGGTCAGGCCGTGCCGAACGAGCAGAACTGTTGTCACGCTTAGACTCTAGCGAATCAACGCAGGAAGAATCTCCTGCGGTCTTTGCAGGAGATAACGACCGCAACCACCAGGCTTTAACAGCAACCACGGCGCGGGCGGGCGAAGCGGCGCCCGGTTTTTGCGGCGTCCTCCCGTGGGGGGCTATGGGGGGGCGAAGCCCCCGCCATGCGCGGGGGGTGCAGGGGGGTCGTCCCCCCGCGGGCCGACAGCGAAGACCACTTCCAGGCTGCCGAAGCTGACCAGGTCGCCGGCGCGGACCGGGGTCTGGCCGCGCACCCGCCACCCGTTCACCCGGGTGCCGTTCGTTGACTCCAGGTCGGAGAGCAGCCAGCCGTCCGCCGTCCGCTCGAGCCGGGCGTGCAGCCGGGAGACCGTCATGTCGGCGATCGCCAGGTCGCAGTCGGCGTCCCGGCCGATGGTGAACTGGTCGCCGCCACCGCGCGGGAACTGCAGCGCGTACGGCTGCCTGCGGTCGGGCGCCGTAGTCATGCTCGTGGTCATCCTGACGGCCCGGCGGGCCGGGGTGAGCGTCCCCTGCGCGCGGCTCCGCGACGCCTGCGCCTCCGGGGGGCGGGCCGACCCGGCGCGCCCGGTGACCCGGCCCCAGGTGCCGCGCAGCCAGCCGGCGAGCCCGACCGCGGGAGACTCCGCGGGGAGGTCGGCGACCACCGGCGGCAGGTCCGACCGGCGCCGCGATTCGAGCACCACGTGGACCCGGTGCAGGAACGTGTCGTGCGAGAGGCGACCCGCGACGTACTCGTCCCTGAGCTTGGCTACCACCTGGTCCCGCTCAGCGTCAGAGGCGCGGAGACCGGCGACCGGCTGCTGTTCATCCGGCGAGGTGGGAACCTCGGCCGCAGAACCTCCCATGGAATGCAGTATCGGGACCAACCGCCTCCTACGCAAGCGGGTTGCGGCCGATGGCAAAAACCGCCATCATATCGGCCGCAACCCGCTTGCGATGCCTCCCGGGGGGACGACCCCCCGTACCCCCCGACGTGCGGGTCGCGGCCGATGGCAAAAACCGCCATCATATCGGCCGCAACCCGCTTGGATGCCTCCCGGGGGGACGACCCCCCGTACCCCCCGACGTGCGGGTCGCGGCCGATGGCAAAAACCGCTGGTGTCCGCGGGCTATCAGACGCCGACCGCGTGCACCCCGCCGTCGACGTGCACGATCTCCCCGGTGGTGGCGGGGAACCAGTCGGAGAGCAGCGCGACGCAGGCGCGCGCCGCGGCCTCTGGGTTGGCGATGTCCCAGCCGAGCGGCGCGCGCGCGGACCATACGTCCTCGAACTTCTCGAAGCCGGGGATGGACTTGGCCGCCATCGTCTTGAGCGGGCCGGCCGCCACCAGGTTGACCCGCACGCGCTTTGGCCCGAGGTCGCGGGCGAGGTAGCGGGCGCAGGACTCGAGCCCAGCCTTGGCCACGCCCATCCAGTCGTAGCCGGGCCAGGCGACGGACGCGTCGAAGTCGAGGCCGACCACGCTTCCGCCGTCGGCCATCAGCGGCAGCGTCGCCATCGCGAGCGACTTCAGCGAGAACGCCGACACGTGCACGGCCTTCGCCACGTCCTCCCACCCGGTGGTGAGGAAGTTGCCGCCGAGCGCGGCCTGCGGCGCGTTCGCGATCGAGTGGACCACGCCGTCCAGGCCGTCGACGTGCTCCTTGACCCGGTCCTTGAGCGAGTCGAGCTGCTCGGTGCTCGTGATGTCGAGCTCGATCACCGGGGCGGGTGCCGGTAGCCGCTTGGCGATCCGTTCCACCAGCGTGGGCCGGGGGAACGCGGTGAGCACCACGGTCGCGCCCTGCTCCTGGGCCACGCGCGCCGTATGGAAGGCGATCGAGGCGTCGGTGAGCACGCCGGTCACCAGGATCCGCTTGCCGTCGAGGATGCCCATGCTTTTCTCCTTAATGGCCCATGCCGAGACCGCCGTCGACCGGGATGACCGCGCCGGTGATATAGCTGGCGTCGGGCCCGGCGAGGAACGCGACCGTGGCCGCCACTTCGTCGGCCGACGCGTACCGGCCGAGCGGCACCGCGCTCATGATCTGCGCCTTGCGCTCGTCGGAGAGCACCGCGGTCATGTCGCTGTCCACGAACCCGGGCGCCACCACGTTCGCGGTGATGCCGCGCGAGCCGAGCTCACGGGCCAGCGACCGGGCGAGGCCGACCAGGCCGGCCTTGGACGCGGCGTAGTTGGCCTGGCCGCCGGAGCCGTAGAGGCCGACCACGGAGGAGATAAAGATCATCCGGCCGCGGCGCATCTTCATCATGCCGCGCACGGAGCGCTTGGCGACCCGGTAGGCGCCGGTCAGGTTGGTGTCGAGGACGTCGGTGAAGGCGTCCTCCTTCATCAGCGCGAGCAACTGGTCCTTGGTGATCCCGGCGTTGGCGACGAGCACCTCGACGGGCCCCTGCTCCTGCTCGACGGCGCCGAACGCGGCGTCGACGGACGCGGCGTCGCGGACATCGCACTGGACGACCGACAGGCCCTCGACCGGGTCGCCTGACCTGGAGGTCACCGTGACGCTGTCGCCGTCGGCGGCGAGCCGGCGCGCGATCGCCAGCCCGATCCCCCGGTTGCCCCCGGTCACCAGCACGGAACGCCCCACGATCACCCTCCAAATAGTCCGCCAGTCCGACAGCCGAGCGTACCGCCCGGGCACCCGGCATCACGACCGGCACTGCTCACCCTGCCGCGATGCGCGTGGAGCTTCGATGCCGCCCCGCACGAAGATCCGGTGCCGCTGTTGTAGACATCCGCCACAAAGGCCGGACTTAGTCCGCCGGTAATTCCCGTGGTTCGTTTGCGGTGAGTGGCTTTTGGTTTTGACTTGAGTGCCACCTGAGGGGATAGGTTCTGTGGCGTGGGAGATCATGACGGTCGTATTGATGCTGAGTTCGCGGCGCTGCCGCTGAGGAACCTCGCCGACGCCGCGCTTGATGTCGCGCGGGCGCTTGGCGCGGACCACGCCGACTTCCGGGTCGAGCGCGTGCGCGGGCAGCGGCTCGCGCTGTCCGACGGGAAGCTTGAGTCGCTGTCCGATGCCGACGACAGCGGGCTCGCGGTTCGCGTCATCGTGGACGGGACCTGGGGGTTCGCCTCCGCGGTAGACCTGACGCCTGAGGCCGCGCGGGACGCGGCGCGGCACGCCGTGGAGGTCGCCAAGGTCGCCGCCGCGATGAACACCGAGCGGATCGAGCTCGCCCCCGAGCCCGGCTACGGCGACGTCACGTGGGTGTCCGCCTACGAGGTCGACCCGTTCACGGTCTCTCCCAAGGAGAAGGTCGACCTGCTCGCCGGCTGGTCGGCCGGGCTGCTCGCGCACCCCGCGGTCAGCCACGCCGACGCGTCGGTCTACCAGGTGAAGGAATGCAAGTTCTACACCGACGGGTCGACCACGACGACGCAGCAGCGGGTCAGGCTGCACCCCGAGCTGACCGCCACCGCGGTCACCGAGACCGGGTTCGACGACATGCGCACGCTCGCCCCGCCCGCCGGGCGGGGCTGGGAGTACCTGACGGGAACGGGCTGGGACTTCCCCGCCGAGCTGGCCGAGCTGCCCGACCTGCTCGCCGCCAAGCTCAGGGCGCCGTCCGTCAAGGCCGACCGCTACGACCTGGTGATCGACCCGTCCAACCTATGGCTGACGATCCACGAGTCGATCGGGCACGCCACCGAGCTCGACCGGGCGCTCGGCTACGAGGCCGCCTACGCGGGCACGTCGTTCGCCACCTTCGACAAGCTCTACAGCCTGCAGTACGGGTCGCCGGTGATGAACATCGTCGGCGACCGGACGGCGGTGCACGGCCTCGCCACGGTCGGCTACGACGACGAGGGCGTCGCCGGCCAGTCCTGGGACCTCATCAGGGACGGCGTTCTCGTCGGGTACCAGCTCGACCGGCGGATGGCGCAGCTCAAGGGCTTTGGCCGATCAAACGGGTGCGCGTTCGCCGACTCCCCCGGCCACATGCCGCTGCAGCGGATGGCCAACGTGTCGCTCCAGCCGGCGGCGAACGGCCCCTCGGCTGATGACCTGATCGGCGCGGTCGAGACCGGTATCTACATCCTCGGCGACAAGTCCTGGTCGATCGACATGCAGCGCTACAACTTCCAGTTCACCGGGCAGCGGTTCTTCCGTATCAAGAACGGCCGCCTCGACGGCCAGCTCAAGGACGTGGCCTACCAGGCGACCACGACGGACTTCTGGAACTCGATGGAGGCGGTCGGCGGCCCGCAGACCTACGTGCTCGGCGGCGCCTTCAACTGCGGCAAGGGCCAGCCCGGGCAGGTCGCCCCGGTCAGCCACGGCGCCCCGACGGCGCTCTTCCGGCAGGTGCGGGTCCTCAACACGGCCGAGGAAGGAAAGTAAATGAGCCAGAGCGATGGAGTGGCCACGCCGCAGGACACCGTCGAGCGCGCCCTCGCCGCGGCCAGGCCGGGCGGCGGGACCATCGTGATCGCCGACGAGTCATCCACGGCCAACCTGCGCTGGGCCGGCAACACGCTCACCACCAACGGCGTCGCCACCTCGCGCTCGCTCACGGTCATCGCGGTCGACCGGCGGGCCGACGGCACCGCCGGCGTGGGCATGGTGGCGCGCTCCGGCGTCACCCCCGGCCAGGTGGAAGACCTCGTCAGGGAGGCCGAGAAGGCCGCGGCGGAGTCCTCAGCCGCCGAAGACGCGGCGGAGCTGGTTAGCGGTGAAACAGGCTTCCGTTCGGAATCCTCTGCCTGGTCCGCGGCGCCGAGGACCACGGACTTCGGGGTCTTCCGTTCCTTCTCCCCCCAGCTCGGCGAGGCTCTGCGGGCGGCGGAGGCCGCCGGGCGTAAGCTCTACGGCTTCGCCGAGCACGGGGTGACCTCCACCTTCGTGGGCACGTCGGCGGGGGTCAGGGCGCGCCACGACCAGCCCGCCGGGCGGCTCGAGCTGAACGCGAAGTCCGCATCCGCCAACGCCCCCGGCGACGCGCGCTCGGCGTGGGCCGGGGTGTCGACCCGCGACTTCACCGACGTGGACGTCGCCGCCGTGGACGCGGGGCTCGCGGAGCGGCTGTCCTGGCAGTCGCGGCGCGTCGAACTGCCCGCCGGGCGGTACGAGACGCTGCTGCCGCCGACCGCCGTCGCCGACATGCTGACCTACCTGTACTGGTCGGCGGGGGCACGGGACGCGGGCGAGGGGCGGACGGTGTTCTCCAGGACCGGCATCGAGGCCGAGGGACAACGCACGCGGGTCGGCGAGCAGTTGTCGCCGGTGCCGCTCGACCTGTTCAGCGACCCGTCGTACCCGGGGCTCGAGTGCGCGCCGTTCGTGGTGGCACACGCGTCGGGCCGGGACTCCTCCGTCTTCGACAACGGCCTCCCGTCGCCGCGCGCCTCGTGGCTGTCCGCGGGCGTGCTGTCGGCGCTGCACAGCAGCCGCTACTCGGCCGGGCTGACCGGGTTGCCGGTGACCCCGGCAGTGGACAACCTGATCCTTTCCGCGCCGGGGGCGAGCGAGTCGCTCGAGTCGATGATCTCCTCCACGAAGCGCGGGCTGCTGCTGACCTGCCTCTGGTACATCCGGCTGGTCGACCCCCAGACGCTGCTGCTGACCGGCCTCACCAGGGACGGCGTGTACCTCGTCGAAGACGGCGAGGTCGTCGGGGCGGTCAACAACTTCCGGTACAACGAGTCCCCGGTCGCCATGCTGTCCCGCGTCCTCGAGGTCGGCGCGACGCGGCAGACCCTGCCCCGCGAGTGGGGCGACTACTTCAACCGCGCCGCCATGCCACCGCTGCGCGTCGAGGGTTTCAACATGTCCTCGGTGAGCCAGGCGAGCTAGCCAGAGCGCCAGCTTGCCGGGGCGACGGGGGCCTTGATTTCGGCGGCCGCTATCGTGTATGCGGTTCGTCCGAATCGATATAACGTGGAGGGGTGAAGTTGGGTCACGCCGCGCGCGGACAGCAGGTACACCTGGTCACCCAGGCGCGTCGGCCCATGTCCGAGGACATCAGGTACCGGCAGCACCGCTACCTGATCATGATGGGCATCCGGGTGATCCTGTTCGCCGTCGCGATCATCCTCTTCGTGGCGCACTTGCGGTGGCTGGTGCTGATCCCGGCGGTGGGCGCGATCTTCATCCCGTACATCGCGGTCGTCTTCGCCAACGGCGGACGCGAGCCGGACAACGTCCGGGGGTTCATGGAGCACCGGATGAACCTGCCGGCCCGGCACGACCCATCCGACGAGGATCGCTGATCTTCTTCTTGCCCGGCTGAGACTTTGCCCAACGCCGAGCTGAAACTTCCTGAAGGCTCTTTGGCCGTTCTTCGTCGGCCGGACGCTTCTCACAGGGTTTTGTACATCCGCTGAATTTACTCAGCATCGCTCGGCGACAGAATGCGATCGGCCGAATGCACTCAGTGCTCGGATTTGGAGAAACCGCCGGTCACGGGCGTTTGAGTGGAGCGCGTTCCCGAGTCCGCCCGCCGGTAGCCGTGGGACGAGAATGGCGTTCAGAGATTTGGTTGCCTTTAGGTCTTGACACATACAGGGGGTTGGCCGTGTACCATTCATATCGGTGCTCTGGTCCCCCGTCGGGGCACCGCTGCCGGCGTTCCGGGCCCCCGTCGGAACGCCGATGATAGCGACGCCGGGTGGTTTGCCCCCGTAGCCACCCGGCGTCGCCCTTTTATGTCTGAACCATTTTGTTCATTCCCGTGAGACATTATGTCTCCAGGCCCGCCCGCTGAGACATAATGTCTCTAGGGCCACTTAGCCCTACTCGGTGCGCTTGAACTCCACGATCGCCATGCCGAGCAGGGCGGCGCCCATCACCGCGACGATGCCGATCGACAAGCCCACCGGGACGGCCCATCCGAACCACGTGACCGCCGGGGACAGGGCCGCGCTCGTCGCGGGCGAGATGCCCAGGTGGCTGAAGACCGCCTCCCGCATCGGGTAAACAGCGTAGGTAATCGGATCGAGCCGGGTCAGCACGGTCAGCCAGCCGGGCAGTGCCCGTAGCGGGTAGAGTGCGCCGGACAGGAAGAACAACGGCATGACCAGCATCTGCGTCAACGCCATGAACGCCTGCATCTGCTTTATCCTGGCCGCCATCATTACGCCGAACGCGGTCAGCGTGAAGGACAGCAGCAGGAGTTCTCCGATTACGGTCAGGATCAGAATCGGGTTGTAGGGCACGTGCGCGAAGCCCGCCAAGGCGAGAATGACGATTCCCTGGAAGGTGGCAACTGTCGCGCCGCCAAGGCATTTACCGATAACGATCGCCGACCTGCTGACCGGCGCGACCAGCATCTCCCTGAGGAAGCCGAACTCGCGGTCCCACACAATAGAGGCCGCCGAGAAAATGGCCGTGAACAGCACCGACATCGATAGTACGCCGGGATAGATGAATGTCTGAAAGTGGACGCCCGCTGGCATTCCCGCGCTGGCCAGCGAGGACAGGCCGGTGCCGAGAACGAACAGGAACAGTACGGGCTGAACGAGCGACGTGACCGCGCGGAGCCGGTCGGTTTTGAACCGGATGATCTCCCGGCGCCAGACGATGTTGATCGCCCGCAGGTCCTGTCGCAGGCCGCTCTCCGGGATGGCGACCCTGATGGCTTCGACGACCGAGGCGCTGTCCTGGTCGGCGCCAATGGCCCGCTGAGTGGTGGGAACCGCCATGACCGCTCGTTACCTCCCTCTCCCGAAGGCCATCATGTGGACGCGGTTCCGGTCGCTTGCGCTCGCCTCGGAGTCCCTGATCGTCCGGCCCGTGTAGGACATGAAGACGTCGTCAAGCGACGGGCGGGCCACGCTGACCGAGCGGATCGCCACGGTCAGCTCGCTGAACAGCCGCGGTATGAACTGCTCGCCCGACGCCACGCTGAACGTCACCAGGTGCTCGTGGACGGCCGCGTCGATGTCAAACCGGTCCCTGAGTTCCTTGATCGCGTCGTCGTCATCGGCCGTGGAGATCTGCACCCGGTCCTTGCCGATGCTGGCCTTGAGGTTCTCCGGGGTGTCGATCGCGACGATCTGGCCGTGATCGATGATGGCGATGCGGTCGCAGTTCTCCGCCTCGTCCATGTAGTGCGTCGTGAGGAAGATCGTGATGTCCTCGCGCTGCTTCAGGTCGTTGATGTACTCCCAGATCGAGGACCTGGTCTGCGGGTCGAGCCCTACGGTCGGCTCGTCCAGGAACAGCACCCGGGGCGCGTGCAGCAGGCCGCGGGCGATCTCCAGCCGGCGTTTCATGCCGCCGGAGTAGGTGGCGACCACGGAATCCCGCCGGTCCCAGAGGTTCACCATGTCGAGGACCAGCTTCATCCTGGCGTCCAGCTGGGAGCGCGGCACGCCGTACAGGTCGGCGTGGAACCGCAGGTTCTGCTCGCCGGTGAGGTAGCTGTCCAGCGTCGGGTCCTGGAACACCAGGCCGATGTTGCGCCTGACCGTGTCCCGCTGGCGGAGCACGTCGTACCCGGCCACCCTCGCGGACCCCGAGGTGGGGTTCGCGAGGGTGCACAGGATCTTGATCGTGGTTGACTTGCCCGCGCCGTTCGGGCCGAGGAAGCCGAAGGTCTCGCCCGGCTGAACCTCGAAGTTGATGCCGCGGACCGCCTCAAGCTCTCCGTAGCGCTTCACCAGGTCGGTGACCTGAACGACGGGCTCGGTCACTCCGTGGCCTCCGGGCCAGCGCTTGATGATTCAGTGTCCTGCGGGGCGTCCGCCGCCGCGTCCGATGACTCCGCGGCGTCGCCGCTGTCCTCGGCCAGGATCAGGTACAGCGAGCGGCGGGCCTGCGCCAGGACGGCACGGGCCTGAGCCAGCTGATCGGCGGAACCCGCGCGCCGCACCTCCATCACGGCCATCATGACCTGACGGATGAGGTCGTGGAACTCGATGGCGGCCTCGTCGGTCATCCCGGCGGCGGCGTCCCATGAGGCGTTGAGCTCGTCCGCGTGCTCCTCGGCGTAGGCACGGCCCGTGTCGGTGAGGGAGTACATCCGGCGGCGGCCCTCGCCCTCCGGTGCGATCAGGCCCTCGTCCTCAAGCTGCTGCAGCGCCGGGTAGACCGAGCCCGCGCTCGGGCGCCACACGCCGCTCGTGCGGCCGGAGATCTCCTGGATCAGCTGGTAGCCGTTCCACTGCCCGCCCTCGGCGAGCAAGTCGAGGATCGCGGCCCTTACGTCGCCCTTGCGGACCCGGGTGCCGCGGCCCATGCCATGCCGGCCGCCCCGGCCCCTTGACCATGAATTCCCGCCGGAATGGACCACCAGGGCCACCGGGGCCACCGGGGCCACCGGACCAGGACCGGGCGGGAAGGGCGGCTCCTCCCAGCCCCAGCGACGGCCGCCGGGACCGCCCCAGCCGGGACCACCCCTGCGCTCTCCGCGCTCTCCGCCGTACCTGCCCGCGCCTCGCCCGGGCCGCGGCCCCCACTCGGGACCGCCTGGCCGGGGCGACGGGCCCCAGCCTTCATCTCGCATACCGCGCCTGTGCTCTTCTCGCATGACGCGTCACCTCTTTCGATGTTCGTGTTTCGTCTTTGACTCCTCAACGATATATCGCTGTTGTTCTTTACGCAAGTGTGAACAAAAAGAGTGAACTGTTAACGAGATCGTTAACAGTTCACTCAAAATGGACTTGGCCTCCGGCTGGGACTGGGCCGGCCACCGGGCACATCTTGCTGTTATCCGGCGGGAGAAGGTCTTGGCGGTGCCTGCGCCCGGCCTTGCGCCTGGCCTTGTGCACCACAGGGGCAAAATATTCGGGCCTTGTGGCACCTAGGCGCGGATCTATCGTCCTTGCGGCGCACCCAAGGCCGTACCCGGCTTGGCGCTTGCGGGACCCAGGGCCGTACTCGTTTGGCCTTGCGGGACCCGGGGTTATTTGGGCTAGCGGACCGGGAGGTCGTACACGCGGCGGACGCTCGAGCCCACGCGGGAGATGTCGGTGCCGTAGACGTGCATCGAGACGGCGACCGCGTCGCCGATGTTCGTGACCTGGTGGATGTCACCCGGCGGGGCGAAGCCGACGACCGTGCCGACCGGGTTGGCGTTCCGCGCGACTGGGACAAGGTGATCGCCGGGGCCTTCTGGACCCCCGGGGACCAGCCGGAAGATCTCCTCGTACTCGGTGCCCTGCAGCACCGCGCTCACGCACCAGGCGACGTGGTCGTGGACCGGGGTCTGCTGACCCGGCAGCCAGACCATCACCACGATCGAGAATGACCCGTCCGGCTCGGCGTGCACCAGGTGGCTCTGGTAGCCGGCCGGATCGCCGGCGAGCTGCTCGGGCGAGAGCAGCCCGGGACCGGGCAGGCGGCTACGGAGGGCGGCGGCCACCCGGTCCGCCGTATCCTGCCATGAGCCGCCCGAGCGGACCGCGCGGCGGACGGCGGCGGCGAGGAACTCCGGGCACGTCCCGGTGACCCGGGGCAATTCGACGACTGAGCTGATCATGACTGGCACCTCCTAGGCGTTCCGTGCCTTCACGGTAGTAACCCCCGTGTCATCAGCACTAATGCCAGTCTTGCCAGCAACCTATAGCCCAGGTCTATAGAACCTGCGGAAACGCTTGGGCTCGCGGGGCTAGTCGGTCAGCGTCGTGTAGGCGACGACGCCGCGGCGCATCGCGTCGATGGCGGCGCGGGCGGTCGATGCGACGTCTCGCTGCTTTGGCCCGCCTGACTCGGTCGCGTCCTGGTCCTTCGCGGCCGTGTCCTTTGAAGCCGTGTCCCTTGAGCGTTAAGCCGTGTCCCTTGAAGCGACGGCGATCTGGTCGAGCAGGTCGATGAGCTGCTTCATCGAACGGACGAAGTCACCCGGGGTCAGGCCGGGGACCGAGTCGAGCACGTCTTCCAGCTTGGCGCCGCGGACCCAGCGGTAGGCCGCCCACACGAAGCCAGGATCGGGGTCGCGCAGGAACGACAGGCCGTTGCGCTGTTCGAGGTGGTCGAGCTCGCCCCACGTCCTGCCCATCGTGGTGAGGACATCGCGGACCGGTCCCTGTGGCAGCCGGGCGGGGCCCGCGTCGTCGGTCTGCTTGCGCGACTCGAACGACAGCACCGACACGCACGCGGCGAGCTCGGCCGGGTTCAGGCCCTCCCACACGCCGCGGCGCAAGCACTCGGCCGCCAGCAGGTCGAGCTCGGAGTACAGCCGGGTGAGCCGCTGGCCCGCCGGGGTGACCGTGTCGCCGTCCAGGTAGCCCAGCTCGTCGAGGACCTCACAGACGCGGTCGAAGGTCCGCGCGATCACGTGGCTGCGGCCCGCGACCTGGCGCTCGAGCTCGTCGGCTTCCTTCTTCTGGCGGAAGTACCGCTCGGCGTACCTGGCGTGCTGCTCGCGGTCCGGGCAGGCGTGGCAGGGATGACGGCGCAGCTTGCGGCGCAGCTCGGCGATGTCCCCGTCCGCTCCCCGGGAGAAATCGTCGTCGTCACGGGCGGAGCCACGGCCCCGTTCGGAATACTCCTCATCCGCACCACCGCCCGCGGACAGCTGGCCCGCGCTGCGCCCCTGCTGACGCCCGTGCTTACGGGCGGTCGACGGGTCGTAGTCGCGTCCAGCGACCTTGGCGCGCATCGCGGAGACCAGGTCGCGGCGGTGCTTCGGCGACCGCTCGCTGAAGGAGTTGGGGATGCGGATCCGGTCGACGGGCGCGACGGGCACCGGGAAGTCGGCCGCGGACAGCTGCTTGAGCTGGCCGCCGACGGTGAGGACCAGCGGGCCGTCGGCCCGGTTGGCCGAGAACTCGTCGCCCGCCGGCGGCGGGTTCAGCACCACGGCGAGGCCGGCCCGGCGACCGGAGGGGACGCGGATGATGTCGCCGCGCCTGAGCGTGGCGAGGACCCTCCTGGCCTCGGCCCACTGCGCGGAGGCGCGGCCCCGCGACTGGCCGCGTTCCGCCTCGGTGAGCTGGTGCCGCAGCTCGGCGTACTCCATGAAGTCGCCCCGGTCACAGGTGACCTGCCTGGCCAGCTCGGCGGTCGCCTCCTTGAGGCGGCGCAGCCGCCTGGTCAGGCCGACGACGCCGCGGTCGGCCTGGAACTGGGCGAAGCTCGACTCGAGGAGCGCGGCCGCCCGCTTGCGGCCGACGCGGGCGGTCAGGTTGACCGCCATGTTGTACGACGGGCGGAAGGACGAGTTGAGCGGGTAGGTACGGGTGCCCGCCAGGCCCGCCACCGAGCCGGGGTCCATGCCCGGCTGCCAGAGCACGACCGCGTGGCCTTCCACGTCGATGCCCCGGCGGCCCGCCCGGCCGGTGAGCTGGGTGTACTCGCCCGGGGTGAGGGCGACGTGCGCCTCGCCGTTCCACTTGTCGAGCTTTTCGAGCACCACGGTCCTGGCCGGCATGTTGATGCCGAGCGCCAGGGTCTCGGTGGCGAAGACCGCCTTGACCAGGCCGGCCGTGAACAGCTCCTCGACGACCTCCTTGAAGACGGGCAGCATGCCGGCGTGGTGCGCGGCGATGCCCCGCTTCAGCGCGAGCACCCAGTCGTGGTAGCCGAGGACGGTCAGGTCCTCGTCGGGGATGTCGGCGGTGCGCCTGGCCGCCGTGTCCTCGATGATCTGCGCCTCGTCCGGCGTGGTCAGCCGCAGGCCCGCGGCCAGGCACTGCTGCACGGCGGCATCGCAGCCCGCCCGGCTGAAGATGAACGTGATCGCCGGCAGCAGCCCGGCGCCGTCGAGCCGGTCGATGATCTCCGGGCGGTAGGGGTTCGCGTTGCGCTTCGGGCGGTGGCCGCCGCGCCCCGGCCTGCTGGCCGGCTGGCGGATCGCCTCCCGGTGCGCCAGCCGGACCAGTTCCTGGTTGACCTCGTGGTGCCCGTCGTCGGTGAACAGGTCGTAAAGCCTGCGGCCCGCGAGCATGTGCTGCCACAGCGGGACCGGGCGGTGCTCGTCCACGATGACCTCGGTGCCGCCGCGCACCTGGGCCAGCCAGTCGCCGAACTCTTCCGCGTTGCTCACCGTGGCGGACAGCGCGACGACGCGGACGCTTTCCGGCAGGTGGATGATTACCTCTTCCCAGACCGCGCCCCGTGACCGGTCGGCCAGGTAGTGCACCTCGTCGAGCACCACGTAGCCGAGGTCTCTGAGCGCGCGCGAGCCCGCGTACAGCATGTTGCGCAGGACCTCGGTGGTCATCACGACGACGGGAGCGTCGCCGTTGATGGCGTTGTCGCCGGTGAGCAGGCCCACCGTTTCGGTGTCGTAGCGCCTGACCAGGTCGTTGTACTTCTGGTTGGACAGCGCCTTGATCGGCGTGGTGTAGAAGCACTTCTTGCCCTGGGTGAGCGCCAGGTGGACCGCGTACTCGCCGACGACGGTCTTGCCGGATCCGGTGGGGGCCGCGACGAGGACCCCGTCCCCGTCGGTCAGCGCGCCGCAGGCGGCGACCTGAAACGGGTCGAAGTCGAAGTCGTAGAGCTCACGGAAGCTGGCGAACTCAGGGGTGGCCTGCCGTTCCCGGAACTTCGCGTACCTTTCGGCAGGGCTCACCGCCGGTGTGCTCATGTGACCAAGACTAGGGGACTTCTGCCTGAACTGGTACGCGTGAGGGCCGGTGGGGCTAGTTGGAGCTGTCGGCGTCGACCGGCTCGGGGGTCTCGATCGGGGCGAGCTCGTCGTCGGACAGGTCCGCGTACAGGTCGGGGTGGTTGCGCAGGTACCGCTTGTCGTTGAAGTACATGAGGACCTCGGCCACCTCGACGAGCGCCGCGACGGTCCCGCCGAGCAGGAGCATGGTAATCGGGTCGGGGCTCGGCGACGCGATGCCCGCGAACACGAAGACCAGGAAGAGGATCATCCGGCGCCACTTGCTGAACCGCTTGTGGGTGACGACCCGGGTGAGGTTCAGCATGACCAGGAACAGCGGCACCTCGAAGCAGAGCCCGAACCCGATGATCATCGCGATCCAGTACCCGAGGTAAGAGTCCGCGGTGAGCAGGGGCGAGAGGCCGCCGCCCATCGAGAGGAAGAAATTCAGCCCGCGGCTCATCGCCAGGTAGGCGAAGTAGCAGCCCAGGCCGAACAGCGGGACCGCGGAGCCGAGGAACAGGTAGGTCCAGCGCTTCTCCCGCGAATACAGCCCGGGGGCGACGAAGGCCCAGATCTGGTACAGCCAGATCGGGCTCGTGATGATCGCGCCGGCGATGACGGCGATCTTGATGTGCAGGTAGAAGCCGTCCGTCACGCTGGTGTAAATCAGCGAGTGGCCAAACGTGTTCCTCTTGCAATACCCGACGGCCTGGCAGTAGGGCCGCTGCAGGAAATCCCAGATCCGCGTGTAGAACGCCCACGACGCGATCGCGCCGACGATGATCGCCAGGGAGATCTTGACCACGCGGTTGCGCAGCTCGCGCAGGTGGTCGAACAGGGGCATCCGCCCGTCCGGGTTCTCCCGCCGCTTGGCGCGCACGTAGCGCTCACCGACGATGCGGGCACCCCTGATGGCGGAAGGCTTCGTGGCCATGGTCGCGTGTTCCCGGAGGGGTTGGTTCGTACTCGGAGTCGGGGGCAGGCCCGGCTAGGCCTGGGCGTTGTCCGACGTCTTGACCGACTGCTGCAGGTCCGCGAGCTGCTTGCTCAGCGCGTCGATCTGCGTCTGCGCGTCCGGCGCCGCGATGGGCGCGGCCGGGGCCTGAAGCTGGGACGGGGCGGCCTGGACGGGAGCGCCCGGTGCGGGCTCGTCGTCGTGGAGGCCGGACACCTCGCTCTTCAGGATGCGCATCGACTTGCCAAGCGAGCGCGCCGCGTCGGGCAGCTTGCGCGCCCCGAAGAACACGATGAGCAGGGCCGCGATGATCAGGACCTTCCACGGGCTGTCGAACAGGTCACCAATGTTCATGTGCGTCCTTAAGTCACAGGGGATGAGTCCCGAACCACCGGGACACGCCTCGCCGTTGAGTCTACACGCCACTAATGAAACGACTAGGGGCCTGCTGTCAAACTGCCGGTGAACCGACCATAGGCCCTCAAATAGCCACAAATCGTCAAGTCGCGCTGCCGGGCGGGTTAAGCGCAAGCGGGCGATGAGGTTGGCGCCCGGGCGCCAGACAAGGATCTCATACTCCCGGTACCGGTAGCTCGCGGCGGGCGGGCCGAACGAGGCGATGGCCTCCTTGGCCGGTGCGGCCAGGACGAGGAAGGTCGCGGCGGGCGCGGCCGGGTTGTACCAGGCGGCGCTGGCGGTCCCCGCGTAGGCGGTCAGGCGGCCGTTCGCGCCGGGAGTCACCGGGCGGAGGGTGACCGCGCCGCCGGTTTCCATGGTCACGATGCTGGCCTGGCGGTAGCCGCCAAGCCCGGCGGTCAGGTGGTGGGCGCGCAGCCAGCCGGCCAGGCCGGCGTACGGCGGCGCGGCGGGCGGCCGCGCGGCGGCGTAGCCGAGCCCCCCGGCGTAGAGCGCGAGGAACACGCAGAGCCAGAAGCGCCGCGCCGGGCAGGGCGGGGCGAGGCACCGGCCCGCGAGCACCGCGGCGAACGGCAGGACCGGGGCGATCTCGCTGATCGACGGGACGTTCACGGCGTGCATCCCGGCCAGGTAGGCGGCCAGGTCGATGACGATGCCGGTGACCAGGACGGACTCGATGAGGTAGTCGCGCCGCAGGAACTGGCTGGCCGCGGTCAGGAACGCCGCGACGGCGAGGGCGAGGCCGAGCAGGTGGACGGCGGCGATGGCGGTGCCGGGTCCGGTCGTGGCGCCGAAGACGTCCGCGCCGAAGAGCTCAAGCAGCCCCTTGATGGCCAGCAGCACATTCTGGATCAGTTGCCCGCCCGCGGCCAGTGCCGGGTTTGGCCCGTTGGCCTGCCAGCCGCCGTGCGTCCTGATCAGCGCGGTGATGACCAGCTCGGCGGGGATCGCGAGCACGGCCGCGATCGTGAGGGAGACGTCACGGCGGTACGCGGTGAGCGGCTCCCCGTGCTTCCCAGGTTGGGCGAGCACCGTGCCGTGCCACACGCGCACGACGCCCACCAGGGTCAGCGGGATGATCGCGACGAAGATCGTGATCGGGTCCCCCAGGGCCGCCCAGGCCAGGCCGAGCCAGACGAGCACGGGGACGTACCAGCGAACCCGGTCCCGGCGATCGCCGGCCCGGTCGATGAGCAGGAAGACCAGCAGGATCGGGACGCTGGCCCCGGTATGGTCCGGGGACAGCACGAGAGCCTGGGTGGCCGGCCCGAGCTGCGGCGCGAGCATGATGCCCGCCGCGATCAGCGCCCTGGTCACGCCGCCGGCCCCCCGCGCCCGGCCGCGGGCGAGCAGGGCCGCCGTCAGCACGAGCAGCGTGTAGGTCATCGCGCCGGCGACGTAGACGGCGTCGGTGTTCAGGCCCCGGGCCAGCTCAATCAGGGCGTACTGGGGCAGCTCGGTGGTGTAAAAGGACACGCCGGTCATCCACCAGCCGTGCAGCAGCGGGTTGCCGTGCAGCATGTCCCACGCCTGGAGCGGCGGCGACGCGTCGTCCGGGCCGACCGCGATGGTTCGCGACTGGCGCAGGTAGCAGTCGAAGACCGTGACGCAGGCGAGCCCGACGCCAAGCACCCAGGCAAGCCTCGCGCGCCGCCACACCGCCGCCCCCAGGGCCTGGCCGCCCGGCGGCCACCGCTGTACTGGTCAAGTCCCCCGCCCACCCCATCGACTTTCAGTAACGAATAAGTTACCGTTCGCAGTCGCAGTGGGCGGGGTTATTGAGGCGAACGACCTTGCTTCCTGCCGCTGGGCTTCCTGCCGCCCGCTCTCCGTCGCCAGCCGGGCGGGGAAGTTAGCTACTCGTATTGCGCGAGCGCCGCGGCGGCGGTCTGGCGTACCTCGTCCGCCAGGCCGGCCGGGGACACCACCCGGGCGTCCTCGCCAAGGCGCAGCGCGAGGCGGCGGAACAACGTCGTGTCGGGGGTGCGCAGCCCCACGCGCAGCCGCCCGTCGGCCAGTTCGGTCACCGACTCGCACGGGTAGGACTCGGCGATCCAGCGCGCGGCCGGGGCGAGCTCAATCTCCACGAGCAGGTCCGATGGCGACGCCGTGAACAGCCCCGCGTCGACGTCCACCGGCTCGGCGTTCTCGGGTACCTCGGCGGGCACGTCGAGCACGTCCACGGAAAGCACCCGGTCGAGGCGGAAGAGCCGGACGCCCTCGGCGCGCCGGCACCAGCCTTCCAGGTACGTCCGGCCCTCCACGACGAGCAGGCGCATCGGGTCCACGTCGCGTTCGGTCGCCTCGTCCCGACGCGGCGCGTAGTGGCGCAGGTGGACTCGGCGGCCCGCGGCCAGCGCGCCGCTGAGGGCGGCGGCGGCTTTGCCGCCCGCGTTCGGGTGCTCGATCTGGATGGCCACCTGGGAACTGGCCGCGCCCGCGGCGCCCGCCGCGTCCTCTATCTTCGCGATCAGCCGGGCGACGGCATCGCCGCCGCCGCCTGCCTCGGCGAGCATCCGCAGCGCGACGAGCAGCGCGCTCGCCTCGTCGGCGGCGAGCCGCAACGGCCGGGCGATGGACTCGGCCTGGCTGATCGAGATCTCGCCGTCCTCGTAGGACAGGTCGATCGGGCAGTACGGCTCGGGCGCCCGCAGTTCCACGCACCAGGCGAGGTTCAGGTCGTCGATCAGCTCGCGTTCGGTCATGCCGAAGGTCGCCGCGGTCTCCGCCAGCCCGACCACGCGCCTCGTCGCCACGTACGGGACCAGCGCGAGCAGGCGGCGCAGCCGCTCGGCGGAGGTGACTATCCTCGGCTGGGGGCTCATACGGCCACCTCGCTGGCGCTCGGAGTCCGTATTCGCCGAGGCACAGTGCTTACTGGTTCGCTCGCAAGCTCGCTCACGTGAGCGCCCCCTTCAGCTGGCGGATGACCGCTTCGCGGAGCTCGGGCGGTTCGATGACGATGACGTCCGGCCCGAATTCGGCGAGGTAGCGCGCGTACCAGTCCGGGTCGGAGTAGTCGATCGTGATGCGGTCCCAGCCCGGGTGCGCGGCGTCCTGATCGACGCGGCCCCAGCGGCGCAGCGCGACGCCCGCCCCCGCGCGCACCCGCAGGGTCGCGGTGTGATCCCTGGTCAGCGGCTTGTCCCAGTCCTTGACCAGCTCGCGGACGTCCGCGCCCTCGGGGACCTTGACGCTGCCGGGCGGCCCGGCGAACTTCACGGGGCCGGTGATGCGGCTGAGCCTGAACACCCGCGGCGCGTTGCGAGCGCGGTCGTGGCCGGCCACGTACCAGCGGCCGCGCCGGTTCACGACGCCCCACGGCTCTAGTGTCCGCTTCGTCACCTCGGAACGGCCGCTCGCCAGGTGGTCGAAGGTGACCGGCCTGCGGTCGCGGACCGCCTCCCACAGCGGCCCAAAGGCGGGCTCCTGCGTGGTCAGCCGCGGCTGGATGCCGGGCGGCGGGGTCGCCCGGCCCTCGCCGTCGGCCTCCCGGCTCGCCGCCCGCAGCTTCAGCGCCGCGCCCGCGGCCGCCCCGGCCAGCTCGGCGGACTGCCAGACCCGGGACGCGATGCCGAGGACGGCCGCCTCGTCGGGCTCCAGGTGGATCTCGGGAAGCTCGTAGTCCTGGCGGCTGATCCGGTACCCGAGGTCGTCATCGAACTGGGAGGCGCGGCCGGTTTCCAGGGGGATCCCCAGGTCGCGCAGCTCTTCTTTGTCCCGCTCGAACATGCGCTTGAAGGCCTCCTGCTCCTCCGGGTAACCGCTGACCGCGGCCCGGATCTGCTCGGCGGTCAGGTACCGGCGCGAGGAGAGCAGGAGAACGACGATGGACAGGAGGCGTTCGGTCCGACGCTTCGACAACGCGACCTCCTTTTGTGTCACCCGAGAGACCCTGCCCAGGCCCCCCGCCTGCCGCTAGTCTGCCGTCGTGATCCGATGGCGGAGCGGAACTGTCACGACGGTGCGGCGCGAGTGGTCCGGGGCTGCAGAACTCATCGTAACCGTGCACGGCGCCCCAATTCGCGCGCTTGCGTACCCGGCGATGGTCGGGTCGCCGCGCGTCGGCGACCGGGTCCTGCTGAACGTCACCGCGCTTGAGGCAGGCCTCGGCACGGGCGGCTACGCGCTCGTGGTGGCGATACCGGACCGCCTGCCCGCCGACCCCGTCCTCGGTGGACATATCGTTAAATCTCGGTATACGCCGCTGCAGGTGATGACGGGAAGCGCGGACGAGCAGGGCTCCGAGTACCACGAATTGCTTGAGTCGGCGGACTCTCTCGCCGCG
This sequence comes from uncultured Actinomycetota bacterium, assembly GCA_963850115.1. Classification (GTDB taxonomy): domain Bacteria; phylum Actinomycetota; class Actinomycetes; order Streptosporangiales; family Streptosporangiaceae; genus Trebonia. The sequence continues at coordinate 117,897 of CAWKKG010000046.1, forward strand.
ATGCCGGTGGTGGTGGCCGACCTTCACTCGGCCCTCCCGGCGATCTTGGCCGGGCTCAGGGGCTCGTCAGGAACGGAGGCGGCGGACTCGCCCCGGGTCGCCTACGTCATGACGGACGGCGGCGCGCTGCCTGCCTGGTTCTCCCGCACGATCGCCGGCTTGCGCGCGGCCGGCTGGCTGGCGGCGACGATCACGACCGGCCAGTCGTTCGGCGGCGACCTGGAGGCGGTCACCGTCCACTCGGGACTGCTGACCGCGCGGCACGCCGTCGGCGCCGACGTGACGATCGTGACCCAGGGCCCCGGCAACCTCGGCACCGGCACGAAGTGGGGCTACTCGGGCGTGGCAGCCGGCGAGGCGGTCAACGCCGCCGCGGTCCTCGGCGGACGTCCCGTCGCCGCGCTGCGCATCTCCTTCGCCGACCCGCGCGAGCGCCACCAGGGCGTTTCCCACCACAGCCTCACGGCCTACGGGCAGGTCGCCCTGGCCGCCGCCGACGTGGTGCTCCCCGACCTGTCCGGTCCGCGGGCGGCGCGCGTCGCCGCCGATGCCGCGCCGCTGGCCGCGCGCCACCGCCTGGTCACGGTGCCGGTGAACGGCCTGGAGGAGGCCCTCCGCGCGACCCCCGTCACCCTGTCGACCATGGGCCGCTCGCTGGACGAAGACCTTGAGTACTTCCTGGCCGCGGCGGCCGCCGGCGCCCACGCGGCGTCTCTTGCCGCCGGATCATGAAAAATCCGTGGATGTCGGGCGGGAAGCGCCCGACATCCACGGATGGACCCGGCTGACTTGACGACCGCGAGGCCGGCTGAACCGCGGCGAAGCCGGCTAGACGGCGGCGAGGACGTCGACGACGAAGACCAGGGTGTCCGTGCCCTTGATGCCGGCCTGGGAGGCGCCGGAGGAGCCGTAGCCGTCGGCCGGCGGGATGACCAGCAGCACCCGGCTGCCGACGGTCTGGCCGACCAGGCCGGTGTCCCAGCCCTTGATGACCTGGCCCTCACCGATCACGGTGGTCAGCGGCGTGCTGCGGGCCCAGGAGGAGTCGAAGACCGCCCCGGTGCGCCAGATCACCCCGGTGTACTGGACCGCCAGGTCCTGGCCCTTCTTCACGACCGCTCCCTTGCCCTTAATCAGGGTCTTGACCTGGAGGGCCTTTGGCGCGGTGGTCTTCGCGGGGATCTTGATCGTCGGGCCGGCCGTGCTGTTCGCCGCCGGCGCGGTCACGGTGGGCAGCGAGCCGCCGCCGTTGGTTGCCTGCGTGCCAGGGACGCTCGAGGTGCCGAAAGTCGAGATCATGTCGATGACGAACACCAGCGTGTCGTTGGCGCCGATGCCCTCCGTCGAGTTGCCCGTCGAGCCGAAGGCGTCCTTGGGCGGAATCACCGCGAGCACGCGGCTGCCGAGCTTCTGCCCGACGAGCGCCGTCTCCAGGCCGGGCAGCAGCGAGCCGACGAACAGCGACGGCGTGCCCTGCGAGTAGGACGAGCCGAGCTGCTTGCTGGTCTTGCCCGACCAGTCGTACGCGACGTAGTTGCCGATCATCCCGTCGGAAGAGGTCAGCTTCGCCCCCGTGCCCGCGATGACGGTCTTGGTGAGGAGCGGCCCCGTCCCCGTCTCCTTCGGGATGGTCACCGTGGGCGCCTTGTTGAACGTGCCGGTCACCGTCACCGACTTGTAGGTGTCGGACGCCGCGGCGGCCGCTGAGGAGGAAGAAGACGAGGAACCGCAGCCGGCGACGGCTATGGCGGCGAGCAAAGGGATAACGGCAAGCGCGGCTGCGCGATGCATGAGAACCTCTCGGGGTCTGGCTGGGTGACGGAGGATAACCCCAGGTCCGACACCGCTTTCTATGTCTTTGGTAAAGCCTACCCAGGCTACCGGGACGGATGCCCGGCCCGACCGTTTGCACTGAGGTCATGAGCAAACGTTCAGCTTCAGTTACGTTGCCGAACGCGAAAACGGCTGCCTGTGTGCCTATAACGACGGCCGCGGCGCAATCATTACGGGGCCGGCCGCCTCGGGGAGCAGCGTGCCTGACTTCCCTCGGGGCGGCCGGTTCCGCTCGTCACTGGCTGACGTAGCCCGTCCGGCGTGACTCTCCGGCCGGGCCGACTCGTTCTTGTCGGCTGGCTGGCTCGTCAGTGGCGCCCTAAACGGGCGCCGTCCCCCGTACGTGCGCCCACCACTAGGAAAAAACCGGGAAAGGGTGGTCGCGGCAGGCGGTTGGCGCGGGCGAGTGGCTTGGGTCGCCGCCCACGTGCGGGTCTCGAGTGGCTGGCCGGCCGTGGTGCCGGTTAGTACGGGATGGATCGAGGCTCGCGCGGCTAATGGTGCCGCAGTCGTTCTGGCCCTGTGTCACACGGAATCAAAATAATTTGAGCTGGGGTGCCACCGGGCCACTAGAAGCGCCCGTGGGTGCCACAAGGCCAGGAAAAACTGGCCGTGGGTGCCACAAGGCCAAAATGGCCTGACGGGTAAATAAGCGGAAAAGAGTAATTCGCCGCGTTTTCCCGGCGCGGAGGGCGGGGGCGGGCAGACCTCAGCCCGCGCGGACCTGCGCCGACCACGTTACGGGAGCCGGGGGCGCGGCGGGATTTCGCCGCGACCTTCGGGGCCCCGCTTTTGGGCCACGAGCGTCGCGGCGAAATCTCCGCAAGCCCCAGGCTCCCGCAACTACCCGGTCGGAGTAATGTCCCCCGGGTTTGGCCAGCCAGTAGGCACCTACATGCCGGCGATGAGCTTCTCCACGCGCTCGTCCACCGACCGGAACGGGTCCTTGCACAGGACGGTCCGCTGGGCCTGGTCGTTGAGCTTCAGGTGCACCCAGTCGACGGTGAAGTCGCGGCGCTTGTCCTGTGCCCGCCTGATGAACTCGCCGCGCAGCTTGGCCCGGGTGGTCTGCGGCGGTATGGACTTGGCCTCGAAGATCTTCAGGTCGGTGGTCACCCGGTCGACCGCGCCGTTCCGCTGCAGCAGGTAGTACAGGCCGCGGCCGCGGTGCACGTCGTGGTAGGCGAGGTCGAGCTGGGCGATGCGCGGCGCGGACAGCGGCAGGTCGTGCTTGGCCCGGTACCGCTCGATCAGCTGGTACTTGGTCACCCAGTCGATCTCACGGGCGATCCGGTCCAGGTCGCCGTCCTCGATCGCGGTGAGCGCCCGCTCCCACATCTCGAGTACCCGCTTGCTGATCGGGTCGAGGCCGTTCTTGTCGGTGAAGTCCTTGGCCCGGTTCAGGTACTCCCACTGGATCTCCAGGGCCGACATCTCCCGGCCGTTGGCGAGCCTGACCCGGGACCTGCCGGTCATGTCGTGGCTGACCTCGCGGATCGCCCTGATCGGGTTGTCCAGCGTCATGTCGCGCAGTACGACGCCCGCCTCGACCATGCGGAGCACCAGGTCGGTGGCGCCGACCTTGAGGAGCATGGTGGTCTCGGACATGTTGGAGTCGCCGACGATGACGTGCAGCCGCCTGAACCGCTCCGCGTCCGCGTGCGGCTCATCGCGCGTGTTGATGATCGGGCGGCTCCTGGTGGTCGCGCTTGAGACGCCCTCCCAGATGTGCTCGGCCCGCTGGCTCACGCAGTAGACCGCGCCGCGCGGGGTCTGCAGCACCTTGCCCGCCCCGCAGATGATCTGCCTGGTGACCAGGAACGGGATCAGGATGTCGGCGAGCCTGCCGAACTCGCCGTGCCTGCCGACCAGGTAGTTCTCGTGGCAGCCGTAGGAGTTGCCCGCCGAGTCCGTGTTGTTCTTGAACAAGTAGATGTCGCCGGCGATGCCCTCCTCGCGCAGCCGCCGGTCGGCGTCGACCAGCAGGCCCTCGAGTATCCGCTCCCCCGCCTTGTCGTGGGCGACCAGGTCGACCACGTTGTCGCACTCGGGGGTGGCGTACTCGGGGTGGCTGCCCACGTCCAGGTACAGGCGCGCGCCATTGCGGAGGAACACATTGCTGCTGCGACCCCACGACACAACTCGGCGGAAGAGGTAGCGGGCCACCTCGTCCGGCGACAGCCGCCGCTGTCCCCGGAAGGTGCACGTAACGCCGTACTCGTTCTCGAGCCCGAATATTCGCCTGTCCACGCCTCTAGGCTACGTTCACTTGGGGGCGTAGGTCACTATGCCCCGCCGAAGCCGGAACACCCATGGCGCGCACCGCGGTTAGATCGTGCCCTTTTCGATGGCGGCGGCGATCCACGGGATGACCTCGTCGAGCATCTCGTCGAGCGTCGTCGATGCCTCGTAGCCCAGCACCCGCCTGGCCTTCTCCGTCGCCGGCACCCGCCGTTGCACGTCGTACTCGAACGGGTCGTCGGACACGACGCGCAGCGGCTCGTCCGGTCCCTTGATCTTCCGCCAGATCGTCTCGGCGAGCTCAAGCACCGTCGTGGACTGCGCCGTGGACAGGTTGAAGTCGTCGTTGAGCGCCGCCGGGTGCTCCATCGCGGTGACGATGCCGCGGGCCAGGTCGCCGCCGTAGGTGTAGTGCCGCACCTGCTCGCCGGTGCCGAGGATGTGCAGCGGGTCCTGCCCCTTGTACACCTTCTGCACCAGGTCGGGCACGACGTGGCTCATCGCGAGCTTCACGTTGCCCGACATGATCTCCTCGTCGCCGAGCGCGCGTGACTCGCCGATGCCGACGCAGTTGAACGGCCTGACGATCGTGTAGGGCAGCTGGTACTGGTCCCAGGCAGCGCGGGCGAAGTACTCAACCGCGAGCTTCTGGAAGCCGTACGAGGACAGCGGCGGCGGCACCTCGCGCTCCTGGCCCTCGTAGGACGGCCACTCCGGCGTCGACTCGAAGACCATCGACGACGACAGGTAGGTGACCTTCTGCAGCTTGCCTTCCTTGTGCGCCTTGATCGCCGCGTCGCAGGACGATGCGATGATCCGCTCGTTGTTGGCGAGCAGGTCGTAGGCGTAGGTGTGGAAGTAGGAGATGCCGCCGATCAGCGCGGCGCCCGCGATGAAGTGATCGCAGTCGGTGAGCAGGCCGGCCATCAGCTCCGGGTCGCGGCAGTCACCCTCGACCAGCCGGTAGTTCGGGTGGCTGTCGTAGGACTTGGCGACCTTCCCGTACTTGGAGAAGTTGTCGACGCCGACGACGGTGTACCCCTTGCCGAGCAGTTCCTCAACGACGTAACCGCCGATGAACCCGGCAGATCCGCTGACGAGAACCTTCATCTATTAGCCTTTACCTTTCTGCCTGTAGGCCCTGACCTGCTCGGCTGTGAGCTTGGGACCGAATGCGAACCGATACCAACGAAGGTACACGGGTATCCACCGGGCGAGCTTGAAATTCGACACCCCCGCCTGCCGGTCGAGCCAGATCGTGGGGATCTCCGCCACCGGCATGCGCATCCTGCGCGCCTTGGCGGTGAGCTCGATGCCGATCTCGAAGCCGTCCCGCGAGTCGATGCCGACCTTGCGCACGAAGTCCGTCGAGTACGCCTTGAACGAGTTCGTCGCGTCCCGCGTGCCGATGCGCGCGAGGATCCCGAGGGAGCGGCCCGCCGCCTTCGACATCAGCCCCTTCAGCAGCGGCCCGCCGACCTGCTGGCCGCCCGGCATGTAGCGGGACGCGGCGGCGACCGCCACGCCGCGGTCCACGAGCCGCGCGAGGTCGTCGATCTGCCTGGGGTCGTCGCAGCCGTCCGCCATCGTTACCACCGCGACCGGCGCGGCGGCCGCGGCGATGCCGTACCTGATCGCGTTCGCCGGCCCGCGGCCGTAGGTGTTGATCAGGCAGCGCAGCCGTGGCTCCTTCTCCGCGTACCTGGTGACCGCCGGCACCGTGTTGTCGTCCGCGGAGTCGACAACGACGAGTACCTCGCACTGCAACCGGACCGACTCGAATATCCGGTCAAGGACGGGGGTGATGTGCATACCCTCGTTGTAGGCGGGCACCACCACAGAGACGCGCGGCGCCTCAGCCGTCATACGCGTACTCCCCGGCCGAGCACGTTCCAGATGTCCGCGACCGGCTTGTCGATCTCCATCTCCCGGTACTCGGGGTGCGGCGTCGCGATGATCAGCAGGTCGGACCGCGCGATGACCTCTTCCTCGGGTAGCAGGTTCTCGTCGACGGCGACGTAGGGGTCGGCGCAGAGCACGGTGTCCGCCTTGAACTCAAGCACGCGCTTGAGCTTGTACGACAGGCTCGACCGGATGTCGTCGGAGCCGCCCTTGAACGCCATGCCGAGGATGCCGACGGTCATCGTCGACAGGTCGAACTTCTGCTCAAGCCGGTGTACCAGGTACAGCGGCAGGCCCTCGTTGATCGTCATCGCCGTGTGGCCGAGCGTGAAGTTGTTGTTGTTGAACGCCGCGAGCTGCATCGTGTCCTTGAACAGGCAAGGCCCGGCGGCGAAGCCGGCCCCGGGCATGTCCGCGGCCCGCGGGTAGTCCGTGGTCAGGCCTTGCCGGATCCGCTCGAAGTCGAGGCCCCGGTCGTTGGCCATCATGTAGAACTGGTTGGCCGCGGCGAACTTGATGTAGCGCCAGACGTTAGTGAACAGCTTGGCGAGCTCGGCCTCTTCCGGAGTCAGCTCGACGATGGTGTCGGTCAGCCGTCCAAACAACGCGGACGCGCGCTCCAGGCCCCTGGGAGAACGCGCGGACACGATCTGCGGCAACTCGAACAGCTCGGTCATCGCCTTGCCCTCGGCGATCCGCTCCGGGCAGAACGCCACCTCGATGTGCACGCCGAGGCCGGCGATCATCTTCTCCACCAGGGCGGTCACCCCGGGGAAGACCGTGGACCGCAGCACGAGCACCTGCCCGTCGCGCAGGTAGGGAGCGCAGGCGGACAGCGCCTTCGGTATCGCGTTCTGGTTCGGGTTCAGGTGCTCGTCAACCGGCGTGCCGATCACCACGACGACGTGCTCCGCCGTGCCCACCACGGACGGGTCGGTCGAGGCACGGAGCCTGCCCGCGGACACGGCCCGCTCGAACAGCGGCGCGGCGCCGGGCTCATCGAACGGCAGCCTGCCCGCGTTCACGGACTCGACGGCCGACTCGCTGACGTCGTAGATGGCCACCTGGGCGCCTCGGTCGGCGAACGCGATCGCCAGCGGCAGGCCCACATGGCCGCAGCCCCCGATCACTACCAGGTCGCGCTCGAACTGATGGCTCGAATCCGGTGGTGGCATCCTCATTTATCCTTCCCCGCGGCATCAGCTATCGATCATTTCGCATTTAGCGCGTATGCCTACCCTATCGGCGTTCCCTCACGCGCTCAGCCGGCCACTTAATGATGAACTTACGAGCTAATTGCTAATAAGTACTTAAGATTTATCGGGCTGATCACACCCGGTCGCCAATGCAACGGTTACCAGCGGTTCCGTACCGCCGAGATGCCCGCCAATGTAACAGTTCGTCGGTTTAAAGTAGCGAACGGCCGCCGCCCGAAGTCCCTCGGACAGCGGCCGCCGCGGAGTTCCTGTATTCTACACGCGCTCCGGCCGGGCACCGGAGCGTTGACCGGATCCAAAGATTAGATCCCCCACCAGTGCGATTAGATACATCTACCAGTCGGTCGCGATGTACTTGGTCTCGGTGTACTCGAGCAGCCCCTCGTGGGCGCCCTCGCGGCCGAGTCCCGACTGCTTGACGCCGCCGAACGGCGCGGCCGGGTCGGACACGAGGCCGCGGTTGAGGCCGACCATGCCGGACTCCAGCGCCTCGGACACCCGCAGGCCGCGCCGCAGGTCCTGGGTGTAGACGTAGGCGACCAGGCCGAACTCGGTCGCGTTCGCCCAGCGGATCGCGTCCGCCTCGTCGCTGAACCGCACCACGGGCGCGACGGGGCCGAAGATCTCGGTGTTCAGGATCGCCGCGTCCGCGGAGACGCCGTCGAGCAGGGTCGGCTCGTAGAAGTAGCCCTTGCGCCCAGGCGCCCGGCCGCCGGTGACGACGGCGGCACCAGAGCCCGCCGCCTCGTCGACCAGCTCCGCGACCTTGGACCTCGTGTCCTCGTTGACAAGCGGGCCGAGCTCGGTCGCCTCCTCAAGGCCGGGCCCCATCACCAGCGACTTCAGCCGCGCCGAGAACGCCTCGGTGAACTTGTCGGCCACCGCCTCGTGCACGTAGAACCGGTTGGCGGCGGTGCACGCCTCGCCGCCGTTGCGCATCTTGGCGATCATCGCGCCCTCGACGGCGGCGTCGATGTCGGCGTCCTCGAAGACCAGGAACGGCGCATTGCCGCCGAGCTCCATCGACGAGTTGATCACCGTGTCGGCGGCCTCGCGCAGCAGGATGCGGCCGACTTCGGTGGACCCGGTAAATGAGAGCTTGCGTACCCTCGGGTCGTGCAGCATCGCCGACACCGTGGCACCGGACTTGCGGGAGGTGAGCACGTTGACCACCCCGTCGGGCACGCCCGCCTCGGCCAGCAGCGCGGCGATCGCGAGGGCGGTCAGCGGCGTCTCGCCGGCGGGCTTGAGCACGACCGGGCAGCCCGCGGCCAGGGCCGGGCCGATCTTCCTCGTGGCCATCGCGGCGGGGAAGTTCCAGGGCGTGACGAGCACGCTGACGCCGATCGGCTGCCGCAGGGTCAAGATCCGGTTAGCGCCGGACGGCGCGCGCATGAGGGTGCCCTCGATGCGCACCGCCTCCTCCGCGTACCAGCGGAAGAACTCGGCGGCGTACGTTGCCTCGCCCCTGGCGTCGCGCAGCGACTTGCCGTTCTCCGCCGACATCAGCCTGGCGAACTGCTCGGATCGCGCGGTCATCAGCTCGAACGCCCTGCGCAGGATCTCCGCCCGCTGCCGCGGCGGCGTCGCCGCCCAGGCGGGCAGCGCGGCGTGCGCGGCGCCCACCGCGTCGAGCGCGTCTTCAACGGTACCGTCGGCGACCTCCGCCAGGGGCTCCTCGGTGGCCGGGTCGAGCACGGGGAAGGTGCCGCCGCCGTGACCGCCTGCCCACTCACCTCCGATCAGCAGGCCGGTCGGGACCTCGATGCCAGTGAGTTCGGCGATGGTGCTCATAGTTGCTGCTCCTGCGCTTTGCGGCTATCGGTGTGCTGCTGTCCTTGAGCGTACGCCGTGGCCGGCCAGGCGGGCCGGGCCGGGCGGCGGGCCGCTCGGTGAGTCATGGGTGCTATGGCGGGAACCACGAACTCGTTCGGGAAAATCCCGGTCGCTCGGCTCATACGGGCGCGTACTCGCCGTCCTCGGCGGCGGCGACCTCGGCCACCGGGGGCGGCCCGGTCTTGGAGAGCGCCGCCCAGGCCGCGTCGATGATCGCCTGGGTGGACAGGCCGTACCGGCCGAACAGGTACGGCGCGGACCGCGCCCCCTCGGCGAAGGTGTCGCGCAGGCCAACGCGGCGCAGCGGGCGGCCGAGCCCGGCCTCGGCGAGGACCTCGGCGACGGCGGTGCCGAGGCCGCCCACGACCGTGTGGTTCTCCGCGGTGACGACGGCCCTGGCCGCGCCGGCGACCGCGGTGACCGTCGCCGCGTCGAGCGGCTTGATCACCGGGACGTTCACGACCGTGACGGTGACCCCGCGCGCCTCGAGGGCCCGGGCGGCGGCCAGCGCGGCGGCGAGCATCATGCCGCTGGCGAGCAGGGCGACCGCGCCGCCCGCGGGGGTCAGCACGTCGGCGCGGTCCAGGCGAAGCCGGTGCCCGTCGCCGAAGATCACCGGGATCTCGCCGCGCTTGAGCCGGGCGTAGACCGGGCCGTCCACGTCGGCGATAGCGCGCGGCAGCTGGCGGACCTCGACCGCGTCCGCGACGTCGATCACGGTCATGTTGGGGATCGCGCGCATGAGGGCCACGTCGTCGATGGCCTGGTGGCTCGGGCCGCCCGGGCTTGACACGCCGGGCATGAAGCCGAGGATGCGGACCTTGAGGTTGGGGAACGCGACCGCGTTGACGATCTGGTCGAGCGGCCGCCTGGTGGCGAACACGCCGAACGTGTGGACGAAGGGGATGAAACCGTCACGGGCCAGCGCGGCGGCCATGCCGATCATGTTCGCCTCGGCCATGCCCGCGTGGACGAACCGCTCCGGGTAGGCGTCTTGGAAGAGGTCGATCTCGCACTGCCTGGTCAGGTCGCCGGTAAAGCAGACGATCTCGTCGCGCTCCTTCGCCAGTTCGACGAGCGACTGGCCGTAGGGCTTGAGCACGGTGGGGTACGGCGGCTGGTTGACTCGCTGGTCAGCCACGGCGGCGCTCCAGGAGCGCGGTCAGCTCCGCTTCCGCCCGTGCGGCCAGGTCGGGCGGGAGCTTGATGAAGTGCCCGTCCGCGTCGGGCGGCAGGCAACTGAGCCCGTGGGCGGTGGACGTGCGATTGATCAGAACGGAGGGGCGGGACGCGTGATTGGCCGCTATCAGGGCCTGTCTGACCGCGGTGACGTCATGGCCGTCGATGTCTTCCGCCAGCCAGCCGAAGGCCTCCCACTTGGCCTTGACCGGCTCGATGGTGGTGATCTCGTCCACCGGGCCGTCGACCTGGGAATTGTTCGCGTCGAGGAGCACGGTGAGCCGGTCGAGCCGGTGGTGGCCCGCGAACATGGCGGCCTCCCAGACCTGGCCCTCCTCGAGCTCGCCGTCGCTGATCATGGCGAACGTGCGCCTGGCCCGGCCGCGCATCCGGTCGGAGAGCGCGAAGCCCGCGGCGGCCGACAGGCCCTGGCCGAGGGAGCCGCAGACGTAGTCGGCGACCGGGGAGCGCTCGGTGCCGATCGCCTCGATGCTCGACCCGTCCTGGCCGTAGGCGCGCACCGCGTCCTCGTCCAGGATGCCGAGCTCGGCCGCGGCGGCGAAGATGCCGATGACGTAGTGGCCCGGCGAGCAGACCAGGCGGTCCTCGCCCGGCGTCATGACCGAGAAGAGGGCGGCGACCTGCTCGGCGCTCGACAGCGCCTGGCCCAGGTAGCCGAAGCCGTGCGGCGCGACCATGCGGACCGCGCGCAGCCTGATCAGCGTGGCGAGGCGGGCCGGGTCGCCGACCGTCCAGTGCGTGCCAGGGGCGGACACGGGTTTGGGCGCGATTGCTGACATTCCGCCATTGTCAGGGTGCCGTTCGGCGCCGGTCAATGGAATTCGGCAATCGATTGCAAGTCACGCCGGGGCGGGTCCTACCCTGGCCAGGACCTCGGCCGGCTTGGCGGCGCCGACCGAGGCGAACCACAGCCGGAACCAGCAGGTCGCGAACGACGGCTGCGCCCGGATGAGCCACACGATGGCGCCGGGGCCGCGGTGCTCGTCCCGCAGCCGGTCCATGCCGGTGCTGAGCCTGCGGGTGGTGAGGAGCAGCCGCGTTCCGTCCAGGAACTCGACGACCCCTTCCCGTGGCCAGGGTCCTGGCACGATCTCGGACAGCGGGACGTGGTCCGCCGACAGCCGGTCAAGCAGCGTCGTCATCTCGCTCTGACGGTCGACTAGCGCGGCGCGGGCCGCCTGCCGGAAGAGGCGCCGCAGGTCGTGGCGGTCGCGTCGGACGGGCACCGCCCGCCTGAACCCGATGCGCCGGTTTCTGGCGCGCGGTCGCGCTGACCCGCTGGCTCGCAAGATGCTCATCGTTCAGCCCCCTGACTTGGCGCGTCCGGCGCGGCGGGCATTGCATGGTCAGGCCCGGCCCGGCCACGGCGCTCGCCCTCGTCCGCCGAATGGCCGTTCCCCGCCTGATGACCGTTAGCCTCGACCGCGACGGGCGTGGACTCCGTGTACACGGCGTTCATACCAAGCCTAAACTTCGCGATCGGCCAGCGCCGCAGGCCGTGGCACTCCGTCGTCCAGCCAGCCCCCGAGGCCGCCCAGCCCGGCTGGCACTTCAGTCGGAGGCATTCTTCCTCCTCGCTCTTCGTCAACGTCGCTAGTTATGACGCGACCGGGCGCTCCGATGTGACGCCTGGCGGCGAGCGCTCACCACGGCGCCCGCCGCCGCGGCCGCGGCGGCCAGGCCCAGCGACAGCACCAGCAGGCCGGCGGTGGCGCCGGCCAGGGCCGCCCCGGCGGCCGCGCCGCCGTTCATCACCGAGCTCAGCCAGGACTGCGCCTCGGTGCCCGCGCCGTCCGGGGCCGCGCTCGAGGCGAGGCCGAAGAGGGTGGCCAGCGATGGGCCGAGGCACAGCCCGGCCAGCGGAGCGGCGACCGCCACCAGCGGGGCGAACAGGGCCGCCGCGGTCAGCGTCGCCAGGCCGAGCGCGTAGCGGGCGAGCAGGCGGGGCAGGCGATGGCGGGCCGCTGCGGCCCCCTCGGCGGGGGCGGTCGCGGCCGTGCTCGTCGCGGCGGGCCGCCCGCCGGCGCCAAGGAGGAGGCTGCCGATGATGCTGCCGACCGATACCTCGGCGAGCAGCGGCCCCGAGGCCCACAGCGCGTGGTGCTGCCGCACCAGGGCGGTCAGCGCCACCTCGGTCGCGCTCAGCGCGAGGTTGACGAGCACCCCGGTGAGCAGCAGGCGCCGCAGGGCGGCGGAACGCAGCGCGCCCTGGGCCCGGTGGCCGACCCGGGCCGTGAGCCCGGCGGGCGCCGGGCGGCCGGGCTCGCCGGCGGCGTCCGGGCGGGCGCGGGCACCCACGATGAGCACGGCCGCGCAGGTCAGCGCGACCAGCACGGCGACGGCCGCGGCCGGGGCGACACCCGCGGCCAGCGAGCTGGCCAGCACCGGCCCGGTTATGTAGGCCAGGTCGAACACGGCGGCGTCGAGCGCGAACGCGGCTTGCCGCAGCGCGCCGGCCGCGTGCGCGGACCACAGGCTGCGCATCCCGGGACTGAGCGGCGGGACGACGAGCCCGGCCGCGGCGGCCACCGCGACCAGCAGCCCGGCCGGGCCGGCCGCCATCGCCGCGGCCACCAGGCCCAGCAGGGCGAGGACGTACAGGCAGGCGCAGACCGCGCTGACCCGCGCGAGCCCGTGCCGGTCGGCTAGCCGGCCGCGCAGCGGGCCGGTCACGCCCTGGCCGAGCGTGTACCCGGCGACGACGAGCCCGGCCGTGGTCATCGAGGCGTGCACGGCGGCGACCAGGAGCAGCGTGATGCTGACCATCCCCTGGGGCAGCCGCGCGCAGACATCCGCCGCCGCGAGCCCGCGCCGCTCCGGGTCGCTGAGCAGCCGCCGGTACGACCCCGCGGCGTCCGCGACCGCGCTCACCGCGCTCCGAGAACGTTACTCGTCCACGCCATCACCCGGCCGCTCTCACCTCATGCCTACTGGACGGGCTGCTCGGTACCGGACATATGGGTGGTTTCGGTCGGGCATAGCCCCAGTTAATCAGCCCGGCGGCCATTCCCAGGCCGCTCCCCCGCGCCGGCCCGGCCGGGGGAAATCGCGGTGCGCGACCGGGGAGTCCTGATTCCGTTCGGGATGATCGGTTCTCTGACTGGCCGGGTGGCTCAGTCAGGCGGCCGTCGAGCACGCGTAGAGTGACTGCCCGCCCGCGTCGGCTGTCGCCGTCGCGCTGCCCGCGTAATCGGTTGCGGGGACCACCTTGCAGGCGGACTCTACCCACGCGTCGATCGTCGCGGCGGTTGAGCCGCCGCCGCCGCCGATTCCGCCTCCCGAACCCGTGCCGCTGATCAGGAAGAACTTGAGCTGTCCGGTGCTCACCAGGTGCTTGACGGCCGCCAGGGTGGGGACGGGGACAGTGCCGCTGAAACCGCCCATGGGCATGACCTCCTGCCCGGTGGCGAGGATGTAGGGCGACGCCTCTTCCCAGGAACTGACGGCCATCAGGTAGCTCGCGCCGTCCCGGTGGGCGCTGACGTAGTCGTAGAGGCGCTGCTCGGCGCTGGTCAGGGTGACGGTGGCGGACGATCCGATCCCGCCGGGCGCGCCCCCGGCCCCGGTCGCCCCGCCGGCGCCGACGGCGCCGGCGGGGTCGGCGGGGTCGAAGTCGCCGGCGTCGGCGCGGTCGGCGAAGCGCTCGGCGAGTTTCGCCGACTGGGCGGCGACCGGCTGGCCGCCACCGGCGAAACCGCCCAGGCCGCCCGCCGGGCCGGCGGTGGCGTTGAACGAGCTGCCCTCGTAGTTCACGTCGAGGACGGAGGCCGCCCAGGTGGCGGGGGCGGCCAGCATCGCCACGACCCCGGTGCCGAGCGCCACCGTCACCACGCGAGCCCAGGCCCGCTGGGTCCGGCCGGCCCGGTACAGCCTGGCCACGACCAGGGCCACCACCGCGACCGCGCCCGCCGCTACCAGGAAGTCACGCGCCCAGGGCAGGAAGCCGGAGTAGTCCCGCCACAGGTAGAACGCCCAGGCCACCTCGGCCGCGACGGCGACCGGGAGCACCCAGCCGCGCCATCCTTCCGCCCGGTAGGCCCGCCAGAACATGACGATCCCGGCACCGGACAGCGCTGCCAGCGGGGGCGCGAGCGAGGACATGTAGGCGGTGTGCGGGATCGTGCTCATCTTGCTGAAGATCAGGCCGTACGTGGCCAGCCACGCGCCCCACATCACGAAACCGCCGCGTACCTGCCCGGCGGGCTCCGTGCGACGGGCCCGGCGGGTCCACGCCACGCCGAAGACGACGGCGAGCACGGCGAGGGGGTAGAGCCAGCCGATCTGCGTCCCGTACTCGCTGCCGAGCAGTTTGGTCCAGCCGGTACCGAAGCCGCCGCTGCCGCCGCCCGAGGCACCGCCGCCGCGGTTGCCCGTGCCGGCGGGGGCACCGTTGCCCTGGGTAAAGCCCTCCGAGGTGAGGCCGCCAGGGCCGGACGGGCCGGAGCCGCCGGCGGCGGAGCCGGACCCGCCGCCGGGGGCTCCGGGCTGGGCGGAACCGGAGGCACCGGTCCCGGTGTCCCCGCCGGCGCCGGCGGGAGCGGCGGTCGTGCCGCTGGCTCGCGGGGCGGTGCTCGTCGCGCCGGGGGCGCCGCCGCCGGAGTTACCGGACGTGACACCGGGGCCGGACGTGACCGCGCCGGAGAACGAGATGCCGAACCGCTCCACGCCGTTGTAGCCGAAGACCATCGCGATCGCGCTGTTGTCGGTGGACCCGTCCACGTAGGGGCGGTCGGCCGCCGGGGTGAACGTGTAGAGGGCGATCCAGGACAGCGAGACCGCGAGCATGACCACGGCCGCCGCGCCGAGGTGAGCCAGCCTGCGGCGCACCGGGGCCGGCGCTGACACCAGGTAGCCGACGGCGAGCGCGGGCAGCACCATCCAGGCCTGGAGCATCTTGGCCTGGAAGCCGAGGCCGACCCAGACCCCCGCCATCAGCAGCGACCGCAGCCTGCCCTCGGACACGGCGCGCTGGTAGGCGTCCGCGGCGAGCACCAGGCACATGGTAAGCGCGCCGTCCTCCATGCTGTGCCCGAACATCGACGCCGCGATGGGGGTCAGGGCGAAGATCGCGGCGGCGAGCAGGCCAGGGACCACGCCGGCCCAGCGGCGCACCACGCGGTACATGGCCAGGACGGCGATGACACCCTCGATGACCTGCGGGAGGGCCACGGACCAGGCGTGGAAGCCGAAGATCCGGGCGGACAGCGCCTGCGGGAGGAACGAGCCCGCCAGCTTGTCGATCGTCACCGTCGCCTTGGGGTCGAGCGCGCCGTAGAAGAAGGCTTTCCAGCTCACCGACATGCTCTTGACCGCGACGGAGTAGAACGGCGCGAGCCCGGCCTGGGTGATGTTCCAGGCGTAGAGTGCCGCCGCCGCCGCGGCGATGACGAGCAGCACGGGGCGGGCCCAGCCGGGCTGGCCGTCGGGTGACCGCCACAGTTCCCAGCGCCGCCGCGGGCGCCGCGTGCTTGACTGGTTCTCTGGTGCCGACGGGTCAAGCGGGTCCGCGAGGATCATGGACACGAGTCGGGACTCCCTGGGGGGCGCGGGACGATGACCGCGGCAAGGCCATCGTCATCGGCGGCCGCGCCGGCGAGGGCTCACGGTGAGCGCTCGCCACGACTGTGGCGCATGCAACTGGAGCTCAGCTCAGTGCCGGCTGAGCGAAGACACCGCGAATTGCGGTCTTCCTGATGTCTTCCTCTCTAACTGCCCACCGGGCTGCCCGCGCGGGGCTAGATCGGGTATCCGCCGGTTCCCTCCCTGGTGGTGATCCACTGCAGTTCCGGAAGTCCTAGTACCGCAGGCCAGAAGGCCGGCGGAGGGCAGGGGACCGCGCGGCAAGCAGCGGGTCCTGTGCGTGGGCGGCGCGGGCGGAGAGGAAGAGCGCCGCCGCGACCGCGGCCGCCAGGGCGGCGGCGACCAGGGCGGCGATCGTCGCCGGGGACAGGCCCGCGGCGATGCCCCAGCCGATGCCGCTCGCCTGGCCCTGCGCGTTGATCAGCCAGGGCGCGACGACGAGCCCGGCGGTCACCCCGGCGACGACGCCGATCGCCGTCACGATCGTGGTGCTGACCACGAGCGTGGCCATGACCTGGCGCGGCGTCAGGCCCATCGCCTTCAGGATGCCCGCCTCGTGCACGTGGTCGCGCAGGCCCACGTCGGTCGCCGTGAGCAGGTTCGCCATCGCGATCAGCACGAGGATGACGACCGCGACCACGATCACCACGCGCACCACCCCGAGCCGGTCCGCCGGGTTGGCCGCGACCTCGACGTCGAGCCTGCTGCCGGACGCGCGCAGCAGTTCCGCGCGCGCGGTCGCGGCCGCGACGCCGGGCTTGAGTACCAGCGTGTAGAACATCGGCGCCGCCGCGTTCGCCGCGGGCAGCGCGTCGATGCCGAAGTCGACCACGTCACCGTCGTTGTCCGGCTCGAGCGTCCGCCCGACGATGTGCAGGATGACCGGCACGCCGTCGATGGTCGGGTCGATCCAGGAGCCGACGTGGACGTGCATGAGATCGAGGAATCCCTGCCCCGCGACCGCCTCGTCGACCGCCGCGAACATCCGGCCCTGCACCGCCAGGAACGGGTACGGGGTCCGCGAGGTCCCCATCGCGCGGGCGATGAACGTGCCGTTGTCGCCGGGCAGCAGCGTGTCGAACTGCGCGCCGGGGTAGCTGGCGCTGACCTGGCGATCGGCGGTGATGAGCGCGACCGTCTGCGCGTCACTCAGCGGCCCGTTCGTGGAGACGGTTAGCGCCCCGGCCCGGCCGATCCGGCCCGGGTCGGAGGTGAACGCGCCGATCGTGGACCAGCAGGCGAGCGCGATGGTGATCATCGCCATCGGGATCGCGACGCCCGCCACGGTGAGCACCGCCTGGAGCCGCCGGGTGAGCGCGTCGCGCACGCCGAGGACCAGGGCAGCCGGCAGCCGGACGAGCAGCGACAGCCGGGCGATCGGCGACAGGCGGCCGCCGGGCGGGCTTGGCTGGACGGCGGCCACCGGCGAGACCCGGCCCGCCCGCCAGGCGGGGATGGCCGTGGCGATGAGCACGGTGAGGATCGTGCCCGCGGCGACGAGCGCGGTCCACGATACGGGCAGCGGCGCGAACGCGACCGCGATGCCCGCGGGCGGGTGCACGAAGGCAGGCGACGTCGCGAGGCGGGCGATCGCCAGGCCGAGGACGGTGCCCGCCACGCCGAGGGCGGTCTGCTCGGCGAGCAGCATGCGCACTACCTGGCCCGGGGTAAAGCCGAGGGCCTTGAGCATCGCGATGTCGCGGCGCTGCATCAGCACGCGGCCGGACGTGACGTTGGCGATCGCGCACGGCGCGGCGACGAGCGCGATCACGCCGAACAGCGCCAGCAGCTCGCCGAGCAGCCGGTCGTCGCTCGCCATGGAGTTCATGACCTGCTGCCTGGTGGTGATCCGCTCGACCGGCGAGCTCTCGCTCGGGCTGTTGTAGGCGTTGAAGACGTCCTGGCTGACCAGGCCGGTGCCGGCCGGCGAGGGATCGGACAGGCGCAGCCCGACAACTTCCGTGGTCTCGCTCTTGGTGGGCTCAACCCGGGCGAGCAGGGCCGGCTGCGCCCAGATCAGGCCCGGCGTCCACTGCGGGTAGAAGCCCTGGTCGGCCGTGTCGGCGATGCCCGTTACCCGCATCGAGACGGAGGTGCCATCCACGCCATCGAGGGTGATCTGGTCGCCGAGTCCCACGTGGACCGCGGCGGCGAAGGACGCCTCGATGACCACGTCGTCCGGCCGGCTGGCGCGCAGCCAGCTGCCCGCGACCATGAGCGGCGCGGACATCGCGGGCGGCGCGGGAGTCAGCCCGCACAGCTGCACCGGCGACTTCTGCGCGCCCTGCACGAGCGTCGCCGAGGCGGCGTCGTAGGGGGCGGCGACCGCCGTGACGCCTGGGATCGCGTGCAGGTGGCTCGCCTGGGTCCCGCCGGCCAGGTAGACGAGCACGTCCGCGCCCCTGGTCCGGCCGAACAGCCCCTGCCAGGGGTTGAGCGCGCCCTCGAGCAGCATCACCGCGAGCACCAGGGCGGCCACTACCCCGGTTATCACCGCAATCGTCACGGCGGACTGGCTGCGGTGGGCACGCAGGTCGGCCCGGATCCAGCGCCCGGTCCCCCGCGAGGCTGGCCCGTTCACTGGCTTAGCCTCTGAGCTCGAGGAAGTTCCGGCGCTGGGCGGGGACCACCTTGGCGTCGTCGGCGATCATGCCGTCGAACAGGCAGACCACCCGGTCCGCGAGGCCCGCGACCTTGGCGTCGTGCGTGACCATCAGGATCGTCTGGCCGGCCACGTGCGCGCGGCGCAGCAGCCGGAGCACGTCATTGGTGTTCGCGCTGTCCAGGTTGCCCGTCGGCTCGTCGGCGAGCAGCAGGCTCGGCTCGTTCGCCAGAGCGCGGGCGAGGGCGACCCGCTGCTGCTCACCGCCGGACAGGCGGGACGGCGCGCTGTCCGCCTTGGCGGTGATGCCGAGCTCGGCGAGCAGTTCCTCGCGCCGCTTGCGCGCCTGCCGCGGTGTCGCGCCCGCCAGCAGGGCGGGCAGCTCGACGTTGTCGGCCACTGTCATCGTGGAGAGCAGGTTGAAGAACTGGAACATGAAGCCGACGTGCCTGCGGCGCAGCACCGCCCAGGCCGAGGCGGACAGCCGGTCCACGCGCTGCCCGCGCAGCCAGATCTCACCGCGGGTGGCCGGCTCAAGGCCGCCGAGCACGTGCAGCAGCGTGGACTTTCCCGAGCCGGAAGGCCCCATGATCGCCACGAACTCGCCGACGCGGACCTCCAGGTCAACCCCGCGGATGGCCTCGACGGGCACGCCGCCGGTCTTGTACACCTTGACGAGCCCGCGGGTGCGCAGCAGGGCTAGTTCCGGATCCGGCGCCACGGGTCTCACACGAGTTCCTCCTGGCATCTTTCTAGCCAGTCGAGGTCCGCCTGCAGGTGCAGGACGGCCCCCTCGACCAGCAGCCGGGCCGCCGGGGTCGCGCGGTCCATGCCTGCCTGCATGTCCATTAGATTGCGCATTATGCCGAAATAATGGCGGCGCTGGGAGTTGATGAGCTCCATCCGGTCCGCCAGGCCCGCCATCGGCGCGAGGACGAGCTTCATGAAGAACTCGTCGCGCACGCGCGGACCCTCGATCGGCTCGGTGACCCATGAGGCGAGCGCCTCGCGCCCCGCGGGGGTCAGCTCGTACACCTTCTTGTTGGGGCGGCTGTCCTGCGCGACGTCCTGGCTGCGGACGAGGCCGTCCTGCTCAAGCCGTTTCAGGGTGACGTAGATCTGCCCGATGTTGGGTGACGGGTACGCCTGCCCGAAGGTCTGCTCAAGGGCGAGCTTCAGCTCGTACCCGTGCGCTGGTTCCTTCGCGAGCAGCGCCAGCAGAGGCTGCCGCACCTTCTTGCCTCCTCATGTGGAGCCGCGTTGAACTTGATTATCACCGCAGCCCCGTCGTTTGTCCCGCAACGATTCGCCGGGGTTACCGGTGCCGTTCCAGCCCCTATCGCGCGCCCGATGGCCGGTTTTGCCATCGGGCGCGCAGCGGGGGGTTCCGGGGGCCAGGGGGAACGGGGGGCGGGAGCCCCCCGTGCTAGGGAGCTGTCCCCCCGGGCAGGCATTGACACGTACATAACGCATGTGCATAACATGAATGTATCCCAAAACGGGGGAACTGCCCAATGGAGGGCTGGTGACGATGAGCATGAGGCGCGCGATCCTCGCCGCTGCCACGGCCGCGGTCGCGGTAGGCCTCGCGCTCACGGGCTGCGGCCCGGCCAGCCCTTCATCGGGCGGCACCGCGCCGTCGGCCGACGGGATCGGACCGGTCACCTTCGCCGTCGGCAGCGATGACGCGCCGGTCTTCAGCCAGCTGATCAAGCCGTGGAACAAGGCGCACCCGGACCAGCAGGTCACCCTCGTGCTGCTCCCCGAGGCCGAGAACGGCCAGCTCGCCCAGCTCACCGCCAACCTGCAGGCGGGCAGCTCCACGTACGACGTGATCGCCATGGACGTGATCTGGACCGCGGAGTTCGCCTCGGCGGGGTGGATCATCCCGCTCGAGTCGAGCATGTTCCCGTTCGGCGACTTCCTGCGGCCGGCGGTCGACACCGCCACGTACAACGGCCACCTGTGGGCGGTCCCGTACTACAGCAACGCCGAGGTGCTCTACTACCGCAAGGACATCCTGGCCAAGGCGGGCAAGTCCCCGCCCACGACGTGGGACGCAGCTGGAGGAGCAGGCGAAGACCATCGCGCCGCGCTACGGCCTGCAGGGCTACGCGAGCCAGCTCGCCCCGTACGAGGGGCTTACCGTCAACTTCGCCGAGGCGCTGCAGTCGGCCGGCGGCTCCATCCTCTCCCCCAGCGGCACCACCGTCACGGTGAACTCCCCGCAGGCCCTGCAGGGGCTCGAGTTCCTCGTGGACGGGCTGCGGGAGGGGTGGATACCGCCGTCTTCGCGCGGCTACGAGGAGGAGTCCTCCTGGGAGGACTTCGAGTCGGGCAGGCTGCTCTTCCTCAACAACTGGCCGTTCATCTACAGCCTGGCGAGCACGCCGGGGGCCGGCAACAAGGTCTACGGCAAGGTCGGCATCGTCCCGCTGCCGGGTCTCGACGGCGCGGGGTCGAGCTCGCTCGGCGGCGCGAACCTGGCCGTCAGCGCGTTCTCCCGTCACCAGGCCACGGCCATCGCGTTCATCAGGTACCTGACCAGCCTGACCGAGGAGCGGCAGCTGCTTGTCGACAGCGGCTTCCCGCCGGTCTGGACGTCGCTCTACTCCGATCCCGCGATGGTCAAGCTCTTTCCTTACCTTCCGGTGGTCAAGCAGGCCATCCTCACCGCGCAGCCACGGCCCTCGATCATCGACTACGACCAGGCGAGCCTGGCGATCTCCAGCGCGGTCTACCAGGCGCTCACCTTCATGAAGTCACCGCATCAGGCGCTGACCGAACTCTCGGCGCAGCTCACCCAGATCATCCGGGACGGATGAGCGAGCAGTAGGACGCGGCCAGAGTCACCCGATTCCGTTCTGAATCCTCCAATTACTCACCGTAGTGAGGTGGCAGCAAATGAGTCAGATAAATACGGCACGCCTGCGTGCCGTCACCGTCAGTGTCGGCGCGGTCGCGCTCGTCGCCGGCGCCGCGGCCTGCAGTTCCGGGTCGAGCTCCACGGTCGCGGCCAGCGCTTCGCAGACCATCGTGTTCGCCGAGTCCGGGCTCGGCACCGAGGGCCAGCAGACGCAGGTCGCCATCAACGCCTTCGAGAAGGCGAACCCGAACATCAAGGTCAGCATCCAGGTGCTGTCGCCGGACTCGACGACGTACCTGTCGTCGCTTGAGCACGACTTCATCTCCGGCTCGTCCACGCCCGACGTGTTCGAGTCCGACGTGACCTACCCGGCGAAGTTCGCCCAGGCGGGCTGGGTGCTGCCGCTGACTCAGTTCAAGCCGGACATGAGCCAGTACTTCGCGCACGAGGTCGCCGCGGGCACCTACAACGGGACCGTCTACGCAATGCCGTGGTTCGACAACCCCGAGGGCCTGTTCTACCGGACCGACCTGATCAAGACCCCGCCGACCAGCCCGGCGCAGGTGGTCAGCGACGCCGAGGCGGCCATGAAGACCGACAAGTCACTCAAGGAGGGCATCGCCTTCGAGGCGGACAAGTACGAGGGCGCGATCACCTCGTTCCTCACCGTGGACTCGGCGTTCGGCGGGACGCTCGACCCGTCCAACGTGAACACGCCGGGCAACGTCGCCGCGCTGAAGTGGCTGCACGACGCCATCTACGTGAACAAGATCGCGCCGCAGGCGGTGACCAGCTGGCAGGAGGGCCAGGTCCAGGCGCAGTTCTCGTCGGGCTTCACGCCCTTCGCGATCAACTACCCGTTCGTTGAGGCGCAGACGGCGGCGCCCGCCGTTACCGGACATATCGGCTATATTCCGTTCCCGGCGGGTCCGGGCGGAACGCCCGGCTCGGCACTCGGCGGCGAGATGCTGGCGATCAACGCCAAGACCGCGCACGCCGCGGCGGCCTACAAGCTGATCCAGTACCTGACCAGCCCCTCGGTCGAGACCGCGCGGGCGATCGCGGTCGGCGACCCGCCGTCGCTGCCGAGCGCGTACACGTCCGCGCTGTACAGCAAGGCGCCGTACTTCCAGGCCGTGAAGACGCTGAACAACTACTCCGCGCCCCGCCCGGTGACGCCGAACTACCTGCAGGTCTCGACCGACCTGCAGACGCTGTTCTCCTCGGTCTACGCCAACGCGAGCCCGAGCGCGGCATCCGCCGCGTTCGCGGCGGGCGCGGCATCCATCAAGTCCGACGCGGCCGCCACACCGGGCAGTTAAGCACCGATGTCAACGACGGAAAACACGGCGGAAGGGCGGCCCGCGCGCGCGGGCCGCCCGGCCCTGGTTAAGTGGCTGACGCCGGAGCGGCGTCGGCCGGCGCCGGTCGGGCACGCGCGGGAGACCGGCGACCGGCGCCTCGGGTACATGCTCGTGGCGCCGGTGATCATCCTGCTGCTGGCGATCACCGGCTACCCGCTGGTCTACAACGTCTGGAACTCGTTCCACTTCGACAACCTGTCGTACGGCGGCCTGCCGCATAACTTCGTCGGCTGGAAGAACTTCACGACGATGTTCGACTCGCCGCAGTGGGTGTCGGCGCTCGAGCGGACGCTGGTCTTCACCGTGGTGACGATCGTGTTCGACATGGTGGTGGGGATGGGCCTGGCGCTGATGATGCACCGCCAGTTCCGCGGCCGCGGGTTCCTGCGCGCCTCGATCCTGATCCCGTGGGCGATGCCGACGGTGGTCTCCGCGATGCTGTGGAAGACGATGTTCGACCCGAGCGCCGGCTTCGTCGACTACATCCTCGCCGCGTTCCACCCCGCCTGGTCGGGCCTGGCCTGGCTCAACATCAACACCTTGCGGGCGTGGACGGCGATCTTCATCGCGGACTCGTGGAAGAACATCCCGTTCGTCGCGATCCTGCTGCTGGCCGGCCTGCAGGTGATCCCGAACGACGTTTACGAGGCGGCCAGGATAGACGGCGCTTCCTGGTGGCAGTCCTTCACCCGGGTGACCCTGCCGCTGCTGAAGCCGGCGCTCTCGGTGGCGCTGATCTTCCGCACGCTGCAGGCGCTGCTCGTGTTCGACGTCATCTACATCATGACCGGCGGCGGGCCAGGCAACTCCACGGAAAGCCTGTCGTACCTGAACTACAACACCTTCATCATCAATACCGACTTCGGCGTTGGCGGGGCGATGTCCATCATCCTGGTCCTGCTCGCCCTCGCCGTGTCGTTCATCATCGTCCGGGCGTTCCGCCCGGCGACCTCCTGAAGAGGTGGGGGCATGACAAGCGCAGTCGCGGGCGAGGTCCCGGTCCCGGTAGCGGCGCACCGGGTCGCTTACCGGCGACGCCGGTACACCAACGGCAAGATCATCAGGGAGATCCTGTTCTACCTCGCGGTCGTCATCGTGGTGCTGATCGCGCTGTTCCCGTTCTACTGGATCCTGCGCACCTCGCTGCTGTCCAATCAGCAGGTCGCGGCCGGGGTGGGCGGGGCCAACGGCATCATCCCTTCGCACCTGTCCGGCGTCGCGTACAAGAACGTGTTCACCCAGGGCTCGTTCCTGACCCCGCTGGTGAACAGCGTCATCGTCGCGCTGGCCACCACCGTGATCACGATCGTCGTCGCGACCATGGCGGGCTACGCCCTGGCCCGGCTGCGCATCCGGGGCACCGGCCCGATCCTGGCGTTCATCCTGCTCGCCGGGTTCTTCCCGGTGCTCGCCATGATCGGGCCGCTGTTCCTGGTACTGCGCTACCTGGGCTGGCTGAACAGCATCTGGCCGCTGATCATCGTCTACCTCGTCTACACGCTGCCGATCGCCACCTGGCTGCTGAAGAACTTCTTCGAGCAGATCCCCGCGGAACTGGAGGACGCCGCCCTCGTCGACGGGGCGACCAGGCTGCAAGTGCTGCGCAAGGTGGTGGTCCCGGTCGCCGTCCCCGCCGTGTTCACCGCGGCGATCTTGTCCTTCATCCTGGCGTGGAACGACTTCGCGTTCGCGGTGTCGTTCCTGACCTCGCAGTCACACTTCACGGCGCCGCTGGCCATCACCGTGTTCGGTCAGAGCGCGTTCCAGACCTTCTACAACCTGATCGACGCGGCGGTGGTGATCATCTCAATCCCCATCGCGGTGCTCGTGCTGTTCGCGCAGCGGCGGATCGTGTCCGGGCTCACCGCCGGCTCGTTCCGCTAAGAAGGGAAACGCACGCCGGTCAGCGTCTCGGACACTTGCCACAGGCGGCGGGCCGTCTCCGGGTCGCGCGCGGCCCTGGAGCGGGGGCACGGGGCCGGGGCGCCGCGCAGGCCGGCGAAGCCGGAGGGGCCGACGAAGGTGTTGCCCGGGAGGTCGGCCGTGGCCGCGTAGAGGGTCGGGAGGGCGCCGGCGGCCGCGTCTTGCGCGAGGAGGCGGTTGCCCAGGCTGCCCATGGCGAATTCCATGAGCCTGCTGCCGCTGTGCGACTGCAGGTTGGTCGCGGCGTAGCCGGGGTGGGCGGCCAGGGAGCGGACCTTCGATCCGGCCTCGGTCAGGCGGCGCTGCAGTTCGGCCGTGAACAGCAGGTTGGCCAGCTTGGACTGGCCGTAGGCGCGCCACCGGCGGTACCTCCGGCGCTCCCAGTTGAGGTCGTCGAAGTCGATGCGGCCGGAATGGTGAGCGCCCGAGGAGACCGTGACGACCCGTCCCGTGATGCTCGGCAGGAGGAGGTTGGTGAGGGCGAAGTGACCCAGGTGGTTGGTGCCGAGCTGCAACTCGAAGCCGTCGGTGGTGCGCGACAACGGCGGGATCATCACGCCCGCGTTGTTGATGAGCAGGTCGACGGGTTGCCCGGCCCAGTCACGGCCGAAGGCGCGCACCGAGTCGAGGCTGGCGAGGTCGAGCGGGCGGACCTCCTTCTTCGCTGAGGCCGGCAGGGTGCTGGCGGCCGCGCGGCCCTTGGCCTCGTCGCGGACCGCGAGGATCACCCGGGCGCCGTGCCCGGCCAGCGCCTTCGCCGTCTCCAGGCCGATGCCGCTGCTCGCGCCGGTGACGATGGCGGTCTGGCCGGCGAGGTCCGGGATGTCCGCTGCGACGAAACCGCTCATCGGCGAGGGCTCCTGCTTCTCGGCGCCTCTCGGGACGCCGCTGGGTCTCAGCCGGTGGCGTTGAGCCAGCGGACGGGGGCGCCGTCGCCGGCCCGGCGGAACGGCTCGAGCTCATTGTCCCACGCGCCGCCAAGCAGCTTTTCCAGCTCCTGCTCGAGGATCACCAGTCCGTTGGCGCCGAGGGCCATCGCGGCCC
Organism: uncultured Actinomycetota bacterium; assembly: GCA_963850115.1. GTDB lineage: Bacteria > Actinomycetota > Actinomycetes > Streptosporangiales > Streptosporangiaceae > Trebonia. The sequence goes on from CAWKKG010000046.1 coordinate 143,505, forward strand.
GCAGCTTGTTCTCGGGGACGAGGATGTCCCCGTTGGCGCCCGTGGGGGCGGCGAAGAGCCCGAGGTTGGGCGTGTAGCAGTAGCGCATGGCGTCGCAGCCGGCGGACGCTTCCTCGGTGACCTCGAAGCGCAGCCGCTTCCAGCCCGCGAGAGCGGAGGTGATGGCACTAGCCGTGCCCGGCTGGCCTTTCCATGTCAGCTCAGCACGAAGAGACCCGGGGGCAGCAGGCTGACTGACCCAGGGCATGCTGACGGCAGTTCCGACGGTCCCCGCCACTGCCCACTCGATGTGCGGGCACAGCGCGGGTGGCGCCGAATGAACCTGCAGAACGCCGTAAACGGACACCGGTGCCTCCCTGCGTAAGACGAGGTTCGCCTTCCCCTGCGTCCTCATCCGGCCCGGGCGGCCCTGTGCTGCCGGGACCCGTGCGCACTAGCTCCGCACTGGATCTCCGGTATCCGGGTCATATTCTGCCGTACGGGCAGGGGCTGCACCAGTGGTATTCGCTAGAAAATGTCGCCGGCGTAGCAGGATGACCAGCGCCGCGAGCGCGGTGATGGCCACGCCCGACCACATGACGTAGTCGCCTGCCTGGTCATAGAAGGTCTTGGCGGCCGGCGCGGGGAGGTCGAGGGTCACCGTGATCACGCCCCGGCTGTCCTGACCGAGCCACGCGATCTGCCTGCCGCGCGCGTCGAACGCCACCGTGTCCCCGGTGAGCGCGGCCTGCACCACCGGCCTGCCGGTCTCCGCGGCGCGGATCGCGGCGAGGCTGGCGTGCTGGTCGGGCCCCCACGTCCCCTGGAACGTCGGCGTGCTCGACTGGTAGACGATGAGCTGAGCGCCCTGGTTGGCCTCCACCCTCGACATGTCGGGGAAGGCGGACTCGAAGCAGATGAGCACGCCGACGTCGAGCGGCTTGACCGCCCCGGTCGGGCTGGTCACGGTGAGCGTGTGCGCCCCGGTACCAGGGATCATGTTCGACGGCGCGGCCTTGCTGATCCTGGTGAGCCAGCCGAGCTGCCCCTTGAAGGGGATGTACTCACCGAACGGGACCAGGCGCGTCTTCACGTAACGACCTTGGATGCCCTGCGGGCTGACCAGGACGGCGACCTTCTCCTGGCCGCCGTCCGGTCCGGGGAGCGTGGAATCCTGGTTGACCAGGATTTCCGCCTGGTCCCTGGCGGATAGCTGCTCGATGCCGCCGAGCAACGCGGGATCGGTGGCCAGGTCGTAGGCGACGCTCGACTCACCCCAGACGACCAGGTCGGGATGATCTTTCTCGAGCGCTCCTCCGGCGCTGTATTCCCTGGTCAGGGTCTCTGACGCGTCAACGCTCGCCGCGCTGTCGTTGATCACCCCCGGCTGGACGAGGGCGACCGTGACCTGGCGAACGGCCGGGAACGGCGGCGTCAGGGCGAAGGCGAGCGGGCCGGCGCCGGCCGCGACGACGAAGGCGCCCACGCCGGCCGCGGCCAGCACGGCGCGGCGGCGCACCGGGGCGGCCGCTTGGGGACCGGAAGCCAGCAGGGCCGGGCGGACGGCGCCGAGCAGCAGCATGAGCCCGGCGTTCGCGAGCAGCAGGGCGACGCTGACCAGCCAGACTCCCCCGACGCTGGCGAGCGCGAGAACGGCCGGGTGCTGCCACTGGGACGCGCCGTACAGCCCCCACGGACCGCCGAGGCCCTGGTACGACCTGATCCACTCCGGGATCAGCCAGGCGCTCGGCACCACGATCAGCGCGGCGAGGGCCCGGGGCCAGGAAGCCGGGGGCTTGAGCAGGCGGTTGACGGCGACCGCGAATGGCGACCACATGCAGCCGAAGATCCCGCCGATGAGCAGCAGCCCCGGCCCGATCTGCGGCGCCATCCAGTACAGCATCGCGATCAAGTACGCGGCACCGAACCACCATCCGCGCGCGGCCGCCTCGCGGGTGGTCGCGGCCCGGGTGAACAGGACCATCCCCGGCACGAGGGCGAACCAGGCGACGTAAGACAGCGACGGCCCGGGAAACACCAGGATCGCGGGCACCCCGCCCGCGAGGAACGCCAGCCACCGCACCGGGTGCTTGAATTGCCGGACGAGCTTGCTCCGCAACCGCACGATCCCATTGTCCGCCCGGAACTCGCGAAAACGCGAATTGCGGTGGGTCGCGTGCGCTATGGCCTGGCGCGGTACCGCAGGTAGACGACCCCGCTGCCGAAGCGGCGCTGGTCGAGCAGGTCAAGCCCAGTGCGGGCACCGCCGGGGAACACGGCGAGGCCGCCGCCGACTACGACGGGGACGACGAACAAGCGGTACTCGTCTACCAGTCCGGCCCGGATCGCCGACGCAGCGAGGACGGGACCGCCGACGCTGACGTCACCCTGCCGTTTCAGTGCCCGGACGGCCTCCGGGTCGAAACGGGGCTCGATCCGCGTTCGCTCGCTGGCCGCGGCGCGCAGCGTGCCGGAGTAGACGATCTTGTCGGCTGCCCGCCATATTTCGGCGAACTCCCGCATCAGGGGGCTCTGCCCGGCGAGCGGCGTCGTCTCCCACGGGAGCATGGTCTCGTACATCCGCCGCCCGTACAGGTACGTCCGGAAGCCCCGTTCCTGCTCGTTGACGGCGGCGAAGACCTCCTCGTCGGGCTCGGCCCAGTCGAACTTGCCTTCCGTGTCGGCCGTGTAGCCGTCAAGCGACGCGATCACCGAGTAGACCAGCATGCCTGTACCTCCGCGTGAACGTAGCCATACTTGCGCCCTGAGTGCAGACGATGCCCGCCACCTGAACTTGTCGGTCGCGGTGGCCGATAACTTCAGCTTGGCCCCTTTCGCGCGGTTGCAGGCACCGCACAGGAGCTGAATGTTCGCGATGGTGTTGGCACCGCCGCGGCTGATCGGGATCACGTGGTCGAAGTGCAGCTGGTGCGTTGACCCGCACTGACGGCACCGGCCGCCGTCCCGGGCGGACACCGCGATCTTGACGTCCTGCGGGATCGAGCGCTTGGCTCGCTCGCCAACGGGCGCCGGGATGAGTGAGGGACCGGGCCCGTCACGCTCCGACACCTATGGCGGCTCGGCTCGAGGGCGTCTCAGGCTTCGCCCGGGTTGGAGAGGGGCGGGGCGTCGCCCCGCCCCGCTCCCCTAAACAGCTAGGCCAGACTCACGAACGGGAGGAGGCTTCCTCGAGGGCGCGTCGCACCAGGACGCGCGCCAGGTGCTCGCGGTAGGCCTTGGACGCGTGGATGTCCGACCCCGCGTTAGTGCCCTCCGCCGCCAGCGCGGCCGCGTCGGCGACGGAGGCGCCGTTGGCGAGGGCGGCCTCCACGGCGGTCGCCCGCAACGGCGTCGAGCCCATGTTGATCAGGGCCACCGACCGGCCCTGGACGGCCACGCCGACCATCGCGAAGTCGATCGCCCGCTTGTTGAACTTCTGGAACGACCACGCCGCCGGCGACGGCGGGCTTGGGCACCTGGATCTCGGTCAGCAGCTCGCCGGGCTCAAGCGCGGTCTCGAAGAAGCCTTGGAAGAACTCCGCGGCGGGGACGGAGCGGGTGCCCGCCTCGCCGCGGATCACGAAGGTCGCGTCGAGCGCGAGCAGCGCGGCCGGCAGGTCGGCGGCCGCGTCGGCGTGCGCGACGGACCCGCCGATCGTGCCGCGGTGCCTGATCTGCGGGTCGCCCACGGCCTCGGCGGTGTGCGCGAGCAGCGGGATGTCCGACAGCAGCAGCTCCGCGTTGGCCACGTCGTGGTGCCTGGTGAGGGCGCCGATCGCCACGTAGGTGCCCTCGTCGCGGACGTAGGACAGCTCGGTGACCCGGCCGAGGTCGATCAGCACGGTCGGCGCGGCGAACCGGAGCTTCATCAGCGGCAGCAGCGACTGCCCGCCGGCCAGGTACTTGGCGTCCTCGCCGTGCTCGGCGGCCAGCGCGAGGGCCTCGTCCACCGACGTGGCCCTTGTGTAGGTAAACGAAGGGGGTATCACTGGGACGCTCCCTCACTGGAAGCCTCGGCCGCGGACAGGGCCGCCTTCACGATGTTGTGGTAGCCGGTGCACCGGCAGATGTTGCCCTCAAGGCCCTGCCGGACCTCGGCCTCGGTCGGCGACGGGTTCTCCTTGAGCAGCGAGACGATCGCCATGACCATGCCGGGCGTGCAGTAACCGCACTGCAGGCCGTGCTCCTCGTGGAAGGCCCGCTGGACCGGGTGCATCTCGCCCGCTTCCGAGGCGAGGCCCTCGAGGGTGGTGACCGACCGGCCGTCCGCCTGGGCGGCCAGCACGGTGCAGGACTTGACGGACTCGCCGTCGAGCAGCACCGTGCAGGCGCCGCACGAGGTGGTGTCGCAGCCGATGTTGGTGGCGGTCAGGTCCGCGGCATCGCGCAGGAAGTGCACGAGCAGCGTGCGGTCCTCGACGTCCGCGGTGACGTCCTTGCCGTTGACGGTCAGTTCGACCTTCACTTGCGAACCCACTTTCTGCGCCCCGCCCATCTGGATTGCTGTCCAAACACGTTCGGGGGTCATCGGCATGTCGATGTGCCGGACGCCGAGGTGCTTCACGGCGTCGATGACCGCGTTGTGCACGGCGGGGGTCGCGCCGATCGTGCCGGCCTCGCCGATGCCCTTGACTCCGAGCGGGTTCACCGTGGTGGGCGTCTCGCTGGTGAGCAGCTCGAAGCTGGGCAGCTCGGCCGCGGTGATCGCGCCGTAGTCCATCAGCGTGGCGGTCAGCGGGTTGCCGTCGGCGTCGTACAGGATCTCCTCCACGAGCGCCTGCGCGGCGCCCTGGGCGATGCCGCCGTGCCGCTGGCCTTCGAACAGGAGCGGGTTGAGCACGGGGCCCGCGTCGTCGGCGGTGACGTGCCGCAGCAGCGTGACCTTGCCGGTCTCCACGTCGACCTCGACGAGCGAGAGCTGCGTGCCGAAGGGGAAGGTCGGCCGGTCGGCGGTGAAGCGCACGTTGGCCACGATGAGGCCTTCTCCGGCGGCCGAGGCGACCTGCGCCCAGGACAGCGACTTGTCCGGGTCGCCGGCGATGTGCCAGGTGCCGGTGCCGGTGTCGAGGACGACGTCGGACTCGTCGGCCTCGAAGAGCTCGGCCGCCTGCTTGGCCGCCTCCTCCTTGATCTCGATCGCGGCGGTGTGCACGGCGGAGCCGCCGAGCTGCAGCGAGCGCGAGGCGTAGGTGCCCACGCCGTCCGGGATCAGGTCGGTGTCCCCGTGGATGACCTCGATCTTGTCCATCGGGATGCCGAGCTCGTCGGTCACGAGCATCGCGTAGGCGGTGTGGTGGCCCTGGCCGTGCGCGGAGGAGCCGGTGTAGACGGTCGCGGTGCCGTCGTCGTGCACCTCGACCTTGGCGGTCTCGCCGGCCGCGCCGTCGGCGGCGGTGATCTCCACGTAGGAGGCCAGGCCGATGCCGAGCAGCTTGGTGTCGCCGGCCCGGATGCGCCGCTCTTGCTCCGCCCGCAGCTCGTTGTAGTCGGCGGCGGCGAGCACCTTGTCCAGCGCGGCCTCGTAGTCGCCGGTGTCGTACGGCGCGCCCGTCTTGGTGACGAACGGGAACTGGTCCTTCCTGATGAAGTTCAGCCTCCGCACGAGAGCCGGGTCGACCCCCGCCTCGGCGGCATACCAGTCGACGACCCGCTCCACCGTCGCCGCGGCCTCGGGCCGGCCGGCGCCCCGGTAGGCGGCGATCGGCGTCGCGTTGGTGACGACGGCCGTGTAGTTGGCCTCTACCGCGGGGATGTCGTATACGCCGGGCGCCATCAGGTTGGTGAGCATCGGCAGGAAGCCGCCCATGCGCGAGTAGGCGCCGGAGTCCTGCACGACGTCCAGCCGGTAGGCCTTGATGTGCCCTTCGCGGTCGCCGCCCATCTTGATGTGGTGCAGCTGAGCGCGGCCCTGCGTCATCGCCATCAGGTTCTCGTTGCGGGTCTCCGCCCAGCGGACCGGCCTGCCGGTGTGCTTAGCGGCCCAGGCGACGATGATCTGCTCCCGGTCGACGCCGATCTTGGCGCCGAACCCGCCGCCGACGTCGGGCGCGACGACCCTGATGGCGTCCGGCGGCAGCCCGATGGCGGTGAGGATCAGGCGCGACAGCTGGGCGTTCTGAGTGGACGTCCAGACGGTGAGCTTCCCGTCCTTGAACACCGCCGCGGTCGCCCGGCCCTCCATCGGCAGGGCGGCGACCCGCTGGTTGACCACGTCGCCCTCGACGATGACCGCGCAGCCGTCGAAGATCGAGTCGTCGCCGATGGGGCGGCCGCCCCGGACGCACACGTTGGTGCCCGCGTCGGGGTACAGCAGGGACTCATCCGCCAGGGCGGCCTCGATCGACGGCACGGCGGGCAGCGGCTCGTAGTCCACGCTCACCAGTTCGGCGACGTCCTCGCCGGCGTACGTGCTGTCGGTCAGCACGATCGCGACCGGCTCGCCGACGAACCGCACCCGGTCGAACGCGAGCAGCGGCTCCTGCCAGACCCCGCCCATCGGCGCGGGTCCCTCGGGCGGCGGCGCGTCGTCCGGCAGCGGCTCGGGCGGCGGCGGCGTCGGCAGGTCGGTCATGTCCGCGGCGGTCAGCACCGCGACCACCCCCGGCGCCTCCAGGGCCGCCTCGGTGTCAATGCCAGTGATCAGGGCGTGCGCGATGGTCGACCGAACGAACGTGGCTCGCACCGCCCCGGCGAGATCGGGTTCGCGCAAGTCGTCGACGTAGACGCCGCCCGAGGTGAGAAGCCGCGGATCTTCCGTACGGATCACCCGCGTGCCGAGAATGCTCATTTATCCTCCGCTGATACGGCCTTCCACGCGAACCTACACCTTGAAGGTTCGGCTATTCTAGCCCGCGTAACGCAAAGTTAGGCCCGCCGATTTGCGGCAAACCCCAAGGTAGAAGGCCTGTATAGGCGAACGTTCCGGTAGTCACAATGTGACTTCCGCGCGCATCAAGTAGTCCCATTGTGACCTCTGATAAAAACCCGGACCCGGTATTCCGAACGACCGCGGCTTGCTATTTCGGCCAACAGAAACTCTTTGGCGGCGGGAGGACCGGGCGGCGGGAGCCGGCGCCGGTCTGGTTAGATGCTGCCATCCGCGTGCTGCCGCGAGGGGGCTGAACTGGGCACTGCCGGCGCCGAGTCGCTGTCGGTCATCGCACTGCTGGCCGTGCTGGCCTGGGCGGTGATCAGGCCGCGCGGCTGGCCGGAGGCGATGGCCGCCGTCCCGGCCGCGGCCATCGTCATGGCGACGGGCGCGATTCCCTTCCACGACGCCGTGGCGGAAGCGCAGCGGCTCGGGCCGGTGATCGGCTTCCTCGCCGCGGTGCTCGTGATCGCGCAACTCTGCGACGACGAGGGCCTGTTCCGTGCCTGCGGCGCGTGGATGGCCAGCAGGTCCCGCGGACGGCCGCGCCGCCTGCTCGTGCAGGTCTTCGCGGTCGCGGCGGTAACCACCGCGGTGCTCAGCCTGGACGCCACGATCGTGCTGCTGACCCCGGTGGTCTTCGTCACCGCGGCGCGGTTGCGCATCCGGTCACAGCCGCACATGTACGCGTGCACGCACCTCGCGAACTCCGCGTCGCTGCTGCTCCCGGTGTCGAACCTGACCAACCTCCTGGCCTTCTCCGCCAGCGGGCTGTCGTTCGGCCGGTTCGCCGGCTTGATGGCGCTGCCCTGGCTGGCCGCCATCGGCGTCGAGTACGTCGTGCTGAGCCTCTACTTCCGGTCCGACCTGAGCGCGGGCGGGCAGCAGGCGCCGGAACCCGAGCGCGCCGAGGCGAGCGGGGAAAGCACAGTGCGACGAGGGAGGAGTCTGGGGTCCCGAGCGCGCGTTCCCGCGAGCCAAAGCGCGCGCCCCTGTTTCTGGACTGAGGAGGGAGGGAGCGAGGAACGAGCGACTGACCGACGAGGGAAGAAACAGGGGCCTCGGGCGCGCGGCGGCGAGCGGGGCAAGCACAGCGAGCGCGGGAAAGACGGCTTGCCCGCCTTCACCATCGCCGTCGTGGCCCTCACGCTGGCCGGCTTCGCGGTCGCGTCCGCCGCCTCGGTGAACCCCGCGTGGGCCGCCCTCGCGGGCGCCGTCGTCCTCGCCGCCCGCGGCCTGGCGCAGCGCCGTACCGGCCTGGCCGGCCTGGCCCGCGCGGCCGACGTGCCGTTCCTGCTCTTCGTGCTCGGCCTCGGGATAGTGGTCCGGGCGGTGGTGGACAACGGGCTCAGCGGTGCGCTGCGCCCGCTGCTGCCGAGCGGAACCTCGCTGCCCGCCCTGCTCGCCGTCGCGGCGCTCGCCGCCGTGCTCGCCAACCTCATCAACAACCTGCCGGCCGTCCTGGTGCTGCTGCCACTGGCCGCGCCGTCCGGCGCGGGCGCCGTGCTGGCCGTCTTGCTCGGCGTCAACATCGGCCCGAACCTGACGTACACCGGCTCGCTGGCCACGCTGCTCTGGCGTCGCATACTGCACGCCCACGGATCGGCTCCGTCGCTCAGGGAATTCACCGTACTTGGGCTCCTCACCGTCCCCGCCGGGCTGGCGCTCGCCGTGCTCGCGCTGTGGGCCGGGCTACACGCAGTGGGAGGCTGAACGCCATGACCGAGCAAGGCGACCCCGCCCGTTCAGTGCTCGTCTGGGTCGGAATGAGAACGTGGCAGGCCTGTGTCGACGCGGCCCGGCGGCTGCCGGCCGCCGGTACCAGGATCACGCTCATCCACGTCACCGAGGACGACCCGCCCGACGCGGCCCGCGGCGCCTACCTGGGCCTCATGGGCCGCAGGCCGCCGAGTCCAGACCCCGGCGCGCGGATCACCGAGTTCGAGCGCCGCTCGGCGGCCGAACTGCTCGACGCCGCCGCCGGAAGGCTTGGCCGCCCGTGCGACCGGGTCGAGCGCCACGGCCGCCCGGAGCGGGTGGTGGTGACCGCGGCGGCCGACGCTGACCTGCTCATCGTCGCCAGGGACGGCGACCAGTCCCGGCTCGGGCCAAAGAGCCTGGGCAAGGAAGCGCGGTTCGTCGTCGACCACGCGCCCTGCCCGGTCCTGCTCATCTGGCCGGGCGCGGCGCCGGGCGTCGCGTCCTTGCCGGAGAAGCCACCTAAACCACCCAAGCCACCCAAGCCACCGCGGCCTTGAACGAGCGGGATATACCGCGCAAGCGGATAGGCAGGAAGGTTTCCGGGTAGGTTACGCTGAAAGCGGCACCGTGATTTTTGGTGTCACTGCGGGGTGCGCCGCGCGGCCAGGCACGATACGCCCGTAGGGGGCATAACTCACTCACGGCTATTTGTCCGCTTTTGCGGATAATAAGCAGATATATCGTGATCTGATCGCTGACCTTTTCAAGAGCGGGATCGGTGTTCATGCCAGCAGAGGACCTACACGGTCGGGCTGTCGGCGTGGACCGGTTGCAGCCGGGCGATCACGCGTTCTTCGCCTATTCCGACGACGAGACGCGCTGGGAGATCCTGACCGTCTTCACCCAGCAGGGGTTCGCGCGGGACGAGAAGGTCGGGCTGCTCGTCGACGTCGACCAGGACGCCGACTGGGTCGCGGAGCGAGTCGCGGGCGGCGGCACGGCCGCGCGCCGGGCGCTGCGCGACGGGCGGCTTGTCGTGTCCAACTCGCCCAGGTTCTCGCGCGGCGAGTTCGACGCCGCGCGGCTGGTCGAGGGGGCGCGGCGACGGCTCGACACGGTGCTCGCCGAGGGGTACACCGGGCTGCGCAGCGCGAGCGAGATGTCGCTCGCGCTGGCGCCGATCGACCACCTCGACCAGGCCGTCGAGTACGAGATCGCGCTGCACGCGTCGCTGTTCTCGGCGCGGCAGCGCGCCCGTTACACGGCGCTGTGCTACTGGGACGAGCGGCTGTTCGGCGAGACCGACGCGATGAAAGAGGCGCGGTCGGTGCACCCGGTGATCGTGCTTGACCGGCTCGGCACGCTGCACGCGGCCGTCGCGGGCAACCGCCTCTCGCTCACCGGGGAGAGCGACCTGGCCAGCAGGACCGAGTTCGACGAGGCGCTGCGGTCGCTCGCGGGCCTGGCCGGCCCCACGCTGGTTCTCGACATCACCGACCTGTCGTTCTTCGACGCGCACAGCGCCGGGGCCGTGGTGCGGCTCGCGGCGGGGCTGACCGCGCCGCGGCGGCTCGAGGTGCACTGCCGGAGCTCGCAGCGGCGGCTGCTGCACCTGCTCGGCGGCCGGTCGCTCGAGCAGCTGGCGATCATCACGATGCGCCTGTAGCGGGCGCACCGATGACCGCCCGCGGGCTCGCCGTCAGGGACGCCGACGCGCTGATCTTCGCCGCCGACATGTACGGCGTGCAGCTCGACCAGCTCGCCGCGCTGACGCGGGGCGAGCGGGCCGCCCGGGCGGCCGCGGCCAGGTGGCGCGAGCTCGGCTACGCCGAGACCGCCAGGCTCGGCCCCGGCCCGGCCTGGCTCTGGGTGACCAGGGCCGGGCTCGCCGCTTGCGGCCTCAGCTACTCCCCCGCCCGCCCGGCGCTGTCCCGGCTGGCGCATATCCGGGCGGTCGCGGCGGCGCGGATCACGCTCGAGGCGACGAGCGGCTTCCAGCGGGCGGCCGCGTTCTGGCGGTGCGAGCGGCGGATCAGGTCACGGCACGGCGTCGGCCTGCGGCAGCACCTGCCCGACGCCGAGGTGCACTGGCCGGACGACTCGCCCGCCGGGGCGCCGGTCGCGTGGGCCGGCGAGTGCTGGGCCGTCGAGGCCGAGCTGTCGCCGAAGACCGTCGCGCGGACCGTCGCGATCATGCGGGAGATCCTCGCCCGTACCGGCGACTACGGCTGCGCCGCCGCCGAGGCCTCGGTTCCTGGCCGCCCGCCGCGGCACGCCCGCGCCCTCTACCTGTGCTCGCCCGCCGCGCTCAGCACCGTGCTGCGGGCCCGCGACGCCCTCGGGCCGCTTGGCGTACGGGTCGAGGTCCGCGACCTCCCGTCAGGCGCACTGCTCCCGTAGCCCGCTTGCCCCCATGACATCGCGCCCGGGTGGCGTTGGCGGCGGAGCCGGCCCAACGCCACCCGGGGACGGCGCGGGACCAAGCGGTCGGCGGGGCAGGCAGCGCGGTAAGCAGAACGTAAGGGATGAGTTACCCATTTCTGTCGCCGTGTGTGATGGAGTGGACGCGTGACGGAGCGGGATCGTCGTCAGCCGGCGCCAGCCGTGAGCCGGAACTGGGCTCCGGAGGTACGGCACCCGGTGCGACAGGCGCTCGGGCGCGGGCTCTTCTGGCTGGCGCGGGCCGCCTTCCTGGTCGCGGGCGCGGTAGCGCTCGCGCCGGTGACGGTGGTCGCGGCCGGCTCGTTCGCGTGGGGGTGGTGGCGTGGCGCGCCGCCCGTGCGGATCTACCGGGCCGCCTGCTGGTGCCTGCCAATGGCGGGGGCCTGGCTGGTCGCGGTCGTCGCCTGGCCGGTGACTTCCGTCGCGGGCGGAACGCTGGCCGCACGGGGGCGGGCCGGCCTCCGGCTGGCGGCCGCTGGCGGCTACCCCGCTGGAGTTGGGCCTGGCCCCTGGTGGTTTCGCGCCGTTGCCGCGCCGTACCGGGCGTGGGACGGCGATGTGGCGGCTCCTCGAGCACGGGCACGTGGTCGCCGCGGCCGTCGCGGCCGCGCCGCCCGCCATCCCACTCGGGCTCGCCGCCGGCGGGGCCTGCTGGGCGTACCGGAGGTTCCGGATGCGCAGCGGGGCCGGCGGGCTCACCCCGGAGGCGCCGGGCACGTTCGACGCCAGGCAGTGGCAGCACCAGGCGCGGGCCGCGCGGGCGCTGATCGCCGCGCCCGGCTCGCTGCCGCTGCTGACCCGCGGCGGGGGCGTCGTGGCCGGCGCCACGATCCGCGCCGTCGGGCACCGGACGGGCCGCGCCGCCGCGATCCCCTACGAGCGGCTGCGCGCGCACCAGGTGGTCATCGGGGCGACGGGGACGGGGAAGACCACGCTGCTGTTGCGGCTGTGGGCCGGGTTCATGGCCGCGGGGCTGCGCCGGTACGCCGCCGGCCCCGATCAAGAAAAAGGAGCGCGGCGGCCGCTGCTCGTCGTGCTTGACTGCAAGGGCGGCGCGTCCTCGCGGAAGGTCGCGGACCGCACCCGGCGGGTGCTGCGGGACGCGGGCGCGCGGTCGACCGCGATCTGGCCGGACGAGGCGTCGCTCTCCCTGTGGGCGCTGCCGGCCGACCGCCTCGTCACCACGCTGCTCGACCTGATCGAGCACGGGACCGGCGGCGCCGCCTTTTATGCCGACGTCATGGAGGCGCTGGTGGCGCTGGCGGTGCACGCCCCCGGCGGCCCGCCCGTGAACTCCGCCGACTTCCTCGCCCGGCTGGACGCCGACTGGCTGGCCGCCGTCTACGGGGCTCACGGCGACGCGGAGGCAGTCACCACCATCCGTTCGGGGAAAAGGGCCTTCGAGGACGTGCGGCTGCGGTTCCGCGCGCTGTGGCGGCGGCTCGGCGCGGGACTCGACGGCGGGGCGTCGTTCGCGGACGCCGACGCCTGGTACTGCGTGCTCGAGGGCACCGCCGAGGTCTCGGTCGCGGAGGCGCAGGCGCGGGCGCTGACCGACCTGCTCGCGTTTCACGCGCTGCGCGGTGACCGGGAGATCTTGCTGTGCGTCGATGAGTTCTCCGCGGTGTCGCGGCGGCTGCCGATCTGGCGGCTGTACGAGCGGGCGCGGTCGCTCGGGCTGGCCGTGCAGGTGTCGGCGCAGTCGTGGGAGGGCCTGGCCGGGTCCGAGGACGAGCGGCAGCGGGTGGCCGCGACCGCCGAGGGCGGGATCTGGCTGCTGCGCACGCCCCGGCCGTCACCGGTGGCGGAACTGGCGGGGACCGCGCCGTCGGTGGACACGTCGCGGCGGTTCTCCGGCGCGGGCGCGTGGGGCGACGACGGGCTGTCGCGGGCCAGGCGCGCGCCGGTGCTCGACGGGGACCTGGTGCGCCGGCTTGACGTGGGCCAGGTCTGCTACCTCTACCGCGGTGGGGTCACGTTCCTGCAGATCAAGCGGCTGACCGGGCGGCAGGCGGCGATCGACCGGGGCCACGGCGCGGACCCGCAGGCGACCCCGGCGGCCGGCGGCCTCGCGGGTGAGCCGCCCACGTTGCCGCTTCCGGCCGTCGGGGCGGCGGCGCCGGTGCCCGGGCCCGCGCCGCCCGACGCGAGCGAGGTGCTCGACGAGGCGTTCGGTGAACGGCGTGGCTGACAACCCGTTCGTGGCGCTCGGCCTGCCCGCGCGGGCCGGCCTGGCGGACGAGGACGTGCGGGCGGCCTGGAAGCGGATCGCGGCGGCGACGCACCCGGACCGGGACGACGGCGGCGACGCGGCCCGCTTCGGCGCCGCGGCGGCCGCTTATGACACGCTCAGGACCGCCTACGGGCGCGGCGAGGCGCTGGCGGACCTCGGCCTGGCGGGCGGCGCGCCCCGGGCCGGGCGGCACGCGCGCCTGGCCTGTGCTTGGGCCCGTTCGGCTGCCTGGGCGGGGGCCCGGCCGACGGCTCGCGGTGCGGGCCGTCGCCGCGGCGGGCGTGTCGGTGGCGGGGGTGCTCGCCGCCGGCTGGACGCCGGGCACCGTCGGCCTGCTCGCGGGGGCGCTCACCTGGCTGGCCGTGACCGGCCGCCCTGTTCGGGGGCCGGGCCGGTGGCGATGGGGCGGGCGGGGTCGGTGATCCAGTTCGACCAGGAGCCCACGTAGAGGGCGGCGGGGAGGCCGGCGACCGCGAGGGCGAGCACCTCGTGCGCCGCGGTCACGCCGGAGCCGCAGTAGGCGGCCACCGGGCGGCCATCGGCCGCGCCGAGCGCCGTGAAGCGGGCGGCCAGCTCGGCCGCTGACCGGAAGGTACCGTCCGGGTTGACGTTCCCGGCCGTCGGGGCGCTGACCGCGCCGGGGATGTGGCCCGCCACCGGGTCGACCGGCTCGACCTCGCCGCGGAACCGCTCGCCCGCCCGCGCGTCGAGCAGCACGCCGTCCCTGGCGAGCGCCGCGGTGCCGTCCGCGTCGAGCAGGCCCAGGTGGCCGGGACGCGCGGTGAAGCGGCCGGGCACGGTGACCGGCCGTTCCTGGCCCGTGGTCACGACCGGGTAGCCCCCGGCCGACCAGGCCTGGAAGCCGCCGTCGAGGACCCGGACCGACGGGTGGCCGAAGTACCGCAACAGCCACCAGGCCCGGGCCGCGGCGGTGGAGTCGGCGTCGTCGTAGACGACCACCGGCCGGCCGTCGCGCACGCCGGCCCGCTGCATGGCCCGCTCGAAGTCGGCGGTCGCGGGCAGGGGGTGCCGGCCGCCCGCGCCCGGCGGGGCGGCCAGGTCCGTGTCCAGGTCGACGAAGGCCGCGCCGGGGATGTGCCCGGCATCGTAGAGCTCGCGGCCCGGCGGCCCGCCCAGCCGCCAGCGTACGTCGAGCAACGTGAGGTTGCCCGGGGCCTCGGGCCGCCCGCCAGGACCGGCCAGGGTGACCCCGGGCAGGCCGGCCAGCTCCGGCGCGGTGATGAGGATGTCAGCGGGTTGGTCGGTCACGGGCTACCTGACGCCGGACGTCAGCATCGGGACGAGCTGCTCGGCCGAGGTCAGCGAGCCGTGCATGCCCACCAGGGAGCTCTCAAGCGGCTCGTCCTTCGTGCAGACGACCGCCCAGGTGCCGGCGCACGCGGCGACCACGTCGCCGATGCGGGCGGCCATGGCCTCGCTGACCGGCGCGTCGAGCGGGCCGAACAGGCCGTCCTTGATGGCCTCCTCGCGGGACATCACCCAGGCGCGCTCGCCGAGCACCTCGCGCCAGGTGGCGAGCACGTCGTCGGCGGCGCCCGGCCGGGTGTACACGTGCCTGGCCCGCGCCTCGCCGCCGAGCAGCGCTACGCCGTCGCGCAGCGGGGAGCCTGGCGCGTCGGCGTCGACCCGGTCCTCCGGCCCGACGTTCACCATGCCGTGGTCGGCGGTCACGTACATGACCGAGCCGTAGGGCAGGCCCGCGGCGATCTGCTCCGCCAGCTTGTCGACGTGCGCGAGCTCGTTGACCCAGGCGGACGAGGACACGCCGTACTCGTGCCCGGTGCCGTCGAGCTGGCCGTAGTAGGCGGACACGAGCACCCGGTCGGCTTCCCCGAGCGCGTCGACGGTCAGCGCGGCGAGGGCGCCGAGCGAGTGCGCGGCGCGGTAGTCGGCGCCGCGCAGCGTCGCCCTGGTCAGGCCGCTGTTCTTGAACGCCCCGGGCGCCACGTGCACCGCGGTAACCCCGGCGGCCGCCGCCTGCTCGTAAATCGTCGGCCGGGGCTGCCAGGCCTCCGGGTCGACGTCCTTCGGCCAGCGCAGGCCGTTGAGCAGCCGTCCCTCGCCGGGGACCGCGACCTGGTAGCCGAGCATCCCGTGCGCGGCCGGCGCGAGCCCGCTGCCGAGTGAGCCGAGGCTGGTCACCGTGGTGGACGGGAAGCCCGCGGTCAGCGGCCGGGAGTTGAACGCCAGCTCGGCGAGGAACGGCGCCGCCGCCTGGTGCCCGCGCAGCAGCTCGAGTCCGAGCCCGTCGACGATGAGCAGGCAGACGCGTCCGGCGTCCGGAAGGCCGAGCACGTTCGCGGCCGCGTCGCCGGTCAGCGCGGCGAGGATGGACGCGGCCAGGTCGGGAAGGCTGGACTCGCCGTAAGAAGGCACGATCGGGCTGGTTCTGGGCTCGCGCGCCAAGGTCATCAGCTCCCGGCGAGCGCGGTAGCGTCGTTGAGGGCACTGGCGAACTTCAGCACCTGCCGCACGGCGTCCTCGCCGTCGGCGGCCTCGCTGATCCGCAGCGTCAGGTCATCGGCGGTGATCGTGCCGAGGTACCCGTGATCGGCCTCGCAGGTCTCGTCACCGCAGTGCGCGGGCTCCAGCTCCACGTGCGCCAGCACGTTCCAGCCGATCGTCAAGATCACCTCGGACGGCATCGTCACGCCCGGCACGTAGGTCGCGGGATCGGGTACCACTCGGGTCACCGACACCGACGACACCCGGGAGAACCGGACGGCCTCGGTCGACGTCTCGGCGCGCGGCTTCTCCTGCGGCTCGTCGGCGGGATGCTCGTCGGTGTGCGAGTACACCAGCCGGGTCGGGGTCAGCGCCAGCACGGTCATGTGCCTGCGGACTTCCATGCCGGGGTCGAATATCGCGTCATGATGCGCGAAGAACGCGGTGACCGGCTCGGGCCCGAGAGCGCTGGCGACGGCATCGGTCACCAGCCCCGGATAGTAGCCGGTGCGCTCTATCGCTGCTCGAAGGTCCTCGGTCATGACTCGGGTTTCCGTCATTCCTCCATCCTGCCTTGTCCGGAGGCGTGGTTCACCCCTGTGGCGGCCGAAAGCCACGCCGACCTAGCCGTCGGTCCGGTCAAAGGCGGCGATATCCCGCGATACGGGCTCGTCCTGCCCGGGCACGCCCCGGTCCGGCTCGTCGATCCGCCCGGGCTCGGCGCCGAGTTCCCGCATCAGCTCGTCGACCTCAGAGGCGTTGTACTTCAGTCGCCGCGCCCGCTTGAGCCAGCGCTCTTCCTTCGGCTCCTCGAGCTCGAGCGCGGCGGCGCCCGGCGCCGGCTTCGGCTTGCGCGGCTTGGTCGCGCCGGCCGCGCCGCCCCGTCCCCGGTAGATGAGCAGGCCGTTGACCGGGTCGGGGACCCCGTCGAGGGCCGCGCGCACCGCGGGCAGCGCACGGAACGATTCCCACTCCTGATCGCCGGGGAAGAGAACCTCGAAGATCACGCCGTACTCGGTGTCGTGCCACTCGTAATAGAGCGCACCGTGCGTAATCGCCGCCTCGGTGAGATCGTCTTCGTAGGCGTACCGCCACCCGCTCGCGGGGAGCTTGTCGCCTGAGAAGACCTCGATCGACCACCATTCAGCCATGATGCCGCCGCCGCCCGTCTGCGCCACGTCGCGAAATGTGCTGTCACGATAGTACGTCTTTCGCGCGGCTTCCGGAAAGGTAAATATCGTGCGCCACAGACATCTCTGATCACAGAGTACAAATCGTTATATATTCGGAACGGGTGGTGGTGACACTCTTCACAGCCTGACACTGTTTGCAGTGGTACGCGATCGTCGATACGGTCACGGCATGGCGGCAGACGGAAGACGGCACGTGATCGCGATCGGGGGCGGCATGCTCATGCCCCGCGAGGCAGTCCCCTTTCACGTTGCGTACGCGATCAAGCTGAGCGGCAAGCCCACGCCCCGGCTGTGCGTGCTGAACCAGGCCGTCGGCGACGATCCCGCCTATTACCTCCGGTTCTACGACCGCCTGGCCAACTCTCCCGCCGAGGTCCGCCACTTGTCGCTGTTCCCGATGCCCAACGTCGAGGATCCCGAGGACTTCCTGTTGTCGCAGGACATCATCTTCGTCGGCGGCGGCTCGGTCGCCAACATGGTCGCCGTGTGGCGGGTGCACGGGATCGACGAGATCCTGCGCAAGGCCTGGCACGCGGGCATCGTGCTGGCCGGCTCGTCGGCCGGGGGGATCTGCTGGTTCGAGGGCGGCACCACCGACTCCTTCGGCGCCCGGCTGCGGGCCTACACCGACGGGCTCGGGATGCTGGCGGGCAGCTTCTGCCCGCATTACCACTCCGAGGCGGAGCGTCGACCGCTGTACCAGCGCCTCGTGGCCGAGGGCGCCCTCCCCGGCGGGCTGGCCTGTGACGACGGCGTCGGCGCGCACTACGTCGACGACGCGCTGGCCGAGATGATCTCCGACCGCCCCGACGGCGATGCCTACCGGGTGGAACCGGACGGCGAGGGCGGCTTCACCGAGACCGAGCTCCCCGTCCGCTACCTCGGCGCGTAGCTTCCGTTCCTCGTGAAATGTGATGCGCGAGATGCTGAACGCTAATCGGGCGACACGCTTTTCGTGCCGGCCGAGCCATCGGCGCGGATACTTTACTTATCGTGGAGACTTTTACTCGGTATAGCGAGCTTTCTTTCCGTTATCGGAAAAGTTTCCGCGCTAATGAGGCTGAGCCGAGGACGTTTTCGTGAAATATCCGTAGTGTCGGAGGCCGCATGCGGGGCATCCGCGCAGCGGGAAAACCGGTTGCCCATCCGAGTCTGCCCCGAACAGGCCAGCCCACCGAAACCGACGAGCGTCTACGCCTGATGAAATGCGATGCCTCAGGTGAGGCGGCAGCACCGGCAGAGTAATGGTACCGGAGTGGGTTTTTGTTTTACCCCGCGACCGCGCTCAAGCGGGGTCATGGCGCGGGATAAGGCGAAGCACGCAGTCGTTCGGAGGATGACTCTTACTTGCGGGTGTCCGTCGCGCGGTGCAGGGACCAGGCCAGGGCGGCGAAGGCGACGACCGGGAGGAGCCACCACGCGTTCACCTTCGCCGCGTGGGCCAGGATCGCGGTGGCGGCTAGGCCGATCACGACGAGGGCGGCGACGTGCCAGTCGTCGCCGACGATGAAGTCGTACCAGAACGCGCCGAACGCCTTGAGTTGCTTCATGAGCCGACGACCTCCGATTGCTTGGCGGGGGCGGTCCCGGTGATCTTGCGGGAGCGCAGCCAGAAGACGCAGGCGGCGCCGACGAGCGCCACCACCGGGACGAGGACGAGGAGGGCGGCGTCGTTGCCAGGCCAGGCGACGCCCGCGCCCTCGGCGCCCCAGAACGTGCCGAAGCTGGTGAGCATGACGCCCACCGCGAACTTCATCCAGTTCTCAGGGACCTTGGTGAGCGGGGCCTTGACCGCGATGCCGACGATCGTGACAAGGATGATCGCGGCCGCGGCGCCGATGACGGCGGCACCGATGTTCTTCTGGTTGTCGCCGAAGGTGATCACGATGAAGACGACTTCCAGCCCCTCAAGCAGCACGCCCTTGAAGGCGAGGGTGAAGGAGTACCAGTCGCTCACGCCGCGCTTGGACTCCTTGGTCGCCGCCTCGGCGGCGGCGACCTCCCTGAGGTAAGCGCTCGCCTCGTCGTGCAGCGCCTTGTAGCCGGTCGCGCGGAGCACGGCCTTGCGCAGCCACTGGAGGCCGAAGATCAGCAACAGCGCGCCGACGACCACGCGGAGCGCGGTCAGCGGCAGGTCGTTGATGGCGGGACCGACCGCGGCGGTGATCGCGGCGAGCACGACGAGGGCGGCGGCCATGCCCTGGAACGTGGACTTCCACTCTCGGGTGATCCCCGTGGCCATGACGATAGTGAGCGCCTCAACGGCTTCGACCACGCACGCGACGAACACCGTGAGGATCAGGGGGAGGGCATTCAATGAATCTCCTGAGGATGTTCAGCGACAATGAAGGGGTGACGACTGATCAGGACCGGACTGACGGCCCCGCGACGGGCGATGGCGCCGGGGCGGGCTGGCTGCTGCTTATCTACCGGGTGCCGCCGGAGCCGACGCGGCTGCGCTCCACCGTGTGGCGCCGCATCAAGTCCCTTGGGGCGATCTACCTGCAGAACTCCGTGGCGGCGCTGCCCGTGAGCACGGCGAATGAGCGGGCGCTGCGCAAGCTGCGGCGCGAGATCACGGACATGTCCGGTACCGCCATGCTGATGTCCTGCTCCGTGCTGGCCGGGGAGTCGGAGGTGCGCGCCTCGTTCCAGACGGCGCGCAACGACGAGTACGAGGAGATCGTCGACAAGTGCGAGGACTTCCTGCGGCAGGTGCAGAAGGAGTACGACGAGAACCACTTCACTTACGCCGAGCTCGAGGAGAACGAGGTCGACCTCGTCAAGCTCAGGAACTGGTTCGCGAAGATCATCGACCGGGATGTCTTCGGCGCCAGCGGTCGCGCCGCCTGCGAGCAGTTCCTCGACCGGTGCGAGCAGTCGCTCGAGGCCTACGCCGCCCGGGTCTACGCCGAGGAGGCGGAGGGGCAGTGACGTCGCGCCTGTCGACACCGCTCCGGTGACCATCGCCCGCACCTCCTTCGCTGTCTTCGTCGTTCGCCTTGCTTAGCGGACCCTACCCACGGGTCACGTAGTCTCAATACTAACAGCCGTTAGAATTAAGAAGTAACTAGCGTTATTCCCAGGTTGTGATAATCGGTTCACCGGCTGGCTAACTGGACGACACTTTTGAGACTTCTGGAGTCCCCAAACTCGGGGACATGAACAGCACGCTCCGGCGCACTCGCGTACGCCTGCTCGCCGGCGTCTCCGGCGCCGTCGCATTGTCTGTCCTGGCGGTGGCCGGCTGCTCGTCGAGTTCGTCAAGCTCGTCGACGGCCGCCGCTGCGACCTCGTCGTCCTCCTCCGCCTCCTCGTCGTCGGCATCGGCGTCTTCGTCCGCGGCCGCCGTTCCCCTGGTCGTCTACTCCGCGCAGGGCTACGACTCGGCCATGACCAAGGCCTTCACTAAGGCAACCGGCATCCCGGTGCAGCTCGACGATAACTCGACGGGCCCGCTGCTCACCCAGATCGAGGCCTCCAAGAACAACCCCAAGTGGGGGCTGCTCTGGGCGGACGGCGACGAGGCGTTCGCCGGCCTTGACACCCAGGGCCTGCTGCTCAAGGGCTGGGAGCCGTCGGTCTCCTTCAACTCGCTCGGCACCTCGGTGGAGCCGAAGGACCAGAGCTACGTGCCGACCGGCGTCACGCTGATGGGCATCGTCGCCTACAACAAGCAGAAGGTGAAGAACCCGCCGACCACCTATCAGGCGCTTGAGTCCTCGACCTGGAAGGGCCAGGTCGGCATGAACGACCCCGCCCAGTCCGGTCCGACCTACCCGCTGATCGCCGGCGTGATGAACTACCTTGGCGGCGTCTCGGCCGGCGAGAAGTTCTTCTCCACGCTGAAGTCCAACGGCCTGGTCATCCACCCGACCAACGGCCCGACCCTGCAGGCGCTGACCAACGGCCAGATCAACCTGGCGCTGGTGCAGTCCTCGGCGGCGATCGGCGCGACGTTCACCGACAAGAACATCGGCCTTGAGTACCTGGACCCGGCCACCCTGCTGCCGTCCCAGATCGGCATCGACGCCAAGGCCTCGCCCCAGGTGCAGGCCGAGGCGAAGCAGTTCGTCGAGTACGTGCTCTCCACCGCCGGCCAGAAGGTGATGCAGTCCGGCGACCCGACCGGCGACTCGCTGTACTACCCCGTCCTCACCGGCGTCAACCCGCTGTCCTCTCTGCCCTCACTGGCGTCGGTCAAGACCCAGACGGTCGACCCCTACACCTGGGGCACGCAGGAGACGACCATCAACACCTGGTTCGACTCGAACATCGTCCGTTGATCTCTCTTCAGACACCGCCAGCCGTGCGGGCCGCTTTGCGGCCCGCACGGTTTGGCATGCCGGTCTTCTGGCTGATCCTCTGCGCCATCATCCTGCTGCCCTGCCTCGCCTTCCTGGTGCTCTGCGTCTCGCCGCGCCTGTTCGACCAGGGACCGCAGTGGTTCACGCTGACCTACCTGCAGCAGTCACTGACCGGGTCCACCGCCGTCGCGATCGTCAACTCGCTGTGGGTGTCCGCGACGGCCGCCGTCATCGGGCTCCTCTTCGGCTTCCCCATCGCCTGGCTCGCCGCCCGCACCACCATGCCGGGGCGCCGCTGGGTCTCCGGCGGCATGTGGCTGGCGCTGCTCCTGCCGTCCTGGCTGCCCGC
This sequence comes from uncultured Actinomycetota bacterium, assembly GCA_963850115.1. Lineage (GTDB taxonomy): Bacteria > Actinomycetota > Actinomycetes > Streptosporangiales > Streptosporangiaceae > Trebonia. The sequence continues at coordinate 165,043 of CAWKKG010000046.1, forward strand.
CACCGGCTGGGAGCGGCTCGTCCAGCAGGACGGGGTCATGTACCGGATGGGGCTCGACTGGCCGTGGGCGACGAGCGCGATCATGGGCCCCTTCGGCGTCGTGCTGCTGCTCGGCCTGCGCTGCGTGCCGTTTTCCTACCTGGCCATCAGCGCCGCGCTGGGCGGCCTGGGCCAGGAGTTCGAGGACGCCGCCCGGGTGCACGGCGCGAACCGCTGGCAGGCGCTGCGGCTGATCATCCCGATCCTCGCCCCCGCCCTGATGTCCGCGCTCGCGATCGGGTTCGCCGAGTCGATCTCAGACTTCGGCGTCGCCGCGACCCTCGCCTACAACTCGAACTTCACGCTGGCGACCTACGCCCTGTACGCGGCGATCGGCAACTTCCCGCCGTCGTTCCCGCTCGCCGCCGGCATGTCCTGGCTGCTGGTGCTCTCGGTGTCGGTCCCGCTGTTCCTCCAGGCCCGCGCGCTGCGCGGCCGGTCGTACGCGATCTTGTCCGGGCGAACCCGGCAAGCGGTGCGGCGGCGGCTGTCGCGCGCGCGAGGCCATCGGCGCCACGACCTTGCTCATCGTGTTTTTCCTCGTGATGCTCGGCATCCCCGCGTTCGGCGCGGTGTCCGGGTCGCTGCTCGGCGACTACGGCAGCTCGTTCTCGCTCACCTGGGCCAACTACTCAGGCGCTGTTCCAGCAGTCCGGGCTGCTCGGCCCGCTTGAGCGCTCCATGGTCTACGGCGTGATCACCGCGACCGTCACCGTGCTCCTCGGGTTCATCGCCGCGCGGCTGCTGTCCCAGCGGCGCACCGCCGCCACGGGCGCGATGGACTACCTGCTGCTCGCCTCGGTGGCGCTGCCCGGCGTGGTGTTCGGCGCCGGCTACATCTTCGCGTTCAACCTGCCGATCATGTCCACGCTGCACATCGACCTGTACCAGACCGTGCAGCTGCTGGTGATCGCGTACATCGCGTCCTCGCTGCCGACCAACGCCCGGGTGCTCGTCGGCTCGGTGTCGCAGCTGCAGGCGTCGCTGCGCGACGCGGCGCGCACCCACGGGGCGGGCGCGATCGTCGCCTGGGCCCGCGGCGTGCTGCCGGTCGTCTCGCGCCCCCTCGTCATGGCGTGGCTATACACGTTCTGCGGGGTCTTCCTTGAACTGCCCCTGTCGCAACTGCTGTACGCGCCCGGTTCCCCGCCGGCCGCGATCTCCATCGAGGACAACCTGTCTAACTATCACTACGGCGTCGGCATGGCCCAGGCCGTGCTCGCATCGGCCATCGCCTTCGCCGTTGTCGGCATCGTGCTTGGGGCCTATCGCCTGTTCGCGCCTGGCCGGGTGGCGGCGCATTGGAGGGACCGTTCGTGGCTGAGCCGATCTCTGTTCTCTCGCTGACCAAGACGTATCCGGGCGCTGCCGTCCCCGCCTTGAAGTCAGTGTCGCTTGACGTCGCGCCCGGGACGTTCCTGGTACTGCTCGGGCCGTCCGGGTCGGGGAAGACAACGCTGCTGCGCTGCCTGGCCGGCATCGAGCGGATCGACAGCGGCTCGCTGGCCATCGGCTCGCGGGTCGTCGCGGACGGCCGGTCGCACGTGCCGCCGGAGCAGCGTGACCTGTCGATGGTCTTCCAGGACTACGCCCTGTGGCCGCACATGACCGCCCTCGACAACGTCGCGTTCGCCTTGCGACGGCGGCGGCTGCCCCGCGCTGAGTGCCGGGTCCGGGCTGCTTCGATGCTTGACCGGGTGGGACTCTCCGAGTTCGCTAAGCGCTACCCCAACGAGCTGTCCGGCGGGCAGCAGCAGCGGGTGGCGCTCGCGCGGGCGCTGATCGCGGACACCGGGCTGATCCTGTGCGACGAGCCGCTGTCCAACCTGGACGCCGACCTGCGGGAGCGGATGCGGGTGGAGATCTCGTCGCTGGTCCGCGAGGCCGGCGCGACCACCGTCTACATCACCCACGACCAGGCCGAGGCGTTCGCGCTCGCCGACCACATCGGGGTGCTGGAAGAGGGCGTGCTCGTGCAGTCCGGCTCGGCGGAGGACGTCTACCACCACCCGGCGACCCCGTTCGTGGCCCGCTTCACCGGGCTGGCCGGGGAACTGCCGGTGCGGGTGACCGGGCCCGGCAGCGACGGCGTGCTCGAGGTGACCGCGAGCGGGGTCGCGGACGGCAGCGTGCGGCTGCCCGCGCTGCGGCCAGTGCTGCCGCCAGTGACGGCGGGCTCCGGCCTGAAGCCCGGCGACGACGCGCTGCTCGCCATCAGGCCGACCGGCATCCTCCTGCTGCGGTCGGCGGACGAGACGCCGCACCTGACCGGCACGGTGGCCGACGTGGCGTTCCGCGGCCGCGGCTACGAGTACGCCATCGACCTGCCCGGCCTCGGGCGCCTCACCGGCATCTTCGCCCGGCACCGGGCGGAGCGCGGCGACTCGGTCGGCATGCGCCTCGACCCGGAGGGCTGCCACCTCTTCCCCGCCGAGGCGAAGCCGAAGGACCAGGACGCAGCCGCTCCCGCTCCAGCGCTGACGGCGTAGGTGTGCGGTCCGTCACGCGGGGGTCTGGGGGACATCCGCGTGTGTCAGGGTGCAATAGCATCGGCTTCGTGACAGTCTCCCTTGCAACCAGTGAGTCGGCGCCGGAGACGGCCGAGGCCGACGTTCTTGTCATCGGGGTCATACAGTCCCCTGACGGCCCGGCAGCCGCACCCGGCCTCGCCGGAGTGGATGAGGCGCTCGGCGGTACCCTCGCCGGCACGCTCACCGCGCTCGGCGCTTCCGGCGACGCCGAGGAAATCACCAAGATCCCCGGCGGCGGCAAGCTGCCCGCCACGCTCGTGCTCGCGGTCGGGCTCGGCCGCGCCCCGGAGGAAGGCACCCCCTTCGACCCGGAGAACCTCCGCCGGGCCGCCGGCGCCGCGCTGCGGTCGACCCGTACGAACAATACGGGGGCGAAGCAGGCCGACGCGGCCGACGACGCCGCCCCGCCGCGCAAGACTGTCACCCTGGCGCTGCCCGCGCTGACCCCGGCCGAGGCGGAAGCCGTTACGACCGGGGCGCTGCTCGGCGCCTACAGCTTCCGCCGGTACCGCGCCAAGCCCGCCGCCGACCTGGCCATCACCGTGCTGACCGGCGACGGCAACGCCGAGGCGGTGCGCCGCGGGCAGGTGACCGCCAAGGCGGTCAACCTGGTGCGCGACCTGGTCAACACCTCCCCGCTCGACCTGCCGCCCGCCGCGCTCGCGGCCGCGGCGGAGCAGGCCGCCCCGGCCGGCGTCACGGTGGAGATCCTCGACGAGGAGGCGCTCAGGGACGGCGGCTACGGCGGGCTCATCGGCGTCGGCCAGGGGTCCTCCCGTCCGCCGCGGCTGGTGCGGCTGTCGTACACGCACCCCGAGGCGACGCGGACCGTCGCGTTCGTCGGCAAGGGCATCACGTTCGACTCCGGCGGCCTCTCGCTCAAGCCGCCGAAGTCCATGGAGACGATGAAGTGCGACATGAGCGGGGCCGCCGCCGTGCTCGGCGCCACCAACGCCGTCGCCGAACTCGGGATTGCCGTCAACGTCGTGGGGTACCTGTGCGCCGCGGAGAACATGCCGGGCGGCGCCGCGCAGCGGCCGTCCGACGTCATCAGGATCTACGGAGGCAAGACCGTCGAGGTGCTCAACACGGACGCCGAGGGCCGGCTCGTCCTCGCCGACGGGATCGTCCGGTCCGGCGAGGATGACCCCGTGCTGATCGTCGACGTGGCCACGCTCACCGGCGCCGCGACGGTCGCGCTCGGCGGGCGCACGACGGGGGTCATGGGATCGTCCGACGCGGTCGCCGCCCACGTCGCCTCCCTCATGCGGAAGGCCGGCGAGCCCGCGTGGGCGATGCCGCTCCCGGAGGAGCTGCGCAAGGGACTGGACTCCACCGTCGCGGACATGACCAACGTCTCGAGCGACCGCGAGGGCGGCATGCTGGTCGCCGGCCTGTTCCTGAAGGAGTTCGTGCCCGACGGGGTCGCCTGGGCGCACCTCGACATCGCCGGCCCGGCCTTCAACGAGAAGGCGCCGTTCGGGTACACGCCCAAGGGCGGCACGGGCGCCGCGGTGCGAGCGCTCATCGCGATCGCGGCGGCGACGGCCGCCGGGCGACTTCCCAGTGTTTGATCAACCCGTGCGTAAGCAACCGCAGTGACATGATGAGACACTGAGCGTAAGCGGAAAAGGGGTTTACTGTGGCAGAGGGCGGCCATTACGACATCGTCATCCTCGGCGGCGGAAGCGGCGGTTACGCCTGCGCGCTCCGCGCCGCGGAGTTTGGCAAGCGCGTTGCCCTGATCGAAAAGGACAAGGTGGGCGGCACCTGCCTGCACCGCGGGTGCATCCCGACCAAGGCGCTGCTGCACGCGGCGGAAGTCGCCGACTCCTCGCGGGAGAGCGCGAAGTTCGGGGTGCGGACCGCCTTCGAGGGCATCGAGATGCCCGCGGTCCTCTCCTACCAGCAGGGTGTTGTCGAGCGGCTGTGGAAGGGCCTGCAGTCCACGCTGGCGAGCCGCAAGATCGACATGATCTACGGCGACGGCCGGCTGACCTCACCGACGTCGGTCACCGTCAACGGCGCCGTCTACACCGGCGACCACGTGGTGCTCGCCACCGGGTCCGTCCCCCGGTCGCTGCCCGGCCTGACGCTCGACGGCGTCCGGGTGATCACGTCGGACGACGCCCTGCAACTGGACCGGGTGCCGTCGTCCGTCATCATCCTCGGCGGCGGCGTGATCGGCGTCGAGTTCGCGTCCGTGTGGCGGTCGTTCGGCGCCGACGTGACCATCGTCGAGATGGCGCCGCAGCTCCTGCCGCTTGAGGACGAGGCGTCCGCCAAGGTGCTGCAGCGAGTCTTCCGGCGGCGCGGCATCGGGTTCGAGCTCGGCAACCCGTTCCAGTCGGTCAGCTACACCGACTCCGGCGTCCGGGTCACGCTCGGCAACGGCAAGCAGCTCGACGCCGAGGTCCTGCTCGTGGCCGTGGGCCGCGGCCCGGTGTCGGCCGACCTCGGGTACGAGGAGAACGGGGTCGGCATCACCCGCGGCTTCGTCAACGTGGACCCGCTGTGCCGGACGGCGGTGCCGACGATCTCCGCCGTGGGCGACCTGATCAGCATCCCGGAGATGGCTCACCCGCAGCTCGCCCACGTCGGCTTCGCCGAGGGCATCCTGGTCGCCGAGCGGCTCGGCGGCCTCGACGTCCGGCCGATCGACTACGACGGCGTGCCGCGCATCACCTACTCGGACCCCGAGGTCGCCTCCGTGGGCATCACCTCGGCGCAGGCCGCTGAGCGCGGCATCAACGTGGTCGAGGTGAACTACCCGCTCGGCGGGAACGGCAAGAGCGTCATCCTGCAGACGCAGGGCCAGGCTAAGGTGATCGCCGAGGCGCCGTCCGCGCCCGGCGGCCAGCCCGGGCGGGTCCTCGGGGTGCACCTGGTCGGCAGCCGGGTCGGCGAGCTGATCGCCGAGGCGCAGCTCATCGTCAACTGGGACGCGGAGCCGGACGACGTCGCGGCGCTGATCCACCCGCACCCGACCCAGTCGGAGATCATCGGCGAGGCGCACCTGGCGCTCGCTGGCAAGCCATTGCACTTCCACGCCTAAGGAGTCACCCCGAACATGTCGGTCTCCGTAGTAATGCCCCAGCTCGGCGAGAGCGTCACCGAGGGCACCGTCACGCGCTGGCTGAAGAAAGAGGGCGAGCACGTTACGGCCGACGAGCCGCTCCTTGAGGTCTCGACGGACAAGGTGGACACCGAGATCCCGTCACCCGCATCCGGGATCCTGCGCGGCATCGCCGTCGACGAGGACGAGACGGTCGCCGTCGGCGCGCAGCTGGCCGTGATCGAGGACTCGGACTCGGGGCGGGCGCCCCGGCCGCCGCCCCCGCGCCCCCCGCCCCCGAGGCCCAGGCACCGGCCGCGCCGCCCGCTCCCCCGGCGCCGGCTTACGCCCCGCCGCCGCCCGCTCCCGCGCCCGCCGCGGCCGCCCCGGGCAACGGCGGAACGGCCGCCCCGACGAACACCTGGTCGTGGAGCGCACCCCCGGCCCCGGCCGCCCAGGCTCCGGCCGCGCCGGCCTACGCCCCGCCGGCCACCCCGGCCCCCGCCGCGTACGTCCCGCCGACGCCGGCCGCTCCGGCCGCGACCGCCGCGTCGCCGGCGACCGCCGCGGAGGAAGAGCCCACCGGCGAGTACCCGGAGCCCACGCCGCTGCCCACCGGCGACTCGCCGTACGTCACCCCGCTCGTCCGCAAGCTCGCCGCCGAGCACTCGGTGCCGCTCGAGGCCATCCTCGGCACCGGGGTGGGCGGCCGGATCCGCAAGCAGGACGTGCTTGAGGCGGCCCGTGCGCAGCGGGCCGCCGAGGCCGCTGCCGCCGCGGCGGCAGCGGCCGCCGCAGCCGCGCCCCCCGCCCCCACGGCCGCGCCGGCGCCGGCGCCGGCCGTCGCGCCGACGGCTGCCCCCGCGCAGCCCCGGCCCGCGATCGTCCCGTCCGCCCTGCGCGGCACCACCCAGCGGATGTCCAGGCCGCGGCAGGTCATCGCCAAGCGGATGGTGGAGTCGCTGCAGACCTCGGCGCAGCTCACCACCGTGGTCGAGGCGGACGTCACCAACATCGCCAGGCTCCGCGAGCGGGCCAAGGCGGCGTTCCAGGCCCGCGAGGGCGTCAAGCTGACGTTCCTGCCGTTCTTCGCGCAGGCGACCATCGAGGCGCTCAAGGTGCACCCGGTGCTCAACTCGGTCATCAACGGCGAGACGCAGGAGGTCACCTACCACGCCGCCGAGCACCTCGGCATCGCGGTGGACACCGAGCGCGGCCTGATGGTGCCGGTGATCCACAGCGCCGGCGACCTCAACATCGGCGGTCTCGCCCGCAAGATCGCCGACCTCGCCGCCCGCACCCGCGACGGTCAGGTCGGTCCCGACGAGCTCGCCGGCGGCACGTTCACGCTGACCAACACGGGCAGCCGCGGCGCGCTCTTCGACACCCCGATCATCAACCAGCCGCAGGTCGGCATCCTCGGGGTCGGCAGCGTGGTCAAGCGCGCCGTCGTCGTCGAGGACCCTTCGCTCGGCGAGGTCATCGCGGTCCGCTCCATGGTCTACCTGGCGCTGACCTACGACCACCGGCTCGTGGACGGCGCCGACGCCGCCCGGTTCCTCGTCACGGTGAAGAACCGTCTCGAGGAGGGCGCGTTCGAGGCCGACCTTGGCCTCTGACGCGGCAGCGATGAAGGTAGCGGTCACCGGCTCGTCCGGCCTGATCGGCACCGCGCTGACGGCGAGCCTGCGGGCGGACGGCCACCAGGTCGTCCGCCTCGTCAGGCGGCCGCCGCGTCCCGGCGGCGACAGTGCGGCCAACACCGGCGCGGCCAGCACCGCTGCGGGCGACTCCCGCGTGGACGAAGTGCGCTGGGATCCACACGCCGCCGACGCGGGCGACCCGCCGCTGTCCGGTGTCGACGTCGTCGTGCACCTGGCCGGCGCGGGCGTGGGCGACCACCGCTGGACCGCCAGCTACAAGGCGGAGATCCGGGCCAGCCGGGTCCTCGCCACCGCGGCCCTGGCCGCGGTGGTCGCGGCCACCGAGCCGCGGCCGAAGGCGTTCATCGCCGCCTCCGCGATCGGCTGGTACGGCGACACGGGCGGGCGGGACGTCACCGAGGACGCGCCCGCGGGCAAGGCGTTCCTCTCCCGGGTGGTGCACGACTGGGAGGCCGCCGCCGACCCCGCCCGCGCGGCGGGCATCCGGGTCGCCCACCTGCGCAGCGGCCTCGTGCTCGGGGCCGGAGGCGGCATGCTCGGCCGGCTGGCGCTGCCCGCCAGGCTCGGCGTGCTGCCGCGGTTCGGAGACGGGCACCAGGTGATGAGCTGGATCGCGCTCACCGACGAGGTCCGCGCCATCCGCTTCCTGCTCGACGGGCCAGGCGCGGAGTCACGGACCGGCCCGTACAACCTGACCGCGCCCAACCCGGTCACGGACGCGGAGCTGACGGCGGCGCTGCACGCCCGGTTCCGGCGCCCCGACTTCCCGTGGCTCCGGGTGCCCGCGCCGCTGCTGAAGCTCGCCCTCGGCGAGATGTCGGCGGAACTGCTGACCAGCGCCCGGGTGCTGCCCGCGCGGCTGCTCGAGTCCGGCTTTACGTTCAGTTACCCGACCGTCGGCGCCGCGCTCGCGGCGGAGCTGCCCCGCTGAGCCCGACCGGGATCCCGAGGAAATCGGCTAGCGGTCTTTCCCTGGCCCCATGGTCGTTTACCATTACGCTGATTTCTTTTCGTACCGGGGACGCCTGTTGGCAAGGGGGTGCGACTACATGGCACCGCGGCTGGTACTCGTGCACGGGATCGGAAAGCCCCGGCGCCAGGCAGTCGACAAGGAACGCTGGATATCCGCCCTTGCCGACGGTGCGCGCCGCGCGGGCCATTCCCAGGCCGCGGAAAGACTTATCGCTGGTGAACTCGCGGAAATCGTTTTTGCGTACTATGGCGACCTATTCGCGGCCGCCGGCCGTCAGGGGGCGGAAGGCACCGAGCTTAGCCAGCAGGAAGCGGAACTGCTGCACGCGCTGCTTACGGAGATAACCGAGGCGCAATGCCATGCGCATCCCGATGACGGCGGGCAGCCCGGCGCCGCCCTCGCGTCCGCGCGGGCGCAGCTCCGACTCAGCGAGACGGGGACCGCACAGGGTGCAGGCGCCCTGGTCAGGCAGTCGATCAATGCCGCGACCACCCTGCTCGGGGCCCGGCCCTGGGGCCGCGCCGGGCAGTGGGTCGGGGGCAAGTTCCTCGTTGCCGACCTCGCGCAGGCGGCGCGCTACCTGAGCCGGGGGGAACCGGACCCGGCCGGCCAAACGCTCGACGCGCGGATCAGGGCCTCGGTGGCGGCGGCGATCGGCGCGGGTCCGGCCGTGGTCATCGCGCACTCGCTCGGCACCGTGGTCGGTTTCGAGGCGCTGCATGAGCCCGGACCCCGCGTACCGCTCTTCGTGACGCTGGGCTCCCCGCTCGCCATGCGCGCGGTGGTGTGGCCCCGGGTCAGGCCGCGACCGCCTGCCACGCCGGAGCGGGTGGGCCGCTGGCTCAACTTCTGGGACCGCGACGACATCATCGTGCCCCGCCCGATCCTGGAATCCGACGTCGCGGCGAACGCGGCCGGCGTGCTGCCGAAGAGCACGCGGACCGACGCCGACGGCGTGTGGACGCACACCGCCGCCAAGTACCTGTCGAAACCGGACGTCGCCGGCCCGGTGATGGAGGCACTCGCGTCGACGGCCGCGCGCCTATGACGCCATTGACCGGTCCCCGGCGGCACGTTCTCGTGGTCGCGAGCCAGTGTGCCAGCGAGGAAGAACTAACCGAACTCGGCGAGATCGCGGCGAGCCTGCGAAATATCTTCCTCGACCCGTATCTCGGCTGCTGCGAGGCGGGGCTGCCGAATGGGAAAGCGCTGCTCGATGAGCGGCTGGCGGCGGCGGAGATCAGCGCAGGCGTCGAAGCGGCGATCGATTACGCCGCGAGCAATGACGCCGCCTTGCTGCTCGTGTTTCTCGGGCATGGCTTTATTCCTGGCATCGACCCTACGCTTTACTTCATGGGGTGGAATTCGGTGGCCGGCGACAGGAACAGCGGCGTGAATATCCGCGACCTGCTCACCCGGGCCGCCGATACCCCCGGAATCCGGGGGGTGGCCGGGATCATCGACACGTGCACGGCGGCCGCGGCGATCCCGGACGCTGCCGGGCTTTCCGGTGGCGCGCTGAGCGGCCAGACCAGGCTCTCCCTCGTCATGGCCTCGGCCGCCGGGCAGCCGGCCTACGACATGGCTCTGTCTAAGCACCTCGCGGACCTGCTGCGCTCCGGGGTTCCCGAGGCGGGAACGCACCTGTGGCTGTCGGCTCCCGCGGTCAAGGCAGCGCTCCGCCGGGCGTTGCCCGGCCAGCTCCCCGTGTTCCACGACTACGAGGGGGCCGTCGCCCAGCCGGATGCCCTCTGGCTCGCGCGTAACGCCCTGGCCGAGTCCGGCCCGCTCGGCTCCTACGGCCTTGCCGAACTTGCCGAGGCACTCGCGCCGCTGCTTCCCGCCCGGGCGCTCACCGCCATGCCGGGCGCCGCCGAGCTGCGCGAGCTGCACCGTGAGCTGGCCGAGCTGCCCGCCTCGCCCGCCCGCATCCGGGCGGAGCGGCTCATGGACTGCCTGGAGGCCGCTCATCGGACGGCCGCCTTCCTCCGGTCATTCATGCCGGAGCGGCTCGGGGAAGAGGCACTGCGCCGCGCGCTGGCCGCCGCCGGCGGCCCGGACGGACCGCTAGGCGGCCCGAACCGGGCCGCCTGGGTGGCCAGCGAGATCGACGCGGCCGAGTGCGCCGCGCTCAGCGCACCCCGCTACCCGCGCGGCCCGCGGCCGGGGCGGCCGCAGCTCGCCCGGTTCGTCGCCGCGCTGGCCGACGACGCCGGCCTCGACCTCCACGCTCCCGCGCTGCGCGAGTGGGCCGCGAGCGTCGACGCGATCGTCCCGTTCAACGACGCCGTGGTCGCCCGCGGGCGCAAGCGCGCTGAGCGCCGGCTGCGGCTGATCGTCAGCCTGCACGACTCCCCGTCCGGTGACTGGCCGGCCAGGGTGGCCGCCTGGCTGCTCTACGACGGCGATGTCTACGAGACCAAGGGCTTCAAGGCCACGCCCGACCAGCGTGGCGCGGAAGAGGCGCTCGCCCAGGCGGTGGACTGGGCGTGCCGCTCGCCAGGAAGCTCGGGCTCCGGCTGCGCCGCGTCGAGGTCGCCGTGCCCGTCGGCATCCTGCTGCGCTGGCGGCCGGAAGAGGCGCGTCACGCGCGCAAGCTCGGCCTGGACTACCAGGTACTCACCCGCTGGAGCGGGCGGCTGGACCGGAGCGACACGATGCGCCGGGTTAACACGAACGCCGAGCTCCGGCTGGAGGAGATCGACGAGCACAAGAACACCGAGCCGGTCCACTGGCTGCACGCGCAGCAGGTCACGGACCTGACCGCGCTGCTTGCGGAGTTCGTCAACGGCCGGTACTCGCGGGCCATCGGCCTGATGGACGACCCGGGCGAGAACCAGCCGCTGTTCGACATCCTGCTCGAGTTCGCACCGATCCTGCTCTGGCCCCGCACGGGCAGGCTCGGGCCGGAGCACGGGGTCGAGGTGGTCACCCGGTGGGGCGACCTGCCCGCCGCGTTCACCGACGCCTACCGTTCCCTGTGCGCGGCGGGAGACGGCGGCCCGCTGGCCGACCTGCGGGTGATATGGGACGACGAGGAATGGCTGAGCTTCTGCAGGGACCTGTGGGTCCAGCCCGGCGGAACCGAGGAGTGAGCGATGACCTGGGGCTCTTACTATCGCGGCGACGGCAGCGTGCACGCGGACGACTTCGCGCCGCCGCCGCCCTGGCGGGAGTTCCCCCGCCGGTCCCTGGGCGTGAAGTTCCAGCCGGCTAAAGGCCTCACCGATGCCGTCAACGCCGCGCTGAGCCTGCGCCGGCCGCTGCTCGTCACCGGCGCGCCCGGCTCGGGGAAGTCCACGGTCATCGAGTCGGTGGCCGCCGAACTCGTGCTCGGCGAGCCGCTGCGCTGGCACATCACCTCGCGGGCCACGCTGATCGACGCGCTGTACCGCTACGACGTGCTCGGCCGCATCCACGAGCAGGAGCTACGGCAGGGCAAGAAGAACCCGCCGCCGGACGACATCGCGCAGTTCCTGCGCCTCGGCCCCCTCGGCACCGCGCTGACCCCGTCCGGCCGGCCCCGCGCGCTGCTCATCGATGAGATCGACAAGAGCGACCTCGACCTGCCGAGCGACCTGCTCGACGTGCTCGAGCGCGGCGAGTACGAGATTCCCGAGCTGACCCGCTACAGCGCCGATGACGTCGACGTGCCGCTGTGGGACAGCGACGAGACCTACACCGTGCACCGGGGCAAGGTGCAGTGCACCGAGTTCCCGTTCATCGTGATGACGAGCAACGAGGAACGCGACTTCCCCCCGGCGTTCCTCCGTCGCTGCATCAGGTTCTCCATGCCAACGCCCGACGAGGACATGATCAGGGACATCGTCCGTGCCCACCTCGACATGGAGGTACCGGAGGACGGGCCGCTCGCGGACCTGCTGACCGGCTTCGTGGCCAAGCTCCAGGCGGGCGACAACATCGCGATCGACCAGCTGCTCGGCGCGGTCTTCGTGCTCAGCGGCGACGACGCGCCGCAGGGGGCGCACCGGGAAGAGCTCGCCAGGATGCTGATGCGAGAGCTGACCCGTGGCTGACGCCGCGGGCGGCCCGGGCCAAGCGGCGGCAGGCCGGGACGACCCCGGCACGGAGAACGGCCTGCGACGGTGCGTCACGTCGGTGCTCGCGCTCGGCCTCGACCTGGACGCGACGTCGATCGCCGAGGCGCTCTGGCTCGCCGCGGCGCGCGCCGCGGACAGTCCCGCTCGGCCGACCGTGCCGCCACCCGACGCGCGGAAGCAGCCGGCGACCGCCCGCGCGGACCAATCTTCTCCCGAACGGATTCGGCCTGCTCCCCCGGCCACCGCGCCGCCCGACCGGCGGGCGGCAGCACCGGGGGACGACCCGGACGCCGGCATCGAGCCGCTGGTGACCGGGCGGCGGACGCTGGTCGGCCGCGCGCGGGCCGGACCGCAGCCGCTCGACCTCAGCCGGGCGCTGCGCCCGTTCAAGCGGCGCTGGCCGGACGGCAGGAAGCTGCAGCTCGACATCGAGGAGACCGTGCGGTCCTACGCGCGGACCTGGAAGCTGGTGCCGAAGTTCCGGCCCGCGCCGGAACGCTGGTTCGAGGTCGACATCGTCATCGACGACTCGCCGTCGATGACCGTGTGGGGCGACATGGTCTCCGTGCTGTCCACGCTGCTGCGCCAGCTCGGGGCGTTCCGCACGATCAGGACCTGGCGGATCTCGGTGACCGGCCCGGTGCCGCGGCTGCACAACGAGGGCGGCCAGCCAGGCCTGGCACCGGCCAGCTCCGCTCCCCCGGCGGCCGGCGCCTACGATCACCTCGTCTCCGACGGCTCCGCGGCCGGGTGGTTCCGGCCCGAGGCGTGGGACCTGGTCAGGGACTGGGCCGCGTCCACGCCGACCGCGCTGATCTCGCCGCTGGCCACCCGGCTGTGGGGAAGGACCGGGCTCGGCCTGCCCACGGCGCGGGTCGGCCCGGGCGTGCCGGGCAGCGGCAATACCCAGCTCCAGTTCGCCGTGCCACGGCACGAACTCGCCGCGGGCGACGAGCCGGGCGCGGGCGGCGGCTGGCTGCCGCTGCCGGCGGCCGACGCTCACCCCGCACATGCTCGGCCGGTGGGCGCGCACGCTCATGAAGGCCGATCCGCGGGGCTGCGACGCGCTGCTGATCCCGCCGGTCCGCCGCCCGCCGGAGCCGACCGCCGAGGACGCGGCGGACCCGATCGCGGCCGGCGCGCAGCTTGTCAACGCGTTCCGCCGCGCGGCATCGCCGGAGGCCGCGCGGCTCGCGGTGCTGTGCGCACCGTTCAGCGCGGTCAGTCTTGAGCTGCTTGAACTGCTCAGCGCCGAGCTGGTACCGGAGGCGTCGACCGCTGACCTGTCCGAGGTGGTCGTGGGCGGGCTGTTCCGGCCCGCCACGACCGCGCTGGAGGGACCGGGCGGCGAGCTGCTGCGGTTCCGGCCCGGGGTACGGGAGCGGCTCCGCGAGCTGCTGCCAGAGACGGACGCGTGGCGGGCCTACGTGGCGCTGATCAAGCACGTCACCGAGCAGTCCGGCGCGGACGCCGGGCTATTCGCGGCGGCGGTGCCCGACCCCCTTGGCGACATCGCGATCCCGGCCGACCTGCTCCCGTTCGCCGCGGCGTCCCGTGAGGCCCTGGAGTTCCTCGACGCCCTGCCGACGCCGTGGCGCGACGAGCCGATGATCACGGTCACCCGCCCGCCGTCAGGCCCGGGGGTGCCAGCGGTCTGGGGAAGACGTCCCGCTCCGGATGGTCAACTTCACCGGGCGGGACGAGATGATCGAAGAGCTACGCCGGGCGATGACCGACGAAGCGGGACCACCGCCGCTTGACGCGCCGGTCCCGTCGGCACTGCACGGCCTTGGCGGTAGGGAAGACCGCCATCGCGGCCGAATACGCGTGGCGGGACCGGGACGAATACGAAGTCGTCTGGTGGGTGCCCGCCGACATGCGCGCCCTTGCCCTCCAGTGCTCGCGGCCCTCGCGGTGCGGCTCGGGGCCGCGGCGGCGGGCTCCGGGGCCGAGGACGCCACCCGGGCCGCGGTCGACGCGCTGCGCCGCGGTGAGCCGTTCAGCTCGGCTGGCTGCTCGGTCTTCGGACCGCGCCGACCAGCCGGAGGAGCTCAGCGACCTCATCCCGCCGGGACCCGGAGATGTCTTGATCGACCTCAAGGAACCACCGGTGGGAAGCCGCGGCCAGCACCGTCCGCGTCGAGGTTCTCGAACCGGCGGGAGAGCGTTGAGTTGCTGCGCATGGAATCCCGCCGAGGGCGTTCGCCGAGGAGGAGGCGGCCACCTTCGCCATGACACTCGGGAACCTGCCGCTCGCGCTCGAGCAGGCGGGCGCGTTCGTCGCGGAGACCGGGATGCCGGTAGCGGAATACCAGCAACGGCTGGAGCAGTCGATCCGGGAGCCTGCTTGACGAGGGAAGGTCTGCGGAATACCCGAACTCGCTGACGGCGGCCTGGCAGATCACGATGGCGACGATCGGCGAGCGGATGCCGGAAGCGATCGCGTTGCTTCGTCACCTGGCCTTCCTCGACGGTGACCAGATCTCGTTGGACCTGTTGGCCGAGGGCGCGGGTGAACTCGGGCTTGGTCCCGATCAGGTGTCCCTCGCGCTCGACGTGCTCGGCCGGTACGGGCTGACCGCCTACACCGGCCGCGAGACGATCTCGGTGCACCGGCTCTTGCAGGCGCTGGCCCGGGAAGAACTGACCGATCCAGCAGAGCGCGACGCCTACCGGCACCGGGTGCACCTGATGCTGGCCGCGGTCGCGCCTGCGGATCCCACCGACGGCGGCGAGTGGGCCCGCTACGCCGAGCTCTACGCGCACGCGCGGATGCCTCACCTGGACCTGGCCGGGTGCACGGACCGGAGGGTACAGGAGTTCGCGTTCAGGCTCCTGCGGTACCTGCGGCTGTCGGGTGAGCTGGCCGCGTGCCAGTCGATGGCCAGGGAACTCATCGATCAGTGGGTCCGCGACTCGGGCGAGCGCGACGAGCACGTGCTCGGCGCGAGTTCGAGCCGCGGCGGCGCTGCGGCAGGGTGGCGACGTACCAGGAAGCGCGCCGCGTAGCGGACATGGCCTACCGGAACGCGCGGGCCGTACTCGGCGAGCAGGACGAGCTGATCATGGGACTGCGGCGGGCGCTGGCGCAGGACCTGCGCTTCAACGGGGACTTCGCGGACGTGCTTTGCGCTCGACCGCGAGAGCGCGGGCCTGCTCCGGGCGACCCGCGGCGCCACCGACGCGCAAGCCGTCCTGGCGGCTAGTGACGTGGGCCTCGGGCTGCTGCTCACCAGCCAGTACCGGGAAGCCGGCGAGGCCCCTCGCCCGCGCGCTCGCCGACCAGCAGCGGGGATTGCGGGCCCCCGCGGTGGCCGCCGCCAGGACCCGGCTGTCCTGGGCCAGCATGCTGGACGGGGACTACGCGTCGGCCCGCGACACGGGCAACGGCGCCAGGGACTACGCCCGCGCCCGGCTCGGTGCCCGGCACCCGGCCACGCTCCGCGCGGACGCGGCCGCCACTGTCGCCCTGCGGCGCCTTGGCTCGCCGGACGAGGCCCGCGACCTGGCCGCGGACGTGCTAGCCGAATCCGCCATCGTCCTCGGCACCCGGCACCCCGGACACCCTGGCCGCCCAGGTAGTGCTGGCTAACTGCGAACGAGACCTCGGCTCCCTGCCCGCGGCATTGCAGCGCACCGAGGATGCCAAGAACGCATACGAGGAGGTGCTCGGCGCGGACCACCCGTTTACCCACGCGTGCGTCGCTGCCGTCGGGCTGCTGCACCGGCTCATGGGCGACCCGGCGGTCGCGCGGCAAGTCGACGAGCGGGCGCTGAGCGGCCTCGACCGCCGGGTCACCCCCGACCACCACTACTCGCTCAGCGCGGCGATCAACCTGGCCAGCGACCTCGCGGCCCTCGGCGAGCATCATCAGGCCCGGGCGATGGGCGAGGACGCGCTGCGCCGGTCGCGCGCGCTGCTCGGCGAGGACCACCCGGTGACGCTCGGGTGCGCGGTCAACCTCGCGACCGACCTGCGCGCCGACGACGACCCGGACTACGCGGGCCGGCTGCACTCCGACGCGATGCGCCGGTTCGTGCGGGCGCTCGGCGGCGAACACCCGGACACCAAGGCGGCGCTGACCGGGGAGCGGATCAACTTCGACTTCGACCCGCCGCCACTGTCATGAGCTCTTGCCCTCGATGAGGTCGAGCGCCTGCCTGCGCTGGTGGTCGGGGACGGCGGGACCAGTCGCGTTCACCGCGCGGCGGGCGAGGGCGGCGGCGACGTCCGGGTGCTGGCCAAGGGCCGCCGCGCGGGCCGCGTAGACCAGGACGGGGCCGCTGTCCGGCGCCAGCGACAGCGCCGCGTCGATCTTCTGCGCCGCGTCGCCCTCCCGGCCGGCCTCGTGGCCGGCTGCCTGATCGCCTGGCCTGGCCGCTCAGCATCGTGAGCGCGAGCCCGTGCGCGGCCATCGCCGACGGTGACTCCGCCCGGCGGACCCGGTCAAGGTCGCGCAGCGCGGCCTCCGCGTCCCCCAGGTCGGCGAGGATCTCCCCGCGCGCCCGGAGGGCGTCGGGCGCGCCGCCGTCGATGGCGAGCACGCTGGTGAGCACGTCGAGCGCGGCCCGCTGCTGGCCGGCCACAGCGCCCAGGCCAGCTCGGTCTGGACGGTCAGGTCGTTCGGTATCCGGCCGACGGCCGAGTGCAGGTGCTCGATCGCCGCGCCGTGCCTGCCTTGCGCGAGCAGCGACTTGCCCACGGCGGCGAGCAGCCCGGCGACGGCCCCGGTATCCCGCAGCGCCTCGAAGGTCTCCGTGGCGGCGCGGTACCGTTCCTCCGCGTGCTGCAGGTCGCCGCGCAGGTAAGCGGCGTTGCCAAGCAGCGACTCGGCCGCGCCGCACAGCTTCAAGTCACTGCCGCGGGCACCGCGAAGCGCCGCCTCGGCATGTCGCCGGGCCAGTTCCAGGTTGCCGTCCGCCATCGCGACCTCGGCGGCGCGCAAGAACGCGGCCGGCGTGTCCGCGAACCGGGCGGCGAGGTCGCGCGGCGCCCAGCGGGCCAGCCGGGCGACGGGCTCGGCGAGGACGTCGTGGCGCAGCGCGTACCAGCGCTCCCCCGCGCGCCAGGTGGCGGCCAGCAGGTGGCGGGCGCGCAGTTGGCGCAGCACCGCGGTGGGCAGGCAGCCCATGCGCCCGTCGCCCTCGGGGACCAGTTGCCTGCGGTAGGCGCCGAGGCCTCGCCCGACCAGGTAACGCGTCCCGCAGCCAGCTGGCCAGGTCGGCCGCGGGCAGGCCGTGCCCGGCCGCGACCGTGGCGACGACGTCCGCGCAAGTGCCCTCAAGCACGCGGCCGAGAGAGTACCCGGCGACGTGCCGTTCGCTGATCTCCGTCAGCCCCGCGGGCAGCGCGTCCCACAGGCCGGCGCATGCCGCGACCTCAAGCAGCCACGGGTCGACCGTCATGACCGCGAAGTCCCCGACGGCTTCCCGGTCGGCGGTGCCGGGATCCGTCTCCCGGTCGCCGTCGTGGTTGCCCATGGCCGCCACTAGTGCGAGCGCCGCGTCCGGGTGGAGCGTTCGCCCCGCCGCCGCCGACGGCAGGCGCACGGCGTCAAGCGCGGCGGCCGCGGAGAGCGGCGGCAGCCGGAAATAATCCGGGTCTTCGGGGAGTGACCGCGTCATTCTTTCGATGTGCGGGGCCAGAGACGAGAGGTAATCATCGGGAATCGAGAGCAGAAGGCGCATTTCTGCGGTAGTTCGGCCAGCGCCTCGGCCAATTCGCCGAAGAACGCCGTCGAATCCGCGTCATCGATCCGAGAAAAGATCTTCTACCTGGTCAATAGCGGCGAGCACGGGGAGTGGCTGGCCAAATCCGTCATAGTGAGCGGGGCGCTTGCGCAGGAAATCACTGGATGGTCAACCGGGAAAGCTGCGTTTCTGGTTCTCCTGGGGACCAGTGGGAAAGAAGTGCCAGGGTGTGCGGGTTGTGCTCGGCCAGCGCCGCGACCGGGAACGCGGTGCCGCGGTAGACGCGGCCGACTGGGAAGCACGTCGGCCCCCTGCTGCGCGAGCAACGGCATGACGCAGGCCCGCGGCGGCGACATGTGCGCCCGGCTCCCGACCCGGACGTCAGGATCGTCAGCCTGCGGCCGTGCCACCGGGCCGCCAGGTCGGCCGCGTGCCCGGCCCGGCCGAAGAAGCGCAGCGCTGTCCGCGGCAAGGAACGGGCGGCCGCCGACGTAGGGCGACGACATCCGGGGTGAAGTCAAGGCCCCCTCCGCCGGCGCTCGCATGTTAACGCGCACCTCGCCGGGTCGCGGGGTTCCAGACACTCGCCCGCCGCCGCGATGAGGTGGATGAGATGTGTGCCCGCCCCGTCACGCTGCCCGACTATAGTGCAGCGGATCACATGCTGCGGGTCATATGCTGTTCGAGCATCCTGACACGGCGTCGGAGTCGCTGTCTTCGGCCTCGCAGCACCCGGCGAATCTCGGCCAATAGGCTGTTGTCACCCCATTCGCGCAGCTCATGCAGTGTCATATCAGAAACGTCGATAAGACCCTGCTCGTCGTCGGATTGACTGCCCCGCATGCACCCTCCCGTTGGACCGTCGCCCTTACGAATAGTCCCCCGAGATGCGCATCAGGCAAGCGGAGCGAGTAACCTCGGCGCATAAGCCCAAAAGACTACCTTGGCAGTTCTCGATGCAGAGGCGGGGCGGTAGTGGTATCGCAAGGAGCGGGCAATTCCTCTGGGCCTGAGCGTTTCCCTGAAGTGTGGGGTCAAGTGCCGCAGCGCAACATTAACTTCACCGGGCGGGAGCAACTGCTCGACTCAGCTCGGCGCCGGGCTGGCCAGGAAGGTCACGGCGGTACTGCCGCATGCGCTGCACGGACTCGGCGGGGTTGGCAAGACCGCGGTGGCGATCGAGTACGCCTACCGGAACCGGGGCGAGTACGACGTGGTCTGGTGGATTCCCGCCGACCAGCCCGCGCTGGTTCGGGCGAGCGCTGGCGCGCTCGCGCCGCAGCCTCGGGCTGCCGCCGTCGCCCGGCGACGGGCATCGGCAGGAGGCCGCCGCGGCGGTGCTGAACGCACTGCGCAGCGGCGAGCCGTACAAGCGCTGGCTGCTGATCTTCGACAACGCGAACGAGCCAGAGGACCTGAAAGAATCTGATACCGCGCGGCCCCGGCGCACGCGCTGATCACCTCGCGCAACCCCCGCTGGGAGGGCGGTGTCGAGACCGTCGCAGGTCGACGTGTTCAGCCGGGCGGAGAGCATCGAGTTCCTGAACAAGCGCGTCCAGCGGGCTCGATCGGCGCGGACCGCGGCAGACGCGCTGGCCAGGGAGCTCGGAGACCTGCCGCTGGCCCTAGAGCAGGCCGGCGCGCTGCAGGCGGGGACCGGCATGTCGGCCGAGGAGTACCTGGAGCTGCTCAGGGAGCAGACCAGCCGCAACTGCATGGCCGAGAGCAAGCCGTCCGACTACCCGCTGTCGATGACCGCGGCGTGGCAGGATCTCTGTTTAGCCGGCTGACGCGAGATCCAGCCGGCGGCGCTCGAGCTGCTGCGCTGCTGTGCGTTCTTCGGCCCGGAGCCGATCCCGCGCGACGTGTTCCGCAAGGGCATCAGGGCGAGCGGCTCGCAGCTGAGCGGCATCCTGGCGAACCCGATCCTGCTCGCCCGGGTCATCAGGGACCTCGGCCGGTTCGCCCTCGCCACCGTCAACACGAACAACCGGACGATCCAGGTCCACCGGCTGATCCAGGCGCTGCTCCGCGACGACCTCGACGAGGAGCAGCGGGCCAGGTTCCGGCACGAGGTGCACCTGCTGCTAGCGGGCACCGCGCCGACCGATCCCAACGACGAGGCCAAGTGGCCGGTCTACGCCGAGCTCGTGGCGCACGTCCTGCCGTCGGGCATGCCCGAGTGCCAGGCGCCCGCCAGCGGCGGCTTGGCCTGGCCATGATCCGGTACCTGTACCTGCGGGGGGACTTCGCCTCGGCCCGCGCGTTCACCGACGAGTTCCTCGCCAAGTGGATCGCCGCTTCCGGCGAGGACGACCCCTACGTGCTCACCGCCCAGTGGTACCTCGGCGACCTGCTCAGGGACATGGGTGACTTCCGCGCGGCGTACGCGGTCACCGAGTCCGCGCTCGCGCGGGCACCGCGGGTGCTCGAGCCCGGCCACGAGACCAGGATGGCCCTGGCCACCGGCTTCGGCGCCGACCTGCGGGCGCTCGGCGACTTCCCCGCCGCCTTCGCGCGGGACACCGAGACGCTGCGGGCCTGCGAGGAGACGCTCGAGCCGGACCACCCGCGGACGATCCTGGCGCGCAACTGCCTGGCCCTCGACTACCAGCTTCATCGGCGAGTACCCGATGGCCAAGGAACTGCACCAGCAGGCCTACGACGAGCTGAGCCGGGCGACCTCCATGATCAGCAAGGTCGACGTGCTCTCCTCGTGGTCTTCCTTGTCGCGGGCGGTCCGGCTGTCCGGCGAGTACACCGACGCGCGGATCCTGGCGGAGGACGCCTACGAGTTCGGCGTCAGGGAACTGGGACCCGATCACCTGACGACGCTGCGCACCGGGACGGAACTCGCGATCGCGCTGCGGCTCGAGGGCGAGGTGGTCTCCTCCATCGGCCTCGCCAGGGACCTGCTCGCCCGCTCGGAACGGCTGGCGGGCCGCAACGACCCCAACACGCTGGCCACCGCGATCGCCCTCGCCAACGCCCTGCGGGTCGCGGGGCAACTGGACGAGGCGATCGCGATCACCAACGACGTCACGGAGCGCCTGCCCTCGATTTACCAGGCGGACCACCCGTACATCTACGCCTGCGGCGGTAACCTCGCGCTGCTGCACCGGTTGCGCGGCGACGCCGCGGGCGCGCTCGCGCTCGACAAGAGCGCGCTGGCCGGCCTGGAATCCCGGCTCGGCCGTGACCACGACTACACGCTGATGGTGGCGACCAACCTGGCCAGCGACCTGGCGGCAACCGGCGACGCCCACGCCGCGCGGGAACTCGGCGAGGACACGTACGACCGGCTGCGCGGGACGCTCAGCGAGAAGGACCCGTCGATGCTCGGCTGCGCGGCCAACCTGGCGCTCGACCTGCGCGCCGACGGTAACGCGGAGGAAGCGGACCGGCTGGCCGCGACGGCGGCCGACGAGCTGGCGCGGACCCTCGGCCCCGCCCACCGCTATACCAGGGCGGCTCAGCTGGGCCAGCGGCTCGACTTCGACTTCGACCCGCCGCCCATCTGACCGTCGCTCGTTGACGGCTCGCCGACGGCGCCGTGGCGCCGGCCCGCGCGGTCAGTCGGCGTGCCACCGGCGGGCGTGGCCCGCGGCCTCATCCCTGGCCCGCGCCTCGGCGGCGGCCGGGACTGGTTCCGCGCACCACGTTTCTGCGACTTGCGCCATCCGGGAGACGAAGGCCTCGCCCGTCGGGGTCAGCCGGCGGCTGCCGAGCAGGGTGCGCGTCACCATCGCGATCGCCGCCCGCCAGCGAGCGAACTCGGCGTGCGCGCGGAGTTCGTTTTCCCCGGTCTCCACGCGCCGCTGGGTGCGCCAGAACCCGGCCACGCCCAAGTAGGCGTACGCCCCCTGGAGGAGCCCGGTGAGCGGCCGCGGATCGTCGCGCCACGGGGCGTAGTACCGGCCGGGGTCGGGCAGGGTCAGCGGCTCGGCCGCCGCGATCTGGTACAGCTTGGCGTGCTGCACCTCGTGGGCGAGGGTGGCGGCGAGCTCAAGCGGGTCGGCCGCGGTGGAGACGCCGACGCAGCCGAACGTCTCCCGCGACGTGGCGCTGACCTGTGCTCCCGAGGCGGGCGGCGACAGCGGGGTGAGCACACGGATCGCGGCCGATACCTCGGCCGCCACGTAGGCGTGGTGCCGGACGAGCAGCCGCCACGCGCCCGCGAGCCCCGCCTGCCATGCGCCGACCTCATCAGCGCCGAGCCAGGCCGCGCAGCGTGGGCAGCGGCATCCGGTGCGGGTCAAGGTCGTCGATGACCAGCCGGATGGCCGCACCGTCGGCGGTCGCGGAGATCGCCCGCAACCCGTGCCAGCCCGCCGCGTCCCGATGGGGGTCGGCCGGGATCGGCACGCGCGCCCCGCCCGCGAGCACCGTCGCGCCGTCCGGCCGCGAGCGCAGCCGCGGCAACCGGTCGCCCGTTTGCGGGGGCACGAGCGCCTGACCGAGCGACGGGAGCATGACCGCGCCGTCCGTCACCGGAACCGGCAGGTCGCAGGGGAACCTCGCCCTGACCGCGGCCGCGCCGGCGACCAGCGCGAGGCCGGCCGGGTCGGCCAGCCTGCTCGGCCGCCCGGAGCTGGCCGCGAGCACGGTCCGCCAGGCCCACGCCCCGACCGCGGGGTGCCTGAGCACCGCGTCCACCGCCCGCGGCGCCTCCTGCTGCACGGCGGCGAGCAGCTCGTACGCCTGGCTGGCGAGGTCGTGCGCAGCCCGCCCGGACTGCCGCGATACCGTTACGACCCCGCTGACCAGGAGCATGCGCCTGCTCAGGTCGATCGCGGCGAGCCGCCGGATCGCCGCCGGGCCACCGCCGCCTTCCGCTAGCAGGGCGAGCAAGTCCGCCGGGATGCGGTGCCGGCGCGGGCTCATGGCCTGCGGGCCCGGATGGCCGCGATGTCGGCCGCCATCGCCGAGCGGACGTGGCCGATGAGCCGGAGCAGGTCCGGGCAGTACACCGCGGGTTGGCGAACCCGTGCCCGGCCGGTAGCGGTGCGCGTACTGGCCGCCGCCGCAGACCCGCCAGATCGGGCAGGCATGGCACTTCGCGCACAGCGCGTCGCGGCCGAGCTGCCGGGCGGCGATCTGGGGAAGCCTTAGCGCGTCATCGAAGCTGTCGCGTGCCACGTTCAGCCCGGTGTCTGCGGCGCCGTGGAACGTGGCCTTGAGGGAGTCGACCTGCTCGATGGAGCCGTCGGCCTCGATGACCACGAACTGCGCCGGGGCGAGGCCGACGGACTCGGCGTGGGACGGCCGCCCGAGCAGCAGCCGTGATGATCTCATCGAACAGCCGGACCCGGGTGCCTGGCTTGTCATACCAGCGGTCGAAGATCGTGATCAGCCAGTCGGCGTACGGGGTGTCGACGGCATCGCCGCGGCCCGGCCGGGCGGCGGCGAGTCCCAGGTCCCGTGCGGCAGCAGGAAATCGACGCGCGGGCGGGCCGAATTCCAGCAGCGCCTCGTAGACGTGGCGACCGGGTCGTTCGCACGTCGATCACGCACAGCAGCCCGCTGAACAGGTGCCGGTACCGCTCCCCGGCCAGCAGCCGCAGCCCCGCCGCGACCGGCGTCGTAGCTGCCCCGCCCGCTGGCGTAACGTGCGGTGCCGGTCCTGCGCGGCCTGGCCGCCGTCCAGGCTCACCCCGACCCGCACGCCGAGCCGTGCGAAGCAGCGTCGAGGTAATCGCTCGTCCAGGCTGGGCGCCGTTGGTCTGCACTGACGCGCCGACGTGGTACCCGCGGCCCCGCCGCGTCGCGCATCGCGCTACCGCGTGGCCGATTAGGTCCGGGCCGGCCAGCAGCGGCTCGCCGCCGTGCAGGATCGACCGAGACCTCGTCCAGGTCGTGTGTCCGCGCGTGCTCGCGAATGCGCGTGGCGCTTGCCCGGCAATGGCCGGCGACATCTGTTGGGCTGGTACCGCCAGGACTGGTCCGCCATCTGGTACATGTAGCAGTAGTCGCAGGACAGATCACAACGGCTGTGTACCTTAAGCACGAATTCGCGGAACGGGCACGGGCCGCCAGCCGCCCGCGAGCAGGGATGGGATATCCAGCGTTGCGGGCCACTCCGGTCCGCCCGCTGGCTGTACACCCGTCCCCACGCTTGATCATGCTCCGTACGGTCACCCAACGGCACGCCGAAGGCTATGTGTACGTTCTAATGTACGTTACCGACTTATACCCAAAGAAGGCATAAGTCGCCTAGAGGCGACGTTGAGCGTCAAAAGCCCCGGCGAGGTAATGGGCGCGGGCCGAGTCAGCCGCGGTCGTTCCTGATGACCCTGATCTTGACTTTGACGTTAGGAAGCCGGCTGCATGACGATGTCGAAGTCGGCGTGCCGGAACGGGGCCTTGACCTGCCATTTTTCGGCCTGGGCGGGATCGTCGACCTCGGTGAAGTCGACCACCAGGGACTTCTTCACCGCGAAGACCGTGTCCGACTCGATGTACTCGCTGCCCGCCACGAAGATGTGCGTGGTCAGGTCGCGGTGGCCGGGGTCGGTCACGATGAAGTGGATGTGCGCCGGGCGGAATGCGTGCCTGCCGGTCGCCTTGAGCAGCTCGCCGACCGGGCCGTCGGTCGGGATGGGGTAATAGCTCGGCACGATCGTGCGGAACCAGAACGCGCCGTTCTCGTCGGCGGTGAACAGCCCGCGGCCGTTCGTGCGCGGCTGCACCGCTGGCTGCTGCACGTCGTAGAAGCCCTGGTCGTTGGCCTGCCACACGTCAATCTGGGCGCCTGGGAGCGGGGTGCCGTCCACCGAGACGACCCGCCCGGTGACCACGCACGGCGTGCCGGTGCCCACCAGGTCGATGTTGGCGCCAAGCGCGCGGACGGGCGACTCGACCACGTGGAACGGTCCGAGCACCGTCGACTCGGTCGCGACGCCGAACTTCCGGTTGGAAATCGTCTCGACCAGCATGGACAGCCCGAGGACGTCGGACAGCAGGATGAACTCCTGCCGCTCGTCGTCGCTCTTCTGCCCGACCCGGGTGAGGAAGTCGATCGCCTTCTCCCACTCGGGGATCGTCAGCTCAACGTCGCGGGCGAACGCGTGCAGGTGCCTGATTAGCGAGACGAGAACCTCGCGGAGCCTCGGGTCGGTGCCGGGCGCGAAGGACTCGATGACTGCGTCAGCGGCGGTTTCCTCGGTGAAATCGGTAGCCATGGCGATGAGGTTAAGTCCGCAGCGAGGTGCGGGTCCACCATTGGCGCCGTGTGATGTTCGTCCGAACGGGCGCGTGGTGACTCGGTACCGCGAGCAGCGTCATCATCCCGCGCGGGAGCCGCGGGACACGGAGGCCCCTTCTCCCGGCGGCCCGCTCACGCCGAAGAGCGGAATCTTCCACAGCGGCGGCAGCGCGTCCGCGGGGAGGTCGTCGCAGTCGCTCGAATCGCCCGCCTCGCGCACCGCGACGACGGCGGACAGCCGGATGAGGCGGCGGGCCGCGTTGAACATGAGGAACGCGAGCGGCAGCTCGACGACGACCGCGGAGGCGACGCTGAGCCACACGTCGGACGTGCCGGCGTCGAGGACGACGTCGAACCAGGCGTCGCAGCACAGCAGCGTGCCCGTCACGACCAGGCAGGCGATGACGATCTGGCGGCCGCGCCAGAACGCCCACCCGGTCGCGGCGAACGCGAAGAGCAGGATCAGGTCGAACCCGACCCAGGCGCCCTTCCAGTGGTGGGTGTGGAAGCCGCGGTGCAGGGTCAGCCCGAGGACGATGATCCAGCCGATGAGCACGGCGCACGCGACGATCGACACGAGGAGGCCAAGCAGGCGACCCCGCGCCAGGTAGATCCCCAGCATGGGGTGCGGGTAGTCGACGGCGGTGAGCGAGTGCGCCAGCTTGCGGCGTTCGCCCGGGCTCATCTCCCGCAGGTCTGCCTCGTTGATCACGATTTGATTCGTTCCCAGCCGACGCGGAGGTCTCACCCGCGTCGTAGTCTCGATGTCGTGGATGCTGAACTCGTTTACGCGCACGCAGGCTTCGGGTCGGACGCCGTGGACTACGTCCAGGGGTGGGACGCGCAACGCGCGGTGCACGCTCGGCGAGTCAGCGGCGACGTTCCCGACAGCTGCCTGCTACTCGAGCATATGCCCGTCTATACAGCGGGTAAGCGGACCGCGGTGTCGGACCGCCCCTTCGGTGACCCGGGGGCGCCCGTCATCGACGTGGACCGGGGCGGCAAGATCACCTGGCACGGGCCGGGGCAGCTCACGGCCTACCCGATCATCAAGCTGAGCGAGCCGGTGGACGTGGTCGCCTACGTGCGGGCGCTCGAGGAGTCGATGATCCGGGTCTGCGCCGAGTTCGGGCTGCAGGCGATCCGCGTGGAGGGGCGCTCGGGCGCGTGGCTCCCCGCCTCGCCCGAGCGCGGGCTGCCCGACCGGAAGGTCGGCGCGATCGGCGCCAGGGTCGCGCGGGGGGTCACCATGCACGGGCTCGCGCTCAACTGCGACTGCGACCTCTCGTGGTACGACCGGATCGTGCCCTGCGGCATCCGCGACGCGGGCGTGACGTCGCTCACAACGGAGACCGGCATCCGCGTTTCCGTCGCTGACGTGACCCCGCTGCTCGAGCGGCACCTGGCCGCGGCCCTGGGGTACCGGACCTGGCGGCGCATCCACACCATGACGCCGCTGGTCGCCTCGGCGGCTTAGCATCCCTGGCCAATCGGTGACATTGGCGCACTTCTTGCTGTTATCTGGATACGGAGAGCGTCTCGGGAAGATGGTGCGATAGTTTTGCACGCCCGAGGGTGCGTAACTATCCAGCGTCATTTCCGCCGACGCCGAGCGTCGGCACTTCTTGCTGTTATCAGACCGGACGGTCGCGGGCGAGTGAGCTGCGTCAGCGACGTAGGCTGGAGGTGTGGTGAGTACTTCGGAAATGGCACCTGAGGGACGGCGGCTGCTGCGGCTCGAGGCGCGCAACGCCGAGACGCCGATCGAGCGGAAGCCGCCGTGGATCAAGACCCGGGTGCGCACCGGCCCCGAGTACACCGCGCTGCAGCACCTCGTTAAGTCCGAGGGGCTGCACACGGTCTGCCAGGAGGCCGGCTGCCCGAACATCTTCGAGTGCTGGGAAGACCGCGAGGCGACCTTCCTCATCGGCGGGGACCAGTGCACGCGGCGGTGCGACTTCTGCCAGATCGACACGGGCAAGCCGCTGCCGCTCGACCGCGACGAGCCGCGACGCGTCGCCGAGTCTGTCACTGCCATGGGGCTGCGCTACGCGACCGTCACCGGGGTGGCCCGCGACGACCAGCCGGACGGCGGGGCCTGGCTGTACGCGCAGACCGCCAGGGAGATCCACGCCGCCGTGCCCGGCTGCGGGGTCGAACTGCTCGTCCCCGACTTCAACGCGGACCCCGCGCAACTCGGCGAGGTGTTCAGCGCCGCGCCCGAGGTGTTCGCGCACAACCTGGAGACGGTGCCGCGGATCTTCAAGCGGATCCGGCCAGGCTTCCGCTACGAGCGCTCGCTCGACGTGCTCCGCCAGGCGCACAAGGCCGGCCTGGTGACGAAGTCCAACCTGATCCTCGGGATGGGCGAGACCCGCGAGGAGATCGCGCCGGCGATGGCCGACCTGCGGGCCGTCGGCGTCGACCTGCTGACCATTACCCAGTACTTGCGCCCTTCCAAGCGGCACCACCCGGTCGACCGGTGGGTGCACCCGGACGAGTTCGTCGCGCTCCGCGAGGAGGCGCTGTCCATGGGCTTCGCCGGCGTGATGTCCGGCCCCCTCGTCCGCTCCTCGTACCGGGCCGGGAAGCTCTATGCGCAGGCGATCGAGCGGCGCGCGGGCGCGGCGGCAAGCTGACGCTTCTTGCTGTTATCGGCCGGTGGGTTCAATGGTTCGCGACTGGGCGGAGGCCTGAAGCCGTTCGGGATCGGCGGTTTGGACTTTGACCTCCCTTTGGTTACAGACCGGGGGGCGGGAAACCGTAGGATCACTGATGTTGGCACGCGAAGAGGGAAAGGCTGAGCCGGTGGTTGACCAATACAGCGCTGATGAGCTCCAGAACGCCGGGCGGCTGAAGCAGATCCGGATGGTCGCGAAGCTGGTCAACCAGCAGAACAAGCGCGCGCTGCCGATCACCTTCGGCGCGGCGGCACGGCGTGATCGTCGTGTTCGTGCTGCTCGCGCTGTTCGTTGGCCCGCTCGCGCTGTTCCTCCCGGTTGGCATCCTGCTCGGGCTGATGACCGCGATGATCCTCTTCGGACGGTTCGCGCAGCAGGCCCAGTACTCGGCGATCGACGGGCAGCTCGGCGCGGCGGCCGCGGTGCTACAGAACATGCGCGGCGACTGGACCGTCACCCCCGCCGTCGCCGGCAACCGGACGATGGACGTGGTGCACCGGGCGGTCGGCAGGCCCGGGGTGATCCTCGTCGGCGAGGGCGTGCCGTCCCGGGTGACCACGCTGCTCGCGTCGGAGCGGAAGAAGACCGAGCGGGTCGCGCACGGCGTGCCGATCCACGAGTTCCAGGTTGGCAGCGGCGAGGGGCAGATCCCGGTCAGCAAGCTGCAGCGGAAGATCACCACGCTGCCGCGGACGCTGCGGCCTACGGCGGTGTCCGACCTCAACGGCAGGCTGCGGGCGCTGCAGCCGACGATGCAGATGCCGAAGGGGCCGATGCCCAAGGGCGCCCGCCAGCCGCGGATGCCCCGCCCACCGCGCTAGGGGCGTTGTTACAGACCTGACCACGATCGTGTCGGCGGCACGGTCGTGCAGGCCGCGCAGGTCGCGGTCGGTCAGGCACGCCGGGATGACGAACAGCAGGAGCAGCGTGCGCAGCGCGGCCCACTTGAACCCGGGGCGGCTGCCGTTGGTGCGGATCGTGCGCAGGCCGAGCAGCCGCTTGCCGACGGTGAGGCCGCTGACCGCGGTCAGCAGGTAGACCTCGAAGGCGAACAGCAGCAGGGCGACCGCCTGGGCGTCCTGGTAGTGCGCGTCCGTGACGGTGAACACGCTGTGCCGGACGATGCTTGAGGCGATCAGGTAGCAAAGCACCCAGTCGACGATCAGCGCGGCGAGCCGCCTGCCCATCGGGGCCACCGAAGACGGGCCGGTCATCGGCAAGCCGAATCTCTTGCCAGGGTAATCAGGCGTATCATCGGCCGCAGCAGCACGGGCCGCGGCTACCTTAGTCGCGTTCCGGTTGCGCGGATTCCGGGATCCTTGGGACACAGGTCTAAGGTATCCGCTCGCCCGGCACGCAAGCACAGCCGCTCCTCCGCTCCCCGGCGGGCGGATCGTGGCTGATCGGACGGGTGGGGGTGCGGGGTCTCCGGAGCACGCGTAACACTGGCGAAACATTGGGGATACCGCTCGGAAATTGCCAACGGCTACCGTCCGAAGCGGTCCCGACGAAGAAATCGAGATATAGCTACCTATGCGCGCCCTGTCCAGGGAGGGTTGATGTCGTTCAGCAGTGCTGAAGAGGTCCTCAGGTACATCACTGAGGAAAACGTGGAGTTCGTTGACGTCAGGTTCTGTGACCTGCCGGGCACGGTCCAGCACTTCACCGTTCCGGTCCAGACGTTCGACGCGGACGTCTTCACCGAGGGCCGGATGTTCGACGGATCGTCGATCCGCGGCTTCCAGGCGATCCACGAGTCCGACATGCTGCTGATTCCGGACCCGTCCACCGCCGTGATCGACCCGTTCCGTCAGCACAAGACGCTGAACTTGACGTTCTCGGTGTTCGACCCGCTGACCGGGGCGGCGTACTCCCGTGACCCGCGCAACGTGGCCGCCAAGGCCGAGGCGTTCCTCAAGGGCACCGGTATCGCCGACACCGCGTACTGCGGCCCGGAGGCGGAGTTCTACATCTTCGACTCCGCCCGGTTCTCCTCCGGCCCGAACGAGGCGTACTATCACCTCGACTCGGTCGAGGGCGCGTGGAACAGCGGCCGCGACGAGGTCGGCGGCAACCTCGCCGCCAAGCCCCCGTACAAGGGCGGCTACTTCCCGGTGCCGCCGATGGACCACTACACCGACCTGCGGTCGGAGATGGTCAAGCAGCTGATCGCGGTCGGCATCGAGACCGAGATGCAGCACCACGAGGTCGGCACCGCGGGCCAGGCGGAGATCGACATCCGCTTCGACTCGCTGCTCAAGCAGGCCGACAAGCTGCTGCTCTACAAGTACGTGATCAAGTCGGTCGCCCGTGCGGCCGGCAAGACCGTGACGTTCATGCCGAAGCCGCTCTTCGGCGACAACGGCTCGGGCATGCACGTCCACCAGTCGCTGTGGAAGGACGGCGCGCCGCTCTTCTACGACGAGATGGGCTACGGCGGCCTGTCGGACATCGGCCGGTGGTACGTCGGCGGGCTGCTCAAGCACGCCCCGTCGCTGCTCGCGTTCACCAACCCGACGGTCAACTCCTACCATCGCCTGGTGCCCGGCTTCGAGGCGCCGGTCAACCTGGTGTACTCGGCCCGGAACCGGTCGGCGTGCTGCCGTATCCCGATCACCGGCACCAACCCGAAGGCCAAGCGGATCGAGTTCCGCGTGCCCGACCCGTCCGCCAACCCGTACCTCGCCTTCTCGGCGATGCTCATGGCGGGCATCGACGGCATCAAGAACAAGATCGAGCCGCCGGAGCCGGTCGACAAGGACCTGTACGAGCTGCCGCCGGACGAGGCCGCCGCCATCCCGCAGGTCCCGGGCTCGCTTGAGGCCGTGCTTAACAACCTTGAGGACGACCACGCCTTCCTCACCGAGGGCGGCGTCTTCACCGAGGACCTCGTCGAGACCTGGATCGCCTACAAGCGGGAGAAGGAGCTCGACGCGGTGCGGCTGCGCCCGACGCCGCACGAGTTCGAGCTCTACTGGGACGTGTAAGCGGCTTCACCGCGGCTGACCTGGGGACGCGTCACGGCGCGTCCCCAGGTCAGCGAGGTGCCTAACTGGCCTAGGCGATGAATTGGGTCAGGGTGATCAGCGCGCTTCCGTTCGAGGCGGCCGCCTGACCGACCACGAGGATCTTGCCGGATGGCAGGACCAGGGCCACGGCGGGGAAGAAGCCGCCCGCGTCGGCCGTCGGCGGCGTGAACGTCGTGATCCCGCCGGTGCCGAACGTCGAGTCCAGCGTTCCGGTCGGCGTCACCGATGCGAGGACGTAGCTGGCGCCGTTGTTGTGCGAGCCGAGGATAAGGGCTTGCCCGCCGGGCAGCGTTCCGACCGCGGTGCCGGCGTCCTTGCCGATCGCGCTGGTCCAGCTGAGCAGCGCACTGGTGGACGCAACCGTGGAGCCGGGGTTGTAGCGGGTCACCTGGACGTGGGACTCGCCCCGACCTTGGGCGATGGTGGCCGCCACCACGAACTGGCCGGACGGCAGCAGCGTGGGACCGGATGCCGCGGTGATCGCCGCCGGGGTGACGGCCGGGTCCACTTGCCCGGACGGGCTCAGTTCGGCCTCTTTGCTTGTCCACCCGGGGCCGGGCGCGATGAAGATGTCCCCGGCGGCGTCCAGGCCCAGTTCCCCCCGCCGGCGAAGTTCGCCGACTGCGCTTCCCCGCCGGCGCCGAAGCTGGTGTCCAGCGTGCCGTTCTGGTCGTACCTGAGGACGGCCTGCTCGAAGAAGCTGCCCTGGCCGCGGTAGCCGCCGAAGTTCTCGACGTCTCCGAGCACCAGGATCTTGCCGTCCGGCTGGACGAGCACCGCGCCTGGCGACTCGAAGGTGATCGTCGTCGGCGAGGGGTTAAGTATCTCGGTGTTGACGATCCCGCCGGTGCCGAAGGTGGGGTCCAGGGCACCGTTCGCGGTGAAGCGGGCGACTTCCCACTCCGTGCCGCCGTCTTGCGAACTGGTAGCTCCCGCGTAGATGATCCTGCCGTCCGGCTGGACGGCTATGACCGCCCCGCTGTCGACGCTGCCGACGCCGGCTGCCGTCGTGCTCCCGCCCGAGCCAAATGACGGGTCCGGCTTCCCGCTCGGCAGCAGGCGCGCGAGGCCGGTGCTGCCGCCGAGGAGGATGTCCCCGCCGGGCAGCGAGACGGCGGCTTCGACGTTCCCCAGGCCGGGGACTGCGCTGCCGGCGATCGACATCCACCCGTGGGTGCCGAAACTCGTGTCTATGCTGCCCGGCGGCGCCGTTGCCGCGGCGGCACCGGACGCGGTCGCGGCAACGGCGCCGCTCGCGAGAAGGCTGGTCAGCAGGATGCCCGGTACCAGGTAACGGACTCGTCGATGATTGCCCCGGGGCGTGCTTACGGAGTTGGGCATGGAGGCTTGCCTTCCTGGCTCGACGGAGTGAGCAGGCGCCCGTGAGCAGAGCCGACGCTCTGCGCGTCGTCGGCACCCCGTAAACAGAGTGAACCTGCCCGCCGTTGCCGGGCAGGCGACCGGTCCGCGGGCCAGTGTGCTGCGAACGTGGCCCCGCTCCCGGTCCGACAGCTGATACGAGGAAGACCCGCGAAGCGATTGGATTGCCCGACGAAATCAGACGATCGGCTAGGCGGAGTGAAAGCTGTCGCCGGGATGCAGCAGACTGGACTGCGGCCTTCTCGGGTTCTGACCCGACTGGGACACACGCGGAACTTGGGTTGCAGGGAGATGACATGATCACGCTGGCCGATGCGAAGCCAGGCGATGAGGAGCTAATTGCCGACCTGCTCGGCGAGCTTGACTTGTTCTATGGCGGCACCCCGCAGGGCACCGGGGACGAGCGCGCCACGCAGGTCCGTACGGCGCTGTTCGGCGCCCCTCCAGCGGCGTGTGCGCTGCTCGCCTGGGACGGTGACGTGCTTGCCGGGTTCGCGTGCTGGTCGCTGCTGTGGCCGGCCGCGGGGCTGACTACGTCGCTGTACCTGAAGGAGTTGTACGTCGCCGGCCCTTATCGTCGCCGCGGCATTGGGCGGCTGCTCATGGACGGCTTGCACCGGATCGCCGCCGACCGCGGCTGCTCGCGGGTCGAGTGGACCACCGACAACGGCAACATGGGCGCGCGAGGGTTCTACGAGCGAGTGGGCGCCAAGGCCCTGACGTCGAAGGTGTTCTACCGCGCGCTGGTGGAGCGGGCCGCGGCACCGGAACCTAGAGTCGCGGACACCCAGGGTCTCTCATGACCGAGGAGCGCGCCCACGAGCGGTGGATGCGGCTCGCGGTCTCGCTCGCGCGGCAGTGCCCGCCGTCCGATACCGCGTTCTCCGTCGGCGCGGTCATCGTGGACGCCACGGGGGCCGAGCTGTCCCGCGGCTTCTCCCGTGAGGGCGGCGACCCCCTCGTGCACGCCGAGGAATCGGCGCTCGGCAAGCTCTCCCCAAGTGACCCGCGGCTGGCGGGCGGCACCATCTACAGCACGCTCGAGCCGTGCTCACACCGCAAGTCCAGGCCGCGGACCTGCACGGAGCTGATCATCGCGGCCGGCCTGGGACGGGTGGTGATCGCCTGGCGGGAGCCTCCGCTGTTCGTCGATGATGCCCAGGGTGCCGAGCTGCTTGCCCACGCCGGGCTCACGGTGACCGAGCTGCCGGAGTTCGCCGCGGACGCCATCGCGCCGAACCGCCACCTCGTCGGCTAGCCCCGGTACGGACCGTGCGAGCTTGGTCACTTCCGCATGAGTGCGCCAGGGCATAGGCTACTGGCGGGTAGATTAAAGGGGATCACCGCGCACGGGGGGAACGGCGTGGCAGTTCTACGACTCGGTGATAAAGGGGCAACCCATGGAGACGACGACCTTCACCGCGCTCTGCGAGCGGGCCGGCCGGTGGTGGACGATTCGCATTCCGCAGGTCGAGGGCCTGTCCGCGCAGGTGCGCAGCCTTGATCAGGCCGAGATCGTAACCCGGCAGGTCATTGCCCGCACGCTCAGCATGCCTGCCGAGGCGATCAGGGTCGAGGTTATCCCCGACGCGCCCGCGCCCGTGGCGCGCGCGCTGCAGGTGCGGCACAACGCGCGGCAGGCGGCCGAGGCCGCCACGCGGGCTACCAGGGAGGCGCTCGACGCGCTCGCCCAGGAGGGAATCGCGTTCCGCGACGCCGCGACCATGCTGGGCCTGTCCCCGGCCGAGATCGAGCAGTACGGCCCCGCCGGCAGCGGCGAAGCGGCCGACCGCCCGGCGCCGTCACCCAACCCGCTGCAGCCGGCCGGCCAGTTATCCCCTTGGCTCAATGCGGTCGCTCTCTTAGGGTGTTAACCGTTGTGAGCGATGAAGAGATCATTAAGCGGATCGACGCCTACTGCGATACCCAGCCACGGGAGCGCGCCCGCGCCGAGGAGCACGGACCTCTCGTGCTGTTCGTGCCCGTCGGGCCGGGGTTCCCGTACTACGCCCGGCCGCGCGCCGGGGAACGGCGGCCCATCACCGCCGCGGACGTCCGGATCGTCAGGGCCCGGCAGCGGGAGCTGAAGCTGCCCGAGTCCTTCGAGTGGATCGAGCGCTCCGTGCCGGAGATGGCGGCGGCCGCCGCCGAGGCGGGCCTGCGGGTGCACCGGCACCCGATGCTCGTCCTCGGGACGCTCGCCCCGGCCCCGCCGCTGCCGCCGACTACGTCGGTCCGGATCATGGACGCCGATGACCCCGAGCTGCTCCAGGCGTGGGCGGTTCCCGGGGTCGCCTTCGCGCACCCGGGAAGCGAGATCGGCCGCGCGGGCGCGGTCGAGCGGGACAAGCTCGCGGCGGACCACGATCCGGCGTCCATCGACGCCGTCAGGGACCGGCTGCGGACGGGTCGTAGCGTCCTCGCCACCGTCGCCGGCCCCAACGGGCCGCTCGCGGCGGGGAGCTACCAGCACGTGGCCGGGGTCGCGGAGATCACCGGGATCGGGGTGCTGCCCGCCAGCCGCCGCCGGGGCCTCGGGGCGGCTGTCACGCACGCTCTGGCCGCGCACGCCGTGGCGCGGGACACGCCGACCGTGTTCCTGTCCGCCGCCGACTCCAGCGCCGCCCGCATCTACCAGCGCCTGGGCTTCCGCGAGGTCGGCATCGCAATGATCGCCGAAGCACCTGACGCCTGAGCCGGACCAGGCTTCTACGATGGCGGGGTGACGGAGGAGCCGAACGAGGCGCGGCCCGCGCGCCGCTCGTACCCCAAGGGGGTGCGGCGCCGGCAGCAGATCCTGGACAGCGCGATCGCCCTGCTCGCGCAGCGGGGGGTGGACCGGGCGTCGCTGCGGACCGTCGGCGAGGCGATCGGGGTCTCGCACACCGCGCTGCGCCACTACTTCTCCTCGCGGGACGAGCTGCTGGTCGAGGCATACCGGACGCACGAGGCGCGGGCGGCCGCGGAGAGGCCCGCGGCCGACGAGTCCGCCGTCGGCCTGATCGTCGAGGCCGCGGAGCGCAACCGCTCCATCCCCGGCCTGGTCGAGCTCTACGCGACGCTCACCACCGACGCGCTGCAGGAGCAGCACGCCGCTACCAGGGAATTCGTGCGCGACCGGTTCCGGTCGCTGCGGGCGGGCCTCGCCGCGAGGATCGAGTCCGGGCAGCGGGCCGGGCGCGTCGCGCCGGACATCGACCCGTTCGACGCGGCCGCGCTGGTGATCGCCGCGTCCGACGGCCTGCAGATCCAGTGGCTCCTTGACCCGGACGCCGTGGACGTGGGCCGCTCGCTGTCGATTCTCGAACGGCTGCTGCCAGGAGGTCCCGCAGCCGACCAAGGGATACCGCCCGCTTCCCGCCCGTGATACTTTCCACTGGAAGGTTTTCCGTGCGGAGGCAAGTCTTGTCGTCATCATCTGCCCGCCCGGAGCTGGCCCGCTGGCGCTGGGCGACCACCGCCGCGTTCGGGCTCGGCGGGATCACCATCTCGGCGTGGGGCCCGCGGCTGCCGGCCATCAAGGCGGGCCTCGGGGTCGGCACGGCCACGATCGGCCTGCTCCTCGCGGGGGTGACCGTCGGCGCCATCCTCGGGCTGCTCGCCGCGACCCCCCTGTCGCACTGGCTCGGCGGACGCCGGGCCGTCGCGAGCGCGCTGCTGCTGGTCACCGCCGCGATGACCGTCATGGGGCTCGCGCTCATCCTGGGCTCGGTTCCGCTCGTCGCCGTCGCCTTCGTGATCACCGGGGCGGGGGTCGGCGCCACCGACGTGCTGATCAACGTGGAAGGCGCCGCCGTCGAGCGGGCCGCCGGGCGCACCCTCATGCCGAGCATGCACGCCGCCTGGTCGATCGGCGCCGCGGTCGGGTCCGGGATCGGCGCGGCCTGCGCGGCCCTCGGCGTCAGCCCCGCGGCGCAACTGATTGGCGAGGCCATCGCCATCGGGGCGGCCGCGCTCGTGGTGGCGGCGGGAATCCCGGGCGGAAAGCGCGCGCAGGCCGAGTCGGCACCGACTGATCAAGCAAAGCGGGACCGGCGAGCAATGCTGCGCCAGTGGCTGCGGGGCTGGCTGGATGTCCGGCTGCTGCTGATCGGACTGGTCATGCTGGGGGTCGAGCTCGGCGAGGGCTCCGCGAACAGCTGGCTAACCCTGGCGGTGCACAACAACCACGGGCAGAGCGCCGCGGTCGCCGCGCTGTTCTTCACCACGTTCGCCGCGTGCGAGGGGCTCACCCGGATCTTCGCCGGCCCGCTGGTCGACCGCCTCGGACGGGTGACGGCGGTCCGCTTCACCACCGCGCTCGGCATCGTCGGCATCCTGCTGTTCATCCTGGCCGGGAACCGCTGGCTGGTGCTGCTCGGCGTGGCGCTCTGGGCGGTCGGCGTCTCGCTGGGCTTCCCGCTCGGCACGTCCGCGGCGGCGGCCAGCGGCCCTGACCCGGTCGCGCGGATCAGCGTCGTCAGCTCGATCGGCTACTTCGCCAACCTCGCCGGGCCGCCCGTCATCGGCGCGCTCGCCCAGTCCGCGGGCCTGCTTAACTCCCTGTGGCTGATCGCGGCCCTGTTCGTCGCCTCGTTCGCCGCCGCGGGCTCGCTCGGCCCGCGAGCGGCCGTCGCCGAGCAAGCGCCCTCTCGCGATGCCGTCGCCTTAGCGTTGGCGAGCCCTGGCCAGCGCCGTCGGGGTCAGGCCGGACAGGGCCGCGCACTCGCGGGTGAGGTGCGGCTGGTCGGCGTAGCCGGTCAGCGCCGCCAGCGACGCCAGGTCGGGGGGCTCGGCGGCGGCGTCGAGCAGCCGGACGACGCGCTGGAAGCGCAGGATGCGCTGCAGCGTCTTCGGCCCGTAGCCGATCGCCGCGTGGGCGCGGCGGCGGAACTGGCGCTCGCTGAGGCCCACCCGCCCGGCCACGTCCTCGGTGCGCGCGGCGGGGTCACGCAGCAGCGACGCGGCCGCGCTGATGGCGTGGTCGCGGGTTGCGTCCGCGATCAAGGCCCCCGTCAGGTCGAGCAGCACGGCGGCGGCCGCGGCGGGGGCCAGGGTGGCGGGCAGCCCCAGGGCGGCGCGCGGGCGCAGGTCGGCGAGGGGAACGCGCTGGTCGCGGACCTCGCTCAGCGGCAGCCCGAGCACCTGGCCGCCCGCCGCCGGGCGGAACCGGACACCGGCGAATACCGCGCCCGGCCTGGCCACGGTGGCGACCGGGCCGGTGTCCGGGCCCGCCACGTACGCGCCGACGCCCTGCTCCCAGATCAGGTCGCTGCACGCGTCGGGCAGCACCAGGCGCTCGACCAGGCCCTGGCCGGCGCCGTCGTCGGGGACCACGCTCGCCCACAGGCACGCCACCTGGCCGCGCAGCGCGGCGGGCGGCCGCCACTCCGCGTACCCGGGAGCGAGCCAGGCGCCCGGCGGCACCCAGCTCACCGGCGAAGGCCTCATGACTCCAGGATGCCACGCGTAGGATCTGGCCATGGACATCAAGGACGCGACGCTCATGATGATGGCCGAGTCCGCCGACCACCCCGCCGTGGCCTCGCTGGCCGAGTCCGCCTACCAGCGGCTAGCGAACGGCGAGCCGGTCGACTACCGGCTGCTCGACGACCTGATCGGCGAGGCGAGCGGCAAGGGCGTGCTCCGGTCGCTGCACGCCAAGTACGGGCCCGTCGGGCACGAGGCGATCATCGGCCCGATCCTGACGGAAATCGGCAGGCAGAAGCCGATCAGGTCACGCGGGTACGCGGCCCCGGCCGACCCGGAGACCGACCCGCTGCGGGCGAGTTCCTGGCCGTAGGCTGGCTTTGATAGGCCGAGGGTGCGCCTGGCCGGGCGAGATCAGGGTCTGCGAGAACGGAGCGGGCCACGCCAGGAGGGCAAGTTCCTGGCCGGAGGCGGGCCGGATCGCCGCCCGGGCGGCCGCCCGCCATACCCCGGAGGGGTACTCGCCGGTGATTGGGTGTCCTTTGTGCCCGTCGGCGGGCGCTAAGGACACCCAATCACGTTTCCGCGCCCGTCGGCGGCGGCGGTTTGATGCGGCAAACGATGATATGTCGGGCTTGATACCGTAGGGGCGAGCCCGCGCCGCTGGTGGCCGTTTCGTTCAAGACGGCGCCGCGGCGACGGTGGTGAGATGGTCCGCATGAAGAAGACTCCAGACTTCGACGCCGCCGCCGACTTCCTCGCCGCCACCGCGCGGGTGCTCGACCGGCGGGTCTTCGAGCGGCTGTTCGCCGGCGGCACCGCCGAGCCGGTGCGGGACGCGGTCGCCGCCTACCGCAACGCCGACGGCGGGTTCGGGCACGCGCTTGAGCCGGACCTCCGCACGCCGGCCAGCCAGCCGGCCGCCGTGGAGATGGCGCTGCGGATCATGGACCTGGCCGACGCGTGGGACGAACCGCTGGTGCGCGCCGCGATCGACTGGCTGGCGACCGTCGCGCCGGCCGAGGGCGGCGCGACGTTCGTCTTGCCGACCCTGTCGCAGGGACCGCACGCGCCCTGGTGGGTGGCGCCCGAGGGGAACCCGGCCTCGCCGATCCAGACCGGGCAGATCGCCGGCCTGCTGTACTCCCGTCACTTCGCGCACCCCTGGCTCGAGGGTGCCACGCGATTCATGTGGTCGGCGATCGACGAGCTGACCGAGCCGGAGAACGGCTACGTGATGTTCGGCGTGCTCGCCTTCCTTGAGGAGGTGCCCGACCGGGCGCGCGCCCAGGCGGCCTTCGACCGGGTCGGCCCGCTGCTGCTGTCGCGCGGCCTGGTGACGCTCGACCCCACGGCCGCGGGCGAGACGCAGTCGCCCCTCGACTTCGCGCCCCGGCCGGACTCGATCGCGCGCCGCCTGTTCGACCCGCAAACGATCGAGGCGCACCTCGACCGCCTGGCCGCCGCGCAGCGCGACGACGGCGGCTGGACATTCAACTGGCCCGCCTGGTCACGGGCCGCGGAGGCCGACTGGCGCGGCTTCCTCACGGTCGACGCGCTCCGGGTGCTGCGCGCGAACGGCCGCGCCTAGGGGTTAGTGGTCATACGCCGCGGGATCAGCAGCGCGCCGAACGCGCCATGGACCAGCCGGGCCACGATGTGTTCTTCCCCAGCGGCCTGGCGGAAAGCGGCCCCCGGCCCGCCCGTGGTTGCGCGAGATGGCGATGGTAGGGGCGGAAAGCGGAGGCTGCGGGGACCCGAGAGAAGACGGGTAACACACGGGATGCTGGTGAAGGCGCGCGGTCACACCTGGGGCGGGCGGCAACCACGGCGGGCAGCTGCGCGGTGCCGCACCCGGTCGGCGGCCTCAGCCACGAACGTGAGCCAGCCGCGAACCGCAACCGCCCTTTCCGGTCTTTTCCGCTACGGCCACCACGGACCGGGGGCGCGTCCGCTCCTTGGACCACCTGCACCTGGGCGCGAACGGGCGGAGTCTCCGCCGCAGGCAGCAGCGGCACCGGTGAGGAGGCGGGGACATCGACGCCCCG
Organism: uncultured Actinomycetota bacterium; assembly: GCA_963850115.1. GTDB lineage: Bacteria > Actinomycetota > Actinomycetes > Streptosporangiales > Streptosporangiaceae > Trebonia. The sequence goes on from CAWKKG010000046.1 coordinate 204,808, forward strand.
CTGCGTGGGATCGTGGCACGGGCGCCGTTTGCCCGGGCGATCCGGCGTGCCGGGGCTGCCCCCCGGACAGGCCGCGACGTGGCATCGGCGGGCGGGACCCCGCCGCGTCCGCCCCGTGCGGTCGCGAGGCTGTCCGGGTGCCGTGATTGCGGGTCATGCGCGCGAAAGCGTCGCGGAGCCCGGCGGCTTGCCCCGCTTTGTCGGTATTTGCCGACAGGATCTACCGGCCGGTAACACGATTGAGTGACACCGGTGGCGATATCCGCCCGTATGACCCTCGATCTTTTCGGGGCTCTCGTCCCGGCATATGGGCGGCCGCGGCCGCTGAAGCTGTCGGCCGGCGGCGCAGCTGCTGGTTCGCTACGGGGAACGCACGCCGTCAGGCTTTGGGGCGTGCCTGCCGCTCCCCGCATCTGGCCATGTGTGCCTCGGGGGCAGAATATTCCGCCCTCGTGGCGCACACGCGCGACTCTATTGGCCGTGGGGCACCCTGGCCCATGTTCGTTTGGCCATGTGGCACACGAGCACCTGCGCCGTTCCCGTCCGAGTTCCGGGGAGCCAGGGAATCTCGTAGCCCCCAGGCGCCTCGGCGGGACGGCGGGACGGCGGGGCGGCGGGGCGTTACTGGTCGCGGCGGGCGCCCTCGGACGGGTGGACCGGGAACGTCTCGGGCGCGCGGTAGCCGCGGTCGCGGAAGGCCCCCGCGACCGCGCGGCGCAGCCCGGGGATCCGGTCGGCCGGGGTCAGCGCGATCGCGGAGCCGCCGAAGCCGCCGCCGGTCATCCTGGCCCCCAGCGCGCCGCCGTCCATGGCGACCTGGACGGCCAGGTCGAGTTCCTCGGTGGAGATCTCGAAGTCGTCGCGCATCGAGTCGTGCGAGGCCAGCATCAGGGCGCCGACCTGCCGGTGGTCACCGGCGCGGAGCGCCGCGACGGTGTCGAGCACGCGCTGGTCCTCGGTGACGACGTGGCGGGCGCGGCGGTAGGTCTCGTCGTCGAGCCGGTCCCTGGCCGCGAGCAGCCGCGGGACGGTAACGTCGCGCAGCGCGCGCACGCCGAGGGCGCGGGCGGCCTTCTCGCACGAGGCGCGCCGGGCGGCGTACCCGCCGGAGACGTGCTCGTGCTTGACCTTGGTGTCGATCACGAGGACGGCGAGCCCGGCCTTGGCGAGCCCGAGGTCAACGGGCTCGGCGGAGCCGTCGCGGCAGTCGAGGAACAGCGCGGCGCCTTCGGTTGACAGCAGCGCGGCGGACTGGTCGAGGATGCCGGTCGGGGCGCCGACGAAGTCGTTTTCCGCCAGGTGCGCCGCCTCGACGAGCCGGGTGCGGTCGAGGCCGAGCCGCCACACCTCGTTCAGCGCGACGGCGAGGGCGGACTCGATAGCGGCCGACGAGGAAAGCCCGGCGCCAAGCGGCACGTCGGAGACGAAGTGCACGTCAAAGCCGGGCACCGCGGCCAGGTCGGCGCCGACCCGGCCGAGGCCCCAGGCGACGCCGAGCGGGTAGGCGGCCCAGCCGCGGACGGCGCCCGGCGCGAGCGCGGGCAGCGCGAACTCGCCGGCCGCGGCCGCCGTGCTCGACGACACCGTGCTCGACGACACGGTGCTCGACGACACGGTGCTCGACGACACGGTGCTCGACGACAGGCGGACGAGGCCGTCGGCGCGCGGCGCGAGCGCGGCGAACGTGCGGCGGTCGATGGCGAAGGGCAGCACGAAGCCCTCGTTGTAGTCCGTGTGCTCGCCGATCAGGTTCACCCGGCCGGGCGCCGACCACAGGCCGGCTGGCTGATACCCGAAGGCGGTCGCGAAGCCGGACCGGGCCCGGGCCGGCAGGCCGGTCATACGGGGTTCTCCTTGTCCGCCCGGGCGATCGCCGCGCGCAGCCGCTCGGCCTGCGATTCCGGCGGGATGTCGCCGATCCAGGCGCCCATTCCCGACTCGCTGCCCGCCTGGTACTTGAGCTTGTCGGCGCCGCGGCGGGGCGACATCAGCCGCAGGTGCAGCCGCGCGCTGTCGCGGTGGGACCGCACCGGCGCCTGGTGCCACGCGGCGATGTACGGGGTGGGGGTGTCGTACAGCGCGTCGAGTCCGCGCAGCAGCCGCAGGTAGAGCAGCGCGAGCTCGTCGCGCTGAGCCGGGGTCGTCGCGGCGAAGTCGGCGACGTGCTCGTGCGGCAGCAGGTGCGCCTCGACGGGCCAGCGGGCGGCGAAGGGCACGAACGCGGTCCAGTGTTCGCCGGAAAGCAGCACCCGCGGCCCCGCCTGCTCCCGCTTGAGTATGTCGGCGAACAGCGCGGGCCCGTAGGCGTCGAGCTGCGCGAGCAGCTCGGCGGTGCGCGGCGTGACGTAGGGGTAGGCGTAGATCTGGCCGTGCGGGTGCTGCAGGGTGACGCCGATCTCGGCGCCGCGGTTCTCGAAGACGTACACCTGCGCGATGCCGGGCAGCGACGACAGGAAGGCCGTCCGGTCGGCCCACGCCTCGATGACCGTGCGGGCGCGGGAGCGGCTGATCGAGCCGAAGGCGCCCTCGCGGGCCGGGCTGAAGCACACCACCTCGCAGCGGCCGAACGCCGGGGCGGCCCGCCCGAGGCCGATGCCGTCGAGGTGCGCCGGGTCCGCCGCGGGCGAGCCGGGGCCGGCAGGCCCGGGCCGAACGAGGGCGAGCGGTTCTCGAACACCGCCACGTCGTAGTCGGACGGGATCTCCGACGGGTTGCCCGGGGACTGCGGTGCGAGCGGGTCAAGCACCGCCGACGGCATGACGACGCGGTTCTGCCGCGCGGCGGCGATGGAGATCCACTCGCCGGTGAGCGGGTCCTGCCGCATCTCGGCGGTCGGCGGGCGCGCGCCAAGCTCACGCCGGTCGGGCGCGCGGTCAGGCGGCAGCGCCGTGTCGGCGTCATCGAAGTAGATGAGCTCGCGCCCGTCGGCGAGCGCGTGCACCCGCTTGGTGATGGTCCCGGTCATACCGGCAGCGTAGGTACTTTCGCAATCGCAAGCAAGTCACCTTTCGGTTTGACAAGGCGGGGCTTCGTCGCGACGATGACGAGATGACGATCGAGAGCCCGCAACCCGGCCCGGCCATCGGCGCTGGTTCCGGCTCTGGTTCCGGCGCGGGCGTCAGCACTGGTTTCAGCACGGGCGAGCGGAGGGACCGCGTGCGCGCGCTCATCGAGGAGCGCGCCTTCGCCAGCGTGGCCGAGCTCAGCGCGGAGTTTGGCGTTTCCGCGGTCACGGTGCGCCACGACCTCGACGCGCTCGAGGCGGAAGGCGGGGTCCGCCGCATCCGCGGCGGCGCGATGCCGTTCGACGCGGCCCGGCTGCGGGAACGGCCCTTCGAAGAGGCGGCGGTCGAGGCCGCCAGCGCCAAGGCGCGCATCGCCGCGGCGGCGGCGGACCTGCTGGAGCCCGGCATGAGCGTCTTCCTTGACGTGGGCACGACCGCCGCCGCGGTCGCCCGTGAACTGCTCCGCCGGGACGGGCTGCGGGAGCTGACCGTGATCACCAGCGGCCTGTCGATCGCGCTGCTGCTCGAGGCGGCGGTGCCGCGCCTTCAGGTGGTGGTCACGGGCGGCACGCTGCGGCCGCTGCAGCACTCGCTGGTCGCGCCCCTCGCGGACCAGGTGCTCCGCCTGCTGCACGCCGACCTGGCCCTGATCGGCTGCAACGGGGTCGACGCCGTCGCTGGTGTGACGAACATCAACCTGCCCGAGGCCGAGGTCAAGGCGGCCATGATCGCCGCCGCCGCCCGCGCCGTGGTCATCGCGGACGGCTCGAAGATCGGCCGGGTCCAGCTCGGGCACGTGGCCGACGCCACCGCCGTCGACGTGCTGATCACCGACCAGAGCGCGCCGGCCGCGGCGCTCGCGGAACTGCGCGCGCTCGACGGGCCGCGCATCGTCCTGGCCTAACGTCCGCCCGGGGGTACGGGGGGTCGTCCCCCCGGGAGACACTGCTAACCGTAGAACAGGCGGTCCATGACCTGGCGGGCCCGGCGGCCGGTGCGCCGGTAGTCCTCCTCGAGGGCCGCCGCCGGGGTGTCCGACCAGGAGGAAGCGCCGCTCGGGTGGTCCGGGTCGGGCTCGGTCGGCTTGTAGCCGAGGAGGCGGGCGACCGCGGTGAGCTCGTCGTGCTTGGCCGGGAGGGTGTCACCGGGGCGCCCGCGGACCAGCATGATGGCGTTCCTGATCCTGGCCGCGAAGCTCCAGGCGGCGCGCAGGGCGGCGGCGTCCGAGGTCTCGACCAGGCCGCCGCCGGTGGCCGCGTCCAGCGCCGCCAGGGTCCTGGTCGTGCGCAGCCCGTGGATGGCGTGGCTCCAGTGCAGCTGCAGGAGCTGGACGGTCCACTCCACGTCCGAGAGGCCGCCTGGTCCGAGCTTGAGGTGCAGGGCGCGGTCCGTTCCGCGGGGGATGCGCTCGGCCTCGACCCGCGCCTTGATCCGGCGGATCTCGCGGACCGCCTGGTCGGCGAGGCCACCGTCCGGGTACCGGTACTTGTCCACGAGCGCGATGAACTGCGCGCCCAGTTCCGCGTCGCCGACCCCCTCCTCGGACGGTACCGCCTCGGCGCGCAGCAGCGCCTGCCACTCCCACGCGGCGGCGCGGCGCGCGTAGTAGGCCGTGCAGGCGGCCAGCGAGCGGACCAGCGGCCCTTGTTTCCCCTCGGGCCGGAGGTCCGCGTCCACCTCGAGGGGCGGGTCGGGCGCCGGGATCTGCAGCAGCAGGCGCAGCTCCGTGCCGACCGCCTGGGCCGCGTCCGACGCGAGCCGCTCCTCATCGGGCCCGCTAAGGCCGGGAAGCGGGTCGTGCACGAAGATCACGTCGGCGTCGCTGCCGAAACCGGACTCGTGCCCGCCGTACCGGCCCATCGCGATCATCGCGAACCTCGTCGGCAGCGGGCGGCCGAGCTCCGCCTCGACCTTCGCGATCGCGGCGGCCAGGACGGCGTCGAGCGACGCCGTCGTGATCGCGGTCAGCGCCTCCCCCGTCTGGTCCAGGTCGATCAGGCCGAGCACGCTGGCCGCGGCGACGCGGAACAGCTCGCGGCGGCGCAGCGAGCGGACGGCGACGGCGGCCTGCTCCGCGTCGCCGTCGTGCCGCCGGGACGCGGCCATCATCTCGGCGCGGAGGGCGTCGGCCGTCTTCGGCACCAGCTCGGCGTCGTCCGCGAACAGCGCGACCGCCTCGGGCGCGCGCAGCAGCAGGCCGGTCGCGTACCGGCTGGAGGCGAGCACGCAGGCCATCCGCTCGGCCGCCTTCGTCTCGTCCCGCAGCAGCCGCAGGAACCAGGGGGTCTCCCCCAGGGCCTCGCTGACCTGGCGGAACGCGAGCAGTCCGGCGTCCGGCTCGGCCTGGTCGGCGAACCAGCCGAGCAGCACGGGCAGCAGCGTCCGCTGAATCGCCGCCCGGCGGCGCAGCCCCGAGGTCAGCGCCTCGATGTGGCGCAGCGCGCCCGCCGGGTCGCGGTAGCCAAGCGCCTCGAGGCGGGCCTTGGCCGCCTCGGGGGTGAGCCGGGCCGCGCCGGACGGCAGCTTCGCGACCGCGTCGAGCAGCGGCCGGTAGAAGAGCTTCTCGTGCAGGCGGCGCACCCGCTGGGCGGTCTTGGTCCACGCCTCGGTGAACGCTTCCTCCGGCGTGTTTCTGAGACCGGAGCCCGGGAGGGTCACGGGAGCGACCGCGGGAACCACGCGGACGTTCGGGATAATCGGGTTTGACGTTGATCCGAGCGCGCGCCCGAGCCGCCGCAGGACCGCCGGATCGGTGGGCAGCGTGTGCGTGCGGCGGAGCTGGTAGAGCTGGAGCAGGTGCTCGGTCTGGCGCAGGAACCGGTAGGCCTGCGCGAGGTCGTCGGCGTCGGCGCGGCCGACGTAGCCGCCGTCGGCGAGCGCGGCGAGGGCGGGCAGCGTGGCGGGGACGCGGACCCGGTCGTCGTCGCGGCCGTGCACGAGCTGCAGGAGCTGGACGGCGAACTCGATGTCGCGCAGGCCGCCGGGGCCGAGCTTGAGCTCGCGGCCCGCCATGTTCTTCGGCAGCGTGTCGACGACGCGGCGGCGCATGGCCTGCACGTCCTCGACGAAGTTCGCGCGCCGCGACGCCTGCCAGACCAACGGCGCGACCGCGTCGGCGTACCGCTTGCCGAGCTCCGCGTCGCCCGCCGCGGGGCGCGCCTTGAGCAGGGCCTGGAACTCCCAGGTCTTCGCCCACCGCTCGTAGTAGGCGAGGTGGCTGGCCAGCGAGCGGACGAGCGGCCCCTGGCGGCCCTCTGGCCGCAGGTTCGGGTCGACGGGGAAGAGCGAGCCCTCCGGCGTGGTGCGCTCACAGGCCCGGATCAGCCCGGTGGCCAGCCTGGAGGCCGTCTTCAGCGCCGCCTCGTCGGTCGGCTCGCCGTCGCTTGTGTCGTGGTGGTGCGGCTCGGCGACGAAGATCACGTCGATGTCGCTCGCGTAGTTGAGCTCGCGGGCGCCGCACTTGCCCATCGCCACGACCGCGAACCTGACCGGTGCGGAATCCGGCGGGAGCTCGGCCCGGGCGATCGCGAGGGCGGCCTCGAGTACCGCGTCGGCGAGGTCGGCGAGTTCCTCGGCCACCTCGTCGACGGTGGCGTCGCCGGTCACGTCGCGCCCGGCGAGGTGCAGCAGCTGGCGGTGGTAGGCCGCGGTCAGCCGCTCCACCGGGTCCTTGCCCGGGCTGCCCGCTCTTGGTTCCGCTGGTTGCGCCGAGCCCGCCGTGGGCTCCGGGTCGGCGGGGTCGGCGGCCACGGCGCGGAGGAACTCCGCGCGGATCTCCTTCGCGTCCGGCCGCCTGGCCGCCGCCTGGCCGCGCAGCACGGCGACGTCCCCGGGGTGGCGGACCAGGTGGTCGGCCATGGCCTTGCTGACCCCGAGGACGGCGGAAAGCCGCACGCGGAGCCCCGCGTCCGCGGAAAGCGCGCCGATCAGGCCGTGGTCCCGCTCGGCGACCTGCGCCAGGCCCGCCAGGGCGAGGTCCGGGTCGGCGGCCTGCGCGGCGGCGGCGAGCAACGGGTGGCCCTCGCTCGTGACGCCGAGGGCGGCGAGCTCCCGCTCCGCCTTGGGCACGTCGGCGAAGCCCATCCGCGCCAGCCAGCCAGACAGGGAGGTACGGGCGCCGCTCACGGTAACGAGCGTATACCGGCCGCCCGACCCGGCGGAAACACGCGCGTAACCCGCGGGCGGCCCTCGCCCGCGCTCACTCGCTCCGCGCGTGTGATAGGCATGGACCCATGGTGGAACTCATCCCGCGTAGCGTGCTTTTCGGTAATCCCGAGCGGACGAGCCCGGAGATCTCGCCGGACGGGAGCTCGCTGGCCTGGATCGCGCCGCGCGACGGCGTACTGAACCTGTGGGTCGCCCCGATCGGCCCCGAGTCCGGCGTTGACTGGGCGGGGGCAGCGCCGGTCACCGATGACACCGACCGCGGCATCCGCGCGTTCGGGTGGGCCTGGGACGGGCGGCACCTGCTCTACGTGCAGGACGTCGGCGGCGACGAGAACTGGCGGCTGTACGACGTCGACCCGGAGACGCTGGCGCGGCGGGACCTGACGCCGTTCGAGGGGATCCACGCGACGATCATCGGGACGTCGCGGCGGCGGCCCGCCGAGGTCCTCGTCGGGATCAACGCCGACAACCCGCAGCTGCACGACGTCTACCGGCTGAACCTGGACTCGGGCGAGCTGGTCAAGGAGATCGAGAACCCGGGTTACGCGGGCTGGCTCGCCGATGAGGACCTCGTGGTCCGGTGCGCGATCGAGCCGCTGCCCGACGGGTCCATGAACGTGCTCGTCCGCGACTCGGCCGCGGATGAGTTCAGGTTCCTGCTGGCCATCCCCGCGGAGGACGCCACGTCGACCGACGTGGTGTCGTTCAGCGGCGACGGGCGCACCCTGCTCATGATCAGCGCCGCGGGCGCGGACACCGGGCGGCTGGTCCGGGTCGACCTGGCCACCGGTTCCTCGACGGTGCTCGCCGCGGACCCGGAGGCGGACGTGTCGGGCGCGCTGCTTGACCCGGACACGCGCGACCCGCAGATCGTCATGATCCTCAAGGACCGGATGACGTACGTCGTCCTCGACCCGTCGGTGGCGGAGGACCTGAACGCGGTGCGCGCGCTGCACCCGGGCGACCCGAGCATTTCCTCGCGGAACCTGGCGGACACCACCTGGCTGGTCGCCTTCAACGTCGACGCGGGCTCCGTCACCTACTTCACGTACGACCGGGTCACGAAGACGGGCCGGCTGCTGTTCTCCGCGCGGCCCGCGCTCGACGGCTACGAACTCGCGCCGATGGAGCCGTTCTCCTTCCACGCCCGCGACGGGCTGCTCATTCACGGGTACCTGACGTTCCCGCCGGGCCTCGGCCGGACCGGGCTGCCCGCCGTGGTCGACGTGCACGGCGGGCCGCAGGTGCGCGACACCTGGGGGTACAACCCGGAGGCGCAGTGGCTCGCCAACCGCGGGTACCTGTGCGTCCAGGTGAACTACCGCGGCTCCACCGGGTACGGGAAGGCCTTCGTCGCCGCCGGCGACCGGGAGTGGGGCGGCAAGATGCACGACGACCTGGTCGACGCCGTGGAGCACGCCGTCGCCCAGGGCTGGGCGGACCGGTCCAGGGTGGCCATCTACGGCGGCTCCTACGGCGGGTACGCGGCGCTGGTCGGGGCGGCGTTCACGCCGGACGTGTTCTGCTGCGCGGTCGACATCGTCGGGCCGTCCAACCTGAAGACGCTGCTCGAGACCATCCCGCCGTACTGGGCGCCGATGATCGCGCAGCTGTACCGGCGGGTCGGCAACCCGGAAACCGACGCGGAGTTCCTGTGGTCGCGGTCGCCGCTGTCCCGGGCCCGTGACATCAAGATCCCGCTGCTGATCGCGCAGGGCGCCAACGACCCGCGGGTGAAGCAGGCGGAGTCCGAGCAGATCGTGGCCGCGCTGACCGAGGCGGGGATCGACCACGAGTACATGCTCTTCCCCGACGAGGGCCACGGGTTCGCCAAGCCGGAGAACCGGATCAAGTTCTACGCGACGGCCGAGCGGTTCCTCGCGAAGTACCTCGGCGGGCGGTACGAGGACTAGTCCGTTCGCAGCCCGTCAGCGGCCCGGATGGGCCGCCGGTGTCGGCAGTTACACCGGCGACCCATTCCTACCGGGTGTGCGGGCTAGTGGGCCACAGTGCCAAAGTGGCGGCCCGTCTGCTTGGTCCCGTGGCCCACTGGTATCAGTCTTAACGCCCAGGCGGGTCATCACCATGAGGACTAGGCGGCGAACTAGGCGAGGCCCGGGCGGTGGGCTCAGGCGGTGGGCTCAGCCGGTGATTGCGGGCGGCGGGCGCAGCGGAAAGAATCTAGGGATATGCCCCCAGTTGCGCGGTTCACCGCAGTCACCCAGCGCCATGCCATCCTGACGCTGCTGGCCGCACTCCCACTGCTAGCCGGGTGCGGGGCCCTCGGGAAGGTCGGTGCGGGTTCGCACAACCCGCCTGCCGCCGTGTTCACGGTCTCGGCGCGGGTCACGGCCGTGGTCATCAACGGGGGCAGCGGGTCCATCGACGTAACGGGATCATCCCGGTCTACCGTTGCCGCCTCACAGCAGCTGTCCTACTCGGGCAAGCCCCCGACCGTCGCGCACGCGCTGCACGGGACGACGCTGACACTGTCCTATTCGTGCCCGGGTGAGCCATTGTGCGGCGTTTCGTATGCCGTCCAGGTCCCGGCGAGCGTCTCCGTGACGGTCGCGACGGGAACCGGCCAGGTCACGCTGACCTCCCTCGCCGGTACGGTGACCGCACGCGCGGACGCCGGGCTGATCACGGCCGTCGACATGCGCTCCGCGGTCGCCTCGTTCAAGTCCAACGCCGGCGGAGTCGTGGCCACGTTCTCGGTCGCGCCGCGCACGCTGACCGCCACGACCAACGTCGGGCCGATCACTCTCACCGTGCCCGGATCGGTGGGGTACCGGCTGAGCACGCACACGATCGTCGGAACCTCGACCGTCACCGTGCGGCGGAGCGGCGACACCGCGCACTCGATCAGCGCGAGCTCCGACCTGGGCTCAATCTCGGTCAGCCCGTCGTGACCTGGCTGCGTTTACGATGCCGTCATGCCACTGACCGCCGAGTCCGTCGCCGCGGCGAGCAACGCCTGGGTGTGGATTCCCGACAACGCCACCGTTGTCGAAGACGCGCAGTACAAGCTCGCCCGGCTGCCCGACTACTTCGATCACCAGCTGTCCGTCCTGAGCTTCCGGCCGTCCGGGTCGCTCGGCACCGCGGTCGACGCGGTGCTCGACCGGGCGCGGGGCTTCGGCGTGCCCAGGCTCCGCTGGGAGGTGCGGCTCGACAGCCCCGCGGAACTGCCGGCCGAGCTTGCCGCCCGCGGCGCCGCCCTTCAGCTCTCGGTCGACGTGCTGGCGTGCGACCTGCGGGCGGGCGGGCCGGCGCTGCCGCCAGCTTCGGTCGACGTGCAGGTCCGGTGGGCGACGGACGTCGAGACCGCGCGGGACGCGTCGGCGGTGGGCGTCACCGGCTTCGGCGGCGCGCTGCCGCCCGACGACCGGATCGAGGCGGACGCGGCGCGGGACGCGGCCAGCGTTCCCGCCGGGGACGGCGGCATGCTCGTGGCCTACGTCGACGGCCTGCCGTGCGGTTCCGGCGGACTCACGATGGTGGACGGCGTCGCGCGGCTGTGGGGCGGGGTTGTGGTGCCGTCCGCGCGCGGACAGGGGGTTTACCGGGCGTTGCTCGACGCGCGGCTCGCGTACGCGGTGGCCCACGGCGCGACGATGGCCCTGGTGAAGGGGAAGATCGATACTTCCGGGCCGATCCTGCGACGGGCGGGATTCGTGGCCTACGGCCGGGAGCCGGTCTACGACATCCCGCTTGCCCCTTAGAGCATGGGGAGGTAGCGGTCTAGTTCGAAGCGGCTTACCTGGCGGCGGTAGTCGGCCCATTCCTCGCGCTTGTTGCGGAGGAAGAAGTCGAAGACGTGCTCGCCCAGGGCCTCGGCCACCAGGTCGCTTTGCTCCATGACCTTGATCGCCTCGTTCAGGTCGGCGGGCAGCGGCTTGATGCCCATGGCGCGCCGCTCCGCGCTGGTGAGGGCCCATACATCGTCTTCGGCGCCGGGCGGGAGCTCGTAGTCCTTCTCGATGCCCTTCAGGCCGGCGGCCAGCATGACCGAGAAGGCCAGGTACGGGTTGCAGGCGGCGTCCACCGAGCGGAATTCGAGCCTGGTGGAATTGCCCTTCTGCGGCTTGTACATGGGGACGCGGACCAGGGCGGAGCGATTGTTGTGGCCCCAGCAGACGTAGGCGGGTGCCTCGCCGCCGGCCCCCGCGGTGCGTTCCTCGCCGCCCCAGAGGCGCTTGTAGGAGTTGACCCACTGGTTGCAGACCGCGGTGATCTCCGGCGCGTGCCTCAGCAGGCCGGCGATGAAGGCGCGGGCCGTCTTGGAGAGCTGGAACTCGGCTCCCGCCTCGAAGAACGCGTTCTGGTCACCCTCGAAGAGCGAGATGTGCGTGTGCATGCCAGAGCCGGGGTACTCGGTGAACGGCTTGGGCATGAAGGTCGCCCAGACGCCCTGCTCGATCGCGACTTCCTTCATTACGAGGCGGAAGCTCATGATGTTGTCCGCCGTCGTCAGCGCGTCGGCGTAGCGCAGGTCGATCTCCTGCTGGCCGGGAGCGCTCTCGTGGTGGCTGTACTCGACGCTGATGCCCATCTGCTCAAGCATCGTGATGGAGCTGCGGCGGAAGTCGTGCGCGATGCTGTGCGGGGTGTGGTCGTAGTAGCCGCCAGAGTCGACCGGGACGGGCGTGGACCCGATCTCCGGGCGCTCCCTGAGCAGGAAGAACTCGATCTCCGGGTGCGTGTAGAAGGTGAAGCCCATCTCGCTGGCCTTCGACAGGTTGCGCTTGAGCACCCAGCGCGGGTCGGCGTAGCTCGGCGAGCCGTCCGGCAGCAGGATGTCGCAGAACATGCGGGCCACGCCGGGGTACTCGCCGCGCCAGGGCAGCAGCTGGAACGTCGACGGGTCGGGCCGCGCGATCATGTCGGACTCGTGCACGCGGGCGAAGCCCTCGATCGCCGAGCCGTCGAAGCCGATGCCGTCCGCGAACGCGCCCTCGAGCTCCGCAGGGGCGACAGCGACGGACTTGAGTGCGCCGAGCACGTCGGTGAACCAGAGCCGGACAAAACGAATATCCCGCTCTTCGAGCGTGCGCAGCACGAATTCTTCCTGCCTGTCCACGGGTATCACCTTAAACGCTTGTCGCTGTTACCGCGCCGTCTGGGCACCCAAACTGATACCCGGTGCCGCCGGTCAAGCCACGGTACCCGGCGGCTCCGGTGACCGCGTTTCCTCCCGGTTACGTTCGGGTGATCAGTTCGCGGCCGCTTGCCTGGCCGCGCCCGGCCTACCGAGCGGCGCCCGGCACGCCCGGCCAGGCAGCCGGCGCGCGGACGAGCAGCAGCGCCGCGTCGTCGTCCGGCGGCGCGCCGACGTACCGCAGCAGGTCGTCGCGGACCAGGTCAAGCAGGGTCGGCGCGGTGCCGTTCGCGCGGAGCTTGCCCGCCTTGGTCAGCCTGGGCCGTGCCTTCGGCGCGAGGGCCTTCACCCGCTCGTCCAGCGGGTAGAACTCCCTGCTCGCGTCCCGCGCCTCGGTGACGCCGTCGGTGTAGAGGAGCAGCTGGTCGTTCGGCTTGAAGAGGTAGACCTGCTTCGCCCCCGCGTCGCTGCCGAGCGTGATGAGGCCGAGCGGCGGCGCCGGCGCGCGCACCTCGAGCACGGTCACGCCGTCCTCCGGCGAGATGAGCAGCGGCGGCGGGTGGCCGCAGTTGAGGATGGTCAGCTTGCCCCGGTCCGGGTCGATCTCGGCGAGCAGGGCGGTCACGAACTCCTCGTACTGACCCCAGCGGCGGGACAGGCCGGCATCGAGGCGGTAGGCGACCTCGTTGAGCGTGCCCACGCCGTGGGCGACCTCGCGGAACCGGCCGATGATGTCCGCGGCGACTTCGACCGCGCCGAGGCCCTTGCCGCGCACGTCACCGATGATCAGCCGGATGCCGTGAGTCTCGGTGTACGTCACCTCGTAGAGGTCGCCGCCCACCCGCGCCTCGGCGGCGGCGGCCAGGTAGACGACGCCGAGCTTGAGCGGGCCGAGCTGCTCGGGAAGGGGGCGCAGGACGGCGCGCTGCGCGGCTTCCGCGACCGACGCGACGTTGGCGATCTGCTGCTCGTGCTGCGCCTGGTCGGGGGTCGCCCTGCGGTCGGCGGCGATGGCGCCCGTCGCGCTGAGCACGGTGGTGACCGCCACCGCGCCGACGGTGGCGAGCGGCAGCTCGTGCGGGCCCTGCGTGACCGTGATGCCGCCGCTGAGGACAGCGTCGACGATGACCGCGGCCGCCGCGGCGACGGCGCCATAGGCGAGGGGGCGCATGATGGTGCGGGCGCCGATGCCCGCGAGCGCGGGCGGGACGGCGAGCAGCGGGACAAGCTCGAGCGGGCTCGGCCAGACCTTGGTGAGGCAGACGACCGCGGCCGCGGCGGCCGCGACGAGCGTCGCCAGCTCAAGCCAGCGCGCCCGCCAGGCGCCCGGTTGACGCGACGGCGCCGCCGTCTCGATCCGTTCGCGGGCACCGCCGCGGAGGTGCATCCGCATACCCCCTACATACCGCACTAAGGGCGGCAAAGACGATACGTCAAGCCATGTCGTTGTCGTAGCGGTACCGTGCGCGGTTCCCGAAGCGTGGCGATCACGTCACGCGCGGGCGCGGGGACGGGTGCAGGCTTGGCCAGCGGCGTTGACGACGTGATGACCTCGTTGCCGTTGAACGGGATCGGCACGGCTAGCGGGTGGCCGGGAACCGTGGCCGACGCGGCGCGGGCCGCGCGGCCAGGTCCTGGTGCGGGCGCGGACGCGGCCAGGTTTCGGATGCGGTCGGCCCGGGCGGCCCGGGCCGAGAGGTCCGTGGATCCCTCTTTGCTAAGCACGCGCCTTTGCTAACAGCACGCGCCGCATTTGCCGCAAACCGGGCGCGATCATTGCCGCCGCGCCCTCGTCCGCCATGATTGTGTTATTTTTGCGCGTCTATGACGCGCAAAAATAACACAATCATGAAGCATGCCCGGAATTCTGGCCGCGTGGCCCGCAAGGCCAGCATCGGATATGCGTCCGGGTGCCACAAGGCCAGACGATTGCCGGCCAGGGCGCCACAAGGACACTAGAAGCGTGCACGGGTGCCACAAGGCCAGAATATTCTGGTCTCCGTGGCGCACGAGGCCACGTGTCTGGCGGCGACGGACACGATCTAGAGTCCTGCCAGGTACCGGAAAGGGCGACGGGCATGATCCGGAATCCTGGCCGATGCCGGAAATGAGCCTCAAAGATTGGGCCGAGGAAAGGATTAATCTTATTGGCCGCTCCCGACCTTCGGATTGCGACTGGCAACGGGTTGCCAATCGCAACTTGATGCGGTTATGACATAAACAATTTACATTGGATCTTCCGGGCGTAACGGGCAGATCGGTCATGCTTTTCCACGGAATGTCGGCGACCGTCGCTATATTCCGTAGTGACTTCTTTAAATACCCCTCACACTGAAGTCTGGGAGCCACTGTGGAATCTAAGGAGATGGTGGGATCATGGTTGTCATGGAGGTACCGCGCATCGAGCAGGCGGCCAGCCGCAAGGAATCATGGTCAGACGCTGACAGCGCGCCCGTTGGCGGCCGGTATCGCAGGACGCCAGACGAAGAGGACGACCTACGGGCGCTTGAGGAGCTTTTCTGGACGCTTGACCTTGGCCCCAGGCATCGGGTCGAGCTGCTGGACGGGCGGATCGAGGTGAGTCCGAAGCCGGCGCACTGGCACGAACGGGCGGTGATGTGGGTCATTCGCGGGTTCGACCCGGTATGCCAAGAAAACGGGTGGGATCCAACGCCTGGTGCGGACCTGCCGCTACCTCCTGACGGCGACATCATTGAGCCGGACTACATCATCGCCAGAGATCCTGACGCGATCCCGGACGAGCGGTCCGTGGTGCCGCACGACCAGACACTTCTCGTGGCGGAGATCTGCTCGCCGTCGAGCATCCGGCAGGACCGGGAAGTCAAGCCTCTGAAGTGCGCCAGGGCGGGGATACCGCTGTACCTGCTCGTGGATAGGTTCACTCAACCGATGACGATCACACTGATGTCAGAGCCCGGCGAGCAGGGCTACAGGAGGATCGAGACGGTCCACGCGGGCCCCGACGGGGGAACGCTGGTAGTGCCTGCGCCGTTCGACATCACGATCGATGCCTCGACTCTCCCAGAGTTCCGATCGGCTGCAAGCAAGCGCGAGGGTCAGCCGGTCGAAGGGATCTTGCCTGAGCAGCAGGACTTCTAGCTCGCATTGGCGATACGCGCACCCGCCGCCGAGGTGGCCGCGACCTGGTCGGCCGGCGAGGCCACGGGGGCCTGGACCAGGAGGAGGGCCGCGTCGTCGTCGAGCGGGGCGCCGACGTGCTTGTGCAGGTCGGCGCGGACCAGGTCGAGCAGGGTCTGGCTCTGGGCCTGGCGGCCGCCGGCGCTGGAGACCGGCTTGAGCACCGCCTTGCCCCCCGTCTGGCTTGCCGCCGCCTTGGCCGCCAGGACGGCGACCCGCTCGGGCAGCGGGTAGAACGCCCGCCGGGCGTCGCGCGCCTCGGTGACGCCGTCGGTGTAAAGCAGCAGCTGGTCGTCCGGTCGCAAGGCATGGGCCAGCTGCGCGCCGGAGGAGTCGCCCAGGGCGAGCAGGCCGAGCGGCGGCGCGGGCGCCGGCACTTCCAGGGGGGTCACGTGCCTGGCCGCGGCCTCGTCGCGGGCCGCGGCGATCAGCAGCGGCGCGGGATGGCCGCAGTTGAAAATCGAGGTCACCCCCGATTCCGGGTTGATCTCGACGAGCAGCGCGGTGACGAACTCCTCGTGCCGGCCAAGTCCCCGGCCGAGCCCCGCGTCGAGCCGCGCCGCGAGCCCGGCCAGCGTGCACGCCTCGTGCGCCTGCTCGCGGAACATGCCAAGCACGTCGGCCGCCAGCTCGACCGCGCCGAGGCCCTTGCCCCGCACGTCGCCCATGATCACCCGGATGCCGTGCTCGCGGGTCGCGACCGCCTCGTACAGGTCGCCGCCCACCTTCGCCTCCGCGGCGGCGGCGACGTACGCGACGTCGAAGCCGAGCGGGCCGAGGCGCGGCGGCGGCGGGCGGAGCACCGCGCGCTGCGCCGCCTCGGCGACGGACCTGACCTCGGCGATCCGCTGTTCCTGGCGCACGCTGGCGGCCGTGCCCGCGGTGGCCACCGCCGTGATGACGACCACGGTGAAAATCGTCGCGAGCGGCAGCCAGCCCGCGAACTCGGTCGGTTTCGCGGCGACGGCGATGGCGGCGAGCAGGCTAAGCGCGCCGTAGGTGACCGGCCTGCGCACCGTGGCGGCGCCGATGCCGGCCAGGGCGGGCGGAACGGCGAGCAGCGGGTCGAGCATCGGCGGCTGGTTCCACGGGCGCGTGAGGCAGTCGACGAGCACGCCCGTGATCAGCACGAGCGCGCTGAACTCAAGCCAGCGGGACCGCCAGGCCGCACGCTGCGGTAGGCGACGGGCCGCCGTCGTCATGGTGGGGAGGTGTGTCCGCATACATCACCTCATATTGTGTCGTCCCCTGAAAATATGGTGTCGTCCACTAAAAGTGACGATATGTCACAAGGAATGGTTCCCGTGGCGTTTTCGAGCGGTCGATGTCGCCGAGGAGAGGCACTCTCCTGGGGCCCTCGGGGAGATGAGCGATTCACGTTACGCCGATGGCGCACCTGACCTCGCTGATTCGACGGATCGGCAAGTTAATCGAAGCCTAATCGCCGGGACGCGCATAGAACTTGGAAATGGCCTCCTGGAATGGAACCGCCGACGCGTCGGCGGAGGCGCCGCACAAGCACGGCTACCGGGTAGCCCAGGTAGCCGGGTTGGCGGGGGGACCTAAGCTTGGTATGTGGTGATGTTGCGGGTTGGGCTTGCGCAAGTGAACGCTACCGTCGGGGACCTGGCGGGGAACGCCGAGATCGTCGTCGAGTGGACGCGGCGCGCGGCCGCGCGCGGGGCGCGGGTCGTGGTATTTCCGGAAATGGCGGTGACCGGGTATCCCGTGGAGGACCTCGCGCTGCGGGCGTCGTTCGTGGAGGCCTCGATCGCCGCGGTGCGGGACGTGGCCGAGCGGCTGAACGTCGAGGGGCTCGGCGGGGTCGCCGTGGTCGTGGGTTACCTGGACCGGCTGTCCGGGCTCGCGCCGCGGACCGGGCTGCCCGCCGGGGCACCGCTCGACGCGGCGGCGGTGCTGCACGGCGGGCGGGTCGTCATCACCTCGGCCAAGCACCACCTGCCCAATTACGGCGTGTTCGATGAGTACCGCTACTTCGTGCCGGGGAACACGCTGCCGGTGTTCCGCGTGCCGGTTTCCGTGACCGACGGGGAGAGCGGAGACGGCGAGGCCGTGGACGTCGCGGTCGCGATCTGCGAGGACCTGTGGCAGGAAGGCGGGCCGGTGGCGGTGTGCAGGCACGCGGGCGCCGCGCTGCTCGTGGTGCCGAACGCGTCGCCGTACGAGCGGGGCAAGGACGACGTGCGGCTCGACCTTGTGCGGCGGCGGGCGCGCGAGGCCGGCGCCGCGCTGGCGTACTGCAACCTGGTCGGCGGCCAGGACGAGCTCGTCTTCGACGGTGACTCCATCCTCGTGTCCGCGACGGGTGAGCTGCTGGCGCGCGGGCCGCAGTTCGAGGAGGCGCTCATCATCGCCGACCTCGAGCTGCCGTCGGCCGGGGCGGGACCCGAGGTCGTCGCCGGAGAACGCGACATTCAGCCGACGGCCGGCGGGTCGCTGCCGCATTCGTCCGGTGCCGGGGAGGCCGTGGACGCGGGCGACGGGACCGCGATCGTCATCGAGCGGGTGGCGCTGGCGGAGGTGCCCCCGCCCGCGGGCGATATTTCGGAAATGCCGGGCGGCGAAGGTGGCCCGGCCGGGGAGGCCGGGCCGTTCTGGCCGCGGCTTGACGACCTCGCCGAGGTGTACGCCGCGCTGGTGCTCGGCACGGCGGACTACGTGCGGAAGAACGGGTTCAGGTCCGTGCTGCTGGCGCTGTCCGGCGGGATCGACTCGGCGCTGGTCGCCACCATCGCGGCCGACGCGGTCGGGCCGGAGAACGTCCACGTGATCCTCATGCCGAGCAAGTGGTCGTCCGACCATTCGGTGACCGATGCCGAGGACCTCGTGGAGCGGCAGGGAATCAACGCGCGCACGATCGCCATCCAGTCGATCGTGGACGCGTTCAGGGACGGGCTCGGCGACTTCCCCGTGTCCGGGCTGCCGGCGGAGAACCTGCAGTCCCGGGTGCGCGGCGTGATCAACATGGCGGTGTCCAACAACGAGGGCCACCTCGTGCTCACCACCGGCAACAAGAGCGAGATCGCCACCGGGTACTCGACCCTGTACGGTGACTCGGCGGGCGGCTTCGGACCGATCAAGGACGTGCTCAAGACCCTCGTCTGGGACCTGGCGCGGTGGCGGAACGCGGAGGCCGACGCGGCTGGGACTTAAACCCCCGATCCCGGCCAACTCGATCGACAAGCCGCCGTCGGCGGAGCTTGCCCCCGGTCAGCTCGACACCGACTCGCTGCCGGACTACGCGGTGCTGGACGCGCTGCTTGACGACTACGTGGAAAAGGACATGGGCTCGGCCGAGCTGATCGCGGCGGGCCACGATCCGGCCCTCGTCCAGCGGGTGATCCGGCTCGTCGACCTGGCCGAGTACAAGCGGCGCCAGTACCCGCCGGGGCCGAAGATCACCGTGAAGAACTTCGGTCGCGACCGGCGGCTGCCGATCACCAGCCGCTGGCGGGAGGCCGGCCCGGCTAGCCGCCGGCAGCCGTGACCCGGCCCGGGTCCGCCGCGACGGACCCAGGCCGGCGCCGCTACCCGGCATCGACCGCCAGCAGGTAGAACTGCCCCGGCTGGAGGTCAACGTACAGCCCCGGGCTGGCCAGCTCGCCGCCGTCGCGGATGAAGTCCTCCCCGCTGAGCAGGTCGGTCAGCCTCCAGGAACGGCCGGGCAGGTCCGTCCACGGCAGCGCGATCTGGGCTTGCGCCGCCGCCTGGGCGAGGTTGACCACGACCACGTGCCGCCGGACATCGCCGGCGTCGTCACCCGGTGTCCAGCACCAAGCGATCAGGTTCTGCGCGGACTGGTTGTCGGGCCAGCCGGCGGCCTGGAGCAGCTGCCAGGCACCGGTCCGCACCCGGTGCTCGCCGACCTGGCGGACCAGGTTGCGGTACCAGGCGGCCAGCTCCTGGTCCGGCGGCTCGTCGGGCCGCCGGTCGAGGAAGACCGGCACGCGAACGCGCCGCCCCTCGAACTGCCCCTCGTGCCACAAGGTCGCGCCGGGCAGGGTCGCGATGGTGACCGCCGCCGCTCGCTGGAGGAGGGCAGGCAGCTTGTCGGCTATCCGCGGCTCGTCGTGGTTCTCGAGGAAGCGCAGCATGCGCCACTGGTAACTCAAGTCGGCGAGCAGGTGCCCGTGCACGTCGGACGGGTTCTGCTCGAGGATCCGGTCGTAGAGCCGCTTGTCGTAGCAGAAGTCGAAGCCTTGCTGCTGCAGCGTCCACTCCGTGTCCCAGTACGCCTCAGCGATCAGCACGGTGTCCGGGTGCCGCGCGCGCAGCTCGGCGATGACGACTGGCCAGAACTCCTCGTCCGGCCGCTGCCCGGCCCGGCTCCCCCAGGTTTTCGCGAAGATGTCGTTGAACATCAGCATGGCCATGTCGCAGCGGATTCCGTCGCACTGGTCAGCGATGTCATTCAGGGTGGCCGCGGTCGCCGCGCGGGCCGCCGCCGCGAACGCGTTCAGCTGCACGACGTCCGGCCACGGCGGGAAATAAGGATCGCGGCCGTGCGCGAGCACGTGCCCGGCTACCTGCAGCCAGCCAGCCGGATCCGCTTTGACGTCGTCGTCGTCTCCCTGGATGAAGAACTCCGGGTGCTCGGTGACCCATGGGTGATCGGGCGCGACATGGTTGGGCACGTAGTCCAGGATCAGCCGGACGCCGCGGGCGGCGAGCGCGGCGCGCGCGGCGGCCAGCCCGGCCGGGCCGCCGAACCGCTCATCGGCCACGTAGCGGTGCACGCAGTAGGGCGATCCGATGATGTCCTGGTCCTGCAGGTCGGGAAGTGCCTCACGGAACGACTCGAGCAGTCCCGCGTTGGCCCGCGCCAGCTCGAGGCCGGCCGGGCTGCGCTCCCAGACGCCCATCAGCCAGACCGCGTCCGCGCCGGCCGGCGTGATGGCGTCCCAGCCGGAATCGGTCACGCTGCCCAGGGTCACCGGCGCCCCCGCCGCCCGCGTCAGCTCGGCCAGCCAGACCGCCGTGTTCACCTCGTAGATAACCGGCTTGTCCGGCCACCCGGTCATCGGGCCACCCCCGTTTGCTCCGCTGCCTGGGCCGCGCTTTCCGCGGTGCGCGGAGCCGGGATGTTGCCCGCGCGGATCCCGCTGGCAATCGTGCCCCGGAAGAGCAGCGGGAGCACCCCGATCGTGCCGGTCCAGCCGGTCTGGTGGCTGGCGCCGATGCCGGCGCCGTTGTCGCCGTGGATGTACTCGTAGAACAGCAGCAGGTCGCGCCAGTGCGGGTCGGTCTGCAGGATCTCCTGGCCCCCGTGGATCGGCCGGCGCCCGTCGGCGTCCCGGCGGAAGGTGCTGACGAGCCGTTCGCTGATCTCGTTCGCGACCTGGTACAGGTTCATCTGCTGTCCCGAGCCGGTCGGGCATTCGACCGTGAACGTGTCGCCGTAGTACTCATGCAGGTTCAGCAGGCCCCGGATGAGCATGAGGTTGATCGGGGCCCAGACCGGTCCGCGCCAGTTGGAGTTGCCGCCGAACATGCCGGTGTCGGACTCGGCCGGGAGGTAGCGGACGCTGTAGTCCTGCCCGTCCAGGTTCAGCACGTACGGATGCTCGGCGTGCCACCTGGAGATGGCGCGGATGCCGTGCGGTCCGAGGAATTCCTGTTCATCGAGCATCCGGGCGAGGATCCGGCGCAGCCGTTCCTCGTTGAAGAGGGCGAACACGACCGGGCCGGTCGTGTTCCGCTGCTCGTCCGCGGCCGGGCAGTGCGGCGGTCAGCGCCGGGTGACGGTCCAGGGATTCGACGACGCTGTGCACCAGCCCGGGAAAGTCGTTGCGCATCTCGCCGCTGATGACGGTCGCGGCGACCAGCGGCATCAGCCCGACGAGGGAGCGCACCTTCAGCGGAATGGAACTGCCGTCCGGCCGTCGCAGCACGTCGTAGAAGAAGCCGTCTTCCTCGTCCCACAGCCCGACCTGCTGGGGGCCGACGTGGTTGGTCGCGGCGGCGATCCAGGCCCAGTTCTCAAGCAGCGCCTGCGCCTGCTCTTCGTACACCGGGTTCTCCCGGGCCAGCTCCATCGCGATCTGGAACATGTTCTGGCAGTACAGCGCCATCCAGGCGGTCCCGTCGGCCTGGTCGATCCGGCCGCCGCCCGGCAGCGGCGCGCTGCGGTCGAACACGCCGATGTTGTCCAGGCCAAGGAACCCGCCCTGGAAGATGTTGCGGTTGTCCGCGTCCTTGCGGTTCAGCCACCACCCGAAGTTCCGCATGAGCTTGCCGAAGGACCGCTCGAGGAAGGGCCGGTCGCCCTTCCCCGTCGTCGCCTTTTCCAGCTCGTACACGAACCAGGTCGCCCACGCGTGCACCGGCGGGTTGACGTCGCTGAAGTTCCACTCGTAGGCCGGGATCTGCCCGTTCGGGTGCAGGTAGCGGTGGTCGAGCAGCAATTCCAGCTGCTGCTTGGCGAACGCGATGTCGACGGCGGCGAGGGCCACCGTGTGGAAGGCGAGGTCCCAGGCCGCGAACCACGGGTACTCCCACTTGTCCGGCATGGAGATGATGTCCTGCGCCGTCATGTGCCGCCAGTCGTGGTTACGCAGCCCCGGATCGGGCGACAGCGGATCGGACCCGTGCTCGATGAGCCAGCGCTCCGCGTCGAACGCGTAGTACTGCTTCGACCACAGCATGCCGGCCAGCGCCTGACGGCCGACCAGCCGGTCTTCCTCGCTGAGATTGCCTGCCAGTACGCGGCGTAGAAATCGTCCGCCTCGCCGCGCCTTGTGTTCATCAGCTCGTCGAAGCCATCGAACGGGGTCGGCGACTGCGTGTCGGTCAGCCGCAGGCGGATGGTCGCGCTTCCCCCGGCCGGGACGACCAGGATGTGGTGCAGCGCGGCCTTGGTTCCGGTGCCGTCCGGGTTGACCGTCCCGCTTTCGCCGTGCACCACGGCCCGCTCGATGCCGTCCTTGACAAAGGGCGTGTCGTTCGGCGAGCCGAATACGCGCTCGTTGTTCGTCTCGTTCCCGGTCATCAGCACCGGCACCGGCTGCTCGGCGTAGAGCCACCGCGAGCCCAGTTCACTGTGCTCGGCCCGCACGGCGCTGAACCGGAAAGGCCGCTGTCGCTGCGCAGCAGGGGTTCCTCCGCACCGCCGGCCCAGGACCAGGTGTGCCGGAACCACAGGGTGGGCAGCACGTGCAGCCGGGCCTCGTCCTGACCCCGGTTATGCACGGTGACTTGCATGAGGACGTCCTCGGGCGAGGCCTTCGCGTACTCCACGAACACGTCGAAGTAGCGGTTGTCGTCGAAGATCCCCGTGTCGAGCAGCTCGTATTCCGCTTCGTGCTTTCCCCGCGCCCCGTTGGTCGCGACCAGGTCGGCGTACGGATATTCCCGCTGCGGGTACTTGTACAGCATCTTCAGGTACGAAGAAGTCGGCGTGGCGTCGAGGTAGAAATAACACTCCTTGACGTCCTCGCCGTGATTGCCCTGAGAATTCGTCAGACCGAAAAGGCGCTCCTTGAGGACCGGATCGCGCTCGTTCCACAGGCTCAGCGCCAGGCACAGCAGCTGCTTATCGTCGCTGATGCCCGCCAGCCCTTCCTCGCCCCCCGGTAGGCGCGGTACCCGCCTGGTCGAAGGGGAACGCTCCCCAGGTGTTTTCCCCGTGGGTGGGGTCCTCACGGACGGTTCCCCACTGGCGCTCGGTGAGATACGGCCCCCACCGGCGCCAACTCACTCCGGTTTCCGCCTGCTGTAGTCGACGCTGCTCCTCGTACGTCATGCCGTCCACCGTTCGCTCGTGTGTCCGGGCACGCGCCGGGACTATCCGGCGTACGGGCCCAGCATCACCGCACGCCGCGACGGCTCACATCACCCAAGAGAGGTGACGTGTCTCGGCTCACCCGTCCCGGGTGGCCTGGAGGCCGCCGCGGCCTGCTTTGCTTGCGTTCATGACGCAGGGCGAGCAAACCGGCCCGGAGGCCAGGTACGGCCTTCTTCTCGTCACCCTGGTCGCCGCTTACCTCCTCTCGGCGGTGACGCACAGCAATGGGCCGAGGCGCTCCACGTGGGCCTCGTCGTCGCGATCGCCCTGCTCGCCGTGCGACACGCCGGGCTGCGGCGGCGGGGCAACGTGCTGGCCATCGTCGCCACGCTGGTGACCGCGGTCGCGGCCGGCATCGGCGCGACGTCGGCAAACACACAAGCCGAGGGGATCGCCAGCATCTGGAACGGCCTGGTACTGCTGCTGGCAGTGGTGGTCATCATCGACCGCGTGGTCCGCCTTGAGCAGGTCACGGCGCAGAGCATCTACGCGGCGCTGAGCACGTACCTGCTGATCGGGCTGATGTTCGCTTCCTTCTTCGGTGCGCTCGGGTACCTGGTCTCCGGGCCGTTCTTCGCGGACGGCCAGCCGGTGAACACCCAGACGCTCCAGTACTTCAGCTTCACCACGCTGACCACGCTGGGCTACGGCGATTTCACCGCCGCGGGCAGCCTCGGACGTGCGCTCGCGGTGCTCGAGGCCATGGCCGGGCAGGTCTTCCTCGCCACGCTGGTCGCCCGGCTGGTCAGCGCCTACGCGGGCGGCCGGAGGCGCCCGCCGCCCGGCGAGTGACCGGGCCGGTCAGCGCGCGGACCGGCAGCGGGGGCGACGGGTCAGGGCGATCGGCCGCGATCCCGCGCAGCAGCTCGTCGACCGCGCGGTCCACGAAGCCGGGGGCGGCCGGGGTCGGGTCGTGCTTGCCGCGGGCCATCACGGCGCCGGTAAGCAGGAGCATCGCGACCTCGACGTCGATGTCAGGGCGGAGCTCGCCGGTCTCGATGCCGCGGCGCAGCACCGCGCGCACCAGGTCGCGCCTCGGCTCGACGACCCGCTCCTGGTAGCGGGCGACGAGCCGCGGGTAGCGCTCCCCGCGCCGTGCAGCAGCGCGTACTGCTGCGCGTAGCGCGGGTCGTCGGCGTCGGCCGCGACCACGGTGAGCAGGGCGATCAGGTCCGCGCGGACCGACTCGCCGCGCGGCTCTGGCAGCGGGCGCCGCATCGCCGCGAACGCGGCGATCAGCAGGTCTTCCTTGCCTTGCCAGCGGCGGTAGAGCGTCGCCTTGCCGACGCCGGCCCGGGCCGCGACGTCCTCGCAGTGCACGCCGTCGATGCCGCGCTCGCCGAGCGCCTCGATCGTCGCGTCGATGATCGCCTGCTCGGCCCGCTCGCTGCGCGGCCGGCCGGGCGCGCGCGGCGCCTCGCGCGGCGTCGGGGGCTTGCTCCCGTCGCGTCGCGCTCGGCACGCGCAGTCCAGGCGCCGACGCCTGGCCCGGGCGTCGCCTGGCAGTCGCCGGCCTTCCTTGCCGTGCGGGCGCGGGCGACCGGGGCGACGCGGACGTTCGGCGCGGGACGCGTCCCGCGACGAGGGCGTCGGTGGCAGAGCTTCCCGGTGACGCCTCGGGAGCCCGTCTTCGGTGACGTGACTGTCATGAGTGCGCATGGCGGGAACCCTCCTCCGTTCGGACTTGGCTTGTTGACTTGACTTACCTGCCCGGCCGGCGGCTGGACTTACCGTTCCGACAGCTCGGGACGCTCGGGCAGGCCGCCCGCCTCGAGCTCACGCTCGGCGGCCGCCACCTCGGCGGCTACCAGTTCCTCGATGGTAGGCCGCGGGCGGCCAGGCATCCAGCGAAGCACCGCGAAGCCGCCGATGATGGCGAGGGCCGCGGCGATGGCGGTGGTGATCCGCATGGCGTCCACGAACGCCACGTTGGCCGGGGCCAGCAGGAACTGGCCGGCGTGGCCGAGCTGGGCCGCGACCGCCTGGGTGGCGGTGATGGACGAGCCCGCGGCGTTCCGCGCCGCCGCGGGGAGCGCCGACAGCGTCGGGTAGAGCGAGGAGCGGTACGCCGAGGAAGGATGGAGCCGAGCACCGCCACGCTGAGCGCGACCGCGACCTGGCGGGCGGTGTTGGTCAGCGCGGAGCCCGGCGCCTGCCCGCTCGCGCGGCAGCGCCTGCATCACGCTCGAAGGTCGCGGCCGGGACGGCGAGGCCGAGGCCGGCGCCCTGGACGAAGAACAGCACCGCGACGAGCCAGATCGGCGTGGTCGGTGCCTAGGAGCACCCAGCCGCCGATCGCGAGCGCGTTGGCGAGCATGCCGGCGACCATGACCGCGCGCACCCCGAACCGGGCACGAGCGCGGCGCTGCGCGGCGCCATCATGAACTGGCCGACCGCGAACGGCACCGCGAGCAGGCCGGCCTCAAGCGGGCTGTAGCCGCGGACGTTCTGCAGGTAGAAGCTGGTGAAGAAGTAGACGCCGCCCATGCCGAAGAACAGCAGCGCGATCGAGCCGACGGAGGCCGAAGGCTGCGGTTCTTGAACAGCCGCACGTCGAGCGACGGGTGCTCGATACGGCTCTCGTACCAGGCGAACAGGGCGAGCACGACCAGGCCGCCGAGCGTCGGGCCGAGGACGCCGAGGCTGCCCCACGACTCGCCGTCGCCGCCCTGCACGATGCCGTAGACGAGCAGGACCAGGCCGATGATCGAGGCGAGCACGCCGACGTAGTCGATCTTGCCGGGCGCGGGGTTGCGCGACTCGGGGACCAGGATCAGCGAGGCGACCACGCCCGCGACCGTCACCGGAACGTTGATCAGGAAGACCGAGCCCCACCAGAAGTGGGTGAGCAGCAGGCCGCCGAGCACCGGGCCGATGGCCACGCCGATGCCGACAGCGGAGCTCCAGATGCCGATGGCGCGTGGCCCGCTCGCCCGGCTCGAAGACGTTGGCGATGATCGACAGCGTCTGCGGCATGACGGCCGCGCCGCCGAGTCCCATCACGGCGCGGGCCGCGATGAGCTGTCGGGTGAGTGGAGTAGGCCGAGAGCAGCGAGCCGAGGCCGAACAGCACGAGGCGGCCATCAGCACCCGCTTGCGGCCGATCCGGTCGCCGACGCACGCCGAAGGTGAACAGCAGGCCGCGAAGACCAGCGTGTAGGAGTTGATCGCCCACTCAGCTCCGACTGGCTGGCGCCGATGCCGCCCTTGCGGCCGGGCTGGCGATGGTCTTGAGGCGACGTTGAGGACGGTGTTGTCGATAACGATGGCGAGCAGGCCCACGACGACGACGGCGAGGATGACCCATCGCCTGCGCTGAATCGTCTGATGCGTCCATGAGCCCCTTCAAGGAGGTCGAAGTCTGACATGCGGCCGGAGCGGGCGCCCCGTTCCGGCACCCAGGCCGCACTATCGATACGGAACAGGTACCGTATCGGAATGTAT
>CAWKKG010000047.1:0-251650 GCA_963850115.1 uncultured Actinomycetota bacterium
GCGAGCGCGCGTACGCCTTCCATGGCGGCCTTGGCGCGGTCCCGGGCCGCCCGGCTTTGTTGCCGGGGACCAGCCGGGCCAGCAGCGCCTGCGCTGACAAGGCGGGCGGGCGCGGGGCCGCTGCCGCGCGGTAGCTGGCCCCGGTCAGAGACAACGACCCGTGCAAGACGGCCTGGCCGGGACCGGCGATCAGTACCTCGGGCAGCAGCGCGCCCGCCCGGGTGTGGATGATGTCGCCCCCGCCGAAAGACCACCTGGCCGCAGGCACGGCAGGCCGATCGGGAAACCCGGGCATAAGGCGTCCTCCGCGGTGTTCACGGGCGTCGCCGCCGTGGCTCCGCCCAGCGCCGCACGGGTCGCCGCCACGACGACCGGATTCCGCACGCTCATGGTCACTACCTCTTTCCGAAGATCTGAGTTGCTGCACGCAGTTACCCGGCCATTTCGAGCACGTCTAGGGACCCCGGCCGCGCGCTGCTCAGGCGGCCGAGCGGATCAGCTCGGCGTTCAGAGCCAGGACGGTAAACTGCCGGTTGGTCAGCACCACGATGGTGCGGCCGGTGCTCGGGCGCATGATCAGCCAAGGCCGCGGAACCCCGACCAGCCCCGGCCTGGCCAGCGGCATCCGTTCGGCGCCGCAGCCCCTGGTCGAGCCCGGGGCTCCTCTCCTGCTGGGTCGCGCTCGGCGCCGGGAGCGGTGCAGCGCGCCCTGCTCGGCGAGTTCGGCGGGCAGCAGCGTCCGCCAGCCGGACCCGAAGCGGGCCAGGTCCGGCCCGGTCGACCACAGCCCGCCCGCGCTCTGCCCAGCGCGAACACCTGCGGCGTCTCGCGCACAAGCGAGCCGTCCTCCTCGAGCCGGTACCCGCACGCCACGTCTTTAGAAAGCAGAGTCGGCGAGGCCGGGGCCTGCGCGGGGAACCACGAGTTGGCCATGCCGAGCGGCTCGAGGACGAGCCGGGTCGCCGCCTGCGCGAACGGGGTGCCGGTGAGGTCGGTGATGAGCTGCCCGAGCACCGCGTCACCGCCGGCGTCGCTGTAAGCGAACTCGCCGCGCGGTCCGGAGCAGCCCGCCACTGGCCCGAGCACGGCGGGGACGTCTGACACCGAGTCGGCCCACAGCGACAGCGACGGCGGGCTGTCGACGCCGCCGGTGTGCGCGAGCAGTTCCCGCACGGTGATGGTGTCATCGGCGAGCCGCAGCGAGCGCAGGTGCCCGCTGACCGGGTCGTCGAGGGCGACGGCGCCCTCCGCGACCAGGCGCAGCACGGCCGTGGCGGTGACGAGCGTGGTGATCTGGCAGGCCGGGAAGCGGTGACCGGGTTCCAGCGGCACGTTCGCCTCAAGGTCGGCCCAGCCGCGTGCGCATGTCCACACCTCAGAGCCGGGGCCGGTTCCCGCGTAGCCCGTGGCCGCCACTCCGACCAGGCCGAACTTAGCGCGGGAGTCCTCGACAAGGCCGGGTACCGGCCCGGGCACCGGCCCCGCGTTCGCGGCCGACGGCCGGGCTACCCGCTCGTCCGTGACTGTCACGTCGTCGGAGAAGAAGAATCGGAGCATGTCGAGCCGGTGCGGGGACTCCGGCTCGACGCTCCACCTCTACCCGCAGGTTCCCGGCCCTTGCGCTCAGCCCGAGGAGGCCGGCGTCGGTGACCACCAGGTCCTCGCCCAGCCGGTCCGCCAAGGCCGCCAGGGTTCTGGCAATCTCATCGGGCGACGCGAAGCCCAGGAAGCGCCCGGTGAAGTGCTCGCTCAGCTCGTCGCGGGACGGCGCGGCCCATCCCGGCGCGCCCGGCCCCGGCGAAGCGGGCGAAGACCCAGCGCACCTGCGCCAGCGCGCGGCCGTGCTCGGCCTCGGCGGCGGCGATGTGCTCCTTGAGCGCGGCCCAGCTGCTCATCCGGTGCTCGCGGGCGACGGCCAGCTGGGCGTCGTGCAGGGTGGTGAACTCTCCCGCGGCCAGCCGCCGCTTCGCCTCGAGCTTGCTGTGGCGCAAGCTCAGGCGATCCGGGAGGTCACGGGAATCGTCGCGGGCGGCAGCCCCTGGCTGATCAGACAAGGCGGTCTCTCCTCGCGCCCGCGGATCCGCGTTCATCGGGCTGGAAAGACGTGCCTGCACGTGTAATCAATCGAACCGGTGAGCTCGAAGCTCTGCCCGGGACCCAGGTGCGGCCGATACCGCCAATGGGAAATGTACCCGACAACTCCACCCGGGCGCGACCCCGAATCCGCCCTACGGCGATCACCGCGACACCGCCTCCTCCGTGGGGACCCTGCTTGCTGCCGATCACGGTGGCACGAGCCGCTCGTGAAGGCCGGCCAGCACCCGGTAGGAGGGCAGCACCGACGCGATGCGGACTCGGGCCTGCGGCCCTGGGCGATCGCCGCGATGAACTCGCGGTCCTGTCCCTCGATGCCGTTGGCCGGGACGCGGACCGCCGACAGGTCGACGGGCTCGCCGTGGCCGGTGGTCAGCTCGTCGTAGCGGGCGATATAGGTGCCATTGTCGGTAATATACCGAAATGCACTGCCTTGCGGTCCGTCGTGGTTGAAGCTGAGTGACAGCGTGCACAGGGCGCCGCCGCTGGTGCGCAGCTGGACGGACAGGTCCATGGCGATGCCGAGTTCCGGGTGGATCGGCCCTTGCAGGGCGTGAGCGGCGACGATCTCCTCGCCTGTCTGGTAGCGCAGCAGGTCGACGGTGTGCGCCGCGTGGTGCCACAGGAGATGGTCGGTCCATGAGCGCGGTTGCCCGAGCAGGTTCAGGTTGCTGCGGCGCAGGAAGTAGGTCTGCACGTCCAGCTGCCGAAGGCGCAGGTCGCCGTCGCTGATGCGGGCACGTATCCAGCGGTGCGAGGGGTTGAAGCGCCGGGTGTGCCCGGCCATGCAGATCAGTCCGCTCTCGCGCTGCGCGGCCTCGATACGCTGCGTGCCGCCCAGCTGTCGGCCAGCGGGATCTCGACCTGCACGTGCTTGCCCGCGCGCAGCACGGCAACCGCCTGTTCGGCGTGCAGCGGGGTCGGGGTGCACAAGATGACCGCGTCGATGTCGTCGTGGTCTAGGACCTCGGCCAGGTCGGTAGTCGCGAGCTGCGCGCCGTACTCGGCGGCGACCTGCCGGGCCTGGTCCAGGCGGCGGCTGACGACGGCGGCGACGCGGGCGTCGTCGATGGCGGCGAGCGCGTCAGGTGTTTGCGGCCGAAGGCGCCTGCGCCGGCCAGGGCGATCCGCAGCGGCCGGGGCCGTCATGCCGCCCGC
Organism: uncultured Actinomycetota bacterium; assembly: GCA_963850115.1. Taxonomy (GTDB): domain Bacteria; phylum Actinomycetota; class Actinomycetes; order Streptosporangiales; family Streptosporangiaceae; genus Trebonia. The sequence goes on from CAWKKG010000047.1 coordinate 3,253, forward strand.
AGGACGAGGTGGCCGACCGCGGTGTTGGACGCGGGGACGTGGTAGTGCCGGTGCAGTTCGGTGACGTCGTCGCCGAGCGCGCCGCGCATGATCAGCCACATGACCATCTCGATGCCCTCGGTGCCGGCCTCGCGGAGGTAGTCGATGTGCGGGATGCGGCGCAGTGCCTGCGGGTCGGCGGTCAGCCGGTCGAGGTAGGCCAGATCGAACGGGGTGTTGATCAGGCCCGGCCCGCGGGCCTTGCAGCTGGTGGCTCATGCCGCCGGTGCCCCAGATCTGGACGTCGATGTCTTCTCCGTAGCTGTGGACGGCGCGCCGGATCGCCTCACCGAGCAGCCAGCAGCGGTTGCCGGTCGGCGGAGGGTACTGCACGACGTTCACCGCCAGCGGGACGACCCGCACCGGCCAGGTGGCGGGCTGGCCGAACATCAGGGACAGCGGGACGGTCAGGCCGTGGTCCACGTCCAGCTTGTTCATGATGGTGATGTCGAACTCGTCCGTGATCAGGGACTCGGCGATGTGCCACGCCAGCTCGGGATGCCCAGGGACGACCGGGACCGGGCGGGGCCCGAATCCCTCGTCGGCCGGGGCGAAGCTGTCCGCGCAGCCCAGCGCGAAGGTCGGGATCATCTCCAGGGAGAACGCCGACGCGTGGTCGTTGTAGACGAGGATGACCACGTCCGGGCACTCCTCGCGGATCCACTTGCGGGTCCATTCGTAGCCGTCGAACAGCGGCTTCCAGTAGTCCTGCCTGGTGTCGCCGCGGTCGATGGCCGCGCCAATGGCGGGCACGTGGCTGGTGGTGATGCCGGCGGTGATGCGGGCCATCGTCAGCGTCCTTCCCTGATTGAGCGCTGCCCTTCGGGCGACCGGCCGCCGGCGAGCATCATCGCCTGGTACTCGGCCAGGCTGACACCGCTCATGGCGCTGGCCGCCTCGGGGAAGCTGGTGCCGTCGGTGGCGAAGATCTTGGCCAGGAAGTAGATGTTGGCGCCTTCGGCGAGGGCGCCGTTCCAGTCCCGGGCGAGCACGGCGGCCCGCTGGGCCTGGCGAGAGCGGCCACTGGTCCAGGTACGCCTGCTCGTCGGCCTTGAACCGGGCCCTGTTCTCCGCGCGGGTCAGGCTCATGCAGAACTGGTTCAAGTGGAATCCGCGCCGGGATTGCGCGCCGGTGAACACGACGGTGCCGGGAATGTCGTCCAGGTCGGCGGGGTCGCTCATGTCTTCTGTCCCCAATACAGTCGGGCCGGATTGTCGACGAGCAGTTGCCTGCGCAGCGGTTCGGTCGGCGCGATGCGCGGGATGAAGTCGACCAGCGCCCCGTCGTCGGGCATGTGGCTCTTCAGGTTCGGGTGCGGCCAGTCGGTGCCCCACAGCACGCGGTCCGGGAACTCCTCGACCACGGTACGGGCGAACGGGACGACGTCGTCGTAGGCGGGCGGGCCGCTGCGGGTGAGCCGGTCGGGGCAGGTCACCTTCGCCCAGAACTGCGGGTGGTCGCGCAGCAGGGTCAGGAACCGCTCGAAGTCGGGGCCGTCCACGGGCTTGCTCACATCCGGGCGCCCAAGGTGGTCGACGACGACGGTGGTCGGCAGGGAAGTCAGGAAATCCCAGCGTTCGGTGAGGTCCGCGGCCTCGAAGTAGACCACGACGTGCCAGCCGAGGCGGGTGATCCGCTCGATGATGCCGTGGTAGTAGCGGTCGGGTTGGGGATTGACCAGGCGGCGGACGAAGTTGAACCGAACGCCGCGCACCCCGGCCTCGTGCAGTGCGGTGAGGTCGTCGTCGGTGACATCGGCGCGCACCGTCGCCACGCCGCGGGCACGGCCGGCCGAGGAGCGCAGCGCGTCCACCAGCGCGCTGTTGTCAGCCCCGTGACAGGTAGCCTGCACGATGACGTTCCGGGTAACGCCCAGGTGGTCGCGCACCCGGAACAGCTCCTCCTTGCCCGCATCGCAGGGGGTGTATTTGCGTTCAGCCGCGTAGGGAAACCGGCGCCCAGGTCCGAAGACGTGGCAGTGCGCGTCGACCGTGCCGTCCGGAAGCGGGAAGGCGGGCCGCCTGGGCGAGGGGTGGTAGGGCAGCCAGTCCGGGTCCATCGGGAAGCCTCAGGTCAGGACAACATTGGCGTAACGCGACGCGGTGCGCGATGCCGTGCCTTCAAGGTCGAGCAGACCGTGGGCGTCCATCCACTGCTGCGTGGTGTCGTACATCTCCCTCGTGTAGGGCTCGAACACGATTCGCTCACCCGGACCGAAACGGCTCACGTCGGCCAGCTTGGCCAGGTCTTCTGGCAGCTCGCGCAGCCAGTACTTCTTGTACCGCTCCACGTGCAGGTCGACGTCGGTCTGGGCACGCCGCAGGGCCCGGAAGTACTTCTTCGTCTCCTCCGGGTCCGCCCCGGGGGCGACCAGGAAGCCGACCATGAAGGTCGCGTCGGTGATCTTGCGGTAGCCGAGCTGCTCGGCCAGGTAGTACTGGGCGCCGAAGAGGTTGGCGACCTCGACCTCGCCGCGCAGCAGCAGCCGCGCCCGGTCGTTGGGCAGGCCGACGAAGTTCAGCTCGATCTGTGAGTGCTCCAGGAACGGCTCAAGCGCCTGCACGGTCGCGTAGTGGCTGCCCGAGTGGTAGCCGACCGCAACCGGCACGCCGGCCAGGTCCTGCGGCGTGTGGTAGTCCGAGTTCGGCGCGGCGAAGATACCGGCCGGCGTCACGGTATACGCATGGCCCCACATCTTCCCGGCGCCCGCCGCCGCGACACCGTTGACCGCCCAGTGACAGGCCGAGGACACGTCGCACGCGCGGCCGGCCGACATGTCCTCGAACGCCCCGGCCCGTACCTCCTGCGGGACGGCGTCGGCCGACCGGACCGTGGAGGTCTGCTTGGAGTCCTGAGCCAGGCCCTTGGCCTGGAACTCGTAGTCGAGGCCTTCGGCGGCGAAGTAGCCGTGCTCCTCGGCGACCCACTCCTGAAGCCGCTGATGCGACTGGATGATGTACTTCTCCATGGTCTGATCCTCTGCGTCGTCGAACCGGGTCCGCGGACGGTGCGAGAACCACGCTAGGAACCGTCTTCCGGCCGGACAACGAGCCCGGGTCGATGGACGTATCGAGAATTTCGATCGCCGCGTCGTCCGGGGACCGCCCGGACTGGGTCGCCGCGGCCGCTGACGCCGCCGCACTCCGGTTAGCGCGGTCGACCAGTAGGCGGGCGGCACGCACCTTTCCGGCCGAGTTCAGTGCGGCTGCGGTTTGCGCAGCCAGGCAGCGAGGGCCTGCGCACTGGTCGAGTAGGGATCACCGGCCGGTCGCACCAGACCGACCTCGACCCGCGTCAGCGGCCCCTGGACCGGCAGCGGCACCAGATCGTCGAACACCGCGGTGCGCGCGTGGTCCGGGACGAAGGTGGCCAGCACGCCCAGCCCGGCGGCGGCGGCCAGGAAACGCGCCTGCTGGCCGTCGATCTCAAGCACCGAGTGGTCGGCGGTCAGTCCGGAGCCGCGCAGCGCTTCGCGGTAGAAACCGGTCTCGGCACCGGTGAGCGACGCGGTGATCAGACCGGCGGCGCCGATGTCATCGACGGTGACCGGCTGCCCGCCGGCCAGCGGGTGACTGCGCGAGGCCAGGAAGGTCAACTCGATTTCGTGCAGCGGCTCGAATCTCGCCTCCGCCGGGAGATGCCAGCGGATGACGTAAGCCAGGTCCAGGTCATGGTCCAGCACCGCCTGCGCTTCCCGGCGGCTGTGGCCGAACCGCAGGCAGAGCATCGTCCCGCGGTGCGCCCGGCAGAACGGGGCGATGACCTGACCGAAGAAGTATTTCTGTTCGAACGCCATGCTGGCGCCCAACCGCACCCTTCCCCGGCGCCCTTCCTTCAGATCCGCCAGGGACGCCGTCAGGTGGTCTTGTTCCGCGAGCATGCTCAGCGCAGCCCGGTACACCTCGTGGCCAGCCGCGGTGATGTGCACCGACCGGTCCCGGTAGCGCACCAGCTCGGCGCCACAGGCCCGTTCCAGCTCGCTGACATGATGCGAAACCGTCGACTGAGTCAGGTTCAGCTGGCGGGCGGCCGCCGAGTACCCGCCGCGGTCCACCACCGTGACAAAGACCAGCAAGCGAAACAGATCCAGGTTCACCGGCGGCCTCCTTCCACGACCTGCCCCACGGCACCGCCGCAACGCCCGCGCCCGCAGCCGCGGTCAGTGTACGACTCGATGAGCATTGCCGTCCGGCTGCCATCGAGCTACTCGGAACCGAAGTAGCACCCCGGGTCCGCGCCGAGCTAGGCAAATAACACCAGCCTCGGGTGGTCTGGCATCGTATATGGAGAAGCGGAGCCGGAGGTTACCCGTGCACACCCCCCATGACATCGAACAGGGCCTGCCCGAGACCGTTAGCTTGCTTGACAAGCTGCGCATGGCCATCTACCACGGAGAGCTCGGGCCCAACCACCGGCTGGTGGAGAGCGAACTCACGGCGAAGTACGACACGTCCAGGGGCGCGGTCCGTGAGGCATTGGTCCAGCTGGAGAATGAGGGGCTCATCCTCCGTCCCCGCAACCGCAGTGCCTCGGTCCGCCCGGTGACGCCTGCGGAGGCGGTCGAGATCACCGAGGTCCGCGCGGTCATCGAGGGATTGTGCGCCGCTAAGGCGGCGACCGCGGCCACGGAGGCGGATCACGCGGAACTGCGGGCGCTCGTGCGCCAGATGGCGGACGCCGTCAGGCGCGGCGACATGCTGGCCGACAGCAGGATCAGCGACCTCATGCACGCCAAGATCCGCGACATCGGCGGGCAGGGCACCGCTAACCTGATCCTGGAGCGGCTTAGATATCAGGATGTCCGTTACCAGTTCCACGTGAGCCTGCTGCCTGGCCGCCTCGTCAAGGGCGCCAACGAGCACTACGACATCATCGAGGCGGTGATCGCGGGAGATGCCGCCGCGGCCGAGCAGATCACCCGCGACCACTTCATGAGCGTCATCGCAGCCCTCCACCAGCTTGAAGAGGTGAAGGCGCAGCGCCCCGGTATCGCGCTCTGATCGCAGCCAGCACTTTCCCGTGGCCGCTAGCAACGCCGCTCGGCGGTTACAAGCTAAGCGGCTACAGATGCTCAGCCTTGTCTCTTGGCGATTTCCTCGATGAGCTGGGGGACGATGGTGAACAGGTCGCCGACGACGCCGTAGTCGGCGATCTCGAAGATGGGGGCCTCGGGGTCCTTGTTGATCGCCATGATGGTCTTGGAGGTCTGCATGCCGGCCCGGTGCTGGATCGCGCCGGAGATCCCGACGGCGACGTACAGCTGGGGGGAGACGGTCTTGCCGGTCTGCCCGACCTGGAAGGCGTGCGGGTACCAGCCCGCGTCGGTCACCGCCCGCGACGCCCCGACCGCCGCGCCGAGCGCGTCGGCGAGCTTCTCGATGATCTTGAAGCCGTCCGCCGAGCCGGTGCCGCGCCCGCCGGAGACCACGACCTGCGCCTCGGTCAGCTCCGGCCGCTCGCCCTTCTCGGCCACCACCCGCTCGGTGACGGTGGCGCCCTTGGCCGCGTCCGATGCCTCGAACTCCACCGCCTCGACCACGGCGGCGCCCGGCGACGGCTCCGGGGTGACCGCGTTCGGCCGGACCGCGATGATCGGGGTCCCTGTCCGGACCACGGAGTGGACGGTGATCGAGCCGCCGAAGTTCGGCTGCTCCGCCACTGGCCTGCCGTCCTCGCCGACGGTCACGTTGACGGCGTCGGTCAGCACCCCGGAGTTCGTCTTGACCGCGAGCCGCCCGGCGATCTCCTTGCCCGCGGTGGTCCCGGCGACCAGCACCGCGGCCGTCTCGTGCTCCGCCATCAGCCGCGCGAGCAGCTCCGCCGCCGGCGCCGTGACGTACCCGTTCAGGTCGAGGGAGTCGGCGGCGTACACCTTCTCCGCCCCGTACTCCCCCAGCCGCGGCGCCGCCGCGTCCGCGCCCGGGCCCGTCCACACCACCGACGGCGACCCCAGCCGCCTCGCCGCGGTCAGCAGCTCCAGCGTGACCTTCTTGACCTCGCCCTCGGCGGTGCGCTCCGCGAGGACCAGTACCTCAGCCATGTCCCAGTCCCCTCTCAGATGAACTTCCGCTCGGCGAGGAACCCGGCCGCCTTTGCGCCGCCGTCGCCCTCGTCCTTCACGATTACCCCGGCCGACCGCGGCGGCCGCGCCGCGAAGTCCTCCACCCACGTCGCCGCGTGCCCAAGGCCGACCTCGCCCGCCACGCCCAGCTCCGCCAGGGTCAGGACCTGCACGGGCTTCTTCTTCGCCGCCATGATCCCCTTGAACGTCGGGTAGCGCGGCTCGTTGATCTTCTCCACCACGGAGACCACCGCCGGCAGCGACCCCGTCACCACCGCGTACCCATCGTCGGTCACCCGGCGGATAGTCACGTCAGAGCCGGAGATGTCCACCTTGGAGGCGAGGGTGAGCTGCGGCACGCCGAGCCGCTCGGCGACCATCGCCGGGACCACCCCGGTCCGCGCGTCGGTCGACTCAGAACCGAAGATCACCAGGTCGAATCCGACCTGCTGAAGGGCCGCGGCCAGCGCCGCCGACGTCGCCAGCGCGTCCGACCCGGCCAGGCCGTCATCGGTCACGTGGGCTGCCTTGTCGGCGCCCATCGACAGCGCCTTGCGGATGGACTCCGACGCCTTCTCCGGCCCCATCGACAAGATCGTCACCTCGCCGCCCTGCGCCTCCGCGATCTTCAGCCCCTCCTCGATCGCGTACTCATCGAGCTCGTTGATCAGCCCGTCAAGTGAGGCCCGGTCCAGCGTGCCCTCCGGCGTGAGCGTGCGCTCAACCGCCGTGTCAGGCACCTGCTTCATGCAGACGACGATGTTCATGGACGACGCTGCCCTTCTCGCGGCGTGGTACTGGCCGGATTCGCTGCGAACCGCAACTCCACGCGGCCACCACCAATGAAACTCAATATCACCGAACGATACTCAGTCTCACAAATCGCGGCAAGGGCGAGTTACCGTGCTCCCCGGCGGCCACCCGCCCGGCCCACAGGCGGGCGTCGCGGAAAGGTCAGTGGCGCCCGGTTCTTCGACGAGTTGCCGTCCAGGGTGGGCATACCGCCTTTATTTTCCCGAACGGACGCCGCTGACTGCCCCCGCCTCCGCCCTCGCCGCGGCGCTGAGCGCGCTGGTGAGCTGCGCACGCCTGGTGACGCCGAGGTTCCTGAAGACCTTACGCAGGTGGTAGTCGACGGTGCTGGCACTGACAAAGAGCCGGGAGGCGATCTCCCGGTTAGTCGCCCCCTCGGCGGCCAGCCGGGCGACCTGCGCCTCTTGCGGGGTGAGTGCGTCCGGGGTCCCGACGGGGCGCACGGCCGCGTGCTCGCCCGCCGCCCGCAGCTCCGCCCCGGCCCGCTCGGCGAACGCCGCCATGCCCAGCGTCGCGAACAACTCGTACCCGGCGCGCAGCTGCTCGCGGGCGCCGCGACGGCGGCGACGGCGCCGCAGCCACTCGCCGTACAGCAGGTGGGACCGGGCGAGCTCGGGGGTGACCTGGCAGTGCTGCAGGTGCTCGACGGAAAGCCGGTACGCGTCCTCGGCGTGGTCGTCATCCGCCAGCAGCGCCTGGCAGCGGGCCAGGAGCCCCTGCGACCAGGACGTGCCGCAGGCCTGCCACCAGGGCGCGACGGCCGTGAGCGCCGCCGCGGCAGCCACCCGGTCCCCGCTCCTGACCGCCGCCTCGATCAGCAGCTCCGGACCGGACTGGTACTTCAGCAACGGCCCGTCGGAGACGGCCGCCCGCGCGTGCCGCAGCGCCTGCTCATAGTGGCCAAGGCCGAGCTCGAGCGTGGCTAGCGCCTTGTGCACCTGCTGAATGCCCAGCCCGTGGCCGCGGCCGGTCATGACCAGCGACAGCCGGTCGGCCAGCAGGCGAGCGCTTGCCTGGTCACCGCGGCAGGCGAGCAGCTCAAGCTCCGCGGCGGCCAGGCCGTCGAGGTGGGTCTGGTTGCGCATGGCCTCGGCCAAGGTCCGCGCTTCCGTGATCGTGGACTCGGAAGCGGTAAAGCGGCCCTCGGCCAGCTGGCTGAGGGCCTGGAACCCGAGCCCCACCACCGTGGCGGCGAGCGCGCCACGGTCGCGCGTCCGCGCCACCCACCCGTCGGCCAGTTCGCGCCAGGCAGAGTCGTCGTAGAGCTCGGTGGCCGCTAGCCGGAAGGCCAGGAAGCGCTGCGGGGCATCGCCGGGCACCGGCTGGCCGTCCGTGACCGCGACGACGGCCTGGCGCAGCAGCCCGGCTCCCGGCCCCAGACGGCCCTTGGCCACGGCCGCGAAGCCGTCGAGCAGCAGGTCACCCGCGGTGGCAGGCGACTGCGGGGCCCTGGGCACGGAGCGGAGCACCCGCGGGATGTCGCCGGTCCCGGTGTCCTGCCCGCCCCAGAGCTGGGCCGCGAGCGCCTCAAGCAGGACATCGCGCGCCAGGCGCGCGTCACTCGGCCCGATCGTCCGCGCCGCCGCGAGCAGGGCCGTGCCGGCCGCGGCCGGCTTCCCGGCCACGAACAAGATGGCGCCCTCAAGCCGCCGGGCCCGCGCACGTACCACCGGGTCGGGCGAAACGGGCATCGCGCGGTCGAGCAGGGCCCGCGCCGCCGACGTTTCCCCGGCCACTAGCCTCGCCTCGGCGGCCGCCACGAGCCGGCCAGCCCTGGCGTCCGCGGCGGGCGTCAGCTCCGCCGATCGCTCTAGGAAGGCCGCGCTGCTCGCCCAGCCGCCTCGGCCGCGAGCACGGCCGGCCGACCGCTCAAGCTCGCCGGCCACGGCCTCGTCTGGCCCGGGCGCCGCCTGGGCGAGATGCCAGGCTCGCCGGTCGGGGTCCTGCTCGGGGTCGCTGGCCGCCGCCAGGGCCTCGTGGACGCGCCAGCGGGCGACCACTGGCGCCCCGTAGTAGACGATTGACCGCATCAACGGGTGCCGGAACTGAAGACCGGGCGCCAGGGTCACCAGCCGTTCGACGGCGGAGAGGTCGGCCGCTTCATGATCGATGCCCAGCCAGCCCGCGGCCCGCCAGGCCTTGGCCGGGTCACCGAGCTGGTCGGCGGCCACGACCAGCAACAGCGTCTGAATGTCGGCGGGCAGCGCCTGCACCCGGGACAAGTACAGCTTCTCCAGCCGTCCACCGAACCGCAGCGGCCCCGTGAGCGGCACCGCGCCGGACCGCTCCTCGACCGTCAGCTCCCGGCCGAACTCCACCAGTCCCAGCGGGTTCCCGGCCGTCTCGGCCACGATCCGCTCGCTGACCCGCGCATCCACCTGACCGCCGGCGGCTTCAGCCAGCACTTCGCGGGCCGCCCGCTCGGCCAGCGCGGTGACCGGCAGCTCCGGCAGCCCGTTGAGCTTGACCGCCCGCCGCTCCCCTTCCCTGACGGCGAACAGCATTCCCACTTGGTCGGCGAGCAGGCGGCGGGCCACGAAGCCAAGCACCTCGGCCGACTCGCTGTCGAGCCACTGCCCGTTATCGACCACGCACAGGACCGGCCGGGTCGCGGCCGCGTCGGTGAGCAGCGTCAGCGCGGCCAGCCCGACGAGGAACCGGTCGGGCGGCGGCCCTTCCGACCGGCCGAAAGCCAGCTCGAGCGCCGTCCGCTGGGGGCCGGGCAGCCGGTCAAGGCCGTCGAGCAGCGGCGCGAGCAACTGGTGGAGACCAGCGAAGCCAAGGTCCGCCTCCGATTCCGCCGCGGACACCCGTACGACCCGCATGTCGGCGGCCGTTCCCGCCGCCCAGTCGAGCAACGCGGTCTTGCCGACGCCGACCTCCCCGTGCAGCACGAGCACGCCGCTCAGGCCGCCCCGCACCGCCGAGAGCACGTCCTCAAGGGCGCCGACCTCCTTAGTCCGGCCGACCAATATGCTCATGAGTTCCATTCCGTGATCGGGAGCGCGCACCTTGACAAGCCGCCGGCACCGCGGCACAACACACCTAGGAATGCTGCCTGGCGGCGGAGGCCGGTTTCCATAGGCGATTGACCGGAGTAGGTAGGCACGCGTCCTGATTCCGCCGGGCTTGGCGATTCCACCGGGCCGACGTGTTCGGCCCGGCACTATGTGAACACGGGATTCCCCGGTCGGCTCGACCGGGCATGCTGGGGTGCATGACTATCGGTCGTGACCATGTTCCTCAGGCGAGTGCCGAGGACGGCAGCCACCGGTCGCTGGGGACCTCGCCGGGGGCCCCGGATACGATCCAGGCGCTCGTGGGGTCGTCCGACGTTCCCCTCGCGGCGGTGGACCTGCCCTCCGGCCGCTTCCTCGCCGTGAACCCGTCGCTGGCCAGCGCGGTTGGCGCCAGCAGCGAAGCGCTCACGGGCTCATCCAGCCTGGACTGGCTGTCGGCCGATGACCGGCCCGCCGCCCGGCTCGGTTTCCAGGCGCTGGCCGACGGTAACCTGACTGGTTACCAGGCCGTCCGCAGGCTCGCTAACCGCGAAGACCCTGATCAGGTGTTCTCCATCTGGGTCAGCGCGGTGGACGTCGACGGCGTCCGGGTCGGACTCGCTTCCGTCCTCCCCGCGGCCTCACAAGACAACCAGTTCCGCGCCCTGCCGGCCGCGCCCAAGGTTCCCGAGCCGGGGAACATGGTCCTCGGCACCGTTGACAGCTTGTGGCGGGTAGACCGGGTCAGCCAGGATGTCACGCCGCTGCTCGGAATCACGCCCGAGCAGTGCGTTGGACGGCCCGTCCTCGGGATCGTTCACCCCTTCGACGTGCCCGGCCTCCTCGCGGCGGTGGAACACGCCCGGCGCGGCGAGCGGGCGGTGCGGCTCATGCTGCGCGTCACCGCGGGAACCGACGACTGGAGCGAGGTCACGGTTGTCCTGGCCACCGTCGCGCCGGGGGATCCGCCACCGCTCGCGTTCGCGCTCATCCGCTACGACGCCGTTGCTGACGGGCCCGGTGACAGCTCCCGCGAGTCGCGGCTCGAGGCCCACATGATGCGGATAGCCGACGAGCTGCACGCCGCCGGGCTGATCCCCCGGCTCCAGCAGTTGCCCGCGCTAAGCGACGAGCCCCGGCTCGGCAAGCTCACGAGCCGCGAATGGGCGGTGCTCACCCGCTTGCTCGACGGTCAGCGGGTCTCCGCCATCGCCGCCGAGCTCTACCTAAGCCAGAGCACCGTCCGCAATCACCTGTCGTCGATCTACGCGAAGCTCGGCGTGCAACGCCAAGTGGACCTGATCCGCCTCATGCGCCGCGACACCAGTCGTCCCGCCGGGAACCACTGAGGAGAGGCGGTTGCCGGGTAACGCGAAGCACGAATCCGTTCGGATTAATTCAAGTCTTTTATCGGAACGGATTCGGCATTCTCCGCCCCGCCAGCCGTTTCCCCGCGGCTGGATAACAAGGCGGCCCGCGACCGGCGAGCAGAACACGTACGCGCAGCACCAGTCAAGCGGCGATCCCGGTGTCGGCCGTGTCGAAGAGAACCTGCTGCAGGTGGCGGGGCAGGTCGCCGCTCCAGGCCACGACGGCCGTCGCGGTGAGCGGACGCCCCCGCAGGTCCACCCGGACCATGCCGTAACTGTCCGCTATTGGCCGCCGGACGCCGCCGGCAGGCTGTTCGCCGGCGACGTGGAGCGGGCTGGTGAGGACCGCGGTCGGGCGGCCCGCCGTCGCCGCGAAGGCCAGCGTCATCGGCAGCGAGTGGCGGAACGGAGGTTCGGTGAACTCGAAGCGCGGCCGGCGGGCGCGCAGCGCCGCCCGCCACGCGTCGTAGGTAGCCGGACTGGCATGCCGCGGGCCGCAGATCACCGCCATGTCCGCCAGCTCATCGAGATTTACGAGCTGGCGGTCGGCGTCGGTCGCCGCCGGGACCCAGACCTCGGGCTCGAACTCCCCGAGGGTCATGACCTCGATCGCATCCGGCAAGGCCTCCCTGGAGGACGTCAGCCACCCCAGCCCGGCGTCGGCGTGCCGCTCGCGGATCGGCGTGAACTCGGCGTCGAGCGGCGCCTCCAGCCATCCGACCTCGGCGCCGGCCGTGGCCGCGATGGACCGCAGCCGGGAGGTCGTCGTCACCGCGAGCCGCTCCGGCAGATCCGGCGGCAGCACGAAACTCAGTCGCGGCCGCCCGATGCCCGCGGCCTGCCTGCTCCGGGTCACACCGTGCTCAAGCAGCGACAATACGGCCCGCGACTCCTCAAGCAGGACGGTCCCGGCGGCGGTGAGCTGCACGCCCTCGCGGCGGCGGCTCAGCAAGGGCGTGCCGACCATCTCTTCCAGCCGCCGGATCTGCTGGCTGAGTGTGGGCTGGGCGATGAACATCCGCTCCGCCGCGTGCGTGAACGTCCCGGCGTCGGCGAGCGCCACCAGGTACCGCAAGTGCCGGAGCTCGACGCCCTGATGCGCAATGGTTTCCTGGCCTTCATGGAGCTCCAGGGTCTCCGCGCTGGGCAACTGTCCGATGTCTTGCGTCATTTCTGCCGCCGTTCCTTGGCAAGTGTGCGGCCGCCCGCGGTGGCGGGCGATCGAGCGCTGTGGCCTGCTGCCGACGATGCCGTACTTCGCGTCCGGCCGAATCCCGCGAACGCGTAGCAGTCCGCGCAGTCGCCCGCAAGATCGAAGTTCCGCCCGGTGCAACTACGAGTTCTGGGGATCCGGCGAGCGGCCGGACGTTCCTATTGTCGGAACCATGACTACTGACAGCACCGGCAGTCTTGATGGGGAGTCCCTGGACGTCAGCATCCGGCCTGGCCCGGTCGTGGCCGTCAGCGGCGAGATCGACATCCAGTCCGGCCCGGAGCTGCGGGATCAACTGCTCGGCGTCATCCGGCGGCACGGCGCCCGGCTCGCCCTTGACCTTTCCGGCGTGACGTTCATCGATTGCGCGGGGATCAGCGTGCTGCTGGCGACCCGTCGCCGCGCTCAGCTTGAGGGCGGATCGCTGCGCGTGCTGCGGGCCTCACCCCGGGTCAGGCGCGTATTCGCGCTCAACCACCTGGAGACGGTGCTCATGCCGACGGCTCTGCCGTACCCGTCGGCGTCATGAGGTCCGGACGGCTTGCGGCCAAGCTGATCGCAACGCAAAAGCCGGGCCGCCGGGTTTCACCGGCGGCCCGGCTTTGCTTCTGGCCTCGGCAGGCTCAGCGCTTACCGAGTCGGTCCTTGACGGACTTTTCCAGGTGCTGGCCCGCGCGCCGGCCGAGGCGGCGGGCGGAGTTCACGATGATGGCCGACTTGATGGCCTTGCGGATGACGGGACGACGGCGCATGCCGGATTCCTTTCAGGTACGAGTATCGGGACGTGGTTCAGAGCAAATCGGCGAGCGCGGCGTCGACCAGGTCCTTGGGGATCCGCGCGCCCTCGATCAGCACGCCGCCCGCGCGGTCAAGCGCGCCGGCCAGGGATGACGCCCACGTGTCCTCGGCGAGCAGCACGACCGCCGCCGAGCCGGGGGCGAGGTTCCCGCCCACGTAGGCGATGTCGTCCTCCCCGATCAGGCCGCCCACCTCGGCGTCGATCGCCGCGAAACCCGTCAGCTCGCCGAGCTCGTCGAACTCGAACGCCGCGACGTCGTCCGCTGCGTCCTTCCTGACGATGACGAGGTCGAGGATGCGGATGACCTTCCGGTCGACGACGTCCGCGAGCTCGGCGGCGAACTCATCGCTCACCTGGCCGTCGGGAAAGTCGATGACGAGGTATTCAACTGGTCCCGTGGACATGATGCGCTCTCCTTGCGGGTTGGTGTGCTGTCCGGGTTTCCTGTGGCACTACGTTTCCTGTGGTGTCGCGCCGGCCGTCAGCCGGTGATCGCGATGTCGTCGATCACCGCGTAGACGCCGCTGGCCATTCACGCCGCGCCGACGGCCTGGACCGCGTCTCTGATGTCGCTGGTCTTGCTCATGAGATCCATCCCTTCGGATTCCTCGGATTACTTCCGGAGCGGATTTCTGCCTGCGAACAGTTCACTCGTAAACTCACCGGCGGCAAAGACGATGCCACCTCTCGCGATATTGCCGGCGCCTATAGAGGCCCGTTTCACTAGCGTGAAAGTTCGGGACGTCTATAGTGCACGACTTACGCAATCGTGGCAGGCGGCGCGGCCGGCACTGGCAAATAGTCCTCGGCTATGCCGTCATTGCCGGTGATTGTTGGAATTTCCGCCCGGCGCTCGCTTTCCTAGACCTGATGCAGTCGGCCGAAAGGAAGCTCGTCCGTGTTTAAGTCCATGTCCACTTCCATGATCGTGACCGGCGTGCTTGCCGTAATCGCCGGGATCATCGCGCTTGCCTGGCCGTCGGTGACGGTGCTCGCGCTGGTCATCCTCTTCGCGGTTTACGCGTTCAGCGACTCGGTCGTGCAGGGCATGCGCGCCTTCAGCAGCGGTGCGGCCGGGCCGGTGGTCGGGCACCTGCTGCTCGGCCTGGTCGACATCGCCGCCGGCGTGGTGGCGCTCACCTGGCCTGGCCCGACCGCCCTCGTGCTGGTGTTCGTCGTGGCCGCGTGGGCGGTTGCCGGCGGGATCGTCGAGTTCGCCGCGGGGTTCGGCGTGGGCGAGGCCGCGGGCACCCGCGCGCTGTTCCTCATCGGCGGGCTCGTCTCCGTCGCCTTCGGCGTGGTGCTGTTCGCCCGGCCCGGCGTCGGCGCGCTCACCCTGGCCCTGCTGTTCGGCCTGTTCGCCCTGATCTACGGGATATCCCAGGTCTCGGCGGGCATCCAGCTCCGGCAGACCGGCGGCACGGTGCGCTCGGTGCTCAGGAACGCGGCCTGAGCCGGGCGCCAGCCAACGCCGCGGGCGGGCCCGGCGCGGTTGTCACCGCGCCGGCCGCCCGCGGTGGTCGCGGTTCTCCCGCCCTGATGTCTCATGATGGCTGTGCCATCATGCGGTGCATGAGCTCAGCTGGTTCCCGGGCCGTGGTCGTTGTCGGCTCCATCAACGAGGACGTCATGCTCCAGCTCGGCCGGCGCATACGGCCGGGCGAAACCGTCACCGCCCAGCGCGTCGAGCGCCGGCCGGGCGGCAAGGGCGCGAACCAGGCGGTCGCGGCCGCGGCGGCGGGCGCCCAGGTCGCGATGCTCGGCGCCGTCGGCGATGACCCCGCCGGGGCCCGCATGGTGGAAGACCTGCGCCGCCACGGCGTGGACACCGGGCTGGTCAGAACCGTGGACGGGGTGAGCACCGGCACCGCGTACGTCACCGTCACCCCGGACGGGGAAAACACCATCGTGCTTGACCCGGGCGCCAACGCGTTCGTCGACGCCGCCGCCGTCGAGGCGGCATGGCCGGCCCTGCCGCCCGCCGGGGTGCTGCTGTCGCTGCTGGAGATCCCGCTTGACGGCGTGACCGCTGCCGTAAGGCTCGCCGCCAGGACGGGCATGCGCCGGGTGGTGACGCTGGCCCCCGCGCGGCCCGTTTCCGATGAGCTGCTCAACGGCCTGGACCCGCTGCTGGTCAACGAGCACGAGGCCGCGTTCTTGCTGCAGGCCGATGACCTGGGCGGGCACGTCCTTGAGGCCGCCCGCGAGCTGCTGCGGCTCGGTCCTAAGTCCGCCGTCGTCACGGCGGGCGCGGCCGGAGCCGCCATCGCCGACGGCGGCGACGCGCGGCTGCTTCCCGCGATCCCCGCCGACGAGGTCGTGGACACCACTGGGGCCGGGGACGCGTTCGCCGGAGCGCTCGCGGCCGCACTCGCGCACGGGGCTGGCCTCGACGCCGCTGTCGCGGCCGGGCTGCGGGCCGGCAGCGAGGCCGTGCAGCGCGTCGGGGCCCGCTGAATCCGCTGCGGGTGCCCGGCTCAGCGCCGGTGGCCGTGCTTGCGGACGAGGACGTCCAGTATTTCGGTGGCCTTGGTGCTGTCCCCGCGGATGGCTTCCAGCTCGGCTGGTGGCAGCCGGGTCGCCAGGGTCCACGGGTTCCGTTCCCGTTTGCCGTTCACCTTCGTGAGCCGGTAGAACACCTCACCATCGGCACGCATGATCCACTCCCAGGACATCACGCCGAGCTTGCCGGCGGAACGGCCGCTGACCTGGGCGATTACCTTCGGGGAAAGCAATGCCATCGATAAGCCCTCTCGCCGGGTGACCCCTGGGCGGAAGTCCCGGTTACCCGGGCCGGTCACGTTGCCCTGACCCGACCGAGGCTACTGCGTAACGCTGCAAAGGATTGCATAACCTGGCCATGACGTGACGAACATCACATTCACCGGCTCAAATGAGGTGCTCCGAATCGCGCGAGGGTGCCATCCACGCCCTCTGGGACCGAAATCGGGGCAAATCCGGGCCGGGGCGCCGCTTCTCGGTCCTACCGGGGAGCGCGGAGGCCGCCGAACTAATCAGGAAACCGGACTACTGCAAACGTTTGTCTCTGTGCCAGCCCGACGCTGACGTCGGCTCTGGTATACGTCCGCAGCTCGAAATCATTTTGCCGCCGCTAGCGGCTCAGCCGCCGCCTGGCGTGATCAGGCCCGACTCGTAGGCCAGGACCACGGCCTGGACCCGTCACGGAGGCCCAGCTTGGCGAGTATCCGGCCGACGTGGACCTTGACGGTTCCTTCGGACAGTTGGAGCTCCGCGGCGATCTCGCGGTTTGAGCGCCCGGCGGCGACCACCGGTTCGCCGATCACCGGTGACTATCCTGGCGGGATGCACAAGACCCGAGGACTCACCTGGACCACGCGCGGCGCCCCCGGGTAAGCGGCCGCAGTGAACGCTGGCATCGTGGCGGAGGCGGCCGGGCTGTTCGCCGTCACCAACGTCGACGACATCGTCGTGCTGTCGCTGTTCTTCGGCCGCACCGCCGGGCAGCCGGGCGCGGCCAGGCGCATCGTGGCCGGGCAGTACCTCGGCTTCGCCGCGCTCGTGGCCGTCGCCGTCGCCGTGGCCTACGGTGCCACTTTCCTGCCCGCGTCCGGCCTCGCCTACCTGGGCTTCCTGCCCCTGGCGCTGGGCCTCAGGGCCGCCTGGCAGGCCTGGCAGGCCCACCGCGACGGCGACGCCGACGGGCAGCAGCGCGAGGACGGGCCCGACGGCGTCAGGGCACTCCAGGTCGCCACGGTCACCTTCGCCAACGGCAGCGACAACATCGGCGCCTACTCGCCGGTCTTCGCCAAGGCCGGAGCCGCCGGGATCACCGTTTACATCGCGGTCTTCCTGGTCCTGGTCGGCGTCTGGTGCGCCGCCGGGCAGTACCTCGCCACCCGCCCCGCCGTCGGCAAGATCCTCGGACGGTGGGGGCACATCTTGCACCCGGTGGTGCTGATCGCCCTTGGCCTGTTCATCCTCATCCAGGGCGGAGCGTTCGGCCTGTAGAGCACCGGGTCGGGCGCTGACCGCCTCCCTGCTCGCGGGCCTGGTGATCGCGTTGCTGACGGTCCACCTAGCCGGCGCCTGGGAGTCTCCTGGCAAGTTCTTCTTCCACTCCTGACTGCCGCCAACGGAGGCCGTCGAGGTAGACGCCGAGGATGCGGGCGCTCGCGTCGGGACCGGAGCGGGTGGCGATCGCGCTGATCGCGGCGACGGCGCTGAAGACGTCCGACCAGGTCACGTCCGGCCGGATCGCGCCGTCGGCCTGGGCGCGGGCGAGGAGCCCGTACCCGGCGTCCATCATCTCGGCGCACGGCACCCGCAGCGGAGAGCCGTCACTGGTCACCGCGTCGAGCATCGCGGCAGGCAGGCCCTGGTAGGGGCCGATCCGGCGGGTGACGTCGGCGAGCCACTCCCCAGCGCCTCGCCCGGCGGCAGCGCCTGCGAGAGCTCGGCCGCGCGCGCGTTCATCCGCTGCATGCCGTCGCCGATGATCGCGGTGATCAGGGCGTCCCTGGTCGGGAAGTGCCGGTACAGGGTGGCGATGCCCACCCCGGCCCGGCGGGCAATGTCGCGCAGCGACGCGTCCACGCCCTGCTCCCTGATCACCTCCCGGGCGACGTCGAGCAGTTCCTCGCGGTTGCGCCGGGCATCGGCGCGCAGCTCAGTCATCCGGGCGGCTCCTTGCCGGTCCTGGCGTGCCTCGTCGCACGGCACCCCGCCTTGCAATCGAAGCACCGCTCCGTTTATATTCGGAGCACCGCTTCGGATACTACCCGGGAGGCACAACATGGCCAAGGCGAGCGCGCCTGGCGACCCCCTCACACGAGGCGACGCCAGTGGGCCGGGACCGGCGAGCGAGTCGGTGCTGCGGCGGACGATGGTCGCCGTCGTCTTCGGCGGCCTGATGTCGATGCTGGACACGACGATCGTGAACATCGCGATCCGCACGCTGTCGGTGCGGCTGCACGCCGACCTGGCCTCCGTTCAGTGGGTGGTGACCGGGTACCTTCTCGCCCTCGCCGCCGCGCTGCCGCTGGCCGGCTGGCTGGCCGACCGGTTCGGCGCGCGGCAGGTGTACGTGGCGTCGATCGCGACGTTCACCCTCGCCTCGCTGGCCTGCGGCCTGTCGACGTCGCTGTCGCAACTGATCGGCTTCCGCGTGCTCCAGGGCGTCGCCGGGGCGCTGACGATGCCGGTCGGCCAGATGATCCTCGTCCCGGTCGCGGGCCGGGCCCGGATGGCCCGCGTCATGGGCACGCTGTCCATCCCCATCGTGATGGCGCCCATCTTCGGACCGGTCCTCGGCGGCCTGCTGCTCGAGCACGCCGGCTGGCAGTGGATCTTCTTCGTCAACCTTCCCGTGGGCCTGGTCGCGGTGCCCCTCGCCCTGTGGCTGCTCCCTCGTGACCAGCCGCGGCGGGCCGCCCGGCCCGACTTCCCCGGGCTGCTCCTCATCAGCGCCGGATCGGTCGCCGCGACCTACGGGCTGGCGTCGGCGGGCGGGCAGGCGCTCCGGGTGTGGCTGCCGCTGGTTCTCGGCGTGGCCCTGCTCGCGGCCTTCGTCGTCCGGTCCGGGCGGATCGACCGCCCGCTGCTCGACGTCCGCCTCTACCGTAACCGCGCCTACGCGGCGAGCTCGCTGGTCAACTTCGCGCTCGGCGGCATCGTCTTCGGCGGCATGATCCTGCTGCCGCTGTACTTCCAGTCGGTCCGGCTGCAGGACCCGGTGATGACCGGGCTGCTCATCGCGCCCACGGGCGTGGGCATCGCCATCACGGCCCCGCTGGCGTCCCGCCTGACTGACCGCTTCGGCAGCGGCCGGACGGCGCTCGCCGGGGCACTGATCAACGCCATCGGGACGGTGCCACTCGTGTTCCTCGGGGCGTCGACGCCGTACCTCTGGCTGTCGGCGGTGATGCTGGTCCGCGGGATCGGCATCAGCCTGTGCATGATCCCGGCGATGAGCGCGATCTACCGGGCCATCCCCCCGGCCAAGGTGGGCGACGGAACGACCCAGGCCAACGTGCTGAACCGGCTGGGCGGATCGACCGGGACGGCTGTCTTCACCATCGTGCTGACGCACGCGATCGCAAGCACGGGCCCGTCCGGGGCCGCCTACGGCGAGGCTTTCCGCTGGGTGCTCGGCGCGGGCCTGCTCATGGCGGTTCCGGCGATCTTCCTCGCCCGGGCGGAGTCACGCGCCGCGGCCGACGCCGTCCGCACCGGCGGGACCGACGCGTCCGGCCACCGAGCTGGCAGTGCCGCGTCCGGGCGGACGGAGGAACCGGCGGCCACCGGCACCACCGCTAGGCGGTCGGCCGCGAGTTGAAGGCTGATCAGCAGACCCCGGACCACGACGAGTTCATCCCGGGCATCGCCTCATGCCGCGTCACCGTTCAGGCATCCGTCATGGGTGCCCCACGACTGCTCAAGCAGGGCACGGGCACGTTCGTGCCTGTCGCCAGCGGAACCGTCATGCGTACACCAGGATGTTCGTGTCAACGAACCGCCGGTCACCGCTCATGGAGACTGTCCCGGCTCCAGCCGATGTGGCCGCCGGTGCCACGGTCAGAAGCCCCGCGGATGCGATTGAGGCTTCGCTCGCGGGCCGGCGCGTACCCGGTTTCCTGCTCAACCAGGTCGGAAAGCATCCGGGCCAGCAGCTGCGAGACCGACGTGCCACGCCTGGCCGCGATCACCCGGGCCTCGCGGAGGTCCTCTTCGGGGAGCGACAGGGTGATGTTCTGGTTAGCCATGGGCCCTCATCACGGTATTACATTACGTGCTGCACCAATTGAGTGTGACGCGATTTCACTGAGACTACGTGAGCACCCGGGCGATGACGACCGGGTCGCGCATCCGTCTCACATCATCACAAAAACTGTGAAACTGTGAAACTGTGAAGAACATTACCGTCTCCGTCCCCGATCACGTGTACCGCGATGCCAGGGTCGCCGCCGCGCAGCGCGACACCTCGGTGAGCGCGCTGGTCGTCGGCTACCTTGAGCGACTGTCCGGCCGGATGAACGAGTTCGCCCGGCTGCAGGCGCTACAGCGCGAGGTGCAGGCCGAGATCGGCCAGTTTCGCGGGGCCGACCGGCTCGGCCGCGACGAGATCCACGACCGTGCAGTTCATTGACACCGACATCCTGCTCTACGCGATCTCGCGCGACCCCGCCGAGCAGGACAAGGCTAAGCGCGCCAACGACATCCTGGCCGGGCGCGACCTGGCGCTGTCCGTCCAGGTTCTGCAGGAGTTCTACGTGCAGGCCACCCGCGCCAGCCGGCCGGACCCGATCACGCACCAGCAGGCCGTCACAGCTCATCGAGTCATTCCGCCGCTTCCCCGTCCAGGACATCACGAGCGCGATCTTGACGGCCGCCCTGGACACCCGCAAGCGGTTCCAGCTCTCATACTGGGATTCCGCGATCATCGAGGCCTCCCGAGTGATGGGCTGCACCGAAGTCCTGTCCGAAGACCTGGGCGACGGCCAGGACTACGCCGGGATCCGGGTCACCAACCCGTTCCGCTGACCCGACGGTGGTCAGGGTCCTGGCGGACCTTCGACCCACGGGCCAACGGCCACCGCTGGGCCGGGGATGCTGACCGTCGGCCCCGGGACCACCCCGGCCACTTGCAGGCACCGGCGGGAACCCGCATGAGGGCCTTTCCGGTCCTTGCCCGTTCCCGGGAGCGGAAGGCGCTTCGCGCCTGAAGCGGAAGGAACGGGCGAAGGACCGCGAGCGCCTAGCCCCCGCAGACCGCAACCACGCAGTCGCGAGCGAACAACCGCCACCAACGGGAAACCCGGAAGCCTCAGCGACGGGAACCTCCAACCGAGCAGATGGACGGCCACCCCGCCGCTGCCGCACACGAGCGACCAGTCCGGCCCGGAGACCGCGGGCTAACGACACGCGGATCAGCGCACGCTCGGGTGTTGCCCAAAGACTAGGTTCACGCTCGATTCCTGGCCCCTGCGTGCCCGGTTGCCGGGTTCTGGCTGGCCACCGTCCTGATGCTGGCCGCAGTCGACGGCTGCGCCCTTGGCGGCACCAGGCCCGCGGCGTCGAGATCGCTGGCGGCTCGGCCGGGTTCCCGTCGAGCCGCCGCCTGAAGACGGGTCTTTCAGCAGATTGACTCCCTCGAGCTGCCGGCGGAGCGGGACACCAGCCTTGAACATCTTCTGCAGGTCCACGCCCAGAAGCTACCTCGGGTCCACGCCGCCGGACACCGATTGGACTCAATTTCGCGCAGGCGATTGGACCAGTTCACTAGACCACTTGCCGGTTAGTCTGGTCAACGCCTCAGCCGCACGCCGGAAGATCAGTCCGTACCAAGGCCCCAGGAGGTCGCAGTGTCTTCATCAGTGCTCTACATGTCAATGTCACTCGACGGGTACATCGCGGGTCCGAACGACGAACCGGGCGATCAGCCGGGTCGACCGGTTATGCAGCTACACGACTGACTCGGGACGGCAGCGCGAAAGGCCGAGCGTAGGACCGGCCCGGGAACTGATCGATGAATGACGCGACGGGGCGTTCCTGGACGGCCGACGGAGCGGGAGCAGGTCATGCACGAGTAAGGTGCTCATCACGGTGTTCCGATCTTCGTGCTCAGCCACCGGCCGCCCGGCCCGTCCGTCGCGAACTACCCGTCTGGTGACGTACGTGACCGATGGGATCGCCAGCGCGATGGCCAAGGCCAAGTCCGCGGCCGGGGACCAGAACGTCCTGGTGCACGGCGCATACACGGCGCAACGGGCACTCGAAGC
The DNA here is from genome assembly GCA_963850115.1 of uncultured Actinomycetota bacterium. GTDB lineage: Bacteria > Actinomycetota > Actinomycetes > Streptosporangiales > Streptosporangiaceae > Trebonia. The sequence continues at coordinate 25,307 of CAWKKG010000047.1, forward strand.
CGGCGTGTTGACGAGCTGGTGATTCACCAGATCCCGGTGCTGTCCGGTGGTGGCCTGGCATGACCTTTGCACCGGTGAACGGCCTGCAGCTCTACTACGAGACGCGCGGCAGCGGACGGCCGCTCGTCCTGCTCCACGGGGCCCTGCTGACCATCGACCTCAATTTCGGACCGCTGCTCGAGCCCCTGGCGGCAAGCAGGCAGGTGATCGCGGTGGAACTCCAGGGCCACGGGCACACGGCCGACACCGGCCGCGCAATGACGATCGAGGCGCTGGCCGGTGACGTCGTCGCGCTGCTCGACCAGCTGGGGATCGGGCAGGCCGACCTGTTCGGATTCAGCCTCGGGGGTCTAGTCGCGTACGCGGTCGCGCTCAGCGCGCCCGCCCGGGTCGGCAAGCTGATCGCTGCCTCGGCGGACGCCTACCGCCCGCCTGGCCGCGAGAGCGCGCCACTGGCCGACGACCTCATGCCGACGCCGGCCGACTTCCAGGCGTGGCGCGACGCCTATGAGACGGTCGCTCCCGACCCCGCGCACTTCGACGAGTTCGCGGCAAAAACGTCGGAGATGGTCGTGCACGAGTTCGGGGGATGGACCGACGAGCTGCGATCACTGCAGATGCCCACCCTGCTGATCTTCGGCGACCGCGACTTCTCATCATTGCCCGACGCGGTGGAGATGTTCGAACTCCTGCCGAACGCGCAACTCGCAGTCCTTCCAGGAACCACGCACGTTGGCGTGACCCGGCGGCCCAGCGAAGTGCTCGCACTGATCACGCCGTTCCTCGACGCCGACTTAGCGGCAGTCATGCACGGGCACCGCCACGAGTACTGCCGAATTAGTGGTGAAGGGCAGCCGGGCTGACGGCAACGAGCACATTTTGTCGGTGGCATGCGGCACGATGTACGCGTGGCTGACGACGTGCTCTCATCGGCGCGCGGCCGGGAGAATCCGCAGCACGGGGCTCCCGTTGCCGCGCAGCCGTTTACCCATCTCGGCGTTCCGAACGCCGAGCAGTACCGGCGCCTGCTCCGGATCTTCGCGCGGGCGAAGCAGCGCTTCATCGTGCACCTGCGCCCGGAGGACATCGCCGCCGAGCTGCGGGTCGAGGCGGACGACCAGCTCACCGAGTCGCTGGACCAGCTGGTGAAGTGGGGCAACCTGCGGTCCGACGTCGACACCAGCCGCGTCACCACGGTGGAGGACTTTCACCGCAAGCGGTCGCTGTACCAGCTCACGACCGAGGGGCACGCGGCCGAGCAGGCGATCGCGTTCTACGAGGAGGCGATCGGGCGGCGCGGCCAGCTTCAGTCGATCGCCCTGGCCGACATCGCCGAACAGCTCCAGGCGCTGCTCGCGCTGGCCGGCCAGCGCGATCCCGACCCGGCTAAGGTCCACTTGCTGCTGCTGTCGGTGGCGGAGCGGTTCTCCTCGCTCGCCGACAACGCCCAGGCGTTCATGTCCGCGCTGCGGCGCGCGATCGACTTCTCCGACGGGGACGTCGACGGCTTCATCGCGTACAAGGAACGGCTGATCGACTACATCAACCGGTTCATCGCCGACCTCGCCAACTCCGGTGCCCAGATCGCGGTCCTGCTGACGGACCTGGAAGCAGCCGGCCACGAGCGGCTGCTGGCGGTCGCCGCGCGGCGCGAGGGGGCCGACGCGGTCCCGGAGGGGCCGGACGCGGCGGAGTCGCTCGCCCGCGCGGAAGGGCAGGCGCTCGACGCGTGGCGGAACCGGTGGCGCGGCCTGGACGACTGGTTCACTTCGCGCGACGCGGGGCACCCGTCACAGGCCAGGCTGCTGCGGCAGGCCGCGGTGACCGCGATCAAGCAGCTCATCGACGCGGTCGGCCTGCTCAACGAGCGGCGTTCCGGCCGGTCCGACCGGTCGGCGGACTTCGCCGCGCTCGCCCGGTGGTTCGCCGAGGCACCTGACGACGCGGCGGCCCACCGGCTGTGGCGGGCGGCCTTCGGCCTGTCCCCCGCCCGGCACCTGTCCGTCACCGGCGACACCGCGGATGAGTGGGAAAGCGTGCCGGCCGGGACGCCATGGGGCGAGGCGCCGCCGATCCGGATCTCGCCGCAGCTGAGGAAGACCGGGAGCTATGAGCGGCGCGGTCAGCCCAGCCAGGTGAAGGACCGCTCCGCGGCCAGGGAGCTGCTGCGGCGCCAGGCGGAGCAGGAGGCCGCGCAGACCGCCGAGGCGCGGCGACGGCTGCGCACCAGCGGGCCGACGCTGCTGTCCGACCTGGACGTGCTTGACCCGCGGGCGTTCCGCCTCTTCCTCAGCCTGCTCGGCGACGCGCTCGCGGCCCGCGCGCCTGGTGACACCGAGGTGAAGACCGTCACGAACGACGGCAGCCTGGAGGTCCGGCTGCGCCTGGTCGCGGACGGGGGCACGGCCACCGTCAAGACCGAGGACGGGGTGCTCACCGGTCCCGAGCACGTCATCGAGATCACGGACCTGGTGCCATGATCCCCGCCGAGGAACAGGCGCAGCGCCAGGCGGCGCTCCGTGCCCTGCTCGCCAAGCCGCTGCTTGTCGCCCACGACGACGCCGAGTCGCTGCTGCTTGTCCGGCGGCACCTGCCCGCGCTCAGCGGCTGGCTGCGCCGGGAGACCGGCTGGCGGCTGGTCGCTGACGCGGAGACGGCCCGGCTGTTCAAGACCGCCCCGCCGTTCTCCGACGCCACCCACCCCGCCCGCGGGCACAACCGGGAGCCGTTCAGCCGCCGCCGGTACGTCGCCCTCTGCCTGGCCTTGTCCGCGCTCGCCCGCGCCGACGCGCAGACCACGCTCGGCAGCCTCGCCGACGACGTGCTCACCGCCGCTGCCGAGCCCGGCCTGGCCGCCACCGGGTTCACGCTGACCCTGGACAGCCGCGGCGACCGCGCCGACCTCGTGGCCGTCGTCCGGCTGCTGCTCGCCTGGGGCGTGCTCAGCCGGGTCGCCGGAGACGAGGACGCGTACCTGTCGGCAGGCGCCGACGTGCTGTACGACGTGCGCCGGCCGGTGCTGGGCGTGCTGCTGACCGGCAGCCGGGGCCCGTCCACCATCACCGCGGGCGCGTTCGAGGCAAGGCTCGCGGAGCTGACCGCCGAGCCGGTCGCCGAGACCGACGAACTGCGTAACCAGGCGCTGCGCAGGACCCTCACCCGGCGGCTGCTCGACGACCCGGTCGTCTACTACGACGAGCTCACCGAAGACGAGCTCGCCTACCTGGTCGCCCAGCGGCATAACATCACCGGGCGAATCAGTGAGGCCACCGGGCTCCTGCCGGAGCTGCGCGCCGAGGGCATCGCGATGGTGGACCCGGAGGACGACCTCACCGACGTGCGGATGCCCGAGCAGCGCACCGACGGGCACGTCACGCTGCTGGTCGCCGAGTACCTGGCGGGCCGGGGGCGGGCGCCGCGGGCCGAGCTGCTCGCGTTCGTCCGGCAGGCGGCGCGGGCGCACGCGGGTTACTGGCGCAAGGGCGTCACCGATCCCGGCGCGGAGACCGGACTGCTCGAGATCGCGCTGGAGAAGCTCACCGCCCTGCGCCTCATCGAGACGGACACCGAGGTCACGCGGGACGGCACCGCTGCCGTGATCCGCGCCCGCCCGGCGATCGCCCGCTTCGCCCTCGCCGCGCCCGTCATCCGCGAGCCTGGCAGTCCTACCCGGGGCAAGACCCGGACGAGCCCGAGCAGAAAGGCGACAGCCGATGCTGCCAGCACCATCTTCTGAGCGGTGGAAGCCCCTGCGGGCCGGCCTGGTCGACATGTTCTACTACGACCAGGAGGAGTTCTGGTTCCGCGACGGCCGGTTGCTGCTGCGCGGCAACAACGGAACCGGCAAGTCCAAGGTGCTCGCCCTCATGCTGCCGTTCCTGCTCGACGGCGACCTCGCGCCGCACCGGGTAGAGCCGGACGGCGACCGGCAGAAGCGGATGGAGTGGAACCTGCTGCTCGGCGGCAAGCACCCGAGCAGCGAGCGCCTCGGCTACACCTGGCTGGAGTTCGGCCGCCGGGACGCCGACGGCCCTGATGGGTCTGAGGGCACGGCGGAGTTCATCACGATCGGCTGCGGGCTGAAGGCCGTCGCCGGGCGCGGGATCGCACGGCACTGGTTCTTCGTCACCAGCCAGCGCCCCGGCGCTGAGCTGCGGCTGCTGCCCGACAGCCGGGTCCCGCTCACCCGGGAGAAGCTGCGGGAGGAGATCGGCCCACGCGGGTTCGTCTATGACCGGGCGGCCGACTACCGCCGGGCGGTGGACGAGCATCTGTTCGGCCTCGGCGCGCAGCGCTACGAGGCCCTGGTCAACCTGCTGATCCAGCTGCGCCAGCCGCAGCTGTCGAAGCGACCCGACGAGAAGCTGCTGTCCAGGGCGCTCACGGAGGCACTCCCCCCGCTCAGCCCCGGCCTCGTGACGACCGTGGCCGAGGCGTTCCGCGGTCTCGATGAGGAACGCGACGCGCTGCGTGCTCTCGCCGAGGCGCAGGAGGCGGCCACCGCTTTCCTGGGCTATTACCGCCGGTACGCGAAGGCGGCGGCTAAGCGCAAGGCCGCCGGGCCGCGGCAGACGCAGGCGAAATACGAGAATCTCGGTAGGGAGCTCACCACCGCCGAGGAGTCCTTCACCGCCGCCCAGCTGGAGCTGGAGGAAGCGCAGGGTGAACTCACCGCGCTTGAGGAGCGGCGCACCGAGCTGGAAGCACGGCAGAAAGCGCTGGAGGCCGATCCGGCGATGCGCGACGCCGAGCGGCTCAAGCACCTTCACGAGGACGCCGGCCGCAAGGAGACCGCGGCGCGCATCCAGGAGGAAGACCGGAACCGGCAGTCCGGCCAGGTGCTGAGGTACACCGCCAAGACGGCTCCGACGGCCCATCAGGCTGGGATCGGGCGCGACAAGCTCGCCGCGGCGCTGAGCGAGGCGGCGGCCGCCGCGGCTGACGCGCGGTGCGGCAAGCCCCACCGGGCGGCCGTCGTGGCGTTCGGTGCTGCTGACCACGGTGCTGCTGACCACGGGGCCGCCGGCGGGGATGCCGCCGATCGGGACGCTGCGCCGGCGCCCAGGGAAGCTCCCTACCTAGAGGCCGCCGAGGAACCGGCCGCCGGCCTTCTCGCTGGAGCCAGGCGCGATGCCCAGGCCATCGCCGACCGGCAGGAACAGGCGGTCGCAGAGCTGGGCAAGCTGCTTGACGAGTCCGCGAAATGCGAACAGAAGGTCCACGCGGCGCAGGCGGAAGAGGGCAGGCGGTCGGCTGAGGTTCAGGCCGCCGCGGACCGGGTCACGGCGGCGGATCGAGCAGTAGAGGAACGGATGCGGCTGCTTCTTGAGGCCTACCGTTCCTATCTGAGCGGCCTGACGGAACTGCGGGTGACCGACCCGGACGAGCTGATCGCCGCGCTGGAAGGCTGGGGGGTGACCGGGGAAGGCGCGAATCCCGCCGCCGCGGTCATCGACGACGCGGCCCGGGCGGCGGGCACGGAGCTTGGCCGGCGAGCCGGGGAGCTGAACACCCAGCGGACGCGGCATACCACCCGGGCGGGCGAGCTTGCGGAGGAGATAAGCCGGCTGCGCCGAGGCGGCCACGACTTCCCCCCGGTACCGCATACCCGCGCGGCCGGCGTCCGCGACGGCCGTCCCGGAGCGCCGCTGTGGAAGGTGACCGACTTCGCTCCGGGTCTCACCGACGACGAGCGGGCCGGGCTGGAGGCGGCGCTTGAGGCGGCGGGGATTCTCGACGCGTGGGTCACCCCCGAGGGGAACCTCGTAGACGGGGACGTGACCGTGGTTTCCGGGCTTGCCCCGGTGGGCGGTGAATCGTGCGCCAGCCTGCTGATGCCCGCGATCGATGTCGACGACTCCCAGGCTGGAGTGCTGCGGGCGGAGTCAGTGGCCTCCGTTCTGAGGGCGATTGGACGTGGGCCGGGGACTACCGTTACCGGCGGGACCTGGGTGACGACGGATGGACGGTGGTCCAATGGGGTGCTGAGTGGCGCCTGGCACAAGGACCGGGCCGGCTACATCGGCGAGGGGGCACGGGAGGCCGCCCGACGGGCGCGGATCGAGGCGCTGGAGCACGAGCTGGCCGGGGAACGGGCCGCGATCGAGGCCATCGACGCGGACCTGGCGGGCATCGAGGCGCGGCAGGAACTGGTTGCCGAGGAGCACCGGGCGGTGCCGTCGGATGGCGGGGTTCGCGAGGCCCACACCGGGGCCGCCGTTGAGCGCCAGGGGCTTACCCGGACGCGAGAGGACCACGCGGCGGCGATCACGAAGCTGCGGGAGCGGCAGGAGGAACTGGCGGCAGCACGGGTGCGGGCGGCGGAGTTCGCGGGCGATGTCGGCCTGCCGACCGATCCGGGCGAACTGGCCGAGGTACGGGCGGGAGTAGGGGCGTACCGGGTAACCCTCGCCGCGCTGTGGCCGGCCGCCGAGGCGGCGCACAACGCGATCCGCGCCGCGGCCGACGCGGAAACGGAACTCGCCGACAGTCGTCAGCTGCTGACCGAGGCGAGCGAACGGGCCGCCGAGGCGCGGCAGGCGGCGGACGGGGCGGCGACGACGTACCAGGAGCTGCTCGCCACCGTCGGCACGGCGGTGGAGGAATTGCAGCGGCGGCTGGCCGAGGTGACCGGCGCCCTCGGCCGACTCAAGACCTCCGAGCACGACGCCCGCCAGCGGGAACGGGGGGCGCTCGAGGCACGCGGCCAGGCGGACGGGAAACGGGGCGAGCTGCGGACGCAGGTCGACGACGCGGCGCGGCAGCGGGACGACGCGGTACGCGAGTTCCGGGCATTCGCGGCCACCGGGCTGCTGCGGGTGGCGGTGACCACGGTGGAGGTCCCTGACGCGGAGCAGCCGTGGGCGGCGACGCCGGCGGTGCTCCTCGCCCGCGCCGTCAACGCCGAACTCGACTCCGTGGACGACGGGGACGGGGCGTGGGACCGGATCCAGAAGCGGGTGACCGAGGAGCACAAGCTGCTGGCCGACGCGATGGCCGCCCGCGGGCACTCGGCGGGGCTGACGCTCAGCGAGGGCGTCATCGTGATCGACGTGGTCTTCCAGGGCCGCAGCCACGATCTGCCCGGGCTGGCCGAGGCGCTGGCGGCCGAGGTGGAACAGCGGACCACGCTGCTGTCCGCGCGGGAGCGCGAAATCCTGGAGAACCATCTGCTCAACGAGGTGGCGGGGACGCTGCACGAGCTGATCTCGGCGGCCGAGGCCGAGGTCAGGCAGATGAACGACGAGCTGGAATCGCGGCCGACGTCCACTGGCATGAAGCTGCGGCTGATCTGGCAGCAGGCCAGGAACGCGCCCGAGGGCCTCGACCGGGTCAGGTTCAAGCTCCGGCAGACGATCGACGCGTGGTCCGCCGCCGACCGGGCGCTCGTGGGGGCGTTCCTGCAGCAGCGCATCGCCGCCGAGCACGCGGATAATCCGGCGGCCGGCTGGGCGGAGGCGCTGACCTTGGCGCTTGACTACCGGGGCTGGCACGAGTTTGCGATCCAGCGGTACTCCGGCGGGCAATGGCGGGCCGCCACCGGCCCCGCCTCGGGTGGCGAGCGGGCGCTGGTGGTGTCCGTTCCACTGTTCGCGGCGGCTTCGTCGCACTACAAGTCGGCGGGCAACCCGCATGCGCCGAGGCTGATCGCGCTCGACGAGGCGTTTGCCGGGGTCGACGATGACTCCCGCGCCAAGTGCATGGGCCTGCTCGCTACCTTCGACATGGACGTGGTCATGACCAGCGAGCGGGAGTGGGGCTGCTACCCGCAGGTGCCCGGGCTCGGCATCTGCCAGCTCGCCCGCCAAGACGGCGTCGACGCGGTCCTGGTCACGCCGTGGCAGTGGGACGGCCGGGAACGTCGCCGGGCCGAACGAGTGCCGGCGTGACCGACAGTGCGACCGGCCCGGCGGAGGACGACAGCAGGCTGCACCGCCTGCTCGGCGGCGAACCAACCGCGTGGCTGGTCCGGCGGGCGCGCGACCGGCTGGAGACCGGACGCCCGCTCACCGGGACCGTTACCCTGGCTGACGCGACGGCCGAGCAGCGGCGGGCGGCCGAGCGGCTCACCGGCAGGCCGCCCAGGTCCGGTGCGTCGCTGTCGGTCTCGCTGCCCGAGGTGGACCGGCTCCTGCGCGAGAGCGGCGCCGCGCCGGGCGGGCTGGCCGAGGCGGTCGTACTCTTGACCGGTCCGTTGTTTGACCGCAACCGCAGCCGGGCTGACATGGCAGCCGCCTGGGCGGCCGCGTTCGCGCCGCTTGACGACGTTTTGGCCGGCCGGGCAGAACTGACCGCGTGGCGAGGGTGGCTCGACTCCACCGGCGTCGCCCGCCGCCTGGCCCCCTCGCCGGACGCTGCGCTGGTGCTGCTCGGCCAGGTGGCGGCGGTGCTGCGCCGACTGCCGTCGCGGGGCATCCCGATCGGGCGGCTCGCCGCCGAATGCTGCGGCGACGCGCACGCCCTGGATGACGGCCGCCCCGCCGGGACGCTCGCCCTGTCCGGGGTCCGCGCGCTGGCCGGCCTGCCGTTCGCGGCCGACGCGAGCGCGGACTCCCGCCGTGAGGCATGGGCCTGCGTCGGCGTTCACCTCGACGAGCTCTCCTCGCTGGCGCTCTGCCTCGGCCTGCCCGGCGACACCCGCAGCGCTCTTGGCCGGGTGCTGGCACTACAGCGAGAAGCGGGACAGCCGGCGATGCTCACGCTCAGGCAGCTGCGCTGCCACGATGAGGCGCTGTCGGCCGGACCGGTGTGGATTTGCGAGAACCCCGTGGTCATCGCGGCCGCCGCGGACGAGCTTGGCAGTCGCTGCCCGCCGCTTGTCTGCGTCGGTGGCCAGCCGTCTGCCGCCGGCTGGCGGCTGCTCGACCTGCTGGCGGCGGACGGATCGGAGTTCCGCTATCACGGCGATTTCGACTGGGGCGGTATCCGGATCGCCAACGCGGTTCGTCAGCGGACGGGCCAGGGACGGTCACGCTGGCATCCGTGGCGGTACGACCGGGTGGCGTATGAGACCGTGGCCACGGCGGTGGCGGCCGTGCATACCGGTGGTCGGCTGCCTCGGCTGGCGGGCGAGCCCGTCGCGACTCCCTGGGATCCGGGCTTGGCGGCCGCAATGGCGCGCCACGACATTCGCGTCGAGGAGGAACTCTCCCTCGACACCCTGCTCGCGGACCTGGACTCGGTCAAGGACTACGCCGGGGTCCGGGTCACCAGTCCGTTCCGCTGACCAGGGTTGACTCCCGGTGAATCATGCCAACAGGATTTTGTGCGTGGTTCGTCGTCGAAGTCGATCGTCGGGGGTTGCCGGGTGTCCGCTGTGCACCGAAGCCAGGGGTCGTCTGTCGCGCTGGTCGAGCGCATGGTCCTGGCGACCTTCGCCAGCTCGGCCACGCTGACCCGGCTGGAGCTTGAGGAGCTGACCGGGCTGTCGCGGACCGTGGTCGCCGGGGTGGTTGCCTCGCTGGTCGCGCGGGGCGAACTGGCGGAGCTGCGCCAGCCGCCGACGGCCGGCACCCGGGGGCGTCCGCCGAGCCGGTACCAGCGAACCGCCCTCCTGCCGCCCGTGCTGCTGATCAAGCTGGCGAAAGACGGGTCCACGGCGGTCTCTTCACTGCGGGGTGACGGCACTCGCAGCGACACGCACCAGTGCGCCGGGTGGTCGCGGGCGTGGCCTGCGTGGTCGCGGTCGGTCCTGGAAGCCGCGGGGCAGCTCCGCGACCGGGCGCAGCTGCCGCCCCGGGTGGCCGTGCTGTCCGCGCCCTTCCCGGTCGCCGAGGCGCACGGCGGATCCCCGCGGCCCGAGATTGCCCACCGGGTGCTGCGGGCGGCGCCGTGGCTGGAGGACGATCCGCGCCGCGCGCTGAGCCGCCTGCTCGGGTGCACGGTGCTGGTGGTGAACGACGCGAACCTCGCCGCGCTTGGCGAAGCGAGCTTCGGGGCGGGGCGGGGACGACGGGCCGTCTTCTACATCACCGTGGCCGATGGCATCGGGGCCGCGTTTGTCTTCGAGGGCCGCCTGTTCACCGGGGCGCACGGCCTCGCGGGAGAGCTGGTTCACGTCCAGGTGGCCGCGGACGGGGCACTGTGCGTTTGCGGGAACCGCGGCTGCCTTGTCACCGAGACCGAGGTTGTCGTGCGGGGCCTGCGGCCCCGCCCCTCCCCCGGTGACGGGGAAGCGCTCGGATCACTGCTTGGCCGCGCGCTCTCCGCGCTGGTCACGACCCTCGACCCGGACTGCGTGGTGGTCGATCCCCGGCTGGCGGAGGAATGCCGGCCGTTCATCGCGGCCTTCACCGCCGAGCTGGCCCGGCGCTGCCCGCCGGGCCTCGTCGGGCCCCTCACGGTCGTGTCGGGCGAGTTCGTCGACGCGGAACGGTACGGCGCGCTGGCCGCCGCCGACGCGCACGCCGCGGCACTGGTCTCCGCGGGAGCATGGCCGAGGTCGTAGCCTGAGCCCGGCGCGCGGGCGCAAACCATGTTTTCGCAAACAACGCGGAATTAGCATTTCTGCGTAACCAACGCGTAAATCAGCAGGTCATCGGCGCTTCGCATGCGTTGACGATTTCGCACTTTGCATCTAGGTTTCCTCAATACAACGTGATGGTTAACCCCGAATTTTTCGGTCGTCCGACGCGGAGAAGATCCATGACGGCGATGAGCAGTGCGGTAGTGACAACAAAGGTCCTCATCATCGAAGATGACCCAAACATCGTCGACCTTATCCGTTCGAACCTCGTCGTCCGCGGCTTCGACACGGTCGTCTCGGGCGGAGCCAAGGTGCTGGCCTTGCTGCAAGCCGAGCAGCCGGACATGGTGCTGCTCGACCTGATGCTGCCCGAGGCCGACGGGTTCGAGCTGTGCCGTCAGATCCGCGAGCGGTCAACCGTCGCGATCATCATCGTGTCGGCTCGGGGCGGGGAGCAGGACAAGGTCACGGCGCTGAACATGGGCGCCGACGACTACCTGACCAAGCCGTTCGGCATCGAGGAACTGCTGGCGCGGATCACCGCCACGCTGCGCCGGACCCGGCCCGCCGCCGAGGCCGAGGCAGGAACGGCCCCGACCGCCATCGCCATCGGCGACCTCTGGATCGACCTGGCGAACAAGCAGGTGCGGCTCGCCAGCGCGGACGTGCACCTCACGCGCACCGAGTTCGCGCTGCTGCGCGAGCTCGCCGTCAACCGGGGAACGGTGCTGTCGCGTACCCACCTGCTGCGCCGGGTCTGGGGCCGCGCGTACGAGACGGAGACGGAGTACGTCCGCGTGTACATCAGCCGGCTGCGGGCCAAGCTGGAGCCGCCGGGCAGTCCGCCGCTGATCGTCACCCACCAAGGGACGGGCTACCGCATTCCCGCCTGAGGCCGGTTATCACGGGACTCGACGATGGAGAAGCCGCGGCCGCGCAGGCGGCGGCGTTCCTCGGTGAGGCAGTCGAGCAGCCGGTCGCGGGTGTCGTGGCAGTGCGCGACCGTGAGGGCGACCGCCTTGTCGGCGTCCCTGGCCCGCACCGCGGCGGCGATCTCCAGGTGCTCGTCCCGGGCCCGTGACCGCGACTCTTGGGTGCGGACCAGCAGCCAGCGGGCGCGGAACAGCCTGGTCAGCGCCCCGGCCATGGCGTCGGCGAAGAAGTGGTTGCGGGACAGGCGGGCCAGCGCCACGTGGAAGTCGCTGGCGTCGCGGAGTCCCGTCTCCTCGTCGTCCTGGTCGCGGTTCGCGTCCGCCAGGGTGCACAGGGCGTCCAGTTCATCGCCGGTAGCGCGCTCCGCCGCGAGCGCGACCGCGGCCCGTTCGACCGCCTCCCGGTACTCCATGACCGCGCGGACCTCGGTGAGGTCGATCGGGGTCACCTGCCAGCCGCGGCCCTCGCGCCGGGTGAGGCCCTCGTTCTCCAGCCGCATCAGCGCCGCCCGGATGGGGGTGCGGGAAGCGCTGAGCACCGATTCAAGACCGCGCTCGGTGAGCCGCTCCCCCGGCACCACGTCGAGCGCGAGGATCGCGGCGCGCAGCTGCCGGTAGGCGCCGTCGTCGTTCGCGGGGTTCATGCACCCTCCCGTTTGGTATACCAATGTGGTATTCCTTTACGGTACTCCATTCCGGAAGGAAGCGCGCATGACCACCAGCCCCGTGTCCGCTCGCGAATCAGTGCCGGCCGCGGCGTGGCGGATGCTCGTCCTCGGGATCGCCGCTCAGGCGTCGGGGAGCCTGCTGGTGAGCACCCCCGCCTACCTGATCCCGCTGCTGCACCTGCAGCGCGGCCTCCCCCTGGCCCGGGCCGGGCTGCTGGCCGCCGCCCCGACCTTCGGCATGGTCATCGCGCTGGTCGCCTGGGGCGCGCTGGCCGACCGGCACGGCGAGCGGTGGGTCATCGCCGGCGGGCTCGCGCTCACCGCCGTGTTCGCCTTCGCCGCGGCGGCCGTCACCGGCTACCTGGCGCTGGGCATCATGCTGCTGCTCGGCGGCGTGGCGGCGGCCAGCACGAGCGCCGCCTCCGGCCGGGTCGTGATCGGCTGGTTCCCCCGGTCCCGGCGCGGCCTCGCGATGGGCATCAGGCAGATGTCCCAGCCCCTCGGCGTGGCGGTCGCCGCGCTGGTCGTCCCGCCCCTGGCCGGGCACCTCGGCATCTGGGCGCCGCTGGTGCTGGCGGGCGGGGTGACGGCGGTCCTGTCGGTCGGCTGCGGCCTGGGCATCAGGAACCCGCCCCGGCCGGCGGCGGGGGCCGCCGGCCGCGCGCGTCCGGTCAACCCGTACCGTGAGGGCCTGTTCCTGACCCGCATCCACGCGCTGTCCGCGCTGCTGGTCGTGCCCCAGTTCACGCTCTCCATCTTCGGGCTGATCTGGCTGGTCGCCAGCCTGCACTGGAACGCTACGGCGGCGGGCGCCGTGATCGCCGCCGCCCAGTTCGTCGGGGCCTTCGGCCGCATCGGCGTCGGCGTGCTGAGCGACCGGGTCGGCAGCCGGACGCGGGTCCTGCGCTGGGTAGCCGTCGCCGGCGTCGTCGTGATGCTGGCGCTCGCGGGCTGCGGTGCCCTGCACTGGTCGGTGGCGTCGGCGGTCATGCTGATCGTCGCCTCGACCGTGAGCGTCGCCGACAACGGCCTGTCGTTCACCTCGGTCGCCGAGGCGGCCGGGCCGTCCTGGTCCGGCAAGGCGCTCGGCATCCAGAACACCGGCCAGTTCATCGCCGCCTCGGCCGTCGGGCCCGGCATCGGCGCGCTCATCACCGTCGTCGGCTATCCCGTGGCCTTCGCCCTCGTCGCCCTGCCGCCCCTGCTGTCGATCCCGCTCGTCCCCGGCCGCGACAAGCACCAGGCCTGACCCTCCACCCTCGGCAGCTAGCGGCGCGCGACGGGCGCAAAACCACCAGCCGTTCTGGAGAAGGATCTTTTCCTTCGAACGGCTGGTGGTTCCTTCTTCCCCGCTACCGGCTGAGCACGATGATGTCCAGGGCGACGCAACTGGGCCGGCGCGCCAAGCCGGTGCAGCGGGATGACCGGCAGGCGCGCCCTTGGCTGGTCAGTCCGGCTGAGGGACGAGGGAGGCGGACTCGATCCCGGAGATCGCGGCCAGCTCGTCGTTGTCGGACGTGTCACCGGACACGCCGACGCAGCCGACGACCGTGCCGGCCTCGTCCTTGACCAGCACACCGCCGGGAACCGGGACCAGCCTGCCGCCGATCGCGGCCGCCGCGGACGTGATGAAGTAGGCCTGCTGCTCCGCCCGGGCCATCAGCGAACGCGACCCCATCCCGAGCGCGAGCGCCCCGTATGCCTTGCCGAAGGCGATCTCGAAGCGGTTGTTGGACGACCCGTCCTCCCGCTCGACGCTGAGCACATGGCCGCCGGCGTCGAGTACGACCACGGTCAGCGGTTTCAGGCCGCGTTCCTTCGCGGCCGCCCGCACGCCCGCGGTAATGGCCTTGGCGGTCTCCAAGCTGATGTTCACGCGTCACCTTTCATGCCGCAGCAGCTCAGCCAGCACCGGCCGGATGCCGAGCGCTTCGTCCGGGTTGGCCGTCGATAGCCGCCCGCCTCAAGGCCGCCGGGCCGGCGCGGGAGACGAAGCGGACCTGGCTCGCGGCCGCGCGGCCCCGAGCATCTGAACCAGTGCAGGTCGGCCAGCGGGTAGCCGGCGAGGCTAGCGTACCGCTCGGCCATGTCCCCGTTACGCCTAGTGGTGTTTGCGCGATTCTCCTTCCGCGGCGGGGAAGGAAACCGCTTGAGGAGAGGGCGAAGGCACGAACTCGTTCGGGATAATTCACGATCTTTCATTCCGAACGAGGCCGGGCGCTGCCTGGCTAGTGACGGCTGGCTGACGATCCGGGCCGGCCTCGGCGTTAGCATGTTTTGCACTTGCGAAGGGATTCGGGTGGTGAGGACTGCGTAATGGCTGATGAGACCGCTGGTGCGCCGCGGCGAAAGGACGCCGAGCGTAACCGCCGGCGCCTGCTGGTCGCGGCGCGCGAGGTGTTCCGCGACCGGGGCGTCGCGGCCACGCTCAACGACGTGGCGCACCACGCGGGGCTGGGGGTCGGCACGGTCTACCGGCACTTCGCCAACAAGGAAGAGCTGATCGACGCGCTGTTCGATGACATGGTCACGACGGTCGACGGGTACGTGCAGGAGGCGGCGGAAGAGCCGGACGCGTGGCTCGGGCTCACCCGGGCGCTGCAGCAGGTCTGCGAGGTCCAGGCGTTCGACCGCGGGTTGCGCGAGGTGATGCTGGGCACCGGGCGCGGGCCCGAGCGCCAGCGGCAGATGCGGGACCGCGTGGCCCCCACGGTCGACGCGGTCGTGGCCCGGGCGCAGGAGCAGGGCACGCTCAGGGCCGATGTCGTGCCCGCCGACTTCCCCATCCTGCAGCTGATGGTGGGCGCCGTCACCGATCACATCGGGCAGCCGGGACTCTGGCGCCGCTACCTGGCGATCGTCATCGACGGGCTGCGCGCGCGGCCGGGCGAGCCGTCGCCGCTGCCGGACCTGCCCGTTTCCGAGGACGCGATGCAGGAGGCGATCATCGACAGCAGCGCCCGGTCGGCCCGCGACCACGGGCCGACCGGGTAGCTGCCGCCTGGTCACGTCACGACGACGGCCCCCAGTTGACCGGGCTCGCGCTGAAGTGGCCGGGCGAGGCGAGCGGCAGGTCGAGCACGGAGGCGGTGGCCGCCCCGTGATCGACGAGGTACGTGCCGCCGGCCAGGTTCGCCAGCTCCTGCGGGGTGGGCGCGAGCGGGAGGTGGAAGTTCGCCGGGGGCTGGCTGGTGATGACCACCTGGATCCGGTCGCCCGCCGGGATCAGGGTGAAGTTGGCCAGCAGCGAGATGTCGTACCGGGTGGTCCGGCCGGGCACGACGGGCTGCTGGCTTTGCTGAGTGAACGGGTGCGCCGGCTGTAGCAGCACGGAGCCGGTGCCGTACCAGCTCTGCGCCGGGTCGAGCTGGCGCTGGCTGCCGAGGAGCACGCCGTCGGCCTGCTTGACCACGGTGCCCGCCGGCGACAGCACGTTGAGGGTGGCGGTCAGTTCCGCGTCGGTCGTGGTGGACGACGCGTAGACGGTCAGGTCCGACGGACCGTCGAGCACCTCGCCGCGGGTGAGGGGCGCCGAGGTGTAGCTCAGCGAGTTGCCCGCGGTAGCCGGGGCCCAGGAAAGCGCGTCGGATCCGGCCGCCCTGGGGTCGCTTGCAGTCGAGCGTTCCGGCCGCGCCCAGGACTCGCTGCGCCCGGGGATAAGCACACTGGAGCGGTCACCTTCCGGGATTCCCGCGCCAGGTCTCCGCGACGAGGCAGGCGCGGCGGTTCGTGGCCGAGGTGATCGGCGCTCATCCCGCCAGGGACACGGCCGAGCTACTGGCCGCCGAGCTGATCGCGAACGCGGTCGTGCACGCGGGGCAGGGGGACGCGGTGTGCGTGGCGGTGGCGGTCAACGAAGCTTGCATCCGAATCGAGGTGTCGGACAGCGGGCAGTGGGGCATACCGCAGCGGCGCTCCCCGGGCCACGACGCCGAGGGCGGGCGCGGGCTCCAACTGGTTAACCACCTCGCCTGGCGGTGGGGATTCACCCGCGAACCCGGGCGCACCTGCTGCTGGGCGGAGATCGTCACCGAGGAATGACACCGCGGAGTTCTCGGCGCCGGCCGCTATCGCCGCACTCGCAGGCCGTCAAACGCGGTCGCGCAGACCGCGTCCGCCAGGGAGACACTCGCTGCGCGCGGGCGATCCGGCCGGTACCACTCGACGATCGAGTTGACCATCCCGGACAGCAGCCGGGCCGCGACCTTCGGATCGATGTCGTCCCTGACGTCGCCGTCCTCCTGCGCCTCCTCGACCAGGCTCGCGACGAGCCGGTCGAAGGTCCGGCGGCGCTTGAGCGCGGCCCGCTCGACCTCGCTGTTGCCGCGAACCCGCAAGAGCAGGGTGACGTAGGGTAGCTGCGCTTCCAGCACCGCCACCGTGCCGCGAACGAGCATCTCAAGCCGGACGACCGCGGGCGCGTCAAGCCGCCGGGCCTGCTCGGCCGCCTCCGACCATCCGTCGAGCGCCCGGTCGAGGGCCATCCGAAGAAGCTCTTCCTTGCCCGATATGTGGTGGTAGATGGCGGACTTGGCGATGCCCAGGCGCTTGGACAGGTCCTCCATGCTGGTCCCGTCGTACCCGCGCTCGTTGAAGACTTCAACCGCCACCCGCAGCACCGACTCCACGTCGTGTCCCGGACGACCGCGGCGCCGCGGACCTTCGGTCGCGACGGCGCTCATCCGCGTCGCCCGCCAGGGTGCGCCCCGGCGGCGCACACCCACCACTGCCGGTTGGGACAGGCCACGAAACCTCCGCGATTTGATACCGAATGCCCGGTCGAGTATAGCCAGCGGGATGGCGGAACGAATCCTTGCCGGAGTCTGGTCAATCCTGGCATCTCGTGCGGTAATTTACCGAATGTTCGGTCTATAAAGGCGGAGGCGCCGGCCCCGACCGTCACTTCGACGGCCGTTCGGCCGCCTCCGCCCTTGCGCCGCAGGCCATCCCGCACCAACGAGATCATCGTCGATTAGGACGCGAAGACGCGTAAGGAGACAGTCATGGCCGCTGCCGTCAGTGATCCGGGCGAGTTGGAGCCGATTGAGACCGCCTCGGTTGACGAGCTGCGGGCGTTGCAGCTTGAGCGGCTGCGCTGGTCGCTGCGGCACGCCTACGACAACGTGGCGTACTACCGGGAGGCGTTCGACGCCGCCGGGGTGCACCCCGACGAGGTCAGGGACCTGGCCGGCCTGGCGAGGTTCCCGTTCACGACGAAGGCGTCGCTGCGGGAGAACTACCCGTTCGGCATGTTCGCGGTGCCCCGTGAGCAGGTGGCGCGCATCCACGCCTCGTCGGGCACCACCGGCCGCCCCACCGTCGTCGGGTACACCGCGGCGGACATCGGCACCTGGGCGAACGTGATGGCCCGCTCGATCCGGGCGGCGGGCGGCCGGCCGGGGCACATCATCCACGTCGCCTACGGGTACGGGCTGTTCACCGGCGGGCTCGGCGCGCACTACGGCGCCGAGCGGCTCGGCGCCACCGTGGTGCCCGCCTCCGGCGGGATGACCGAGCGGCAGGTGACGCTGATCCGCGACTTCCGGCCGGACGTCATCATGGTCACCCCCTCCTACATGCTGAACATCATCGACGAGATGGAGCGCCAGGGCCTCGACCCGGCCCGGTCGTCGCTGAGGTACGGCATCTTCGGCGCCGAGCCGTGGACGAACGAGATGCGCGCCGAGATGGAGGCCCGGGCGGGCATCGACGCGACCGACATCTACGGCCTGTCGGAGGTCATCGGGCCCGGCGTGGCCCAGGAGTGCGTGGAGGCCAAGGACGGCCTGCACGTCTGGGAGGACCACTTCTACCCGGAGGTCATCGACCCGGCCACCGGCGCAGGTGCTGCCCGACGGCGAGCAGGGCGAACTGGTCTTCACGTCGCTGACCAAGCAGGCGATGCCGGTCATCCGCTACCGCACCCGCGACCTGACCCGGCTGCTGCCCGGCACCGCCCGCACCATGCGCCGCATCGAGAAGATCACCGGCCGCACCGACGACATGATCATCGTGCGCGGCGTCAACCTGTTCCCCACCCAGGTCGAGGAGCTCATCCTCGCCATCCCCGCCCTGTCGCCGCACTTCCAGCTCCGCCTGACCCGCGCCGGGCGGATGGACGCCATGACCGTCCACGCCGAGCACCGCCCCGGCGCCACCCAGGCCGACGCCGACGCGGCCGCCGCCCGGCTCGCCGACCGCATCAAGAACACCATCGGCGTCACCGCCGCCATCGTGGTCGAGCCACCCCGGCACGATCGAACGCAGCACCGGCAAGATGCGCCGCATCATCGACGAACGCCCCCGCTAACCCCGCCAGGCGCCCGGGCGGAGAACAGGAAGGAAAATACTACGACGTAGGAAAAGCGTGCCTCAGAGACGCTTTTCCTACGTCGCAGGCAAGCCTCGTCGTTGAATACTCGATTCGAGATCTTCCCTTTCGCTGCGGTTACGGAAAAGTCGCTGCCCTCCCGGTCCGGCGGGAAGCGAGCTAGGCTGCTGAGCAGCACGCGAACGGCGGGGGGAGGAAGCAACCGTGACGCAGAGTTGGCCGCCGGATGAACTAACCGGCGAGGAGCGGCTGGCGGCGGTCGACACCACCGTCGCGAACCCGGCGCGGATATGGGACTACTGGGTCGGCGGCAAGGACAACTTCGCCGCCGACCGCGAGGCGGCGCAGGCGGTGATGGCGGCGCTGCCGTCGATGCCAGCGCTCGCCCGGCTCACGCGCTTGTTCCTGACCGATGCGGTGCGCCAGCTGGCGGCCGACCGCGGGATCCGGCAGTTCCTCGACATCGGCACCGGCCTGCCGACCGCCGATAACACCCACGAAGTCGCGCAGCGGGCGGCTCCCGAGTCCCGGATCGTCTACGTGGACAACGACCCGGTCGTGCTCACCCACGCCCAGGCGCTGCTGACCAGCAGCCGCGCGGGGAAAACCGACTACCTGTACGCGGATCTGCGGGATACCGGCCGGATCCTGGCGGGCGCGGCCCGGACCCTTGACTTCAGCCAGCCGGTCGCCGTGCTGCTGGTCGCGGTCTTGCATTTCATTCCGGACGCCGACGAGCCGTACCGGATTGTGGCGCGGCTGATGGACGCGGTGCCGTCCGGCAGCTACCTCGTCCTGTCGCACGGGGCCAGCGACATCCAGCCGGGGGCGGTCGCGGAGATGATGCGGCGCTACAACAGCTTGTCGTCGTCGCGGTTGACGCTGCGCGGCCGCGAGCAGGTGGCCCGGTTCTTCGACGGCCTGGACCTGATCGGTCCGGGGATGGTGGCGATCGACCGGTGGGGGCAGCCAGGCCAGGCCGGGAGCGGGACGCCGGGCGGCATGGCCGGCTACTGCGGTATCGCGAGAAAGCCCTAAGCGCCCGAACAGGCGGAACGCGAGGCGGGCGGCGAACGCCACCAGGGGCGCCGCCATCGCCGGCCGCGTCCGTCGTAGCAGCGTGCCGAGGAGCACGCCGAGCGCGAAGGCGAACGCCGCGTGCCCGGCCGGCGCGATGTCCCGCGCGTCAAACGACCCGAACTGGTTCAGGCCCGCCCGGTTGAGCGGTCCGGCCCACCAGGTGACGAGCCAGGCCGCCAGCCCGGCCCCCGCCATGGCCGCCAGACCCGCGACCGTGAGCCGCGGCGCCAGCCAGCGGACCCGGGACCCGTCCGGCGCCCAGCCAGCCGGAACGAGCCGGACTCCAGCTCACTGGCCACCAGCGGCGCCCCCCAGAACGCTCCGAGGAGCCCGGGAAACACGATGGCCAGGACCGACAGCCACAGCCAGGTCATCCGGGAACCTCCCGCAGATCAGAAACCAGCACGGGCTACAGGTCTACGCTCGTCCCGGTGTCGCCCCGGTGCCGTCGGTTGACACCTGACCGACACCTTCGCCCTGGCATGCTGGGAGCGATGAGAGTGCTCGTGGTAGAGGATCACGAAATGCTGGCCACCGCGATCGTCGCCGGGCTGCGCCGCGAGGGCATGGCCGTGGACCCCGCCCGCCACGGGCAAGAGGCGCTTGACCGCCTCGGCGGCACGCGCTACGACGTGGTCGTCCTCGACCGCGACCTGCCCGTCGTGCACGGCGACGAGGTCTGCCGCCGGATCGTGGCCGGCGGCTCGGGCAGCCGGGTGCTGATGCTGACCGCCGCCGGCACCGTCCGCGACAAGGTCGACGGCCTCGGCCTGGGCGCCGACGACTACCTGGCGAAGCCGTTCGACTTCGCCGAACTGGTCGCCCGGGTCCGGGCGCTGGCCCGGCGCGCGGCGACCGCGGTGCCGCCGGTGCTGGAGAACGGCGACCTTTCCCTCGATCCGGGCAGGCACGCCGCGTTCCGCGACGGGCGCCGGCTGGACCTCAGCCCGAAAGAATTCGCCCTGCTTGAGTGCCTGCTGGCCGCCGCCGGGCGGGTGGTATCGGCGGAAGAACTGCTCGACCGGGTGTGGGACGAGGCGGCCGATCCGTTCACCACGGCCGTCAAGACCACGATCCGCCGGCTGCGCGGCAAGCTGGGCGAGCCGCCCGTCATCGAAACGGTCCGCGAGGCCGGCTACCGCATCGAAGTCCCGTGAACCTGAGGAGGAGCCTGCGCGCGCGCCTGGCGGTCCTGTACGCCTGCCTGCTGCTCGGCTCCGGGGTCGTCCTGCTGGCCATCGCCGGCCTGCCGCTGACGACGTTCGGCCGGGCGACCCAGGCGCACGCCGCCGACGGGCAGGCCGGGGGCACGGTCGATCAGTCGAGGCTCGTCACCAACCTGCCAGAAGTCCTTCGCTACTCCGGCATCGCGCTCGCGGTCCTGGCCGTGGCGTCGATCGTCCTGGGATGGCTGGTCGCCAACCGGGCACTGCGGCCGCTGCGGATCATCACCGCCGCCGCCCGGGCCACCTCCGTCAGCAACCTGCACGAGCGACTGAGCCTGGCCGGCTCCTATGACGAGTTCCGCGAACTCAGTGACACGCTGGACGGCCTGTTCGCCCGCCTGGAGGCCGCGTTCGAGTCCCAGCGGCACTTCGTCGCGAACGCGTCCCACGAACTGCGCACCCCCCTCGCGGCCGAGCGGGCCGTTCTCCAGGTGGCACTCGCCGATCCGGATGCGAGCGCCGAATCGCTGCGGGCCGCCTGCCTGCAGCTGCTCACGCTCGGACAGCAGCAGGAACGTCTCATCGACGCGCTGCTCACGCTGGCCAGCAGCCAGCGCGGGCTGCGCAGCCGGGAGCGCTTCGACCTAGCCGAGGTCGCCGCCCGGGTCACGGACGGGCGCCGGCCCGAGGCCGCCCGCCTGGGCGTGCGCCTGGAGACCAGCCTGGCCCCGGCCATCGTCACCGGAGATCCCAGCCTGGCCGAGAGCCTCGTGGCCAACCTGGTCGACAACGCCATCCGGCACAACGTGGCCGACGGTCTGGTCCACGCCGGCACCGCGACCCAGGTCGGCCTCCCCCGCTTCTCGATCTCCAACAGCGGCCCGGTGATCCCGCCCGCCGACGTGGGCCGGCTGTTCCAGCCGTTCCAGCAACTGGACGGCGAGCGGACCCGGCACGGCGGCGGTCACGGGCTTGGGCTGGCCATCGTCGCCGCCGTCGCGCGCGCGCACGACGCCAGCCTTACCGTGCGGGCCAGACCGGACGGCGGCCTGGACATCGCGGTGACATTCCCGCCCTAGTCGCGGCGCGTTTAGTGCGCAATGGGGGAACTCGCCGCTTTTGCCTTGCGATATTAGCATCGCCATGCTAGAAACGAGGGCGCTTACGGGTGCGGCGCAATCGGGGCGGCCGTCGGCTTGACGGCCGGTGAAGGGACGGGGAATGTCGAACTGGGCCCGGTTCACGGACAGCGCGCGAAGCCGGCCGGGGCTGGTCGGCGCGCTCTTCATCGACTCGGTCGGTTCCGGCATGTTCCTGCCCTTCTCCGCGCTGTTCTTCCTGGCGACCACGCACTTGTCGCTGACCAGCATCGGCCTCGGGCTGTCGATCGGTGCCGTCGTGCGGATCCCGGCGACCATCGTGGCGGGCCCGCTGTCCGACCGGGTCGGGCCGCGGGCGGCCGTCGTCATGTCGCAGCTGCTGCAGGCGGCGGGGTTCGTCGGCTACCTGTTCGTGAACAGCTTCTGGAGCCTGATCGCGACCACCGTGCTGATCCAGGTGGGCAACTCGATCTTCTGGGTGGCCTTCGCGCCGCTCATCTTCGCCGTCGCCGCGGAAGGAGAGCGGGAGCACTGGTTCGCGCTGGCCACCGCGCTGCGGACCGCGGGGCTCGCCGCGGGCGCGGTGATCGCGGGGGCCACCGTGGCCGTGGGCGGGCGGGACGGTTACCTCGGCGTCGCCGCGGCCAACGCCGCCTCGTTCGTCCTCGCGGCATTCCTTTCCGGCCGGACGGGCCTCGCTGGCCGGACGCGGCCGGGCGCGAGCGCACCGGGCCGCCGCGCCGAACCGGAAGCCGAGCCCGGCAGCAGCTGGAAGCCGCTGCTGCGGGATTACCCGTTCCTCGGCTTCGTCGGGGTCAACGTCGGCATTACGTTCCTCGCGCTCGCGGTGCCCTTCGCGCTCCCGGTGTTCGTGGTGGCGATCCTCCACCTGCCACGATGGGCGCCCGGGGCCGCGCTCGCGCTGAACGCGATCCTCGTCGCGGTCGCCACGCCCGCCGTGATGTCGGTCATCTCCGGCCGGCCGCGACGGCACGTGCTGATGATTTCCCAGGCGTGCGCGATCGGGGCGTTCGCGGTCTTCCTGCTGGTGCGCCTGCTTCCCGCCGGGGCCGCGATCGCGCTCGTGCTGATCGGCATCGTGCCGATGGCGGTATGCGAGGTGATGCAGGCGTCCGTCGTGCCCGCGGTCGTCACCGAGTCGGCCACCCCGCGGACGGTCGGCCGGTACACCTCGGCCTACCAGGTGACGTTCAGCATCGGCGACATCATCGTGCCGGTCATCATGACCACGGCGCTGCGGGCCGGCGCGGCCGCCCTCTGGCTGCCACTGGCCGGGGTCGCGCTCCTTGACCTGGCCGGGGTAAGCCTGCTGGCCCGGCGGATGCCGGCGCTGAGGCGGCCGGTGGGCGAGCCTCCGCCGGCGGCGGCGGCCCAGGCGGAGCGCCTGCTCGAGGGCGACGGGCCCTGACGTCCCGCTTGGCCGATCCGCATTTCACGAAATGTCGGGCAGAGCCAGCTCGTGATCACCGCCATCGCGCTGGCGTACGAGGTACGGTCGGGACGTGGACGCGGCGTCGCGGTAACGATGCGAACATAGGAGGACGAGTTGACCGATTCGACGACGGCGGCCTCGCTGAACGAGCTGGACGCCGCCGCCCGGCAGGCCGGTGACACGGACTACGGCGCGGGCGCGCTGGTCGCCTGCGACCGGCTGGTCCGCATCTACCAGGCGGAAGCCATCGAGGTGCAGGCCCTGCAGGGCCTCGACCTGGTCGTCGCCCGCGGTGAGCTGACGGCTCTCGTCGGGGCGTCCGGCAGCGGCAAGTCGACGCTGGTGAACATCCTGGCCGGGCTGGACGCGCCGACGGCCGGGTCGGTCCGGGTGGACGGCCACGACCTCGCCACGATGTCCGCCAGGCAGCGGCTCGCCTACCGGCGGCACACCGTGGGATTCATCTGGCAGCAAACGTCGCGGAACCTGCTGCCCTACCTGACGGCGGCGCAGAACGTGGACCTGCCGATGCGGCTGGCGGGCGGCGGGCGGAAGGCCCGGCGGGCGCGAACGGCCGAGCTGCTCGGCGCGCTGGGCGTCGCGCACTGCGCCGGGCGCCGCCCGGACCAGATATCGGGCGGCGAGCAGCAGCGGGTCGCGATCGCCACCGCGATCGCGAACAAGCCGAGCCTCCTGCTCGCGGACGAGCCGACCGGGGAACTGGACAGCGTGACCGCGGAAACCGTCTTCACCGCGCTCCAGACGGCCAACACCGACCTGGGGGTGACCGTGCTCATCGTGACTCACGACTCGGCGGTCTCCTCGAACGTCCGCCGGGTCATCGCGATCAGGGACGGCCGGACGAGCACCGAGACCCTGCGGCACGACGGCGGCGACGGCTCGGCCCTCGGCCACGCCATCGAGTACGCCGTGCTTGACCGGGCCGGACGGCTCCAGCTCCCGCGCGACATGACCGACGCGCTCGGCATGCGCGACCGCGTCCGGCTCGAGCGCGAGCCCGACCACATCGGCGTCTGGCCCGACCAGCGCGCCGGCGGCCAGGCCGACTCGCGTCCCGGCGACTCCGGATAGGCAGGGTCCGGTCACAAGCCAGCAGGGGGAGCGCCGGCCACAAGCGGCCCGCGCTCCCCCTTCTGCCTGCCGGCTGTGCTCCCCCCTCCGCGCGGGACCCTGCTGAGGTCACGCAGGAGCACAGTGCGGCAGCCAGCTCACTCGGCCTTCATCCGCAGTTGTCGGCCGCGTCAGTGACGACCTGGTCGAACTGGGCGTTGATGGCGTCGCCCGCGGTCGTGCCGTATCTGCCGACGACCGCGGACTTGATCTGGGCGGTCGACAGGCTGGCCGATGCCGGGTCCACCGACACCACGGCCATCGCGTTCCCGAATGACATGTCCCGCTCGAAGTACCCGATGATGCACGAGTCTTGGCTATCGCTGCCGCCCGTGCCGCCCGCAGCCGTGAACTGGCTGACCTGGGCCTTGGTCCACTGACCGGGGGCTGCCCCCTGGGCCAGGCTCGACGTGCTCCCGCTGCCGCAGGCCGTGACGGTAGCCGCCGCCACGGCGACGGCCAGCGACGAGGCCAGGAGAAGCTGGTTTCTACGCTCCCCGATGAATCTCATGACTTTCCCCCTTAGCAGAACCCGCCCAGTCGGGACAGGCTTTGTTTTTCTTTCTGCGATTACTGGATGCGGATTTGCCGCCCGGCCGCGAATGCGTTCAGTGAGATTTCTCAGCGGAGCCGGCATTAGCGCCGGTAGTGATATCCGTTTTCTGCGGGGATCACGGGGACCCCATCGGGACTCCGCATCCCTGGCAGAACCGGTCTCCCGCGATAATGCGGGTGCCGCAGGTAGTGCAGAAGTTCGAAGCCTGCCCGGGCACCGGCACCGGCCCGGCACCGGTGCCGGTGCCGGCTGCCGGAGGCCCTTGGTGCGCCTGCTGTAGCGACGCCTGCCATCCCAGGATGCGGTCCTTGTGCTTGAGTACGAGCAGTAGCACGGCGGCGATCAGGCAGATCAGCGCCAGCCAGCCGGAAGCCGTGTGCAGGAAGCTCTGCCGTTCTATGCACTCGCCGCCGGCGTTGAGTACCGCGAGGGTGTCGCTGCATGACGGGAGGTTGGAGGTCGACGCCAGGTACACGATCGCGAATACCGCCGCGGCGATAATTGCCTTCGTAAAGGTCGGTGCCTTGGTGAATCTAATTCTGTTCATAAGCCGAAAGTACGGACCGCCCGGGCCGGGCGGCAGAGGCCGGGCGACCCACTACCCGCTCCGCGTGTGGGCCTGGCCCACCTCAGGGGGAAGGGACGACCGGTTCGATGCCCGCCTGCATGGCATAACGGGTCAGTTCCGCGCGGTTGCGGGCGCCGGTCTTGTCTCTGATCCGGTCCAGGTGCGTCCGCACCGTGTTCGGCGTGACGAAGAGGGCCTCGGCGATCTTGGCGTTGCTCGCGCCGCCGGCGAGTAGCGCCATGATCTGCCGCTCACGGGCCGACAGCGGGCCGTCCGGGCCGTCGGCCGGCGCGGGGCGGGCGGCGGGAGCGGTCACGGCGGGCTCGGGTCGCGGATCCAACTGGGCGGTACTCACGGCCAGGGCGGTGGCGTCGGCCTGGCTGAGCGTGCGGCCGCACTGACAGGCGGCATCGAAGGCGGCCTCGCCGAGCACGTCGAGCAGCCGGGCATGGCAGCCGGCGCGCAGCCCGAGGTCGAGGGCGTCGTAGGCCTGTCCAGCCTGCTCGTAAAGGTGATCAGCGGCGCCGTACAGGGTGGCGGCGACGGCGGGGTCACCGTCGGCGGCGGCGGCGAGCGCGAGGCCGAGGATGGCAACGTGGACCAATGCCTTCTCACCGGTGGCTCGCGCCCGGTCCAGGACGTTGATAAGCAGGCGGCGGGCGCTGGCGGCATCTCCGTCCATGAGGTGAGCGAACGCCAGGTTCGCCGTTGCGGCGGCGGCCACGTGCTGGTAGTCATGGGCTTCGGCGACCCTGAGCGACTCCTGAAGGTAGGCGACGCCAGCCCGGAGCTCCCTGGCCGTGATCTGGTCGACGCCAAGGTTCATCAGGGTGAGGGCGAGCACGTAGTTGTCGCCAGCCTCCCGCGCGAGAACGAGGACCTCCTGCTGGTCGGCGGCGGCGGCGTCCAGGTTCCCGGCCTCGCCCTTGAACGCCGCGCGGTGGCCGAGAGCGGTGGTGAGCAGATGAGGGTTTCCGGCTGACCTGGCCAGGGCGACGGCCTCGTCGACCAGGGCCAGCGCGGCGGGCAGGTCACCCGCCATGTAGGTGAACCAGCACAGCGCGCACAGGGCGTCGCCAGCGACAAAGTCATCGGCGAGGCCGCGGGCGATCGTGATGGCCTCCTCCGCCATCGCGGGGATCGCCGGGTTGCTACCGAAGTTATTGAGCAGGTGGCAGATCGCGGCCAGGGCCCGGGCCCGGTTGCGCGTGGGCTCGCGGGCGTCGGGGCGCTGAAGGAGAACGCTGAGCGCCTCGATGACTTCGCCGCTGTGGCCGCGCATGTAGCAGAACCACTTCAGCCCGGTCGCCAGTCGCAGGCCTGGCCCGGCACCGTCAGGGTCGACGATGCTGAACGCCAGCGCGGCCCGGACGTTGTCAAACTCGGCCTCGATCCGGTCAAGCCAGCGCAGTTCCTCCGAGCCGCGTAGCCGCGTGGCGGCGGCCTCGACAACGGACAGGTAGTGATCGCGGTGGGCGACGCGGGCGTCGTGCGGGTCGGGGCCGGCCCGCTGCGCGAGGCGTTCGGCGGCGTAGTGGCGGACCGTTTCAAGTAGCCGGTACCGGGTTGACCCGCGGATCACCTCGGCTTGCACCAGGCTCTTGCCGACCAGCGCGGCCAGCAGGTCAAGCACCTGCCATTCGGCGACCTCGCCGCCGCAGGCGACCCGTTCGGCGGCATCCAGGGTCCAGCCGCCTGCGAAGACGGAGAGCCGGTCAAGCACCATCCGCTCGGCGGGGCTGAGCAGGTCGTAGGACCAGTCGATCAGGGCTCGCAGGGTCTGGTGGCGCGGCCCGGCGGTGCGGCTTCCCGTGGTCAGCAACCGGAACCGCTGACCGAGCCGGTCGTTGATCTCCGACTCCGAGAGCAAGCCGAGGCGGGCGGCGGCAAGCTCAAGGGCCAGCGGGATACCGTCAAGGCGGACGCAGATCGCCGCTACCGCGGCCGCGTTGGCGTCATCGACGATGAAGCCCCGCCGTTGCCGGGCAGCGTGCTCCGCAAAGAGCTGTACCGAGTCGAAGGCGGCCAGCCGGTCGGGAACGGCGAGATCGGCGGGCGGGACCGCCAGGCCGGAAATCCGGAAGACGTGCTCTCCGCTGACGCCAAGCGGCTCCCTGCTCGTGACGAGCAGGGAGACCCGAGGGCAGGACCGAATGACGGCGTCGGCCAACTCGGCGACCGCGCCGAGCACCTGCTCGGCGTTATCGAGGATCAACAGCAGGTTCCGGTCGCCGACGGCGTCGGTCAGGGTGTCGAGCACGGGCTGCCCCGGCGCCTCACTGACCCGCAGCGCGGCGGCCGCGGTACGGGCCACCAACTCGGGTTCGGCGACCGGTGCCAGCTCGACGAGCCATGCCCCATCGCCGGCGCCGTCGAGTACATCGGCCGCCACCTGCAACGCCAGCCGGGTCTTGCCGATCCCGCCGGGACCGGTGATCGTGACCAGCCTCGATCCGCCCGACACCAGCGCGCGCAACTCGGCCAGTTCCACGGTCCGGCCCACGAAGCTGGTCGCCTGCGACGGCAGGTTGTGGCGCAGCGCCGGGTCGTCAAGCGAGCGCAATACGCCGAACCGTTCGGCCAGGCCCGACCCGGTGACCTGGAAGACCCGCTCGGCGCGCCCCATGTCTCGCAGGCGCTGCTCGCCCAGGTCGCTGAGCCCGATCCCGGCGGGCAGCCGGTCCGCCAGCAGCGCGTACGTCGCCGCGGTCACTAGGACCTGGCCGCCATGGCCGATCTCAAGCAACCGGGCGGCCCGGTTCACCACCGGACCGACGTAGTCGCCGCCACGTTTCGCGCAAGCCCCAGAATGCAGCGCCATGCACACCCGGATGGGCAAGCTGGACGCCCAGGGCTCGGCGGCGACGGCCCGCTGGATGGCCACCGCCGACGAGAGCGCGGCGACCGGATCGGCGAACGCGGCGCGATGCGCGTCGCCCACCGTGTTGAAGACCTGGCCGCCGCCCGCCTGGACCTGCTCACGGACAATGCGGTCATGGCGGGAGGACGCCGCCGCCATGGCGTCGCGGTCGGTCTCCCACAACCGGACGCCGCCCTCGATATCGCTGAAAAGCAATGTTACTAAACCAGCGGTAAGCCCCATTTCCCCAGTGTGGCACCCTATCCGGCCGTACGCAGCCCGCCACCGGCCCGATTTCAGAAAGACCTTAATTGCGCGATTAGCACCGGTCGTGCTGGTTCTCGTAAATGGAGGGAGCCCACTTCCTCGAGATCCGGGGCAACGCAGAAACCGCCGCCGGCCCTCAGGACCAGAAGGGCCACCTGGCACCGGAGATCATCCGGATCCACCCTCGCCGGGTTATCTCTTTCAACGTCGACTCCGACCGCCCCGGCTTCGCGGCCCGCGACATCAAGCCCGCCTGATCCCCATAGGGACGCGGCGCTGGCCGTTCGGCCGGCCCCCTTTCCGGGTAGGCCCCGCTGGGGGTGTCATATGGCACACGACGCAGAGCAGGCCGCCGTTGCGCGGGATCCCGGGCCGGGGTCCGTCGCGTCGGCGGTGACGGCGCGACAAAGCGGTGCGAACGACGACTCCGCCCGTCGCTGGCTGATCCTTGGCGTTGTCTGCCTGGGTCAGCTGATGGTGGTGCTTGAGAAGACCCGCGTGAAAGGAAACAAGAATCCATGACTCCCTATCAGACCCGGCTGGTCACCGTGTCCGCCTCGTACGGCGCCGGCGGTAGCGTGGTCGCTCCCGCGCTGGCGGAGCGGCTCGGCGTGCCCTTCCTGCAGCGGGCGACGACCACCGCCGGCGGCATCCAGGGGCCCGGGCCGTGCACCGAGCGGCTGGTACCCGAGGAGGCGGAGCTCACGCCGCCGCACCGGATCTTCGCCGCGCTCATTCAGTCGGCGCCGGCCGGCCCGACGCAGTCGCCGCCGCCCGCGCACCACCTGGACCGGCAGTTGCGCCAGCAGTGCGAGGAGGGCATCAGCGACCTGGTGACCGACGGGGCGGGCGTGATCCTGGGCCGGGGCGCGGCGGTGGTGATCGGCCGGGACCGCGGGTTCCACGTGCGGCTGGACGGACCGCCGGACCGCCGCGTCGCCCAGGGGGCGGCGATCGAGCACGTCAGCGCGGAGGAGGCGCGCCGTCACCAGCACGCGGCCGACCGGGCGCGCACCGCCTACGTCCGCCGCCTGTACCGCGCCGACCCCGCCGACCCGCGCCACTACCACCTGGTCATCGACTCCACGGCGCTACCGCTCGACGCCGTCACCGACGTCATCCTGCGCGCGCTTGGCCGCCTTCCCGGCCGACCGCACGGCCCCGCGGGACTCCGCGGCGGCGGGACGGTAGGCCGCCGGGCCGTGGAGACTGAGCTGCGGCGCATGATCTAAAAGAAATCCGCGAAGGCGGTGTCGGATTGGCGCCGAGGTCTTCGTAGCAGGAGTGAGAGGCCGCCCACGAGCGGCGTCACCGACCTACAGGAGATGATCCGCGGTGCAGTACCTGGTTTCCGTCATCACCGACGCGCCCAACCTCGCCACCCCCGAGGAGGACGCGGCCATCGACGTGTTCAACGACCGGCTCAGGTCGGAGGGCCGCTGGGTCTTCGCCGGCGGCCTCGCGGCGCCCAGCTCGGCCACCGTCATCGACAACCGGGGCGAGGAGCCGATCTTCAGCGACGGGCCCTTCGTGGAGTCGAAGGAGTACCTCGCGGGCTTCTGGATTATCGAGGCCGCCGACCTCGACGTGGCGCTCAAGCTCGCCACCGCGGGCTCGAAGGCCTGCAACCGGAAGGTCGAGGTGCGGCCGTTCCTGTGAGCGGGGCCGACGTAGCGGCGGCGATCACCCGGGCCCACCGCGAGGAGTGGGCGCGGGTCGTCGCCTCCCTGACCAAGCGCTTCGGTGACCTGGACATCGCCGAGGAGGCGGCGGCCGAGGCGTTCGCGACCGCCGTCGAGCGGTGGCCGTCGGACGGCGTGCCTCCCCGCCCCGGCGCCTGGCTGACCACTACCGCCAGCCACAAGGCCATCGACCGGATCCGGCGCGAGGACAAGCGCGGCGGCAAGCACACGGAGGCCCTGCTGTTGCACGACGACGACCCGCCCGAGCCTCCGGACGCATTCGACGACGAGCGGCTCCGGCTGATCTTCACCTGCTGTCACCCGGCGCTCGCGCCCGAGAGCCGGGTGGCGCTGACGCTGCGCATGATCGCCGGCCTGACCGTGCCCGAGATCGCGCGTGCCTTCCTGGTCCAGGAGACCGCCCTGGGGCAGCGGATCACCCGCGCGAAGGCCAAGATCAAGGCGGCCCGCATCCCTTACCTGGTGCCGTCCGCGGAGGACCTCCCGGCCCGGGTCGCCGGCGTGCTCACCGTCCTCTACCTCGTCTTCAACGAGGGTTACCTGGCAACCGGCCCCGGCACCGATCCCGTGCGTCAGGACCTGACCGCCGAGGCGATCCGGCTCACCCGCCTGGTCCGTGCCCTCCTGCCGGACGACGGTGAGGTGGCCGGGCTGCTGGCGCTCATGCTCCTCATCGAGGCGCGCCGCCCCGCCCGGGTCTCGGCGAGCGGCGAGCTGGTCACCCTCGCCGAGCAGGACCGCGGTGCCTGGGACGCCGCGCTGATCGCCGAGGGTCACCGCCTGGTGCGCGAGCGCCTGGCCGCCCGGGTGGCCCCGGGGCGCTACCAGGTCCTCGCCGCGATCAACGCCGTGCACACCTCCGCCCGCGACGTCCGCGACACCGACTGGTCCCAGATCGTCGAGCTCTACGACCAGCTCGTCCCCCTCGATCCCTCGCCGATCGTCGCCCTCAACCGGGCCATCGCGGTCGCCGAGCTCGACGGCCCGGAGGTGGCGCTGGCGGCCGTCGACCGTCTTGAACCCCGGCTAGCCGGGTATCACGTCTACCACGCGACCCGCGCCGACCTGCTGCGCCGGCTGGGCCGCGGCTGGCAGGCGGGCGCGGCGTACGACACGGCCATCGAGCTGGCGGGCAACACCGCCGAGACCGCCTACCTGACCCGCCGCCGCGACCAGCTGGGGCCACCGCCCGGGGATGCGAACGACCGCCGCGGTTGACGGCCGCCGGCGACCGCACCACGATTATGGCGACCGTCACTCAACAGGAGGGGAACCCGTGATCCTGATCAACATCAAGATGCAGATCCGGCCGGAAAAAACCGCTCAGTGGCTGGAGCTGGCCGACTCCTACGCGAGGGACGTCAACTCCGAGGACGGCTGCCTGTTCTTCCAGTTCTCCCGCAGCCTGACCGACGACAACGAGTACGTTTGCATCGAGGGCTTCACGGATGCCGGCGCGGGCGCCGCCCACGTCAGCCAGCCCTACGTGAAGAGGTTCTTCGAGGTCATGCCGGACCTGGTGGCCACGCAGCCGCAGATTATCTACATCGACACGCCGCATGACGGCTTCGGCCCGATGGGCGAGATCCAGCCTCGCTGAAGGAGAATGGCCACCATGACGGACAACGACGTGACCGGGCCGGCGCCTGACGACGAGGAGCCCGGGCCGCAGCCGGGGCAGGCCGAGCCGGCCGAGGATCCCGGGTACCTGATTGAAACCGGCGACGCCGTCGGCGATGACGGCTCGGTCGTGCCGATCATCGGCGGCCTGCCCGCCGTCGAGGGTTCATCCTGGGATATCGGCGCTCCGGGGAAGGAGCGCGGCTGGGAACTGGCCAGGGAGCTGGGCGACGCGAGTCACGAGGAGCCGGGCCGCCAGCCCGAGTGAAGTCGCGGCGCGGGGATGGAGTCAGCCGCTGCCGTTCGGGATAAAAGGCTTGAATATCCCGAACGGGCGCTGAATGACTGCCCCGTGCCGGTCAAAACCAGTGCCGGTCAGGACAAGGGGGCGCGGGGCTCGGCCGGGAGCGAGTGATCCCAGTCGGAGAGCAGCGTGCGGAGCGCGGCGGCCAGCGCGATGGGCTGGTCGAGCATGATGTGGTGCCCGGCGGCGGGTATCTCGATGAGCGGGGCCACCCGGCCCAGCCGGTCGTACATGATCTCGCTCATTTCCGCGGACATGATGCCGTGCTCGGCCCGGAACAGCGCCACCCGGCACTCCAGCCGGGTCAGCGGCGTGCTTGGCGCCTCCAGCAGGAAGACCGCCGGGTCCCACTTCCACGTCCACCCGCCGTCCGCCTGGCGGACCGACGTGGCGGCGACGTGATCGGCGACGTAACCGAGCACCGGCTGGTCCGGCACCGGGCGGAAGCGGGCGATGGCCGCCTCCCGTGACGGGTAGACGCGCAGCTCACGGAAGACGCGCCGGTCCCGCGCCGCGTGCTGCTCCGGCGCCGGGTTGCGAACCGGGGAGTCGATGACCACCGCGCCCTCGATGCGCGAGCCGAACAGCGCCGCGGTTCGCAGCGTGACCACGCCGCCCAGGCTGTGCCCGATCACGATGGGCGCGTCAATCCCGGCGTCCGCGGCGACGGCGAGGATCTCGCCCGCCCAGGCGTCAAAGCCGTACGACTCCCGGCGGCCGCTGTCGCCGTGCCCCGACAGGTCGATCGCGACGACCCGCCGGTCGATGGCGAGCAGCGGGCCGATGTGATCCCACCAGCGGGAGTGCGCCGCGCCGCCGTGCACGAGCACCACGCCGGGCCCGCTGCGGCTGTCGCCCCACATCCGGTAGGCGATCGGGACACCGTCCACCGCGGTCACGCGCTCGGCCACGGGAGCGGACAGGGCCTGGGTGAACCACGCCGGGGGCGCGGCCGCGTCCGTTTCAGCTTTCAACATCATGGTCAGCAGTCAATCAGACGTCGTCACCGCGCGGCGCGGCGCTGCTTGACCGGCCACGGGACGGACGCGGCGGGTGCTTGGCCTTGCTGGTCGCGACCTCGAGCAGCCGCTCTTGGGTGAGCGGCTCGCCGGGCAGCCGTTCCCCCGGCCGCCCTTCCCCCGGCGGGCGCAGCCCGGCGAGGATCAGCCCGATGTAGCGGTGCGGCAGGTACGGCAGGCCGGAGACGCCCGGGTCGGTGATGGAGCCGAGCATCTCGATGATCGGCGCGAAGTCGGTGGCGGCGACGTCCGTCCGCACCACCCCGGCCTCCCGGCAGCGGGCCAGCAGGCGCTCAAGCGGCGCGCTGGTCCGCTGGACCAGCTCGGCGAAGTGCACGCCGCCGTAGGCCCGGGTCAGCACGTCGACCAGGGCGCGGTTCGACGCGAGGAGCTCCAGGTTGCGCTCGAGGAACTGGGTCAGCCCGGCCCAGGGATCGGGGTTCGCGGCCGCCTCCTCGCCGACCGCCACGGCCCGGTCGATGCACTGCCGCAGGAACTCGCGGGCCAGCTCGTGCTTGTTGGCGAAGTGCCGGTAGGCCGTGGCGACGTTGACGCCGGCGTGCCTGGCGATGTCGTCGAGCGTGGCGTCGAGCCCGCGGGCGGCGAACACCTCCGCGGCGGCGTCGATGAGCCGCTGGCGGTTGCGGGCCGCGTCCGCCCGCAACCGCCGCGGGGGTTCCACCGTGGTCACCGCGGCTAGCCGTGCACCATCGGCTCGGCGTCGCCGTCCGCTCGGGATGGCGACCCCGGAGCGGAGGACCACGGCGCACAGCACCGCGGCGCCGGCGTAGATCCCGGCCGCGACCCAGAACACCGTGTGGTAGCTCTGCAGCAGCGAGTTCGCCGCGACCAGCTGCTTGCCGGCCGCGCTGGTGATGGACGCGGCGTGGGTGGCGATGTAGCCGGACGCGACCACGGCGGCGATCGTGTTCAGCAGCGAGGTGCCGATCGAGCCGCCGATCTGCTGGGCGACGTTGACCATGGCGGACGCCACACCAGCGTCGCTTGGCTCGACCCCGAGCGTGCCGATGGTGAACGCCGGGGCGAACACCAGCCCGAGCCCGGCGCCGACCAGCAGCAGCGTGGGGAGCACGTCCGCGGAGTAGTTGGACGTGAGGCCGATGTTGGTCAGCAGCGCCATGCCCACCGCGGCGATCAGCAGGCCGAACGGTATGAGGATCCGGGCGCTGACCCGGGTCAGCAAGACGACGTTGCCGAGGGCCGCGACCACCACCAGGACCAGCGTCAGCGGCAGGAACGCGAGGCCCGTCTTCACCGCGCTCCACTGGAGGCTCTCCTCCAGGTAGTAGGTGAGGAACAGGAACACGCCGAACATGCCGATCGCGGCGAAGAACATCGACAGGTACGCGCCGGCCCGGTTCCGGTCGGTGATGACCCGCAGCGGCAGCAGCGGGTGCGCCACCCGCTGTTCCACCAGGACGAAGGCGACCAGCAGGACCGCGCCGCCGATCAGGCTGATGAGCGTGGCGGGCTTGGTCCAGCCGCTGCTTCCGGCCGACATGGACGCGTTGGAGAACCCGTAGACGATGGCGAACAGGCCGACGGCGGCCAGCACGGTGCCCACCAGGTCAAGCTTGGGCCGGTCGGGCACGGCGACCTGCGTGAGCAGGACCACGCCGCCGACCAGGGCGACGGCCGCGATCAGCACGTTCACGTACATCACGTAGCGCCAGTCGAGGTACTCGGTGAGCACGCCGCCGAGCAGCAGGCCGACGGACGCGCCGGCCCCGGCGATGCCGCCGTAGATGCCCATGGCCTTGGTCCGCTCCACCGGGTTCTTGAAGGTGGTGGTGAGCAGCGAGAGGGTGGCCGGGGCGAGCAGCGCGCCGAACCCGCCCTGGACGACGCGGGCGATGAGCAGCATGCCGAAGTTCTGCGCGGCGCCGCCGAACGCCGAGGCGGCGGCGAACCCGATGACCCCGATGATGAAGATCCGCTTGCGGCCGAACAGGTCGGCGATCCGCCCGCCGAGCAGCAGCAGGCTGCCGAACGCGAGCGAGTAGCCGGTGACGATCCACTGCCGGTCGTTGTTGGAGAAGCCGAGCGCGGCCTGCGCGTGCGGCAGGGCGATGTTCACGATCGTGGCGTCGAGCACCACCATCAGCTGCGCCGTGCCGAGCAGCGCCAGGATCCACCAGCGCCTGGCGTAGTTCGGGTCCTCGGCGGGGCGGGCCGGGACGGTTGCCTGGATCTCCCCGGTCGAGTTCGTGGGCTGTGTCATGAAGGTCCCCGTATCAGCATGGATTGCGACGTGGATTGGACGAAACGAAGTAGGCAACTGCGCTTACGCTTTTCTCTAAACGCAGTCCGTTCCTTCGTTTCTTTCCCCGCTGGCTGTGGGTCAAGTCACACGGTCTGGCCGCGGCGAAACGGTGAACGGCCGGGCACGTCACTGCAACCGTTCTCATGCAGTCTCGGGCAGTTGATGGTCCAGACCAGCTCGCATCGATACCCTTAGTCCCGGGTCCTGCCGCCGCATTGCCCCCCGGTACCGGTGCGACGTGATCCAAGACCTGCGAAGGAGAGCGAAGCAAGAGGGTCTGCGAAGGGATAGCGACCATGGCGAAGCAGCCTGCGGGCGGGTTCGCGGAGTTGCTCCAGCGGCTGCGGATCGGCGCGGGCATGACCCAGGACGAGTTGGCCAAGGCCGCGGAGCTTAGTCCGCGGACGGTCAGTGACCTGGAACGCGGTATCAACCGCACCGCCCGCAAAGACACCGCGGAGCTGCTGGCGACTGCGCTGGGCTTGACCGGGGACGAACGGGGGCAGTTTCTCGCGACGGCGCGGGGCCGGCCGGCCGCGGCCGAGGCGCCCGCCGGGGCCGGGGCGGCGGCGCTGGAGCCCGCGCTCGGCGGTGAGCCCGTGCCCGGCGGTGAGCCCTTGCTCGGCGGGGAGCCGGCCGCGGCGGACGGGGGCAACGACGACGCGGCCGCCTCGAACCTGGGCTGGCTCGACTCGGCGGTCACCGGGAACTTCGTGGGCCGGGAGCGGGAGCTCGGCGTCCTGGGTGAGGCGTGGTCCCGGGCGTCGGCGGGCCACCGCGTGCTGACGCTGGTCGGCGGGGAGCCGGGGATCGGGAAGACGGCGCTCACCGCCGAGCTGGCGCGGCTCGCCCGGGCCGACAAGGGCCTGGTGCTCTACGGGCGCTGGGACGAGCACGTCCTCGCGCCCTACCAGGCGTTCCGCGAGGCGCTGGCCGACTACGCGCGGGCCTGCCCGGAGGCGGTGCTGCGCCATGACCTGGCCGACCTGGCCGGGGAAATCGCCCGCGTGTGCCCGGAGCCTGCGCGGCGCATCGGGGCCGCCCCCGTTGAGCCCCTGGTCGCGGCCGAGGCCGAGCGGTTCCGGCTGTTCGAGGCGCTGGACACGTGGATCCAGCAGATGGGGACCCGGCACCCCGTTCTGCTGGTGCTCGACGACCTGCAGTGGGCGGACCTGCCCTCCGTTCTCCTGCTCGCGCACCTGATGCAGGCCAGGCGGGCCACGCCGCTGCTGGCGGTGGCGATGTACCGGGACATCGAGCCGGAGCGGAGCGACCTGTCGGCGATCTTGCACTCGCTGGCCCGCGACACCGACTGCCGGCGCCTCACGCTGCGCGGGCTCGACCGCGACGCCGTCACCGCGCTGCTCGAGGGGGCGGTCGGCCGGGAGTTCGGCGACCGCGAGTCGTCGCTGATGGCCTCGGAACTTGAACGGGACACCGCGGGCAACCCGTTCTTCCTCCTGGAGATGGCCAGGCACCTGTCGGAGCTGGGCGCGTTCGATGCCGACAGGGGCAACCTCGGCGAGACGCCGGCGGAGATCCCGGAATCCGTGCGCGACATGGTGCGGTGGCGGCTGGGCCGGGTGTCGGACGGGTGCGCCGAGGTCCTGGAGATCGCGTCGGTGATCGGTGAGCGGTTCGACGCCGCCCTGGTGGCCTCGGCCGCCGGGCGGGACGGGGCCGCGACCGCCGACCTGCTTGACGAGGCGGCCAGGGCCGGCCTGATCGCGGAAGCCGAGGACGAGCCGGACAGCTGGCGGTTCTCTCACCCGCTGTCGCGGCGGGTCACCGCCGCCCGGCTGAGCCGGGGGCGCCGGGCGCGGCTGCACCAGCGGATCGGCGAGACGCTGGAATCCCGGTTCGGGGTCACGCCGGCCGAGCTGGCGCACCACTTCGGCGCGGCCGCGAGCATCGGTGCCGCGGAAAAGGCGGTGCGCTACGAGCGCCTGGCCGCGGAGCGCGCGCTGGGCGAGGTGGCGGCCGAGGTGGCGGTGCGTCACCTGCGCCGGGCGCTGCAGCTGGCCGACCGGTTCGGCCCGCGCGATCAGGCGCTGCGCTGCGAGCTGCTGCTTGAGCTGGCCGACGCGCATGACCGGGCCGGCGAGTACGCGTCCAGGGACGAGCGGTTCGCCGAGGCGGCGGACGCGGCCCGCCGCCTGTCCGACCGCGCCCTGTTCCTGCGCGCGGCGCTGGGCTACGGCGGCATCCTGCCGGCGACGGTCAATCCCGACCAGCGGGCCGAGGCGCTCCTTGAGGAGGCGCTCAAGGAGCTGG
Source organism: uncultured Actinomycetota bacterium (assembly GCA_963850115.1). GTDB lineage: Bacteria > Actinomycetota > Actinomycetes > Streptosporangiales > Streptosporangiaceae > Trebonia. The sequence continues at coordinate 63,088 of CAWKKG010000047.1, forward strand.
GCGAGGAGGACAGCGCCGCCCGGGCCACCGTCCTGGCCCGCCTGGCGCACTGGCTGCACAACGCGCGCCCCTACCCGGAGCGGCTCGGGCTCAGCGACCGGGCGCTGGCCATGGCGCGGGCCACCGGCGACCGGCGGACGCTCGCCACCGTCCTGATGCACCGGGGCTGGGCGCTCGACGGACCGGACGACGTCGCCGACGCCCTCGCGGTCGCCAGCGAGATCCTCGCCATCGGCGCCGCGCTCGGTGACCTCGAGTTGCGGCTCGAGGGGCTGCGGATCCGGGTGACCGCGCAGTTCGAGCAGGGCGAGCACCGCGCCGCCACGGCGACCGCACTCGCCATGAAGGAGCTGGCGGAGGAGGTACGGCACCCGGAGTTCATGCGGCTGGCCGCGATGTGGGACATCACCCTCGCCAACCTGGAGGGCAGGTTCGCGGACGCCAAGGAACTGTCCGACGAGCTTGGCCGCCGGCTGGCGCGAATCGGTCACTCGCAGGCCCAGATCATCCCGGTGGCGCAGACGTTCCCCTGGTGGGTGCTGCGCGGACGCTCCTCGAACTTCGTCCAGACGCTGCGGGAGCTGTCGGCGTACGAGCCGGCGAACACCGCGTGGCCCGCCATCATGGCATGGTGCCTGGCCGAGACGGGGGCCGTGGACGAGGCGGCCGACCTGCTCCGCCGGACCGACCCGGCCGCGGCGACCGGCGCGGACAAGAACTACCAGTGGTGGGCCGTGATCGTGGGCTTCTCCGGCGCCGTCAACCTGGTGCGCGACCGGCAGTGGGCCGAGGTCCTTTACGATCTCGCCGCTCCCTATGCCGGGCAGAATTGCACGCTGGGGGTGGCCACCTTCCTGGGCGCGGCGGACCACTGGCTTGGTGTCCTCGCGGGGGTCTCCGGCCGCTTCGCCGAGGCCGCCGAGCACCTGGAGGCCGCGCTCGCCCGGCACCGCGACATGGGATCGCGGCCGCTGACGGCCCTTACCCAGGAGGCCTACGGCCAGGTGCTGTCCATGCGCGGCGAGGCGGCGGACGCCGAACGGGCGCGCGAGCTCACGGCCGCCGCGCTGCGCACGGCCGAGGAGCTCGGGCTGGCGGCGATCAGGGACCGGCTGCTACCGCCTGGCTGACGCGGGCCCGTGCTTCCTGGGTCCCGGCCTTGCTACGACTGGCTACGGCCGGTCGCGACTGGTTACGGCCGCGTTACGGCCGGTCGAGGAACTCGGCGACCAGGGGGTACACGTCGAGTGCGGCCCGGCTCCCGACGATCGCGTCGAGGTGGGCGTACCCGGGGAGTTCCTTCCGCTGGTAGTCGCCCTGCGGGTTTTGCGACCGCAGCCAGCGCCAGGTCCTGAAGGAGCCGACCGGATGGAAGATGTAGTTGTGCATGCCCTGGAGCAGCAGGAGCCTCGTGCCGGCCATGCGCTCCGGGTGATCGAAGTAGTCCATCCCGCCGGTGTGCGTGACCGCGTGGCCCTTGCGCAGCATGAGCGCCAGGTGCTCCATCGTCTCGATGTTCCCGAAGCCGAACATGTCGTTGATCGCGCGGTGGGTCGCCTCGTTGAGCTGCGCGTGCCGGTGGGTGCAGCCGTAGATCGCGTTGATCCAGCGGCATACCGCCTGCTCGCACCGCTCCTCCGCGGGCATCGGGAGCGCGCGCAGCGCGATGTCCAGCGTCTCGTCCCGCAACGACGGATGAGTGTCAGGCGACACGACCTGGACGCCCAGGGTGCTGAGCACGTCGGCGGTGCGGATCTGCGCCTTGACCATGTTGAACACCGAGCTGGCGGGGTGCAGGGGGAACTGCGCGCAGACCGCGGTGCGGATCCCCTGCAGCCCGGCGAGGATCGCCATCTGCAGCGAGACCGAGCCCACGCAGTGGCCGAACGCCTGCAGGTCCTCCCGGCCGGTCTCCTCCTGCACCTTCCTGACCGCGGTCGGCCAGTCGATGCGGGCGATGTCGTCGACCGTGAACTCGGTTCCCGCCGACGGCAGGTCGATCCCCGCCCGGTAATCGAACAGCCAGACGTCGTATCCGGCGTCGGCCAGGAACTCGGTGAGGTTCTGCTCGATGGTCGGCGCCAGGAAGGAGTGTGACGACATGCCGAACCCGGTGGCGAGCATGACGGGGCCCTTGTCGCCGGCCCGGTACCGGGTCAGCCGCAAGAACGCGTCGTCGCCGAGCCGGTCGTCGGAGTGCCAGCGACGGAGGCCGTCGCACCACCAGATGCCGTCCGGCGCCTTGGGCTCCCGTACCGCCGGCGCCTTCCTCGGCGCGCTCGGGAACGCGCCGGGCTCGTCGAGCAGGCCGCCGTAGATGTGCACCATCTCGTGGGCGAAGAGCTCAAGGAACGCCAGGCGGTACGCGCGCTGCTGCTCGCGCCGCGGCACTTCCAGGACCTTGATGCTGCGCACCATCCGGGTGAAGTCGGCCGGCTTCAGGTGCAGGATCCCGGTGCCGGGCTCCGATTCGTCCGGCTCCGGTGCGTCGGCTTCGCGGATCATCGTGTAGAGGGTCGTCATCTCGGACCAGGCGTGGCCCGCTCCCCGCGAGTGGATCTCCTTGTGGCCATCGAAGAGGTACCGCCTCCCCTCCTCCGACAGCAGGTGCATCCGGTAGCGCATGCGCCAGGTCTCCACCCGCGACAAGTCGGGGTCGAGGAGCGTGAAGGTGCTGCCCTCGGTGACGGTCAGCGGCCGCGCGGAGAGCTCGGGCGCGAGCACCGTGCCGGTGATCGTGGCCTCGCGCTTCGGGTCGTCCAGCATGGCCTGGACATCGTCATAGTGGATCGTGAGCTGGAGGTCCACGCGGGCGTCGTCCTCGCGGCCGTCCTCGTAACCTTCGGCGTAGCCGGAGTGCACGCTCATCGAGACGAAGCCGGTCAGGTGCTCGCTGAATTCAAGGCCGGCCCGCGGGGCGGCTTCCGCCTCAGGCGGCGCAGCCGGGTGGCCCTCCGGCTGCGCCGCCTTCCACCCCCGCTCCTCAATCATTGCCGCGGCCGTCCGCTCGGCGATGGCCGAGATGGTGAGCAGCGGATTGACATCCAGCGCCACCGGGACGACCGAACCGTCGCAGACGTAGAGCCCGTCATGCACCCCTCCGCCGACTGGATCGAATACCCGCCCCTGGTCGTCCACCACGCCCCGCGTCGCGTCATCCGCCATCACGCACCCGCCGAGGGGGTGCACGGTGATGAGCGACCGGTCGCTGGTGCAGGCCCACAGCGGGTCGGGGATCTCCGTCCCCTGCAGCGCCTTGGTGGCCGCCGTCAGGGTCTCGTTGTCCTTGGCGAACACCGGCTGGTCCGCGACCTCCGGCCAGACGACCTGGACCCGGTCGTTTTCTAGAACGATCTGGCCACCGCAGTCATCGGTGCTCATCACCAGGTAGGTCAGCGTGCGGTCGACGGGTCCGTGGTGCGCGCCGAGCGGGATCTCGGCGAGCTCGCGCAGCCGCCTGGCCACCGACGCCGTCTCCCCGTCGAGGTTCGCCAGGGCGGCGGCGTCCATCGCGATGGGCAGCACCGCGGCGAGCGCGCCGGGGATCGTGCCGTCCTCGATGATCAGCGTGCCGGTCTTGTCCGCGTCCGGGCCGCGCAGGTCGATCAGTCCCGCGATCGCGGGACCGACCAGCGTGTCTTCCCGAGGGATGCGCTGGCCAAGGCCGGTGTCATGCACGCGCGCGTCGGTGTCGTACGCGAACGCGAGCACGTCGCCGTTCCCTGAGAACCCGCTGCCCAGCCGGTCCGACACCGGCAGTCCCAGGTCACGGGAACGGAGCAGGATCTCCGTGGACCCGAGCGTTCCCGCGGCCAGCACGACGACGTCGGCCAGCACGGACCGCGGCCCTGGCAGCGCCACGGCGGTGACTCTGCGGCGCCGCTCCGTCGAGCACGTCGTAGGCGACCCGCCACTGGCCCTGCCAGCGCTCGACCGAGCGCACGGCCACCTCGGTGAAGACGTGCGCGCCGTGCCAGTGCGCGTCGGGCAGGTAGTTCATCAGGACCGTGTTCTTCGCGCCGTAGTTGCAGCCGGAGCAGCAGTCACCGCACAGCGCGCACGCGTTCTGCCGCACCCCGACGGCGTTGGGGCCGTCCACGAACGTCACGTTGATGTCGGGACGGCTCAGCGGGCGGCTTCAGGCTGTCGGCCACCAGCCCGAGCGTGCGCAGCTTGGGAAGCTCCGGCCAGCTCAGCGGGTACGGATTGGACCCGAGCATCTCCTTGGCGGCCCGCATGAACGGCCTGAGGGCCTCGGGGTTGTCCCTTAGCGGCCGCGGCCAGCGCTCGTCCGCGAAGATCGAGTCGCCCGGCTCTAGCGCCACGTTGCCGTTGATCAGCGAGGTGCCGCCGAGCCCGCAGCCCGACACGACGGTGATGTCGCGGGCCCACGTGGAAGTCGAACATCCCCGCCGCGGACCCGTGGTCCGCCTTAGGCGTATGGACCTGGATCTCACGCAATGCGGAAAGCCCGGAATTCGGGTACTCGCCTGGATGCATCTCTTTGCCCCGCTCCAGGATGCAAACATCTTGCCCGGCGCGGGCGACTCGGGCCGCGGTAATCGCCCCGCCATATCCGGAGCCGACCACGACCACCGAGTAGTGGTCTAGCATCTTGTCGATTGGGCGAGATAGAATTTCCATCGAGACTTCCTATTGGATCCAAGCTCACCGAGTCTCACCGGGGCCGCCGGCTGCGCATAAGTAACTTCAGGCGGTTGGCTATCACCATACCGGCAAGAGGTAGCGCGGAACGGGACCATCCCGAACCTGTGGGTCTTCCTGTGGCTTCTTATGTGGGTCCGCATGTGTGGTGATTATCTGGGCGGCCTGACATCATGAAATCAGCGATCCGTGCCGGTCGGTTAGGGAACGCATTGGTGGCGAGCACGTCCGCGGGTAAGTGCGGCGCTTAGATAACCCGCGTGTTCGTATTCGCCGTCGCTGCGTTCGGCCAGCACCGGGGGCATGCCGAGTCTCGGCCGACTGGGTCAACCGGTCGGCTGGGCCTCGGCATCTAGGCCGTTCCCACCGGGGTCGGGCACGGCATCGCCTCGGTCGGCCGCCCACGCGGCTTCGGGCGGCCGACCGAGCGTTAACGGGCCGTACCGGCTTAGGCGAGCATCTGGTCGGGCGCATGGGCCCGTCGCGCTGCGGGTATCAGGCAGTGCGAAGGTGAGGTCGGTGACCCCCTTATCCCGCCCGGCCATTGCTTGGCGCGGTCGCTTTTTCTCCAGAATCTGCCTGATCAGGCATTCTGTTCGGCTTGCCCGCGGCCGGTTCTGCCGATGAGGAGTTAACGTGCCCGCCTACATACTGACCGGAGCGCCCGGGTCCGGGAAGACCGCCATTCTGCGCATGCTCGAGACCGCCGGGTACCTGGTCGTCGAGGAGGCGGCGACGGACGTGATCGCCTTGGAGCACGCCCTGGGATGCGACGAGCCGTGGGAGAAGGCCGACTTCGCCGATAAGGTCGTCTCCCTCCAGCGGCAGCGGCAGGACCGTGCCCTGATCAACCGGAACGGCGAGATCGCCTTCTTCGACCGGTCACCCGTGTGCACGCTGGCGCTGAGCCGCTTCCTGGGCTTTAGCCCGTCCCCGTTGCTCGCTCGCGAGGTTGACCGCGTCTTGTCGGACGGTCGTTACGCCAGGGTCGCCTTCTTCGTCAGGAACCAGGGCTTCGTCGAGGCCACCGCCGCCCGGCGGATCAGCTACGCGGACTCGCTCGCCTTCGAGCGAGTCCATGAGGAGGTCTACCGCGAGCTCGGCTTCAGGATTACCGACGTCCCGGCGGGCCCACTGGCCGAGCGGGTGGCGCTGATCGAGCGGGACGTGCTGGTCAGTCCATAGCGTGAGCACCGCCCCCTGGCTTGAGTCGCGTTCCGGGAGTTGAACCGGCTGCGGCAGTGGCGGACTGCTTCCACCCCGGAGTAGCGAGTCGACTGGGGCACGCCCCGGACGGGCGCCAGTGCCAGTGACGGCGAAGACTCTTTCTTTCTCGCGCTCCCGGCAGGAGTCGAACCTGCTTCCTGCGGATCCGGATTCCGCCGTGCCGTCCGTTGCACTACGAGAGCAGAGTGGGCGGGGAGAGATTCGAACTCTCACAGCCGAGAGCAGCGGCTTTACAGACCGTTTGTCTCGCCAATGAACAGCCCGCCCTTGGGGTGACCGGAGGGACTTTCACCCTCTTAACCAGGGTCACAGCCTGGCTCCTCGTTGACTTCGGAATCGGCCACAGTCGATCATGAAGGACTCGAACCCTCGCGCCACGGTTTGTAGGACCGATGCTCTGCCGCTGAGCTAATGATCGTCGCGTACCCTCGCCGAGATTCGAACTGCGAGCTGGCAGATTCGTAGCCCGCTGGTCTGTCCGTTACCCCACAGGGCTTGTTCTGCGCGGTCCTGACGGGATTTGAACCCGCGATCTTCACTGTGACGGAGTGACGGGGACGCCAGGCTCCCCTACAGGTCCATGTGACTTGCGCTCCGGCACCTGGACTCGAACCAGTAGGGGCGGATTAACGGTCCGCTCGTTTACCATTAACGGATACCGGAATGTGAGTGCCGCGCTTTGCCGTCCAGTACCGGCCAGGGCGCGCGGTGGGCCTTCGTGGCGCGGGTGGGATTCGAACCCGCGGTCTCGGGCTTATGAGGGCCACGGCTGGACAACCGAACTCCTCCTACCGCGCTGTAGCCCCACGGAGAATCGGACTCCGTTCCTGAGGGTGAAAACCTCAGATCCTAACCAATGGACGATGGGGCCTTGCGTAGCCTCACGGGGAGTTGAACCCCGGCCTGCTGGCTGAGAACCAGCGATCCTTGCCGTTAGACGATGAGGCCATCGAGTACGCCGCCGAGGAGTCGAACCTCGACCGCCCTGGTTAGAAGCCAGGCGTGCTGTCCGTTGCACTAGCGGCGCTTGCCTTGCTTGTAGGCCGCCGGAGATTCGAACTCCGACCTGTCTGATTAAAAGTCAGCAGCTCTGCCGATTGAGCTAGCGGCCCGTCGATATCAGCGACGGGACCTGTTTGCTCTGCATCACCTTCTCCTCTCGTGTCGGCCGGGCGGGAGTTGAACCCGGCTACGCGTCACGCTATAAGCATGCCGCTCTGACCGTTGAGCTACCGGCCGGTTGGCCCCCAGGGAGTCGAACCCTGCGACTAACGCCTTATCAGGGCGTCCCCTTCACCCGTTGGGTAGAGGCCAGCGGAAGGTGGAAGTGTCGATCTCCCGGGAGTGACCCCACTCGGGCCTTCAAAGCCCGCTGCGGCGCCGGCCGCGCACCTTCCAGAGCGGAAGACGGAGGAACCGACCCCCTACGCCCGGCCGCTCACCGGGTTCGAGCCGGGGACTGCCTCCATGGCGGTTTCATCTTCCACGTTCGGCTCCCCGGCCCGGTGTGAACAGGCCGGAGGTGGCAGAGGACGGAGAATTCGAATCTCAGCGCTTGCACGCCCGCCCGGTTTCCGGCCGGGGCCAGCCGCCTGGCTGGTTCATCCTCCGAGGAAGAGTGGGTGACTCGAACGCCACGGTGTCACCCGCGCATCGCTTAGCAGCGAAGCCCGGCTCCCTGTCCGGTTCGCCTTCCGTACCGCCCCGGGGACTCGAACCCCGATCGCCAGGCGCCTGGGACCTGCGCCTCTGCCAATTGGGCTAGGACGGCTTGCGAGCGGCTGACCGGAGTCGAACCGGCGACCTTTGCTTGGGAAGCAAATGCTCTACCTGCTGAGCTACAACCGCATGTGAGCGGATACCGGGTCTCGAACCCGGGGTCTCGACCTTGGCAAGGTCGCGCTCTGACCGCTGAGCTACATCCGCATGGAGCCTGCCCGGGGAATCGAACCCCGACCGCCTCCGTACCAGGGAGGCATGCTTACCGTTGCCACTAAGCAGGCATGAGCTGGCCGGACTGGACTCGAACCAGTGTCGCTAATCCGGGTTCCGGGGGCGGGAGTCGAACCCGCATTTCGCCGACCAAAGCGGCGCGTCCTTCCATTAAACGACCCCGGATTAAGATGGAGTTATTCAATGCCGAAAATTTCCAGCATCCTGCATAATGAGACCGCGCTAAGGTCGGCCATTCTGCAGGTTCGTCAGTTCGGGAAGCCCTGGAAAACCTCGGGCTGCGGGCGGCTGGCGGCAGGGCTACGTCGCCTTCCGCGCTGCTTGCCTCAAGTTTGAGATCTCAAACCCATACCCTGATGCCGGGCGACGCGGCACGCCTCCAGTGGGTATCCGCTTCGAGGCTGCCCCGGATGACCTGGTGTTCTGCGAGCACAGCACCTACCGGAACCGAGCCGGAATCAAGCGACGGCTGATCGCCAGCGGAACGCCCGAGGTCTGCGCCGCCTGCGGCATTGGCCCCGAGTGGAACGGCAAGCCTCTTTGCGCTCCAGTTGGATCATGCTAACGGCGTTCATGACGACAACCGCCGCCACAACCTGCGCTTGCTATGTCCGAACTGCCACAGTCAGACCTCAACATTTGCGGGTCGCCAAAACCACGGGAATCGCATCCGGGTAATTGCACCGCGAATGTGCCCGCATTGTTCTGTTCGCGTGCGGCGCGCTTCGAGGAAGTGTCCCTCTTGTCGGGAGTGGCTCAGCACCCCCATCGCGCCGCCCGTCCCTGCCCAGAGATCGCGTGGCCGTCGACGGGGTGCTGCTGGAAATGGTCCGCCAGGGTTCATTCCTGGCAACTGGCCGCGCGCTCGGCGTGTCCGACAACGCGGTCCGGAAACGCCTCCGCTCCCGTGGGCTGCTGGCCTAAAAGCCCGGCGGCCCCTGCCGACAGAGCGACCGGCCAATGGAGCCTCCACCGGGTGCCACCCCCGGCTCGCGGACTTACAGGGCCCGCCCCGCTCATTGGAGCCAGAGGCAAGTCATAGGGAGTGCTCTGCCGTCCGGACGGCTTGGCAGCTTGAGCTATCAGGGCCGGACCCTGACCGGCGCGCCATCGCCGGATCTCCTCCCTCGTGCGCCCGCCCGGACTTGAACCGGGACTACCCTCGCGGGAACTAGCACCTCGAGCCAGCGCGTCTGCCTTCCGCCACGAGCGCATGGAGCCGCCCCCCGGTGCCGACCCGGGTCGTCCGCCGTACGAAGGCGGAGCCGCAAGCCGTGCGCGGCGGCATAGCTGCCCCTCGTGGATTCGAACCACGATTCGCGGCTTCAGAGGCCGCTGTCCTGCCGTTTAAACGAAAGGGCATCGAGTACGGGAGACGCGAGTCGAACGCGCAAGCGGCCACTTTTGAGGAGGCCAGGTCTGCCAGATTGCCGTCACTCCCGCGTGCGCCGCCAGGGGATCGAACCCTGTGTCCCTCGATTAAGAGTCGAGTGCTGCACCGATATAGCTCGCGACGCTCGGAGCGGATAGCGGGAATCGAACCCGCGTAGCTTGCTTGGAAGGCAGGTGCCTGAGCCATTCGGCCACATCCGCAAGGTGGGTCCCGCAGGTAACGATCCTGCCTGCTCCCGGTTTTCAGCCGGACGCTAATCCGTCTCAGCTAGAGACCCGTGGTCGGGAACCTCGGAGTCGAACCGAGTTTGTCCTGGTCCCAGGCCAGGCGGGTTACCGTCTCCCTCGCTCCCGGTGGAGATGGCGGGAATCGGACCCGCTACGTCAACGCTTGCGAAACGCGACCGCTCCCTTAGCTGTCATCCCCGAAGTGGACCGCACCGGATTCGAACCGGTAGCCTTCTCCTTGCCAAGGCGGCGCTCTGCCAGTTGGAGCTAGCAGCCCAGGGGCCGCCGCGCCCTGATACCCGGTGACGCGGGCGGGCGCGGCGGCATCGTGGCAGGCCAGGTGCCTGCCAGTATGGTGCTCACGCTATGGAATTCTCAATTGGCAAGCCTGCTATGAGGCGCGCAGGGACGGCAGGAATCGAACCCGCACTAGCGGTTTTGGAGACCGCTGTTCTGCCGTTGAACTACGTCCCTATGGGATGAAGAAGGGTAAAGAAAAACCGCCCGTCAGGTGTCCCTGAGGGCGGCTCCCGCCAATCGCCTAACTGGCGTTACACAGGAACCGGCCCGGTGCCGTGGGCATACGAGATGCCCAGGCGGAAGGACATGGCGGAGCGACTCGGCTGGCGCCACAGATTACGTTCCATCGTCTTTAGTTCCACGGTGCTGGCTTCCACGGTGCTCGCCTCCTCCTGCTCTCGCGTCGTCCTCATGTGCTTAACGGTAAGAGCGACAACCGGGCGGCGCAACATATTTATTCCACGATCCGCTGCGCCTCGTGATTTTCCGGGCATTACGGGCGCGGGCCAACGCCGGCCGCGCCGGGAGTTAGCCGCGCTATGCGCTCGAGCGGCCTCAATATCGGGTTGACCGGGCTTAGAGCGGCGGCCTAGCCTTCACGGTCGTGAAGCCGCTGACTGAGCAGGAGATCCGCGCCGCGTTCGTGAACTGCAGCAAGGGCGAGGCCAAGCGGCTGCCCGTGCCGCGCGACCTGGCCGCGCTGCCCTGGGATGACCTGGACTTCCTGGGCTGGCGGGACCCGCAGGCGGCCGACCGGGCCTACCTTGTCGCCGACCTCGGTGACGGGCTGGTGGCCATCAGCCTGCGCTCCCCGGCGCCCAAGCCCGGGCAGAAGCGGGCCAACCTGTGCTCCATCTGCCTGACCAGCCACGTCGGCGGGGTCACGCTCATGGTGGCGCCGCGCACGGGCAAGGCGGGTCAGCAGGGCAACTCCGTCGGCGCCTACATCTGCGGCGACCTGGCCTGCTCGCTGTACACCCGGGGCAAGAAGTTCACCGCGTCGAGCACCAGGATCCAGGAGCGGCTCACCCTGGAGGAGCAGGTCGCGCGGAACGTCGCCAACCTCGCGGCCTTCCTCGCGAAGGTCACCGGGTCGAACGTCACCGGGTAACTCCGTCACGGCTTGTCGCTCACCCGGGTCTCGGCGTCGTTCACCTTGCCCTCGGAGATCCAGGTCAGGGTGGTGGCGGTGCAGCGGTAGCCGAAGGTCACCGGCTTCGTGTCCGGCTTGCTGAACGTGCCGGTGGTGGTCGATCCCTGGTACACGTACTTGCTGGTGGACGAGACCGTCCAGCCGTTGAACACCGCGGTGAGCTGGTGCTTGCGCGGGTTCGCGTGGATCGTGATCGTTTGCTCGCCCTGAATCTCGACTTCCAGGGTGCTGCCGTCGTAGGTGCCGTACTCGGGAAAGACGTTCGGCCCGTAGACGTCGGTGTCAGTGCCCGACGCGGCGATGTGATCGAGGTTTCCCGCCGATCCGGACACCGGGACGGAGGTCCCGTTGTAGTTCGTCGTCGAGTGGCCGCCGTTGTCCCGCCAGGTGCCCACCAGGCAGGCGTCGCCGACCGGGGGCGGCGGCGCGGGCTTTGGCTTCGGCTTGGCCGACGCGCGCGGACTCGCGGAGTGCGAGGCCGCCAGGGACGTCTGAGCGGCCGGATGGCCCCGGCCCCCGGACGGCACGGCCAGGAAGCCGATGACGGCGGCGAGGGCCGCCACGACCGGCACCGCGACGGCCAGCTGCCCGCGCCGGGTGCGCCACCAGGCCCCGCCGTTCCCGCGAGGACCGCCAGGGCCGCCACGGCCGCCAGGCCCCCCGGCCTGGTCCGGGGCCGTCTCGGCCCCGGACGGCGCCGGGGTGCTGATCGTCGCCGTGTCCCGGCGCCCGGCGCCCGGCGTGGCCGGACCTCGCGCCCCGGGGTCTCCGACCGTCGCGTGCTCGGTCGTGCCGAGTTGCCTGGCCACCTCGGCCGCGGCGGGCCGGGCGGCGGGATCCTTGGCGAGCAGCTGGCCGATCAGCGGCGCCAGCGGGCCGGCGTGCTCCGGCGGCGCGGGCTCGGTGGCGAGGATCGCGGTGACGACCGCGGTCAACGTCGGCCCCGCGAACGGCGGCCGGCCCTCGGTCATCGTGTACAGGGTCCCGCCGAGGGCCCACAGGTCGACGGGCGGGGCGACGGGATGGCCCTCAAGCTGCTCGGGGGCCATGTAGTGGGTGGTGCCCAGGATCGTGCCGGTGCCGGTCAGCTGGCTGGTCGCGTCGTCCACGCGGGCGATGCCGAAGTCGGTGACGACCACGCGGTCGCCGGCGAGCAGCACGTTGTCCGGCTTGAGGTCACGGTGCACGATGCCCGCGGCGTGCGCGTGCGCCAGCGCGTCGGCGATCTTCGCGCCGATCTCGGCCGCCCGCGGCCAGGGCAGCCGGCCCGCCGCGGCGATCTCGGCCGCCAGCGTCCGGCCGTCGATGAATTCCATGACGATCCACGGCGCGCCGTCGTGCTCGACCACGTCGTGGATGGTGACCACGCCCGGATGATTGAGCCGCGCGGCCGTCCGGGCCTCACGGGTCGCCCGGGCGAGCAGGATGCCCTGTTCGCGGTCGCTGGCCTGCGCGGGCAGCAGCAGCTCCTTGATCGCGACGTCCCGGTCAAGCAACTGGTCGTGGCCCCGCCAGACCCGGCCCATTCCGCCCTGGCCGACCGGCTGGTCAAGCCGGTACCGCCCGCCAATGAGCGAGCCCGGCTGCGCTGTCATGTCGGTGATGATATGGGCGATTATGTCGCCCGGCTCCGGGCGTGCCCTTATCGCAACCAGCCGTCTGGCGCCGTTCACCAAGGCCGCGCCCGGCCCACGGGAGGTGGAAACGGATCTCGGCTGGGCAAGTGGGCGTAGGCGCCGAAGGCTGTATAGTCAGCTTTTGCCCGGATCGGTCCCGGGCCCGCCCTGCCTCGCCGGACGCCGGAGCGCCTGACATGGTCGTGCAACACCGCCAGATCGCCGATGACCTGCGCCAGCAGATCGTGCGGGCGGTCTATCCGCCCGGTTCCTGCCTGCCGCCGGAGACCGAGATGGCCGCGCGGTACGGCGTCTCCCGCGGCACCGTCCGCCAGGCGGTCATCACGCTGCAGATGGAGGGGATCCTGGACACGCGCCAGGGCGCCCGCCGCACCGTGCTGCGCGCCGCTCCCGCGCAGAGCCTCAGCCGGCTGCAGAGCTTCGCCCAGTGGGCCGCGGAGAACGGGCGCGTCCCCGGCGGGCTGATGCTGCGCCTTGAGCGGCGCCCCGCGACCGAGAGCCAGGCGGCCGAGCTGCGCGTGGCCACGGGCGCCCAGCTGCTGCACGTGCTGCGGCTGCGCACGCTCGACGGTGAGCCCATCCTGGTAGAGCGGACCGTGTACACGCCGTGGGTCGCCGACGCCGTGGCCGCGCTGCCGCGCGATACCCCGTCGCTGACCCAGGCGCTCGAGGAGACCACCGGCGTCGCCTACGGCCACGGCAAGCACGTGATCGACGCGGTCGCCGCCGGCACCACCGAGGCTTCCCTGCTCGACATCCGCCGCCGGGGCCCCATGCTGCGCCACCGGTACGTGATCAGCACCGCCGACGGCCGCCGGTTCCTGACGTCCGACGACCGCTACAAGCCGGGCACCATGGCCATCACCTTGGACAACGACGTCACCGCCAGCGCCATCACGCGCAAGTCGGCCGCGCCGTGACCCGGCCCCGCCGCCTCGGCCGCGGTGATCGTCAGAACGTGCGGATGGCGATCTCCGCCGGCGCGGCGAGCAGGCCGGTGATCTCGTCGTCGAGCAGGCCGGTTACCGGCCCGCCGCGTCCGCGCCGGGTCGGCCGACGCGGACGCGCCGAGCTCGTCCGTCACCCCGGCGGGTCCGCAGCCGGGTGAGCGGCCCCCGCCATGGCATCGTCGCCGTCAAGGCGTCCCGCCCGGGGTCCCGGTTGCCCCGGTTTTGGCCATATAGCCGGCTAGGCGGAGTTGGTGGCTGGTGCTAAATACCGGGAGTCGGCGGGTGCCTAGGATCGAGCTCATGAAGCTTGGCACGGTACGGGGCAAGGGCGGCGCGGACCGGGTCGCGGCCGCCGTGGGCGATTCCGGTCGCGGGCACCAGGGCCGGGTGACCGCCGAGGGCTCCACCGGGAACCTGACCGAGCCCGGCGGCCCCGGTGAGGTCACGATCTCCGGCATCGGCGCCCTCAGCAACCCGGTGGAGACGCGGTGACGAACCTCCCCGCCGCCATCTCGACGGCGCTGCTGCGCGCGGAGATCGACGCCGTACTCGCCGACTGGGCCTGGCACCTCGACCACGGCGACTACGCCGCCCTGGTCGAGCTCTTCACGGAGAACGCCCTGTTCATCACCGGTGCCGTGGAGCTGCGCGGCCGGCCCGCGATCAAGAACCGCTATACCGAACGGCTGGTGGTCAGATCCACCCGGCACACTTACAGCGGGCTGCGGGTGCAGCCGGTGGCGGAGGACTCAAGCGCGGCCGCCGACGGCCGTCCGGCCCTGGTCCGGGCCCGGTCCACGTGGGTCAACTTCGCGGTCAACGCGCCCGCCCCGGTGGACGACGTCGGCGTCTACCTCGTCGCCGACTTCGACGACGTGCTGACCTGGTGCGACGACGACCGCTGGCGGATCAGCGAGCGCCGCATCATCCCCGTCTTCCGCGACCCGGCCCGCGCTCCGGTCACCGGGTAAGCGCTCGTTCACCTGAAGCAGCCGGACCGCTTCAGCGGCGGCCTGCCGGCCTTCCTAAGAAGCCTTAAAACCACGCCCTCGGCGCGGCGGGGGCGACAACGGGAACCACGCACCCGTTCGGAATCACCGGCCTTAGCCAGCGCGAAAGCCGCAGGAAAAGATGCGCGCCATCGGCTACCCCGCGTTGGTTTCTCTGTGTAGTTGCATGGTAACTATTGGTAGCGATCACCGGAGGCTGCGAGAGGGCGCTAGATCATGCCGGAACCTGTGAAGGGCGACCAGAAGTACCTGCCTGGGCTGGACGGGCTGCGTGCGCTCGCCGTGGCGGCAGTGGTCGCCTATCACCTCGGCTACGGGTGGGCCCAGGGCGGGCTGCTCGGGGTCGGCGTGTTCTTCACGCTCAGCGGCTACCTGATCACCGACATCCTGGTCGGGCAGTGGGCGGCGCGCGGGCGGATCCGGCTGGGCGACTTCTGGCTGCGCCGGGCGCGGCGGCTGCTGCCCGCGCTGTTCGTGATGCTGGCGGTGGTCACGGTCTGGGTGAACATGTTCGCCCGGTCGTTCCTCCCCGGGTTCCGCGGGAACGTCATCGCGTCCGTGTTCTACGTGAGCAACTGGTGGTTCATCGGCCAGCACGCCTCGTACTACGCGCGGTTCGCCCCGCCGACGCCGCTCGACCACTTGTGGTCGCTGGCCGTGGAGGAGCAGTTCTACCTGGTCTGGCCGTGGGTGGTGCTGCTGCTGGTGTGGCTCGCCTGCCAGGTGCGCAAGCGGCGGCGCGGGCTGGCGGACGGGCCCGGCGGGCTGGCCGCCCCGGTTGACGGGGTGCCGTACCTCACCGGCCGGTCCCGGCTGGTGCTCGCCGGGGTGACGCTCGCCCTCGCCGCGGCGTCGGCGGTGCTGATGGCCCGGCTGTATGACCCGGGCTACGACCCGACGCGGGTGTACGAGGGAACGGACACGCGGGCCTGCGGGCTGCTGATCGGCGCGGCGGTCGCGATGATCTGGCCGACGAGGAGACCCGCGGGCAGTAGCAGGGGCGGGCGGCGGGACGAGCGCCGACCGGACGGTGCCCGCGGTCGTTCGGTGGCTGCTTGACGCGGCGGGGGTCGCCGGGCTGGCCGTCATCGGGCTGCTGGTGTGGCGGACGAACCAGTACTCGGACTTCATGTTCCGGGGCGGCCTCGTGGTGCTGTCGCTGGCCACGGCGGCGACGGTCGCCGCGGTCGTGACGCCGGGGTCGCTGCTCGGGAAGGCGCTCGGCTGCCTGCCGCTGCGCTGGGTCGGCGTCCGGTCCTACGGGATCTACCTGTGGCACTACCCGATCATCGTGCTGACCACGGCGGTGGGCCTGGCCGGCAGCCCGGTGGGCCTGGGGCGGGCGGTGGCCGTCGTCGTGGCGACCGTGGCGGTGGCCGCACTGTCCTGGCGGGCGGTCGAGGAGCCCATCCGGCGGGGAGCCCGGCTGCGCTGGGTCACCCCGGCCCCGGCCGAGGTGAATGGCCTGGCAGAGACTAGTGGGGTTAAGGCAACGGGAGGCGCTGACATGAAGGGCGAGCCGAACAGGAACGCGGCGGGCGGCGGGCGGCGTCCCGGCTGGCTCAGGCGACCGGGACTGCCGCACTCGCCGCAGGCGATCGGCGGGATGTGCCTGCTCGCCGCCGCCGTGCTCGCCGCCGGGGTCACCGCGTCCATGCGGCTGACCTCGGCGACCGCGAACACCACGGCCACCCCGTTGTCGGCGACGGCCTCGACGGCGAACGCCCGGCTGTCCAACTCGGCCGGCGGCCCCGGCGGCGTGGTCAGTCCGGGCAAGCCCGCGGCGACGGGCAAGCAGAACGGCGCCGCCGCGCGCGGCGGCCCGGCGGGCAAGGCGGCCAGCGGGAAGCCGCACGCGGCCATCGCCAAGAGCGTCCCCGCCGGCCCCGCCGCGACCGTGCCCGCGCTGCCGACGCCGCCGCCGCGGACCTCGTGCGCGTCCGTGGTGCACATCGGCGACTCCACGTCCGAGGGGCTGATCTCACCGGACTACGAGCCGAACCCGGCCGACCGGATCCCGGCCCGCTACGCCGACGTCGGCGTCAAGCAGTCGATCATGAAGATCGTGGGCGCGACCTCGGTCGTCGAGTCGCTGCCGGGCACGCCGAACGCCTACGACATGGCCAGCCAGGTCAAGCAGGAGGGCTTCCGCGGCTGCTGGGTGCTGGCGCTCGGCACCAACGACACCGCCGACGTGTACGTCGGCTCCAACGTGAACCGGGTGCAGCGGATCCAGAAGATGATGAACCTCATCGGCAACCAGCCGGTGATGTGGGTCGAGGTGACCTCGCTGCTGTCGAGCGGCCCGTACTCCGAGCAGAACATGGAGCTCTGGAACCAGGCGCTGCGGCAGCTCGCGCCCCAGTACCCCAACATGCACATCTACAACTGGCCCGCCGTCGCGCAGCGGTCCTGGTTCATCAGCGACGGCATCCACTACACCTCGATCGGGTACGCGCACCGGGCCACGGCGATCGCCGACGCCCTGGCCGAGGCGTTCCCGGCGGGCTAGGCCAGGTCGTCTTCCAGTACGGGGGCCAGGCGCGGGCCGTCGTCCGTCGCGACGGCCCGGTCGAACCGGACGGCCGCCCGCGGGCCCGCGTACGTCAGCGTGGCGATCATGTTGTCGAACCACGGGCCGTCGGTGATCCGCCAGCGCAGCCGCGGGACGCGCGCGCCGGCTAGCGTCGCGACGGCGGTGCCGATCGCGCCGCTGACCTTGGCGCTCGCGAGCCGCTGGGCGTCGCGCAGGCGCGGCGGCATGGACTGGTGGAACGGTGAGCACACCGCCTGGTAGACGGCGCTGGCGCGGGCGGCCCCGGCGGCTGCGACTGCGGGCGCCGGGGCCGCGGGCGGCGCGGCGACGGGGCCGCGCGGCAGGTCGACGGCGGTCAGGTAGCTGTGGTGCACGTCGCCGGAGATGATCGTCACCGTGGCTGGCGGGGCCCCGCCCGGGCTCAGCCGTCCCTTGCCCAGCGCGGCCAGCAGCTCTTCGAGCTGGCCGAAGGACGCGTCGAACGACGGCCAGTGCTCCAGGTCGAAGTCTTGGCGCAGCCGCTCGCCGAGGCGCACGGCCGGGCGGCCCCAGGCGCCGCCGCAGAGCCGCTCGGTCCAGGCTTCCAGCGTGTGGATGCCGCGCGGCAGCAGCGGCGGCACCGAGGTGGCGATCACCACGTGGGCGAAGTCGCCGGTGACCGACTCGGTGAGCCACCGCCACTCCGCCTCGTCGGCCATCAGCCGCGCGCCCTCGACCACCCGGCGGCTGCGCGAGTCGAGGAGCGCCACGCGGACGTCGCCGCCGGCGGCGGGAAACGTGCGCGCGAACGACCAGCGGACGCCCGGCGCCCGCTCGTCGGCGCGGTGCGCCAGGTCGGCGAGCACCGGCGCCGCGTCGTCCGCCGCCCGGACCTTGCCCCACGTCTCGTCGGCCGCGAGTTCCGCGGGCGACCGGTTGCCGAGGTGCTGGTAGACCCAGTAGCTCTGGTAGGCGCTCTCGATGCGCGCGCCCCACCACGGCTTGGCCGCGTACTCGCCGCGCCAGGCGCCCGAGGTGTTCCAGTCGTCGTGGACGTCATGGTCGTCGAAGATCATCGCGGTCGGGACCACGGAGAAGAGCCAGCGGACCGCCGGGTCGCTCCAGGCCTCCCGGTACAGCGCGCAGTACTCCGCGAAGTCCGCGACCTCGCCGTCGGGCGCGCCCGACGCCGCTGGCCGGCCCGGTGCTCGGCGATGAACCGCCGGGTGGCGGGCCCGGGGTCGTCGGCGTAGACCTGGTCGCCGATCATCAGCAGCACGTCCGGCCAGCCGTCACGGGCGCGGCCGGCCAGCATCGCGGCGCAGGCCGCGAGCGCGTCGGGGCCCTGCTTGCCCGTGCTCTGCTTGCCTGGGCGCTGGCGGCTGGCGCGCTCTCGCTTGCTCAGGTTCTTGTCCGCGATCTCGGCCACCCGGCAGGAACCGAACGCCAGCCGGGCGGGCCGGTCCGCGCTGAGGGTCCGCAGCACGCTGGGCGGGAAGTCGCCGCCGGGGAGCGGCCAGCAGGCGGTCCCGTCCAGCGCGACCTGGTACTCGTACTCGCTGCCCGGCGTGAGGCCGTCGAGCACGACCAGGCCGTAGTGATGCCCGGCCACCGCGAAGGTCGGGGCGCCGCGCCCCAGGACCTCGACCAGGCATGGCCGGTCGGTCTCGACCCAGATCGTCGCCTCGGTCTCGCTGACGTACCGCAGCATCGGCCCGAGCACGAGGGCGGGGCCAGCGGGTGCGCTCGACTGCTCATCGGTGACCGCCACCTCCATGGACTTCCCGCTGACGGCGGCCATACTCCCCCTCGAAACGTCGCGAATGCCAATGAACCGCAGGGCCGCCCGGGCGGCCGGGGGTCAGCCGGGGAGCCCGGGATCAGCCGGGAGCAAGGTGAAGTCGGCGAAGTCGAACCCGGGGGCGACCACGCAGCTCACCAGCACCTCGGCGTCGCCGGCCGGGCGGGCGGACTGCCAGTGGCCGCCGGGGATGACGTGCTGCGGCAGCTCGCCGTGGGCCAGGTCCGCCCCCACGGTCACCGCGCGCGGCCGGTCCGACGGCGCGTCGCCGTCGCCGCCGTCGAGCAGGGTCAGCGGTCCGCCGGAGTGCCACAGCCAGGCCTCGTCCGACCTGACCCGGTGCCAGGCGGACTCCTCTCCCGGGGTCAGCAGGAAGTAGATGCCGGTGGCCGCCGCCCGCGGCCCCGGGTAACCGTCGGGCTGCCAGGCCGGCGCCGCGCGCCACGTCTCCCGGTACCAGCCGCCTTCCGGATGCGGGGCGAGGTCGAGCAGCCGGGCGGTGCGCGGCCGGGGACGCTGATCCATGGGTTAAGGCTAGCGAAGGGCGCCGGGGGCGGACTTGCCGAAGATGGTGATCGCCAGGCAGAGCAGCGCGACCGCGACGATCGCGACCGTGATGAAGAACAGCCGCGTCGCGCCGAGGGCGGGCAGCTCGGTCCCGAGGTACCGGCCCCGCGACACGCGGCCGAGCTGCCAGATGACCGGGGCGATCGCGAGGATGATCAGGCCGCTGGCCACGTTCACCTTGAGCACCGCGCCGCCGAGCGCGCCGAACGCGATGGCGGTCCGCGTCCAGGCCAGCGACGTGCGCTCGCGCGCCAGGCCCGGGTCGCGTTCCTCCGGGTCGTCGCCCGGGTCCGGCCGCTCCGGCCCGGCCCGGGCCGGTCCCTCCGGTCATCGGGCCGCCGAGATCAGCACCACGACGGCGGCGATGACCGCGATCCCGGTGACCGTGGCCGCCAGGATCCACGGCAGCACCGACCGCGGCAGCGGCTCGCCGCGGCGCAGCGCGTGCTGGTTGCGCACCCACTCGGCGTAGGCGGTCACCGCGAGCACCGCGCCGAGCACGATCAGCGGGATGCCGAGCAGGTGCCGGCCGACCGGCACGCCGGGGAACGGCGGGAGCAGCTGAACGATGGCGAGCCCGGCCACCACGAGGGCGAGCGCCGTGCGGCTCCACGCGAGGAACGTGCGCTCGTTGGCGAACGTGAACCGCGCGTCGGGCTCGGTGCCGCCGGAATCCTCGGCCACCGCCCGGGGCAGCAGGGCGGCCAGCCACCGCGACCTTGACATGTGAACCTGGCTCCCCTGGGTCTCCAGTGTTCCCGCACGCCCATTGTGCCCGTTACCCCGCCCAGGCGCGATGACCGGGGTGTTAGTCGGCGTCCAGGTCCTGGGCCGCGGCGGGCCGGTCGGCCAGCTGGTCGATCGCCCGGGCCAGGGCGTCGAGCGCGGGAACCGCGGCGGCCAGGGCCCGCCGCTGCCTGGCGGGCAGCGTGGACAGCGCCAGGTGCAGCACCGCGGCGTTGGTGGCCTGCCAGGAGAGCACCGCCTGCTGCCCGGCCTCGGTCACGGTCAGCTTGACGGCGCGCCGGTCGTCGTCGGCGGTGACCCGGTCGAGCAGGCCGCGCGCGCTGAGCGCGTTCACGATCGTGGTGACGGTGTTCGCGCGCATGTTCAGCCGCCGGGCGAGCTGGCCGGGGCGGGCCCCCGGGTGCTCGGTGAGGGCCGCGAGCAGCTCAAGCTGGGCCACGGCAAGGGTGTTGCCTGGATCGGCGACCCGGGCGCCGCGGCGCAGCGCGCGGCGCAGCCGGGCGATCCCGTCGGCCAGGCCGTCCGCCTGGGGTGCTCCTTGCCCGGCGGTCCGGGCGCCGCCGCCGGCGGTCATCGGGTCCCGTCCGGCGCCGGCCGGGCCCGCAGGGCCGCCCCGGTCCCGAGGAGGGCGACGGCCGCGAGCGCCGCCATCGACAGCGCGAGGCCGGCGTCCGGCGACCGCAGCAGCGCGCCGCCGTGCAGCCCAAGCGTCACGACGGCCACGCCGAGCGCCGTGCCGGTCCCCCTGGTCATGTTCACCATCCCGCCCGCCGCGGCCGCGTTCCGCGCCGGAACCGCGGCCATGATCTCGGCGTTGTTCGCCGGAGTATAGATGCCAAGGCCGATGCCGAGCAGGCCAAGCAGCACCACTGATACCCCGGGCGGCGCCGGTACCGCCAGGGCCGCCGCGGACGCCGCCACGAGCGCGCCGCCGAGCAGGCAGCGGCGCCGGTTCGGCCAGCCGGCGGGCAGCAGCTTGTCCGCGACGGCGGCGGCCAGGCCGAACCCGGCGGGCAGCGAGGTGAGCAGCAGGCCGGCCGCCTCGGCGCTGCCGCCCTGGGCGCTGACGAGCTGCGGGAACAGGACGAGCGGGCCGAACAGTACGAGGTAGGCGCACAGCGCGCCGAGCAGCGCGGCGCCGGTGCCCGCGGCGGCCATGGCGCGCAGGTCAAGCAGCGGCGCGGCGGCCCGCCGTTCGTGCCTGAGCAGCGCGGTCCCGGTGAGCACGGCGACGGCCGCGAATACCGCCGCCGTCCACCCGGGCGCGCCGAGTCCGGACACGGCGGAGATGGCCAGCATGCCGGCCGTGGTCGCGGCGGCGAGCAGGACGGTCCCGCCGGGGTCGGTGCCGCGTTGGCCGACCTGCGGCTGGCCGGCCGGGGGCTGGCCGGCCAGCAGTTCACCGCCGGCGCCCCGCGTCCGTGGCAGCAGGTATACGCCGGCCACGACCGCGAGCATCCCCACGGGGACATTCAGGAAGAACACCCAGCGCCAGCCCGCCGCGGCCACGAGCAGGCCGCCGATCACCGGGCCCGGACGCCAGGCCGACCGCCTGCGCGGCCGCCTGCACGCCGAGCGCCGTCCGGCGGTTCCGCGCGGGCACGCTGGTGACGACTAGCGCCACGCTGTTCGCCTGCAGCAGGGCCGCGCCGCCGGCCTGGACCACGCGCAGCGCGATGAGCGCGCCGAGCGAAGGGGCGAGCCCGCACGCGGCCGAGGCGCCGGCGAACACGACGAACCCGTACAGGTACATGAGCTTGCGGCCCGCCCGGTCCGACCAGCGGCCGGCCGGGACGAGCAGTGCGGTCAGCACCAGCAGGTAAGCGAGCGACACCCACTGAACGGACGCCAGGCCGGCGCCGAACTGCCGCTGCAGCGCGGGGAAGGCCACCGTTACGACGCTCGCGTCGAGCTGGCCCATGAACGCGCCAAGGCACACCGCGGCGACCGCGAGCCACGGCGCGAGCGGGTGCTCGCGGATCACCGCGGGACGGGCTGGCTCGCGCAGCAGCGCGGTCACCATCATCACTCCCTCAGATTAAATCTGCATACAGAACTAATATTAGTTCTGATGCAGAAGTTTATCGCGAGCGCCAGCCAATGGGTACGAGTCCCACCACTCCCCCGCGTGTCCCGACGAATTCGCTTAAGTCCCCCGCGAACGCGCGCGGGAATTTACGCTTCTCCCATGGGAGCACGCGGCGGCAGCGAGCTTGACCGGGGAGTAATCGAGGTAGCGGGGGTGCGGCGGTCGTACTGGCTTGCCCGGGCACCCAGGCAGCCCGGCCAGGCGCCCCCGCCGTTGCTGATCGCGCTGCACGGGTCCGGACATGGACGGGCGGGGCATGGCCTGGTTCACCGGACTGGCCAGGCGCGGCCCCGCCGCCGGGATCACCACCGTCTTCCCCGATGGCTGGAAGGGCGCCTGGCACGCGGCCCGGCCGCCGGCGCGCGAGCCCGAGCTGGACGACGCGCGGTTCCTCGCCGAACTCGCCACCCACCTGGAGGGACTCGGGGCGGCGCGGTCGTGGCCGGTCTTCCTCGCCGGGATCTCGCAGGGCGCGCGGTACGCCGAGCACGTGGCGCGGAACGGCCTGCTGCCGGTGACCGGCCTGTTCCTGGTCGCGGGCACGGCCCTCGAGTCGAGCCGCAGGAGAGCGCCGGGTACCGCAGCTGCGGGCCAGCATGGTCCTCGTCATGGGTACCGGCGACCCGACCTCGCCCTACGAGGGCGGCCCGCTCACCCGGCGCGGCATCTCCGGCCGGATACTCAAGCGGCGCGCGGCCAGCCACGGAGAGCTGCCGGGCGAGGACATCGTCGCGAGCGCGGAAGCCGTCGTCGCCGACTGGGCGACGGCCAACGGCATCGCCGGCAACATCACCACGGGCGGCGGGGTCACCGCGACCGGCAGCATCGCCCGGCCGTCGATCGAGGAGCTGCCCGCGGCGCCGGGCGACCTCCCCGTGACGCGGAAGACCTGGACGCGGCCCGGCTGCCACCCGGCCACGCTGTACCGGATCGACGGCGGCGGTCACGGCTGGCCCGGCGGCTCGCAGCTCACGCCCGCCCGGGCGATCGGCCCGATCACGAGGCAGCTGGACGCGACGGGCCTGCTGCTCGACATGGCCGAGCGGGAAACGGCGATCGCCCTCGGCTACCCCGTCCTCGAGCAGGGCGAGATCGCCTTAGCGGGCGCGCGGACAGGCGGCTTGGTCAAGGTCGCTTCGCGGGCCGGGTGTCCCGTCGGCAGAGGGCCCCGGCTTCGCGGATGAGCCGGCGGAGCGTGACGACGACGTCGGCGGGATCGAAGTACGCGTCATGGATGTGATATCACTGAGCAGGCATATTCCGGGATTTGCGGTTCACTGATCGGCCTGGGTCATGGTGGCTGTTGAACGTGCTCACGGGCCGACGTGGCGTCCGTCTGTTCCCTTCCGTATCTTGATCAGCGGCAACCTGGCGCCGTTCTCGGCCGCGATCGGATTCGTGGTCTGGGTGTCACTGCCGACCGGGGGGCTCCCGGCGTGGTGGTTCGTTGTCCTCGCGGTGCCGCTCTGGCTCTGGCTGGTGTACCGGGCCTGGACGCTGTCGGCGACGCTGACCCCGGACGCCCTCATCGTGCGGGGCCTGCTGTCTGCCCGGCGGATCCCGCTCACCGCCATCACCGCGGCGGGCATCTCGTCCAGCTGGCGCGGTACGTGGGCGCCGCTGGTCGTGACCGCGCAGCGCAGGCGCCACGTCATCTGGGCGGTTGAGAGGAACAGTACGCGCGGCCGGACCGGCGCCTCGAAGCCGACGAGGCCGTGGGCGCCATCAGGGCCGCCGCCGCGCTCCCTCGCCCGTGATGCTGGCTTGCGTGTAAATAGATGGCTCCAGCCTCCTACGGCGCGCCCGCGCGGGTCACGTATTTCTGTGGGTTCTGTGGGCCAATGCGAAGCCCGCTACTTGTCGGCGGCCGCGGCCTTCTCGAGCGCCGCCAGGGGGACCCAGCCGTCGTGCTGCCAGGTGACCTTGCCCGCCTGGTTCACCAGGACCAGCCAGGGCTGGTCCTGCGCGCCGTAGCCGTCCGCCACCCGGCCCGTCTCGTCGAGGGCGACCGGGTAGGACAGGGGCCCGAGCTGGTGCAGGTAGCTGGTCACCGCGGCGTCGGACGGCTCCGTCACGGTCTCGTCGACCGCGGTGAGCGCGGGCAGGTGCTTGCCCGCGGCCGCCTTGGCGTAGGCGTTCAGGCCGGTCAGCTCGGAGTTAAGGTCGGACGTCTCGGTGAGCCAGGTCGCGAAGAAGACCACGAGGCGGGCCTTGCCCGGGCCAAGCGTCACGGTGCCCGAGCCGGCGCCGCCCGCGGCGGGCAGCGAGACCGTGGCCGTCGGGGTCTGCCCGGGGATGGAGCCAAGCGACTCCAGGCTCGACAGCTTCGGGTGGCTGGGCAGGAGACTGGCCAGCTCGGAGGCCAGCACCTGCGCGGACTGGGTGATGCTGGAGTACGCCATCTGGGTCAGGTAGACCTTCTGCTCCCGGCCCTGCTGGTCGATGATGTACAGCGCGGGCGTGTGGTCGATCTGCCCCGACTCGATCTGCACGTCGACGTTGTACGCCTTCCACGCCGACTTCAGCTGGGCGAGCGACCCGGTCAGGAAGTCCCACTGATTGACCATGCCGTGGACGCGCGAGTAGTCCATCACGTTGGCCACCTTGATCGCGTCCGGGTTGGCGTCCACGCCGAGCAGCTGGACCGAGCTGCCCGCCTTGCCGAGCAGTTCCTTCGCCAGCACCATCGACTGCGTGGTCAGCGGGCAGACGGTCGTGCACTCGGAGTCCTCGAAGGACAGCATGACGACCTTGCCGCGGAACTGGCTGAGCGACATCTGCTGGCCGAACTGGTTGACCAGCGTGAGGTCGGGCGCGGGCTTGTCGCCGAGCGGAGGAGCCCAGGTCAAGGTTGGGGTTCTCCATCGCGGCGTCGCTGTTCGCGCTGGTCGACGACTGCGATCCTGACGACTGCGATGACGCGCCCGAGGCCGACGAGCCGGACGACGAGCAGCCCGCCAGCGCGAGCGCGGCGGCGACCGCCAGGCCCGTCAGCCAGGTCGCCCGACGCACCGTGTTGTTTGCTCGCAGCATGCCAGCCCGCCTTTCGTACCCTCGACCCTAGCCGCCGTCAGCCGCCAGGACGACACTACTACAGGCGGTCGTAGCTCAGGGGCTCGCTACCCGGCCCGTTCACCAGACGTTTCCGTGGCCCGCGTCCCCCGGCCGCCCCGTTGCCTGCGCGCTCGTCGCTCCCGGTCAGCTTGTCACCGGGCATCGGCTCGGTCGGCTCGTCGCCCACGATCACCCCGCCGCCGTGGCCCCAGGCGATGTACCGCCAGGACAGGTTGATCAGCGTCGCGACCCGGTTCCGGTTGCCGAGCAGGTACACCAGGTGCAGGCCCAGCCAGGCGAACCAGGCCAGCGTGCCGGTGATGCGGGCGCCGTGCGCGAGCTCCACCACGGCGGAGCGGCGGCCGATCGTCGCCATGGTGCCCTTGTCGTGGTAGCTGAACGCCACGGTCGGCTGTCCGTGCACCAGGTGAATGATCTGCTCGGCGGCGTGCCTGCCCTCCTGGATCGCGGGCTGGGCGAGCTGCGGCGACGGCTTCTCCTCGTCGAGCGCGATGTCGCCGGTCGCGAAGATCCGGTCGCTGCCCTGGATGCGCAGGTCGGAACCGACCAGCAGCCGGCCGCCCTTGCCCTGCGGCAGGCCCCAGGCGGCGACGGAGCGATGGGCGGCCACCCCGCCGGTCCAGACCGTGAGGTCGCTCCGGTGCGCGGTGCCGTCCGCGAGCACCACCTGATCCCTGGTGACCTCGCGGATGGTCGTGTTCAGCCTGATGTCCACGCCGCGCTTGACCAGCTGCCGCCTGGTGTACTCGCGAAGCTTGGGGTTGAACGGCATCAGCAGCCCCGACGCCATCTCCACCAGCCGGATGTGCAGCCGGGCGGGATCCACGTCCGGGAAGGTGGCGCGCAGCACGTCGTTGCGCAGCTCGCCCAGGGTGCCGGCCAGTTCGACCCCGGTGGCGCCGCCGCCGACCACGGTGATCGCGAACTCCCGGCGCCGGTCGGGGTCGGCGCTGAGCCACTCGAACCCGTTCATGATGTGGTCGCGCAGGACGATCGCGTCGGCCCGGGTGTAGAGGCCGAAGGTGTTCTCCTCCGCCCCCTTGACGCCGAAGTAGTTCGCGGACACGCCGGTGGCGAGGATCAGGTAGTCGTAGCCGATCTCCCGGCCGCCGGCCAGCCGGATCGCCTGGACGCCCTGGTTAATCTCTTCGAGCTCGCCCCGGATGTACCTGGCGTTGCGCCCGGTGGTGAAGCCGCCCACCGGGTAGGCGACGTCGCCCGGGTTGAGTCCGCCGGTCGCCACCTGGTAGAGCAGCGGCTGAAACGTGCTGTAGAGGTTCTTGTCGATCACGGTGACGCGCAGGCCCGCCTTGCGCAGCTTGCTTACCGCGGACAGGCCGGCGAAGCCGGCCCCGACGATCACGACGTGCGGGGTTTCCGTCATCTGGCTGACCCTGCCTTCTTGTCGCTGGCCGGCGGCTCGCCTCGCGGGGGTGGTACTGGGGTCCGACCGCCCGCGTCAGCCTGGCCATCGGGACCAGGCTCTCCCTCAAGGCTAGACCGGTCATCCGGGCGGGCGTGCCTGCCCCTGCTCTCCTGGGGCGCCGGCCGGCCCGGCCCGGCGGGTTCACCCTCCGGGGCTGGCTCACCCTCCGGGGCAGGCTGGTCCGGCTCGGCGGGCAGCACGGACACCGGCCAGAGGCGGCGGGTGAGGACCACGTCCGCTTCCGCGGCGTACAGGGTCAGTTCCGCCTGCAGGAAGAGCCAGGCGAGCAGGCCGAGCACGATGCCGAACGTGCCGTAGAGCTCCGAGGCCCGGTGCAGCTGATGGCTGACGACGTAGCCGCCGACCAGCTGGAGGATCTGCCAGCAGACGGCGGCGATGGCCGAGCCCAGCCGCAGGTTGCGCCACGGTACCTGCCACGCGGTCGCGATCTTGAAGCTGAGCCAGAACACGCCGACGTTCAGTACCAGCGAGATCAGCGCCGTGACCGACGGTGGCGAAAGTCCCGCTGATCACGTTCCCCACGCCGCCGACCACGCCGGAGAGGGACGTGGTCACGATGAACCCGATGCCGACGGTGAGCACCAGCGCGAACTGCCACAGCTGGGACCAGGGGAATCCGGGGCGGTCGGCCTTCTTGATGCCCCAGATCTCGCACAACGCGTTCTGCATCGCGCCGGCCACGCCCCGGGCGCCGAGCAGCAGCAAGACGATGCCGATGCCGAGCGCCACGCCCGAGCCGGGAATGGACCCTAGCTTCGACTGGATCTCCGGGCCGATCACCGGGTACTGGGACACCGCGCTGTTGACCAGCTCGTCGCGCAGTCCCTGGTCGTTCCTGAGCACGATGTCCAGCACCGTGACCAGGACGAGCAGCAGCGGGAAGATCGCCGCGAAGGCGAAGTAGGCAATCAGCGCGGCGAGGTTCCCCGCCTGGTCGTCGTTGAACTTCGACCAGACCGCCACGGGGACGGCAAGCACGGGCCAGCGGCGCTGGAACCGGTCCGCCTCCCGCAATGGCCGCTCAAACGCGTTCATACGGTGTGACTACCCGGTCTCCTCCTGCCGACGCCGCCAGTCGCCGCATCGCGGCAGTTCAGGGCCGGAAGCCGGGCGGGGAGACGGGCCCGCGTCACACCGTGAAGGCGACGAGTTCCGGGGCGGCGCACAGGCCGGGCGACGAGGCGAGGCGCGCGCACGCCGTGACCACCACGATGTCGCCGGATGCGGCGGCGCTGCCGCCAAGCCCGGACAGGTCGGAGAAGAAGTGCGGCCACGGCAGCGCCGACCAGGTCCAGGTGACCAGGCCCTTGGCCATGTCGTAGCCCCAGGCCGAGCCGTTCGCGCCGCTGTCGAGGCCGAGCGCGACCTCGCCCCGGACCACGTACAGGCCCCCGGCGCTCGTGGCCATCGCCGCGGGGACCGAGGCCCGCACGTTGCCGGTCAACGGGTCGACGCCCGCCAGGGCCCCGCTGGACAGCGTGAGGTCAACCAGGCCGGCCGCCGGGTCGGTCCCCTCGGGCACGGCGCCGCCCCTTGACCACAGCACCCCGCCCGTCGACCCGCTGTACGCGGTCACCCCGCCCGGGGACGCGAACAGCACCGCGCCGTCCGCGGCGAGCGCCAGCGTTCCGGAGAACGGCCGGCCGAACGGGGAACTCAGCGTCCGCTGCGTCCCCGTCACCAGGTCCATGACCCGTAGCGCGGTCACCGGGGCGGAGCCGAGGTACGCGCCGCGTGACTCCGCCATGTAGAGCGTCTGGCCGTCCACCTGCCAGGCCTGGCCGCCGGCGGTCTTGTGCTGCCAGCGGACGCGCCCCGTCGCGTTGTCGTAGCTGGTCACGGCGCCGGAGCCGACGATGACGGTGGTCGACTTGGAAGCCGCGACCGCCCCGCCGTACACCGCGGCCTGGTAGCGCCGGATCACGTTGCCCGTCGTCGCGTCGAGCACGACCTCGGTGCGCGAGCGGTCGTCGGGCGCGAGTAGCCCGACGGTGATGACCTCCGGCCAGGCGCGCACGGACATGATCTCGGTGCCGAGCGGCGCGTCCAGCACCGTCTGCCACAGTTGCTTGCCGCCGCCCAGCCGGTAGCCGGTGACGCTCAGCCCGGTGCCGAGCACCGCGACTCCGCCGCCCACGGCGACGTACGCCTGGCCGGCGAAGGGTACCGTGCCCCCGTCTCCCGTGGTCTCCGGTCCCGTGCCCGCGGACCAGGTGCCGGAGAGCCCGACCGACCACAGGTGCGCGGACACGGGCTCGACGTGGCAGCCGCTGCCCGGGCAGGCGGGCTGCCTGGGCGGCGTGTCCGACGCCAGGACGGGAAGCGGGAAGAGCACCACGATCAGCAGGGCCACGGCGACCCCGACCCGGCGTACCGCCGACCGGCGTGACCGGAGGGGACCAGCGAGACGCGCGAGTCGCCGTCTCGCCCGGACCGAGCGGGCAACGCGCCGGCGTGCCCTAACCCGTCTTGGCCTGGTCACCCCGCCCCCCGCGTGCCGCCCGTTTCACCGATTGCCACCGTCAAAGTTCCGGCAATAAGGGTAAAACGGGAAGCGCACCGCAGGCTGTCGTTTGCCGGCCTCGGATTTCCCGCACGGGCGGGCACCGATAGCTTTTAGCTCTGGAGCACGTACAAGGAGGTACTAATGGCCGATCGCGCACCGCTTCCGTATGACTTCCTGCCCCCGGTCCCGACGTTCACGGTGACCAGCGAGGACGTCACCGACGGGGAGATGCTGACCGACAAGCACGTCTACAACAGCTTCGGCATGTCGGGGCAGAACGTTTCGCCGCACCTGTCCTGGTCGGGCTTCCCCGCGGAAACCAAGAGCTTCGCGGTCACCTGCTACGACCCGGACGCGCCAACCGGGTCCGGCTTCTGGCACTGGATCGTGATCGACATCCCCGGCGTCGGTCACCTCGCTCCCGGCCGGGGCGGGCACCGCGGACGGCGCCGGGCTGCCCGCCGGCGCGTTCCAGGTACGCAACGACTACGGGACCAAGGACTTCGGCGGCGCCGCCCCGCCCGCGGGCGACGAGCCGCACCGTTACGTGTTCGCCGTGCACGCGCTTGACGTCGAGAAGCTCGGCATCGACTCCGACGTCACGCCCGCGGTCGCCGGGTTCAACCTGCGGTTCCACACGATCGCGCGCGCCCTGACGATCCCGGTCTTCGGGCACTAGGACGCCCGGGCGACGCCGAGCCGCGCGTGAACCTGCAGCGCGAGCCGGACGCGCGACGACCCCGGTCCGGACTGAGCAGACTCGCGAGGCGCGCTCGCGCGAGGAGCGGGACGGAGCCGAGCAGCGTCCGCGCGAAGCGAGCGGGCAGGACTACGAGGGGCACGGGCCGAGCGCGCGGGTGAGCCGGCGTCAGGTCGCGCGGGGCGAGCATGCGGAAGCTAGCATCGCTCGTACAGCGAACTATCCTCGCCGGGCCGCGTTCTCGCCGAGCGCGTCCTTGTGCTGCAGCTTGTAATGCTTGGTCAGTGCCTCACTCGCCTCGCCGGGGCGATAGGCGACGGTGCGCTGGCAAATTTCACAGCGCGTCACCGGAAGTTGCGTCACCGTGACAGGAAAGCTCTTTGCGGCTGAACGGGTCATGACCTTCACAATGCCTGACGAGCCTGGCACATTTTGTTTCGCCGGCGCTGGGTATTGTCACTTTAAATGATAGGCCACGCAAGTGACTAACCAGGGTCCCGCGAAGATGCGACTGGCGGCCGATCGCGCCCAGACGCGTGACCGGCTCGCGGAGCTTGAGCGGGAGTTCGCCGCGATCGTCACCAGCACGAGCGAGGGCTCGGCAGGCGGCGACGACGAGCACGACCCGGAAGGCGCGACCGTTGCTTTCGAGCGGCAGCACATAGCGGCGCTCGCCGCCCAGGCGCGCGAGCACCTCGCGGCGATTGACGCGGCACTGGCGAAAATCGATTCCGGCATATACGAAATATGCGATATCTGCGGTGGCGAGATCGGCGCGGAACGCCTGGCCGTCCGCCCGGCGTCGCTCATTTGCATCCGCTGTGCCCGAACGAGGCGTTAGGTTTCCACTACGGAGGGCCGCTGTTTGCATAGCCGGCAACCGCGGCGACCCCGTTTCATGATTGTGTAAGTTCCGCGTGCGTATACTGCAAAACTTTCACGATGATGGCGGGCGACGGCTAGCCGGGGCGGCCGGGGACGACAGCGCCCGTTTCGTAGGCGAGGATGACAGCCTGGACGCGGTCGCGCAGGCCGAGCTTGGCCAGCAGGTGCGTGACGTGCGTCTTGACCGTCGCCTCGCTGACCACCAGGGCGCGGGCGATCTCGAGGTTGGACTGGCCCCGCGCCACCAGCAGCAGGATGTCCCGTTCCCGCGGGGTCAGCGACGCGAGCTTGGACGGGGCGGGGGACGCGGCGGCGGGCCGTTGCGCGAACGCCTCGATCAGCCGCCTGGTCACCGACGGCGCCAGCAGGGCGTCACCCGCCGCGGCCACCCGCACGGCGGCGATGAGGTCGGCGCGCGGCGCGTCCTTGAGCAGGAAGCCGCTCGCGCCGCAGCGCAGCGCCTCGTACACGTAGTCGTCGAGGTCGAAGGTCGTGAGGATGACGACCTTCGGCGCCCGGTGCGCCGGGTCGGGTGACGGAGACGTGAGCTGCACGGGTCGCCGCGAGGCCGTCCATGACCGGCATCCTGATGTCCATCAGCACCACGTCGGGGCGCTCCCGCGCCGCGAGCGTGAGCGCCTCGGCGCCATCGGCCGCCTCGCCGACGACCGCGAAGCCCGCGGCCTCGAGGATCAGCCGGAACCCGGCGCGGACCAGTTCCTGGTCGTCGGCGACCAGGACGCGCAGCGGGGGCGGGCTCGCGGAACCCACCGAAGATGTCATAGGGCCGTCCAGGGCCTCAGGCGGGCAGCGTCTCCGGGTATTACACCACTGGACGGCGGGTCACGTCAGCGGCAGCCGGGCCCTGACCGCGAAGCCGCCGTCCGCGGTGGGCCCCAGCGAGAGGGCGCCGCCGCAGGACGCGACCCGCTCGGCGATGCCCGCGAGGCCGTAACCGGGGCCGACCTGGCCGGGACGGGCGGGCGGCGCGGCCGTGGTGCCGCCGGCCGACGGGGTCACCGGCTGGCGGAGGGTCCGCGCGCGTGGCCGCGCTGGCCCGGACCTGGAACGGCACCCGCGCCGCGGCGGTGTTGGTGACCTCGACGGAGACATGCGACGGCTCGTAGGTCACGCGGACGCAGGCGGTCGCGCCCGGGGCGTGGCGCACGGCGTTCGTCAGGGCCTCCTGGACGATCCGGTACGCCGTCAGGTCAACGCCGGGCGACAGCGGCACCGGCGGGCCTGAAGTCTGGTACGTCACGCCGAGCCCGGCCTCACGGGTCGCGTCCATCAGCTCATCCAGGCGCGACAGGGAGGGGACGGGAGTAAGCCGCAGTCGTTCGGGATCCTCGTTGTCTGTGAACCTCAGCACCCCGAGGAGGCGGCGCAGCTCGGTCATCGCGGCCCGCGCGGTCGACCCGATCAGGTCGGCCGACGTCGCGGCGGCCGCCGGGCGCGCCGGGAGGAGCGCACCCACCGCCTCCGCCTGCACCGCCATCAGGCTCACGTGATGCGAGACCACGTCGTGCAGCTCGCGGGCGATCCGCACCCGCTCGGCCGCGGCGGCCCGGGCGGCGGCCTCGTCCAGGGAGGCTTCGGCGCGCTCCGCCCGCGAGGCCGCCGCCGCCAGGTCGTCCCGGCGGTGACGGCTCAGCGTGCCGACCGCCCACGCGGTGACGAAGATCAACGTCACCACGATCGCGTCGTACGGCTGGTGGTGCCCGGGCAGCGTCTGCGACCAGGCGACGCCGACGGTCGTGCCGACGACGGTGAGCCAGCGGAGGAGGCGGCAGCTCCGGTCGGCGACCGTCGCGAAGCCGATCGCGGGCGCGAGCGGCAGCGGCGCCTACCCGAAGGGGAACGCGCCGTAGATGTCGCCGAGCAGGCCGCAGCCGATCAGCGCGGGCACGGGGCAGACCCGGCGGAGCGCGAGCGGCAGGCACTGCCCGGAGACCAGCAGCAGGGCCAGCCACAACGGGTGCATCTGCGACTGATAGGGCAGCAGGGACAGCAGGTTCAGCACCGCGAGGGACAACGCGAGCGCCGCGTCCTGTGCCACCTCCCGGCGGCGCGGCGGCAGCGCCGCGTACCGGGACGCGGCGCGGGCGAGCAACTCGGCGAGCCGGTCCGGCGGCCGGCGGCGGACGCGGCTGCTGACGGGGCGGTCACCGCGCCGGGCGCGGGAACGGCCAGCCGTTGCCCGCCTCGCCCGCCGGGCCAGGCGCCGCGCCGGGTGCCGTCTGCGTCACGAGCCGATCGTAAGTCCCGCTAACCCGGCGTGACCATCGTCCGCAGGTCGGAGACGCGGGTTCAACCGTACGGGCGAGGCGCGCGGACGAGGTCGCCGCCGAGCATGGCGGACATGGAGACAATCATGACCGCGGCCCCGGCTCCATCGGCCCCGCCGCGCACTCTCGTTCAGCGTGTTCTTACCGATAAGGCGGTCTGGCTGGTGGCGGCCGCCGCGTTCGGCGTGGAGATGGCGGTCAGCGCCAGGTACGGGTACGTCCGGGACGAGCTGTACTTCCTCGCCTCCGGCCACCACCTCGCGCTCGGCGGCGTGGACCAGCCGGAACTGACGCCGCTGCTCGCCCGGCTGGACGCGCTCGTCACCGGGCAATACCCTCGTCGGGCTGCGGGCGCTGCCCGCGCTCGCGTTTGCCGCGATGGTGCTGTGCACCGGGTCGATGGCGCGGGTGCTCGGGGCGGACCGCCGCGGCCAGCTCATCGCGGCGGTCGCGACCGCCTGCTGCGCCGAGTACCTGGGCGCGCTGCACGAGCTCACCACGACCACGCCGGACTTCGTCTGCTGGACGGTCGCCCTGCTGCTGGTCACCCGGCTGCTGGCGAGCGGCGACCCGCGCTGGTGGCTGGCCATCGGCGGGGCCGCGGGCGTCGGCATGACCGCGAAGTGGAACATCGGCTTCCTCGTTGGCGGGCTGCTCCTCGGGTTCGCGTGCACCCCGGCCGCCCGGCCGCTGCTGCGCAGCCGTTACCTGGCGCTCGGCGCGGCGCTGTTCGCGGTGCTCGCCGCGCCCGACTTCGTCTGGCAGGCGCTGCACGGCTGGCCGAACTTCGACGTCTTCCACGCGCTGCAGCGGGACGCCTGGCAGAACCGGCTGCAGTACTGGCCGGGGCAGGTCCTCTACACGAGCATCGTGCTCGTGCCGCTGTGGGTGCGCGGCGCGGCCTGGGCGCTGCGGTCGGCGCGGTACCGGCCCATCGGGATCGCCGCGGTGACCGTGATCTGCGCGCAGTTCGTGCTCGGGGGCAAGACGTACTACCCCGGCGGCATCTACACGTTCCTGTTCGCGGCCGGCGCGGTATCGGTCACCGCCTGGGTCGACTACCGCCTTTTCTGCTACCGCTGCGCCTTCCGTCGCGGTACCTGCGACCGCTGTGTCTCCCACCGCAGTGCCTTCCACCAGGGGGCGCCCGGCTCGCGGCCGGCGCGCCGCCGGATCGCCGTTTACTGCCTCGGCGCGGCCGTCGCCTCGCTGATCTCGCTGCCGGTCCTGCCCGCCGCGGCGCTTGCCCGCTTCCCCGTGCAGAAAATCAACTACGACCTCGGCGAGGAGATCGGCTGGCCGTCGCAGGTCAAGCTGCTGGCCGGCGTGTGG
This sequence comes from uncultured Actinomycetota bacterium, assembly GCA_963850115.1. Taxonomy (GTDB): domain Bacteria; phylum Actinomycetota; class Actinomycetes; order Streptosporangiales; family Streptosporangiaceae; genus Trebonia. The sequence continues at coordinate 97,555 of CAWKKG010000047.1, forward strand.
CTCGCGCTGCCGGCGGCCGAACGGCAGCGGACGACTCTGCTAGCGGGAAACTACGGCGAGGCGGGGGCGGTGGACCGGTACGGCGCGTCCTTCGGGCTGCCCCGGTGTACAGCGGGGACAACAACTTCTGGCTCTGGGGGCCGCCGCCCGCTCGGCGACACGAACGCGGTCGCGATCGGCTTCGACCCGGCCCTGCGGGCCCTGCTGCGCCGGGAGTTCGCGCACGTCACCAAGGTGGCCGTCTACCACAACGGCATGAACGTCGCCGATGACGAGGAAGGCGCGGTCATCTACGTCGCCACCGGCCTGCGATCGTCCTGGGCGACGGCGTGGCCGGCGTTCCGCGATTACTCCTAGCGCCTGCCCGGCGGCGGGGCGCAGCAGGACTGCGGGAGAGTAAGCCGCCCCCGTTCGGAATGATGATCTTGAATCTGCCGTCAGGCGAGGCGGTCGCCGCAGGTGGCCGCGTCGTAGCCGGGAAGGCTGCCGAGCTGGGCGAGCAGCCACGGCGACGACAGGACCTTCAGCAGGGCCTGGACCTCGCGGGAGGCGACGTGCTCGGCCGGGATGACCAGGCTGAACCGTTCCTCGGCGAGCGGGACGAAGGCCAGGCCGTACGCGCGGGCGGCGGGCTCGCTCGCCACGCCCGCCTCGGCCAGGCCGGCCGCCACCGCCGAGGCGACCTGCAGGTGGCCCGCCGCCTGGGTGTCATAGCCGGGCAGGTCGCCGCCGTCCAGGCCGAGGCGCATGCGCTCGGCGTCGAGGAGGCGGCGGGCCTCGGCGCCCGGCTCGCGGTTGACGATCCGCAGCCGGTGCTTGGCGATGGCGTCGAGGCCGGTGACGACGGACTTGTGCTGGGGCCGCACGGCGAAGCCCTCACGCCAGGCGGTGAAGCCGACGACGGCGGCGCCGTCGGGGACCTCGCCGTTCTCCCCCTGGGTGTGCACGCCCGCGACGTGCACGAGGCCCTGGCTCGCGAGGCGCAGCGCCGCGCCGGAGCCGCAGGGCCACCAGGCGAAGGCGACCGGCGGGTCGAGCAGCGCGAGCGGGGTGGCGAGCAGCGGGAGCGCCGGGTCACAGCCCGCCACGACGAGCGTCGGGCGGGGCGGGCCCGAGCGGGCGGACCGGGATGGTTTCGAGTCCGGCGTCGGCTCCGTTGGCGGCGGGGGCGCTGCTGGCCGGGGCGCCGCCCACGGGGACCGCGACGTTCGCGGGATTGGCCAGGCCGCCGGCCGGGAGGAAGCCAAGGCCCGAGCCCGCGTCGCCGCGCAGCGGCAGGGCCACGAACCGGTCACCCACCGGGGCGAGCGCCACCCGGTCGGTGCGGCCGCGCAGCGGGGTGACGCTGATCGCGGTCACCGGGGCGGCCGGCTCGCCCGGGCCGAACAGTTCCTCCACCGACAGTCCGAGCGCCTGGGCGAGGGCGAGCGCTACCCGCAGCGACGGGTCGGAATGGCCCGACTCGACCGCCGAGACCGCCTGCCTGCTCACCCCGGCCATGGACGCGAGCTGCTGCTGGGAGAAGCCGCGCGCCTGGCGGGCGAGCCGCAGGTTAGCGCCGGTGCTGCCGGGTGCCTCTGTCATGTGTACGGATGGTAGGCGATCATGCGGACGACCAGCAGAACCTGCCTATGATTCCGGAGGCATGAAGAGCCAGTTCTTCCGTGACCCAGGCACTCCAGAGGCCGCTGACCAGCAGTGGAAGCGCCTGTCCGATCAGCGCGGCGCCTTCAGTTCCGTTACTGTTCCGGCAGACTCCACAGGGCGCAGCCGGAACAGCACCGCGTCGATCGCCTAGCGCCGCTGCTCGAAGGTCTCCTGCGACAGTCCGCGGCGCCGTCTCGCGCGGGCGATCCGCTGCTCGGGCCCGTCGTCAGCCACGGCGCGCTCCCGCCGCGACGGGGAGTGCCGCCACGACGTCCGCCCATGGCGGCATGCGGCGATCATAGGGCGCGGACGGGTCGAACAACACCTGTATCCCCATCCCGCGCAGCACCTCGAGGCTGGCTCCGAAGGCAGGATGGCTGGCGAGCTGCGGCTTGCAGTGGGGGACGACGGTTACCGGGATGCCGTAGCCGGCCGCCTCGCACAGCAGGCCGACCGCCATGTTGTCGGCGATGCCGTGCGCGAGCTTGTTCACCGACGTGAAGGTGAGCGGGCAGGCGAGCACGGCGTCCGCCTGGCGTCCGCGCGCGGTGCCCGGCTCGCGGTGCCGTGACCGGACAGGCGAGCCAGTCAGCGACTCGAGCTCGGCCGGGTCGGTGAACTCTAGCCCGGCCGGGGTGGAGATCACCGCTACCTGCCAGCCGTCGGCCTGGCACAGCCGGACTAGGGCGGGCAGGCCTTCCGGGGCCGGGGCGCCGCTGATTACGAGATGGAGCAAGCCCCTGGGCGGGCCGAGAGAGGTACCATCTGCCATAGGTCCCGTCGCCTTCCAAGTGTCCAGACAACACCAGGATAGGCGCGGGACCTTCTCGCGTCCGGCGCTGCTAACAGCAGGTGATGCGTCCGTAACGGCAACTCGGTCTCTGGCCTAAAGCGCTCACGGGTCTACCGGCAGGTAATTGCGCACCTCGGTGCGCAATACGTCATCCTCCTCGTCCTCGTCGCCGTCGCCCAGCCTGTTCCGGTACGACGACGAGATCATGGTCAACCCGCACGCCCGCGTACAGCGCGCGGCCGTATCAGCCCCCGCCGCACGCGCCTCGCAAGACGGGCCTCACCGCCGGGGAGCAGTTCTGGTACATCTTGGGCTGCTTTCCCATGGGCGCTATGTACTTCGCCACGATCCCCGCCAAGAAGGCGCTGTCGGACTTCGGGCTCGCGGAGATGACCGCCGCCGAGAAGTTCTGGCACGTGCTGATGTGCCTGCCATTCGGCGCGGCGGTAGGACACCGGGGCGGACCGCCTCATATCTGAATTGTACATTACGTCTTCTTGTACATCAAGACGCAGTGCGGTCCGGGTGCTTCGGCGCACCCGAGAAGCGGCTTGGTAGCGTAGACGGCACTGGACGAAAAGCCCATCGCTGAGGCACGCGCGAACCTGAGTGAACTGATCGCCACCGTGCGACTGCTGCGCCAGGCGAGTGCACCGTCACGAGGCGCGGGAAGCCGCAGGCCGCCATCGTGCCGGTCGAACTCGCGGACGTCGGCCGAGGTGTTGGATGGTTCGGACACGGTTACAGCTCCTGGTTGCATCAGGCGGTGGATCGAGGGCCGCTCTGGTGGTAGGCCGCCGGGTAGCAGAAAACGACCGGGCGCAACGGGAACTAGCGAGACGTAAAAGTGCAGCTCACGCATAGCGCCGGTGATCGCGTCGCCGGTCACGGGCAGGGGGCACGATGAAGAGCGAGATCATTCGGGTCAGGACGGGGACGCGGGACACCGTGGCGGACATCACCGGCGAGTGCGCCGAGTTCGCCCGGTCGGCCGCCGGCGGCGGGGACGGGCTGCTGCACGTGTTCGTGCCGCACGCCACGGCGGGCATCGCGCTCCTCGAGGTGGGCTCGGGCAGCGACGCCGACCTGCTTTCCTCGCTCGCGTCGCTGTTGCCGGCCGACGACCACTGGCGGCACGCGCACGGGTCGCGCGGGCACGGGCGGTCGCACGTGATGCCGGCGTTCATCGCGCCGTACGCGACCGTTCCCGTGCTCGGCGGGCGGCTCGCGCTCGGCACCTGGCAGTCAGTCGCGCTTGTCGACCTCAACGTGGACAATCCCGACCGGCAGGTGCGGCTGTCCTTCCTCGCCGGGTGAGCGTCCGCGCTGGTGGCCGGACGCTACCAATGGGATAACTACCTACTTAGGCGGTGGCCAGCGGCGCTTGGTTCCGGATACCGTAGAGTCCCCGATCAGGTATCACGTCGCCAACCGCCTGCACCGTCGCAGGGCACCGGCGGCTGAGTTCGAAGGCCGGCCCTGCCTGGTAGCCGCTTGATGATGAGGTGATGACGACCATGGCCCGCATCGTTGTCATTGGCGACTTGATGACGGATACCGTCGCGCACGCGACGCTGCCGTTGGCGCGCGGAAGCGACACGCCCGCGAAGGTAACAACGCACGGCGGCGGCTCCGGCGCCAACGTGGCCGCCTGGCTCGGCGCGGACGGCGCCGACGTGGCGTTTATCGGACGGCGCGGCGCGGACATCGCCGGCCGGAACCGGGACATGGAACTAATGGGCTACGGCGTCGACGCCCGGCTCGTGATGGACCCGGAGCGGATGACCGGGACCTGCGTGGTCATGGTCACGCACAAGGGCGAGCGGACGATGCTGTCCGACCCGGGCGCCAACGCCGCGCTCTCGCCCGACGACCTGCCGCACGACCTGTTCGTCCCCGGGGCGCACCTGCACGTCTCCGGGTACACCCTGCTGTCGGAGGGGTCGCGCGCGGCCGCGCTCGCGGCGCTTGACTTCGCCGGCCGGGTCGGCATGTCGACCTCGGTGGACGGGGCGTCGGCCGCCCCGCTCGAGCGCGTGGGGGCCGAGCCGTTCTTCGAACTGACGGGCAACGCGCTGCTGCTGTTCGTGAACGTGGCGCAGGCCCGGGTGCTCACCGGGCGCGACGAGCCCGAGGCGGCCGCCCGCGTGCTCACCGCCTGGTACCCGCAAGTCGTCATCAAGCTTGGCGCGGAGGGCGCGCTGTTCTTCGCCAACGGCCGCCCCCCGGTGCGGGTGCCCGCTCCCCCGGTCGATCGGGTCATCGACGGCACGGGTGCGGGCGACGCCTTCATCGCCGGCTTCCTGCCGCCCTGGCTGGACAAGAAGCCGCCGATGGAGGCCCTGGCGAGCGGCTGCCGCCTCGCCGCGCACGCGCTGAACCTGATCGGCGCCCGCCCGATCTTGTAGGTGAGCAATTACGGACGGTTCGGGATCAATTGCGCATTTGCCATCACATCCCGAGCTCGCCGTGTGGTAGGAATCCCGCATGGCGGCGTTCTTGACGGAGCTGTTCTCGCTTGAGGGCCGCGTTGCGGTCGTCACTGGCGGGAGTTCTGGGATCGGTGAGGCCATGGCCTCGGCGCTGGCGCTGGCCGGCGCGCAGGTCGTCATCGTGGCGCGCGATCCGACCCGGCTGTCGGCCACCTGCAAGTCGCTGCGTGACGGCGGGCTGCGCCGTCGCGTGGGTGAGCGCGGACCTGTCCGACCGGGCCGAGGTGCGCCGGGGGGCGTCGGCCGCGGCGGCCGCGTTCGGCGAGCCGGACATCCTGGTCAACTGCGCCGGGGTGAACCTCCGGCCGCCGCTTGGGTCGCTGTCCGAGGAGCACTGGGACCTGATGCTCGCGGTCAACCTGACCGCGCCGTTCCTGCTCGGGCAGCGCTTCGGCCCGGCAATGGCGGCCAGGGGCTGGGGGCGGATCATCAACGTCACCTCGCAGCAGGCGCGAGCGCGCGTTCGGCAGCAGCAGCGGTTACGGCCCGTCCAAGGGCGGCCTCGCGTCACTGACCCGCTCGCAGTCCGAGGCGTGGGCCGCCGACGGAGTGTGCGTCAACTCGGTCTGCCCCGGTTTCGTCGCCGACCCCGCTGACCCTCGAGGTGTCATCGGACCCGGCCCGCTCGGCGGCGCTGGCCGCGCGCACGCACATGGGCAGGAACGGCGAGTCATCCGACTTCGCCGGCGTCGCCGTCTTCCTTGCGTCTACCGCCAGCGACTACGTCACCGGCCAGACAATCTACGTCGACGGCGGCTTCTCCGGCGCCTGACGCGTAGACCAGCGTGTCGTCGTGGACATGTCGTCAGCGGCCGTTGGTTCCCGGGTTGGCCTGCTGGCGGGTCGGCTGCGCCCGCTGGGCGTGGCTGCCCATGATAAGCGCGGTGAACAAGGCGACGACGGCACTGACGAAGAGGTCCATCGCCGCGGACATGGCGGCGACCGCCTTCGCGATCAGGGCCGCCGCCTGCCGGACGCGGTCCAGCCTGGTAGCTGCGTGCTCCCGCACGGGCATGCGCTGGCCGGCACACAGCCGCCCGAACATGGCCAGCATGGCGGCGAGCTGCGGGTCGGACCGGAGCAGCCGGGACTCGATGCTGTCCAGTTGGCGCTGCTGGTGGTAATTAAGGCTCATGACGCGCTCCTGAGCTGCGGCTGACAGCCCGGGTGCGGGTCCTGGCCTGGGTCAGGGCCCGCATCCGGGATGGTCACCGGCAGGCGGGCCGACGCAGGGCGACGGCGCCCAGACCGACTGCCGCAAGGACGATCAGCACGGCCCCGGCCACGCTGTTCGACCAGAACATCGGGTCGGCGATGGTGAACTTCTCGCTGAGGATGGGCCCAGCGATGACCAGCCAGACACCAAGCAACGCGCTGCCGACCTGGAGGCTGGCGAATGCGCGGGGGTTGGCCAGGGCGAAGACGCCCACCGCGGCGACCGCCAGGCCAGAGATGAGGTTGACGGTGTTGGCGTTGGTGCCGCCCTGCTGCAGGGTGAGGAACCACGGGGACAGAGCGACCCAGACCCCGGTCAGCACCGCGAGCACCGCGGCCATCTGGGCGCCGAGGGCGCCTCGGGGTGGCCGACAGCGCGTATTCGGCCTGGCTGGACGCTGCATCGGACTCCGGACGGCGGATGAGTGGGGTGGACATGGCGTGCTTCCTTTCCTCCGGCGGCGGGCGGTAGCCCGTCGCGCTCTTTCGTCTCAGAGCGTCTTACGGGAATGGGTGAGCTGCCATCGCACACACTGTGCTATCGGCGTCCTCGCTGGGTGGGAGCACCGGCCGGCCTCGGCCGCCAGCGCGCGGAGCGGTTGCGCTGATGGCCGCTGAGCAGGAATAACGTCAGACTGCGGAGGAACGGCCGCGGGTGCTGGCCATGCTGAGGCACCGGCTTGGGAGTTCGGATCGCGGCCGGACCGTGAACCGGCTGACGGTACGCGTCACCCAGGCGGGCGATGCGGCTCACCCGGGGGTGCCGGATCACCCACGCCGGCCCGGCATCCGTGGCCGGCGCTCAGGCGTTTCAGCTGGCGAGCTTGCGCGGCGACGGCGGCGAGGAGGCCGAGGGCGCGCGCCCGGTCCACGGTCTCGCTGCGGGTGTGCGTGTCGAGTTTGGTGTACAGATGGCGCATGTGCGTCTTGACGGTGTACCAGGACAGGAAGAGCTCATCCGCGATCTCGCGCGCGGACAGGTTCGTGGGCAGGTAGCGCAGGACGCGGGTCTCGCTCTCGCTGAGTGGATCACGCGGCGCCAGCGGCTGGTCCGGGGCCGGCCCGGCGGTGCTTGCCCCGGTGAGCAGGCCGAGGATCTCGGCGATCAGTTCAGGGTGCGCGGTGCGGTGCCGGGGGTGGCGTTCGAGCAGGGCCGAGACCGGGTGCAAGAGGAACGGCAGTATCGCGCCGTCGGGATCGGCGAGTGTCAAGCGCGCGCTCCAGGGCGCTCTCGGCGGCGGCGGGTCACCGAGGGCATCCCGCGCGACCGCCTCGAGCAACAGGGCCTCGGTCACCGAGATCCGGTGGATCACCGGGACGGACCCGTTGACGACGGGCTCAAGGGCGGCGGTGGCGGCCAGTGGATCGCGGCGGGCGAGCCGGAGTGCGGCCACGACGGTGCGCATCTCCCCGCTGTCCCGTTCCTTGTCATCAAGCTCGGCGAGGGCTCGCTCGACCTGCTGAGTCGCGCCTGTCCGGATCAGCGTCCGCAGCCGGGATGCGCGCAGCTGCGCGGCCAGCGGGGGCGGGGCGACGAGCCGCTCCGCCTGCCGCTCGGCGGCGCGGAAAGCGGTCAGCGCGGCCTTTTCCCGGCCCCGCGCGAGCTCGACCTGCGCGCGAATGTAATGCAGCGCCAGTGCCGCGGCGGGCTCGGCTCCCTGCCGCACCGCTCTCTCGGCGCGCTGGACCCAGGGTTCTGCCTCCTCGAGCCGTCCCCGCCAGACCAGCGCGGCGCCCAGCGCCAGGTAAGCATCGCCGGCGAGCGGGTCATCGGTCCAGCCGTGCTGTCGCGCCAGCTCGATCGCCTGCCTGCCCGGCTCCAGAACCGACGAGAACGACCGTCCCAGCTCGGCCCGGGCCCAGTGAACGAGGCTGGCGAACTCCAGGTACGGCCGCCCGATCTGCTGCGCCAGCGTCCTGGCGCGTTCGAGATGCCGCAGTGCTTCCTCGAAGCGTCCCGTCCAGAATTCGGTGCTTCCGAGCCGGAGCAGCGCCATCGCGCGCAGCTCGTCGCCCAGCCCCATCTCCGCCGCCGCCAGGGTCGCGGCCGGCTCGACCAGCCGTCGCGCTTCCTCGATCGCGGCCGGGAGGTCGCTGTGGAGCTGAGCCTCGGTGAGCCGCAGCACGCCCAGCGTGACCTGCAGGTGCCCGCGCCGCTCAGCGGGCACGGACGCGGACCGCTCGGTGGCGACTCGGAGGTGGCGCTCGGCGTCCTCGAACGATCCCCGGTTCAGCTCGCGGGCCGCCAGCAGCGCCGTCAGCTCGGCGTCGGCGGCCAGCAGGCCAACCGGGAAGCCGGTCAGCAGCTCGTCCGCGGTGGCCGCCTGGCCGTCGAGCACGAGGCCGAACCAGTGATCAAACAGCAGGCGGGCCGGCCAGGTCCCAGTCTTGCGCGGCCTGGGCATGGCGAACCGCTTCCACCGGGAACCCGTGCTCCGCGAACCAGCCGGCGGCCACGCCGTGCAGCCGGGCCAGCTCGTCTTGCTGCGCGGTGTCAAGCAGCTCAAGTTGCAAGCAGGTCGGCAAACAGGGAGTGGTAACGGAACCAGGACCGATGCGCGTCCAGCGCGACGACGAACGCGTTCGCCTGTTCCAGCTCCCGCAATATCCGCCCGCCGCCCGGACTTCCGGTGAGCAGGTCCGCGAGCTCGCCGTTCACGCGGCCGAGCACCGACGTCCGGACCAGCAGCCGCCTGACTTGCTTGGGCTGGCGTCCCAGGACCTCGGCGATCAGGTACTCGGCCACTGTCCGCTCGCTGCCAGAGAACCCCGCGGCGAACAGTTCGGGATCCGGGTGCCCGGCCAGCGACAGCGCCGCCAGCCGGAGCCCGGCGGCCCAGCCTTCGGTCCGTTCATGCAGTAGGGCCAGGGCCGAGTCGGACAGCCGCACCCCGGACGCCTCAAGCAGGCCGCGCGCCTCATCGAGCGTGAAGCGCAGGTCGGCGGCCCGGAGCTCGGTCAGCTCGCCGTCCAAGCGCAGGCGGTGCAGCCCCAGCTGGGGGTCACGGCGGCTAGCGAACACGAACCGCAGGTCCGTCGGCGCGCGCATCACCAGCAGCTCGAGCTGGTGAAGCGCGTGGGCCGAACGCAGCTCGTGCAGGTCGTCGATCACCAGCCAGACGCGGTCAGGCAGCGAATGCAGGTCGTGCAACAGCGACTCCACGATTGCCCAGCCGTCCAGATCGGGCGCTGCCGTCAGCGGCCGCACCAGCTTCGACCCGATGACCGTGTCGCGCAGCGCGTCGGCCACCGAGACCAAGAACCGCTGCGGGTCGTGCTCCTCGCCGTGGACCGACACCCAGGCAGCCCGGTCCGCCAGGCCCGCCTCGGCGATCCACGAGCGAAGCAGAAACGTCTTACCGCTCCCGGCCGACGCGGACAACACAGTTACTCGTCCCGCCCCGCTGAGCTGGTCGAACAGGGCCGGGCGGCAAACGACCCCACGGCCGACAGAATCAGCGGCGGCCTGCGGTATCACGGCAGGCTCCCGGCAAGCTGGCCACCACCCTGCATGTCCATCACCAACACCGCACCGCCGCTTAAAACTCCCGGTCTGGCCGGGCTTTCCGATCCGTCTGGCCGCCGGAGGCGGACACCGGTCCGGTGGATAGCACAGGGTGTGCGACGACAGCTCACCCAGGGCGCGGTAATGCTGGGAGCTTGAGTAAAGACCGCCAGAAAGGAACCTCGTGACCGGTGAGGAGCACGACCCGCAGCACTTCTACGAGATACGCGTTCGCGGCCATCTCGGGACGAAGATGCTGCGCGCGTTCCCGGCCCTGCGCGCCCAGGCGCAGGGCGCGGACACGCTTCTGACCGGTCGCCTCCCGGACCAGGCCGCTGTGTACGGTGTGATCGCCCGGCTCGAGGCGCTCGGGCTGGACTTGCTCGAACTCCGCCGGCTGCGCGGGCCACAAGCTAAACAGGCACTGCCTGGGTGCCCGAAGGTCAGGACCGATGACGCCCGTGGGTGCCACAGGGCCGAAACGACCATGGGCCCGGGTACCCCAGGCCAGATAATTCGCGCCGGGGTGCACAAGGACGCTAGAGCCGGCGTGGGTGCCACAAGGCCAAGAAATTTTGGCCATGCGGCACCCAGCGCCAGTTAGTGCCGCTCCGCGGCAGCTTTGGGTCAGGAAACCCCGAAGGGGTGGCCGAGGCGTGCCAGCTGGCGGGTGATCGCGTTGCCGGAGCCGTCGCGCCTGCCCGTCATGCCGGAGAGGTCCACGACCACGCCGGACTCGGTCACGCCGATCACCGGGGACGGGCCGATCCAGGCCTGGATCAGGCCGTCCTCGCCCTTCAGGAAGCGCTGGCAGCGGACGCCGCCGGTCGCCCGGCCCTTGGGCGGGTACTCGGCGAACGGGGTCACCTTGACCGAGGCGCCGCCCGTGCCCGGCAGTGCGCCGGAGCGGCCCGCGACCGTGACCACGACCGCGGCGGCGGCCTCCGGCGAGGTTGCCCACGCGCCGCCGCCAGGTTCTTCCCCGGTTACCTCGGCGCGCAGGTCGGCCATGGCCGCCAGGGCGGCCTCATGGTGGTCCGCGCGCCCGTTGGGTGCGCTGGCGGGCAGGGTCGGCAGGATGGACCGGGTGACGGCGGGGCCGATGGCGCCGAACCAGAGGGCGGTGGTGCCCTCGGACAGCCGGATGCCGGCCATGCCGGCCGCGGCTCGACCCTGCGGGCGGACGGAGGTCGCGGAGAAGCGGAGCAGCTGGGCGTCGCTGCTGATGAAGACGAGCTCGGCGTCGTCGCCGGTCAGGTAGGCAGCGCCGACGACCCGGTCGTCGTCCTTCAGGGTGATCAGCTCGAACTCGTCGCGGTTCGCCGGGTATTCGGGCTGCACGCGCTTGACGACGCCGGACGCCGTGCCGAGCGCCACCCCGCTGGCCTCACCGCCGTCGAGCGACGCCAGGGCGAGCACCTTTTCGTCGTCCGCCAGGCCCGGCACGAACTCCCCGACCGGGTGCCCCGCGGACAACACGCCCGCCTCGCCCGACGCTGACGCGGGAATCTCGATGACGCTGACCCGGATCATCCGGCCCGCGCTGGTCACCGCGCCGATCGTGGCCCTGGCCGTCGTCGCGACCGAGCACGCCACGAGGTCGGCGGCCCCGGTGCCCTTGGGGATGCCTTGTGCTGGAGCGGCGGAGCCACGCACTCGTTCGGAATCACCGTGGATTTCCATGGGGATGCGGGACAGCAGGCCGGTCTGCGACAGCACCACCAGGCACGGGTCGTCGGTCACCTCGAGCGGCACGGCGGCGGCGACCGCCGCGCCCGCCTCCATCAGCACCGTGCGACGCGGGGTGCCGAACTTCTTCGCCAGGTCGGCCATCTCGCCGCTGACCAGGTCCTTGAGCTTGTCCTCGTTCTCCAGGATCTCGGTCAGCGCGGCGATCTCGGCGCGCAGCGTCTCCTGCTCCCGCTCCAGCTCCAGCTTGTCGAAGCGGGTCAGGCGGCGCAGCGGGGTGTCGAGGATGTACTGGGCCTGGATTTCGGTCAGGTCGAAGACCTGGCACAGGCGCTGCTTGGCCGCGGCGGAGTCGTCGCTGGTCCGGATGACCTGGATGACCTCGTCGATGTTGAGCAGCGCGATGAGGATGCCGTCGACCAGGTGCAGCCGGTCCTGGCGCTTCCGGCGGCGGAACTCGCTGCGCCGACGGATGACGTCGATGCGGTGCTCGATGTAGATAGACAGGAGCTCTTTGAGGCCCAGGGTGCGCGGCTGGCCGTCGAGGAGGGCGACGTTGTTGATGCCGAACGTCTCCTCCATCGGCGTCAGCCGGTAGAGCTCGGCGAGGACGGCCTCGGGGTTGAAGCCGGCCCGGACCTCGATGACCAGGTTCAGGCCGCGGTTGCGGTCGGTCAGGTCCTTGAGGTCGGAGATGCCGGTGATCTTCTTGGCCTGGACGAGGTCCTTGATCCTCGCGATGACCTTTTCCGGGCCGACGTTGTAAGGAAGCTCGGTGACGACGATGCCGGTCTTGCGGGCGTTCAGCTGCTCGATCTTGGTGGTGGCCCGCATCTTGAAGATGCCACGGCCCGTGGCGTACGCCTCGCGGACGCCGTCGAGGCCGATGATGTGGCCGCCGGTCGGCAGGTCCGGGCCCGGGACGTACTTCATGAGCTGCTCAAGGCTTGCGTCCGGGTGCTTGAGCAGGTAGCGGGCGGCGGTGATGACCTCGGTGAGGTTGTGCGGCGCCATGTTCGTGGCCATGCCGACCGCGATGCCCGCCGTGCCGTTGACCAGGAGGTTCGGGAACGCCGCCGGCAGGACCTGCGGCTCCTGCTCCCGGCCGTCGTAGTTTGCGCCAAAGTCGACGGTGTCTTCGTCGATGCTCTCGACCATGGCCATCGCGGCCTCGGTCGGGCGGCACTCGGTGTACCGCATGGCGGCGGGACCGTCGTCGCCGCCGAGGCTGCCGAAGTTGCCGTGGCCGTCGACCAGGGGCAAGCGCATCGCCCAGGGCTGGGCGAGCCGCACGAGGGCGTCGTAGATCGCGGTGTCGCCGTGCGGGTGGAGGCGGCCCATGACGTCGCCGACCACGCGGGCGCACTTGACGTGCGCCGCGTTGGGCCGCAGGCCCATCTCGTTCATCTGGAAGAGGATTCTTCGCTGAACGGGCTTCAGGCCGTCGCGCGCGTCGGGCAGCGCGCGGGAGTAGATGACGCTGTAGGCGTACTCCAGGTAGGAGCCGCGCATCTCCTCGGTGACGTCGATGTCGACGATGTTCTCTTCGAACTCTTCTGGAGGCGGCGCGGTGGTGCCGCGACGTGGTGGCATGCTGCGGTTCCTCGGTGAGATCAGGTGTCGATGCGGGACAGGTCAAGCTCGCTGGCGCCGCTAACGATGAAGTCGCGGCGCGGCGCTACCTCGGTGCCCATGAGCAGGCTGAACACGTCGCTGGCGGCCTTGGCGTCCTCGATCTTGATCCGGCGGAGCGTCCGGTGCCGCGGGTCCATCGTGGTCTCGGCGAGCTGGTCGGCGTCCATCTCGCCAAGGCCCTTGTACCGCTGCGGTTCCTTCCAGCGCTTGCCCTTGCTCTCCAGCTCGATGAGCGTGCGGCGCAGCTCGGTGTCGGAGTAGGTGTAGATGTGCTTCTGCTGGCCCTTGCCCGGGTTGGTCAGCTCAACCCGGTGCAGCGGCGGAACCGCGGCGAACACCCGGCCCGCGTCCAGCATGGGGCGCATGTAGCGGTGGAAAAGCGTGAGCAGCAGCGTGCGGATGTGCGCGCCGTCCACGTCGGCGTCCGCCATGAAGATGACGCGCTGGTAGCGGGCCGAGTCCAGGTCGAACGTGCTCCCCGAGCCGGCCCCGAGGACCTGGATGATCGCGGCGCACTCGGCGTTCTTGAGCATGTCGGCCAGCGACGACTTCTGCACGTTGAGGATCTTGCCGCGGATCGGCAGCAGGGCCTGGAACTCGGAGTCGCGGGCCCGCTTCGCGGTGCCGAGCGCGGAGTCGCCCTCGACGATGAACAGCTCGCTGCGGTCGTCGGCTGAGCGGCAGTCGACCAGCTTCGCGGGCAGGCTCGAGCTCGCCAGGGCCGACTTGCGGCGCTGGTTCTCCCGGTGCTCGCGGGCCGCGATCCTCGTCTTGGCGGCGGCGACGATCTTGTCGAGGACGGCGCGGGCCTGCTGCTTCGCGCCGCGCGGCGGGTTCTCGAAGTAGTCCTTCAGCCCCGTGCTGACGACCTGCTGGACGATCCTGGTCGCCGCCGGGGTGCCGAGGACCTCCTTGGTCTGGCCCTCGAACTGCGGCTCGGGCACGCCGCACCGAGACGACAGCGGTGAGGCCCTCGAGGATGTCGTCCTTGGTGACCTTCTCGTCGCCGTTCTTCAGCAGCCGGGCGGCCCGCAGCTGGTCGTTGATCGTGTTGCCGAGGGCCTTGTCGAAGCCGGTGACGTGGGTGCCGTGGTGCGGGGTGGCGATCACGTTCACGAAGCTCCGGGTGATGGTGTCGTACCCGGTTCCCCACTGGACCGCCACGTCGACCTCGAGCCTGCGCTCGACCTCGGTCGGCTTCATGTGGCCGCGGTCGTCGAGCACCGGGATCGTCTCGGTGAACGTGCCGTCTCCGGTCAGCCGGATGACCTCGGTTATCTTCGCGCTGGTCGCCAGGTGCTCGCAGAACTCGCCGATCCCGCCGGCGAAGCGGTACTCGGCCTCCTCGAGCCCTTCTGCCACGGTCTCGTCGCGCAGGGCGATGGCCAGGCCAGGGACGAGGTAGGCGGTCTGCCGGGCACGCTCGTCGAGGCTGCTCGTAGGAGAACGTGGCGTCCTTGAGGAACACCTGGCGGTCGGGCCAGAACCTGATCCTGGTGCCGGTCTTCGTCTTCGGCACCCTGGCGACCTGCCGCAGGCCGGACTTCCGCGTGAAGTCGGCGGCCGGACCCTCGCCGGCGAACTCGCCGGCCACGCCGCGGCGGAAGCTCGTCGTCCAGGTCTGGCCGTCCCGGTCGACCTCGATGTCAAGGCGCGCGGACAGGGCGTTCACGACCGACGCGCCCACGCCGTGCAGGCCGCCGGAGGCGGTGTACGAGCCGCCGCCGAACTTGCCGCCCGCGTGCAGCCTGGTCATGACCAGCTCGACGCCGGAAAGCCTGGTCTTCCGCTCGTTGTCCACCGGGATGCCCCGGCCGTTGTCCCGCACCTCGGCGGACCCGTCGGCGTGCAAGATCACCTCGACGCGGGTGCAGTAGCCGCCAAGTGCCTCGTCGACCGAGTTGTCGAAGATCTCCCAGAGGCAGTGCTGCAGGCCCCGGCCGTCGGTCGAGCCGATGTACATGCCCGGCCGCTTGCGGACCGCGTCGAGGCCTTCGAGTACCGACAGGTGCTTCGCGCTGTAGGAGTCCGTTGCATCGGCCACTGGCTGGCCCTCCTGACGCGCTTTCGCCTGTGCCTTCTGGTTCGCGGCCTTCGGGTCCGGGGGCTTCAGCTCTGCCGTCGCCCGGACGGTTTCGGTAAGCGGTGGCACGGGCGGCGGCTCTCCTCTCGAAAGAATGTGCGGCAAGCGGGGGCTGCCACATTCGAAGGGTAGCGTCCCCCACCGACTCCCGGGGCGGCACCACGCCGGTTTGCCCGTCTTTCTGGCACTGCCACCGCCACTCGATTGCACTGGTTCACCGCCCGGCCGACGGCGGCCTGGCGCTCGAACGGGCAGCCGAGCCGGGAGGAGACTACCCGACATAAGCCCATGTAAGCGGACTGTAAGGGCCGGATACTTGCGGTCAAAAGTGTCATGCCGCCCGTCAGGGGGTATACATCGCGTGAACCGCACGGGTATCTCACCGGTGACCTACCCGCACGGTGGTGTGGTCACCGGCGATCGCGCTGGCTTGCAAAGGCTTGCCACGCGACCAGTGCGGTTTTCGCTTGTGGCGTACACCGTCGGCGTAGGGAAGCCTGACGCCGGGGTATGTGTTGTGCTGTGCTGTAAGGCAGTTGTCCCCCCGCGGGACGGGTCCCCCCCAGAGGGTCGGCCCGCTGGAGGGCAAGTGTCCGGACACACAGCAGACCGGAGCCAGCCGGACGCAGTAGCCGGAGGCATGAGACGAGGAAGGCGACGTGACCGGAGCTATCGCCCCCACCAAGCCGCTGACCGCACTCGATCTGTGCGATCGGTGCGGCGCGCAAGCATACGTCCGCGTCCTGCTCCCCAACTCGGGCGAGTTGCTCTTCTGCGCCCACCACAGCAGAGAGCACCTGCCGGCGCTGAAGAAGGTAGCCATCGACATCCAGGACGAGACCCAGCGTCTGTCCAAGTCGGAGAGTAAGCCGGAGAGCTAGCCCGGCGCGGAGACCCGCGCTCGCGGGCCGTGCCGCTCGGCGGCACGGCCCGAAGTGTTTCCCGAGCGCGGTGTTCCCGCGCTCGCCTCCGCGCGCCCGAGCGTGCCTCCCTCGTCGGCGGCGCGCTCGTCTCTCGCTCGCTCGCTCCTCAGTCCGCCCAGGCGGCGCTTAGGCTCGCGCTCAGTTGTTCAGGAGCTGGAACAGGATGTGGTCCTGCCATCTCCCGTCGATTTTGAGGTACGCCTCCGAGACCGCGAACGGCCGAAAGCCGTTACGCGCCAGCACCCGCTGGGACGGCGTGTTGTGCAGCAGCGTCGCCGCCTCAAGCCGGTGCAGGCCGAGCCCGCCGAAGGCGAGGCCGATGACGTCCGCCACCGCGGCGGAGGCGAGGCCGTGGCCGACGTGCGACTCGCTGACCCAGTAACCCACGCTCCCGCTCTGGAACGCGCCGCGGACGATGCTGTTCAGGTTGATCCGCCCGCAGATCAGCGCCGTCGGCGTCGAGGATTACCAGCGGGACCATGCCGCCCCGGTCCAGCTGCGCCAGGTCGCGCGCCAGGACCTCGCGCTGCCCGTCCGCGGTGAAGTAACGCTCGTTCTGCAGCGGCGACCAGGGAGCGAGGTAGTCGCGGTTCGCTGAGAGCACGCGGGCGAGCGGTGCCGCGTCATCGATGGTAACCGGCCTCGTCACTGCCATCGGGGCGCTGCTCCCTCGTCGTACGCCGAGGCCCCGCGTAGCGTCGCTACGCGGGGCCTCGGGCAATGAGAATTCCTAGTCCAGGTAATCGCGCAGGACCTGCGACCTGGAGGGGTGGCGGAGCTTGGACATGGTCTTCGACTCGATCTGGCGGATCCGCTCGCGGGTGACGCCGTAGACCTTGCCGATCTCGTCCAGCGTCTTCGGCTGGCCGTCGGTCAGACCGAACCGCATGCTCACGACGCCGGCCTCGCGCTCGGAGAGCGTGTCGAGCACCGAGTGCAGCTGCTCCTGGAGCAGCGTGAAGCTCACCGCCTCGCCGGGCTGGATCGCCTCGGAGTCCTCGATCAGGTCACCGAACTCGCTGTCGCCGTCCTCGCCGAGCGGGGTGTGCAGGGAGATCGGCTCGCGGCCGTACTTCTGCACCTCGACGACCTTCTCCGGGGTCATGTCGAGCTCGACCGCCAGCTCCTCCGGGGTCGGCTCGCGGCCCAGGTCCTGGAGCATCTGCCGCTGCACGCGGGCCAGCTTGTTGATCACCTCGACCATGTGCACCGGGATCCGGATCGTCCGGGCCTGGTCGGCCATCGCCCGGGTGATCGCCTGCCGGATCCACCACGTCGCGTACGTCGAGAACTTGTAGCCCTTGGTGTAGTCGAACTTCTCCACCGCGCGGATCAGCCCCAGGTTGCCCTCCTGGATCAGGTCCAGGAACAGCATCCCGCGCCCCGTGTACCGCTTGGCCAGCGACACCACCAGCCGCAAGTTGGCCTCAAGCAGGTGGTTCTTGGCCCGGCGGCCGTCCTCGGCAATCCACTCGAGGTCGATGCGCTGGTCCGGTGTTCATCCGCTGGGACTCGGCGAGCTTCTCCTCGGCGAACAGGCCGGCCTCGATCCGCTTGGCGAGCTCAACCTCCTGCTCGGCGTTGAGCAGCGGGACCTTGCCGATCTGCTTCAGGTAGTCCTTGACCGGGTCCGCGGTCGCGCCCGCGACCGCCACCTGCGCGGCCGGCAGGTCATCGTCATCGTCGCCGAAGACGAAGATCTCGTCGTCACCCTCGCCTGGCGCCTTGCCTTCGGCTGGTGCGGCAGCGCCCCCGGCGCCGGCCACGACCGGCCCGGGCTCATCGGCTTCCTGGTCGTCCGCCAGGTCGCCTTCCGGCGTTTCCACGATGATCTCGAGGTCTTCCACGACAAGCGCGTCGACGCCGAGGTCGTCCTCGCTGAGGTCCTCGAGGTCCTCGAGGTTGACCTCGCCCTCGAGGTCGTCACCTTCGAGGTCAGCGTCCGCATCCAGGTCGCCCGCGACCGCCAGGTCGCCGGGCAGTTCCTGGGACGGCACCGCCGCGAGCTCCTCGCGGGCCTTGGCCGCCCGGCCGCCCGGCACCGTGGCCTGGGACGTGCCGGCTTCGGACGTACTCGCCTCGGACATGCCATCGGCCGCCTGGTCGGGCACCCGCGAGTCCCGAGCCGCGGAACTGGACGGCCGGGAGCGCTTGCGCGCCGCGGAGTTGGCAGCGCTCACCACCACGGTCACCTCTTCCTTCGCTGGGTAGCTTGGCTGAGCTGCGTACGCACGCTAATGGGGCCCTCCCGAGAGGGTCTTGACGCCTGGACCGTGCCGGGAAACAGGCTTCCCGTTCGTCGCCTTGGGGATATGGACACCAACCCGCCCGCCTCCTCTCCACCACCATAGGTGGCCCCTGGGAGTGCCTTGTACACGTCCGCCATGCCGATTAGGCGCGCGGGGGTCACCGCTGAGCCTTCTGCTGGTCGGTAGACCCCGCGTCGAAGACGGTGCTGGCCGGCACGTGCATCACGAGCACCGTCACGTCGTCGTCTTGCTCGTGACCGGCGAGCATGTTGTCGAGAAGGTACTGCAGCAGCCGCCCGGGCGCGTCCACCAGGTCCTGCGGTGCGCTCGCGGCGATCCTGACGAGTTCGTCGAGGCCGGAGTCGAGGCCGCGGAGCCGGTTCTCGACCAGGCCGTCCGAGTAGAAGACCGCGGTGGAGCCCGGCGGCAGCCGGAAGGCGTGCTGGCGCCGCGGGCTCGCCCAGCCAAGCGGCGTGCCCGCCTCGGCGCTGTCGAGCACGGGGAGCGCGCCCGGCGTCAGCAGGAGCGTCGGCGGGTGCCCGGCGTTGCCCGCCTGGCCCTCCCCGGTCTCCGGGTCGATCACCAGGTAGGTAACGGTGGTGACCTGCTCTTCGAGTTCGGTCGCGGTGAACAGCCGGTCGAGCCCGGCGAGCACCGCCGCGGGCCTGGGGTCGGTCAGCGCGAGCGCGCGCAGCGCGTTGCGCACCCGCCCCATGCCGGCCGCGGCCAGCAGCCCCTTGCCCATCACGTCGCCGACCGCGACGGCCAGCCGCCGGTCGGGCAGCCGGAACACGTCGTACCAGTCGCCGCCCACGTCCGTGGAGCGCGGCAGGTACTTGGCGTCGAGCGCGAGGCCGGGGACGCTGGGCAGCTCGCCGGGGAGCAGGCTCCGCTGCAGGGTCACCGCGGCGGTGTGCTCCTTCTCGTACATCTCGGCCCGCTCCACGGCGAGCGCGCACTGCCCGGCGAGCGCCTCGAGGAAGACGCGTTCCTCTTCGAGGATCGTCCTCGGCTTGCCGAAGGAGAAGCGCAGCGCGCCGAGCGGCATCCCCGCCGCGAGCAGCGGCAGGCCGACCCAGGCCTGCTCGTCTCCGGTGTCCAGCGCCCGCCCCGGCCGGCCGTCGGCGGCCGGGTCGTTGTCGAACTGGCTGCTGAGCTCCTCGGGGTCGGCGATGAGCACCGGGCGGCGGGTGGCGATCGCGCGGGTCATCACGCTCGGGGTGTCCAGCGTGAGCCGCACGCCGGCGCCGTCGGGCCCGGTGGGCGCGAGCCCGGACCGGTTGACCACCCGCAAGCCGAGCTTGTCGTCGTTGAGCAGCGCCACCGCCGAGCGCAGCGCGCCGATCGCGGTGCGGCCCACCTCGGTGATCACCTCGACCACCTGCTCCACGTCCAGCGCCTCGGCCAGCATGGCCGTCGCCTGCTGGAGCCGCGCGGTGCGCAGCGCCGCCGCCGACAGCTGGTCGGTCAGCCGGCCGCGCATCTCTTCCGCTTCGCGCTGGCTGGTCACGTCCGTGCACGCGCCGACCCACTCGGCGATCTTGCCGTCCCGCTCGATCGGCACCGCCCGCACGTCGTAGTGCCGGTAGGCGCCGCCCCGGGCGCGCATCCGGAACCGGTCATCGAAGATCCGGCCGGTGCGCAGGCAGTCCCGCCAGTCCCGCTCGACCCGCTCGCGGTCCTCCGGGTGAATCGAGTCAAGCCACCCGTTGCCGAGGAACTCCTCGACCGTCTGCCCGGTGATCCAGCGCCACTCGGCGGAGTCCTCAAGCATCTCACCGTCGGGCGACGCCACCCAGACGATCTGCGCGCCGCCCTGGACGAGCGCGCGGTACCGCTCCTCGCTGCGGCGCAGCGCCTCCTCCGTCGCCGGGCCGGTGCCCCCGGCGATCGACGATGAGCCCGGCACCGGACAATTCGCCGTCCGCACCGCGCACGCCGAACCAGTGGAAGGTCCGCTGCCCCCGCGGGTCCGCGGCGGCCGCGCCCGCGGCGCCGGCCTCGAAGGTCTCGATCGCCGGGCGGCCCTGCTCGAGCACCTGCTGCACGGCGGCCTCGCCCCTGGCGGCGTCCACCGCCGGCCAGACCGCGGCGATGGGCTGCCCGGCGAAATCGCTCACCGGGCGGTCGTACATCCTGGCGAGCGCGGGGTTCACCCAGACGAAGCGCAAGTCGGTGTCCAGGAAGGCCATCCCGGCGGGCGCGTCGCGCAGCACGGCATCTGGAAGCCAGGATTCGAACTCGCCCAACCCGGCCTCCCGCTGCTTCGGCACGGAGGTGTCAGCGCTCAACCGAGCACCTCACCCACCGTGCAGGCGCCTGCCATTGGCGGCTCCTTCCTGGCGGCAGCCTGCCGTCAGCGCGACTTTGGCGCCGCGACCGCAGCGACCGCTCAGAATAAGGGTGCCACAATCCAGGTACCGATGCTGCCAGCTAGCGGCACGGAAGCCAAGTGAGAATCGTCCGCCGCCGCCCCTGGCCGCCTCCGGAACGCTCCAGGAAACGCGACACGAACGGGTTAGCCGCCATCGCAAGGCACAATGATGGCAGCATGGGTAAATTCTCCTACAGCGGATGATGTGCTCTGCCCTGTTACCCGCAACCCGATGCGGGTAACAGAGTGAAGCGTCGATTTCACATATGTAGATCTGAGAGGCTATCAGGGTGAGCCCGCAGAGCCGACGTCGTAGCCAGGTAGGTGGCGGCGCGCCCCCCAACGCGCTGTTCGACGAACTCCTGCACGCGGCACGTGAGCTGCTTGCGGTACGCAGTCCGCTCGACGCTGAGCTGATGGTCAGCGACCTGCTCGGCACCTGGTGGCCGCAACGGCACCACACCATCGGCGGCGCGGGCATCGAGCAGCTGATCGGCGAGGGCCTGGTCGACTACGCCGCGAAGCAGCGCTCGCCCGCCGCGCTCGCGCTGCTGTCGGGCATCGCCTGCCTCGGCACGTCACGTCAGGCCGCGGCGGCCGAGCAGGCCGCCATCAAGCTCATCGACCTCGGGGTGCGCGCACCGCGGTGGGCCGAGTACCTGGGCGCGGTCTCTTCGGCCGATTGCTACGTCAACCCGGACGCCTGGGGTGACCAGGACGAGGTCATCTGCGTCTTCAGCTACGCGGGCGAGGAGCCGCACGCGCTCGTCTCTGTCATCGACTACAACCTGGCGGGCATGCTCAGGGACGGCTGGGTCAGCTCCCAGGTGGACAAGCTGCTCGAGCACTGCCGTCGGCCATCGGTGAGCCGGGTGAGCGCCCGTCCGGAAGACGGCTTCCGGCAGATCGACCCGCCCCAGGCGCGGAAGATGCTGCAGGCCGCGCTCGCCGCCACCGACGCGGCGGAGGACCCGCCGGTGAGCGACTCCTTCGCCGCCAGGCACGCCTTCATCAGGGCCCGCATCCGCGCGCTGCCGCCCGCCCCTGGACGCGCACCGCGGACCAAGCGGCCCGCCTGGTCGACCGAGCGCCGGGCGCTGCTCGCCGCCGAGTTCCTCGCCTCCGACGAGGCCGAGGAACTGTCCGACCTGCAGGCCGCGAGCCGCATCGCGGACCTGATCATCGACTTCGGCTGCGACCAGGACAGCGGCAGGCCGCTGCGGATGTCGCCGGCCAAGGTGCAGAACTTCATGCTCGGCTGGCTGCCGCGGAAGGTGCTGCTCTCCGTCGCCGACCAGAACGCGATGCCGCACGCCGTCGACGCCTGGATCCGCTGGTCCGGCCAGAAGCGCGGGCTGTCGGACACCGCGGTCGGGCAGACGCTTGACGTGCTCTTCGACTCGATGACCACCTTTTCGCGGATATACCGGGATCCGGCCGAGTTCGGGCTGGACGAGAAGCTCGTCGCCCGGCTGCTGCCCGACTCCGACCTCGAGGCGCTGCCGCGGCGGGCGTTCGCCTTCCCGATCCTCGTGGGCAAGCACGGCGGGGTCGATTTGTCGAAGCTTGACCCGGCCGACCCCGCCGACCGGCGGCTGCTGCTCGCCGCCGATCACGACACGCGGACCGGGTCGCCGAGCGCGGCGGGCGTCGGCCGGCACATCGACCGCCACCTGGCCCTCGCGGACCGGCTCTGGCGCGGCTCGCCGCCCGCCCTCTGGGACGCCGCGCAGCGGCTGCTCGACACCGGCGAGGACCGGCACATGGTGCTGCACGCGCTGATGGACGTCCTCGACGCGGCCGGCGCGGACGAGGCCGCGCTCAAGGTCGCCCTGCGCGAGCTGGCCACCGGGCTGAGCGACGACGACCTCAACGGCCTGGCGAACCCTGACTCCTGAAACGTTTGAAAAGTCAACTGTCAGTCCGAACGGGCGCGTGTTCACGTTCCGCGAATGTGACTGTTCGCCGGGGACGGCGTGCGCGGCGATGAACGAGCGCCGAAGCTTACGCGCCAGTCGGAGCACGGGGATCGGCGTCATGGGCTGATCGGGAGCGCTCGGTCGCGCGCGGCTGCGCAGTACGGGGCGCCGGACGCGCGCGGGCGATGCGCCGCCCCCGCTCCGGGAGTCGTAGGGCGCGACAAACGTGAAGCCAGCAGCCGTTCGGGATAATGGCGCTCCGAATCCTCCGCCGCCGGGGGTTTCGATGACGAAGACGTCGCCGGGGGCGAGGGTTTTGCTGTCGCAGGCCGCCATCGGGGTGACCGTGCCGTCTTGGTGTTCGATCCAGTGGCGGCCGAGGGCGCCGGGGGCGCCGCCGTTGAGGCCGAGGGCGGGGATCTTGCGGTGGCTGGTGAGGGTGGTGACGGTCATGGGCTCGAGGAAGCGGAGTCGCCGGGTGGCGCCGTTGCCGCCGTGCCAGCGGCCCCGGCCGCCGCTGCCGGGCCGGATCGCGTAGGACTCGAGGCGGACCGGGTAGCGCCATTCGAGGACTTCGGGGTCGGTGAGGCGGGAGTTCGTCATCTTCGTCTGGACCACGTCCGTGCCGTCGAAGCCTTCGCCCGCTCCCGAGCCGCTCGCGACCGTCTCGTAGTACTGGTAACGCTCGTTGCCGAACGTCACGTTGTTCATCGTGCCCGAGCCTTCCGCCATGGTGCGCAGCGCGGCGTAGATGGCGCCGGTGACCGCCTGGCTCGTCTCGACGTTGCCCGCGGCGACCGCGGCGGGGTACTCCGGTGACAGCATCGTCCGCGGCGGGATGATCACCGTGAGCGGCTTCAGGCAGCCGGCGTTGAGCGGGATGTCCTTGTCGACGAGCGTGCGGAACACGTAGAGGACGGCGGCCATCGCGACGCTCGACGGCGCGTTGAAGTTGCCGCTCGAGCTGCGGGCTCGTGCCGGTGAAGTCGATGACGGCGGTCCTGCTCGCGCGGTCGACGGTGACCTTGACCCTGATCCTGGCGCCGTTGTCGAGCTCGTAGTCGCACTGGCCGTCGCTGAGCGCGGTGATGACGCTGCCGACCGCCTCCGCGGCGTTCTCCTGGACGTGGCCCATGTAGGCGTGCACGACGTCGAGGCCGTACTCCGCGACCATGCGGCGGAGTTCCTCGGCGCCCTTCTCGTTGGCGGCGATCTGCGCCCGCAGGTCGGCGAGGTTGGTCGGCGGGTTCCGCGACGGGTAGACGGCGGCGGTCAGCAGGCTGGTGGTCTCCGCTTCCCTGCAGCCGGCCGTCATCGACCAGCAGCCAGTTGTCGATGAGGACGCCTTCCTCCTCGATCCTGGTGCTGCCCGCGGGCATGGAGCCGGGGGACACGCCGCCGATCTCCGCGTGATGGCCGCGGGAGGCGACGTAGAACCAGATGCCCGGGCTGGCGCCCGCGGGGGCGAAGACGGGGGTGACGACGGTGACGTCGGGCAGGTGGGTGCCGCCGTGGTAGGGGTCGTTGAGCGCGTAGACGTCGCCGGGCTTGAGCTGCCCTTTGTTGCGGCTTATCACCATTTTTATGGATTCGCCCATGGAGCCCAGGTGCACCGGGATGTGCGGCGCGTTCGCGATCAGGCCGCCCTCGGCGTCGAAGATCGCGCAGGAGAAGTCCAGGCGCTCCTTGATGTTGACCGAGTGCGCGGTCGACCGAGCCGCTCGCCCATCTGCTCGGCGATCGCCATGAACAGGTTGGAGAACACCTCGAGCAGCACCGGGTCGGCGCCGGTGCCTGCCCGGGTGGCGGGCGAGGCCGGGGCGACCCGGGTGAGCAGCAGGTCGCGGCCGGCCGTTACCGCGGCGCGCCAGCCGGGCTCGACCACGGTCGTCGCCAGGTCCTCGGCGATGATCGCCGGGCCTTCCACTTGCTGGCCGGGGGCGAGCGCGGCGCGCCGGTACAGCGGGACCGTGGCCCACTCGCCCGCGGTGAACATGGGCACGTCGCTGCTTCGGGCACCGGGGCGCTGCGTGCGGGCGCCGGCCCGGCGCCAGACCTGCGGGGTCCGCGCGGTGCGCGGCGGGGGCGGAGAGTGACCGGCGGCCTCGACCGAGATGGCCTCGACCACGATGGGCTTGTCCTCCATGAGGAAGGAGAAGCGGGCGCGGTAGGCGCGCTCGAAGGCTTCCCTCATTTCCGCGGCGGAGCCGTAGGGGACCTGAAGCGGGGTGTCGGTACCGCCGTAGCGAAGGTGCGCGCGGCGGGTCAGCTGGATGCCCGCTGGAGCGGCCGTGCTCGCGCCCTGGGCGGCCAGATCGGCGCGGGCCGCCTGTTCCAGGGGAGCGAAGGCCTCGTCGCGCAGGCTCGCCGCCAGGGCCGCGGTGAGCGGGGCCTCGACGGCGGCCTCGCGCATGGCGATCACGTCGGCCAGGCCGATGCCGTAGGCGGAGAGCGCGCCCGCCAGCGGATGGATGAGCACGCTGGTCATGCCGAGCGCGTCGGCGACGGCGCAGGCGTGCTGGCCGCCCGCGCCGCCGAAGGTGGACAGCACGTACGTGCTTGCCCGGGGGGACGACCCCCCAAACCCCCCGGGCAGAAGCGCCGGACACGTCGTAGCCGCGCTGCACGGAGATCTTCTTGATCGCGTTCGCCATGTTCTGCACCGCGATCTCGAGGAAGCCGGCGGCGACCCGCGCCGGGCCGCGGGTGTCCCCGGTGGCGGCGGCGATCCGCCCGGCCAGCTCGGCGAACTTCCGTTCCGTGGCCCGTACGTCCAGCGGCTGGTCGCCGGCCGGGCCGAAGACCCGGGGGAAGTACGCGGGCTGGACCCGGCCGAGCAAGGCAGTTGGCGTCGGTCACGGTCAGCGGGCCGCCGTGGCCGTAGCAGGCCGGCCCGGGCGCGGCCCCCGCGGAGTCCGGGCCGACCTGGTACCGGCCGTCGTCGAAGTGCAGCACGGAGCCGCCGCCGGCCGCGACCGTGTGGATGGACAGCATCGGCGCGCGCAGCCGGACGCCGGCCACCTGGGTCTCGTACTGCCGCTCGAACTCGCCGGCGAAGTGGCTCACGTCCGTCGACGTGCCGCCCATGTCGAACCCGATCACCCGGTCGAAGCCGGCCGCCTTCGCGGTGCGGGCCATGCCGACGATGCCGCCGGCCGGCCCGGAGAGGATCGAGTCCTTGCCGCGGAACGACGCGGCCGCCGCCAGGCCGCCGTTGGACTGCATGAACAGCACCCGGACGCCGTCGAGTTCGGCGGTCACCTCGTCCACGTAGCGCTTGAGCACCGGCGACAGGTAGGCGTCGACGACGGTCGTGTCGCCTCTGGACACCAGCCGCATCAGCGGGCTGACCTCGTTGGACTCGCTGACCTGGGTGAAGCCGAGCCGCCGGGCGATGGCGGCGACGCGCCGCTCGTGCTCCGGGTAGCGGTAGCCGTGCATGAAGACGATGGCGACGGCACGGAACCCGTCGTCGTAGGCCGCTGCGCAGCGCCTGCTCCGTTGCCTCTTCGTCGAGCTGTCGGACCAGGTCGCCGTCGGCGCCGACCCGTTCGCTGACCTCGATCACGCGGTCGTAGAGCTGCTCGGGGAGCACGATGTGGCGGTCGAAGATGCGCGGGCGGGCCTGGTAGCCGATGCGCAGCGCGTCGCCGAACCCCTCGGTGATCACCAGGACGGTCGGCTCGCCCTTGCGCTCGAGCAGCGCGTTGGTGGCGACGGTGGTGCCGAGCCGCACGGTGCCGATCCGGTCGGCGGGCAGCGGGCTCACCGGGCGCGAGGCCGAGCAGGTGCCTTATCCCCGCGACGGAGGCGTCCCGGTAGGCCGGGCTGACCGACAGGAGCTTGTGCGCCACCAGTTCGCCGTCCGGCCGGCGGGCCACGATGTCGGTGAACGTCCCGCCCCGGTCAACCCAGAAATCCCACAAACCGCCCACGGTCCAAGCCTAAGCCGCCCGCCTACCGGGTCGAGGCCGTAGCTGGCGCTTGTCGGCCCTGCAGGATCATGGCCGGATCGGGCGCATATGGCGTCATCAGCTATCCACGATCGTTTGTGGTCCCGCGATGGCTGAGCCCCGGCATCGATGTCGTAAATGCGCGGCGCGCTGCGCACGACAGAGGTCGGAGCGTCGTCGCGGCCGCTGCGGGTGGCGCACAACCGAGCGGTCGGCGTGCGGGGCCTTGGCGGCGCCGCGAGGGCGGCTGGCGGCGAGGGACGGTGCTAGACGGTTAGCTCGGCGTAGGCGCCTCTTACGTCGACGGCCGTGAGGGTGGTCAGGTCGGCGGCGGTGGCCGATTCGCCCAGGCGGACGACGCGGACGTCGCGGCAGGCGCACGCGCGCTCGAACAGCGAGCGGGCGAACCGGCCGTTGCCGAGCTCGTCGATCGCGCCGGCCCGCTCGGCCTGGGCGAAGATCTGCTCAAGGACGCGGACGGCCTCCGGCTCGAAGGCGTCGCCCGCCTGCTCGGCCTGGATGACGGCGATGCGCGACAGGTCCCTGGCGGTGTAGCTCGGGAAGGTGACGCGGGTGCTGAACCTGGACGCGAGGCCGGGGTTCGAGCGCAGGAACCGGTCCATGTCGGCCGGGTAGCCCGCGAGCACGATCACGAGGCGGTCGCGGTCGTCTTCCGCGCGCTTGAGCAGCGTCTGCACCGCCTCGGCGCCGAACGCGTCGCCGCCCGAGTAGCCCTCGTTGTGCAGCGAGTACGCCTCGTCGACGAACAGCACGCCGCCGAGGGCGGAGTCGACCAGCCGGTTGGTCTTGATCGCGGTCGAGCCGAGGTGCTCGCCGACCAGGTCCCCGCGGTGCGCCTCGACGACCTCCGGGCGGACCAGCAGGCCGAGCGCGGCGAAGATCCGGCCGAGGATCCGCGCCACCGTGGTCTTGCCCGTGCCGGACGGCCCGGTGAACACGAAGTGCCTGGCGGGCGGCTGGCTGGCCAGCCCCTGGCGGTCGCGCAGCTTCGCCACCCGCAGCTGCGCGGCGATCGCGCGCACCTGCTGCTTGACCGGCTCAAGGCCGACGAGCTCGTCGAGCTCGGCGATCGCGGACTCCAGGGTCGGGGTGTTCTCGTAGCCGCGCAGCCGCGAGGTCAGCTCGGAGAACGCCCGCTCCAGGTCGGCGGCGCCGATCGTGATCAGGTCCTCGGCCTGCGGGTCGCCGCCGCCGCCCATCACCCGGACGTCCCGCGCCTGGCCGGCCTTCTCGAGCAGCGTCCGGACGAACCGGCCGTTGCCGAGCTCGTCGGTGATCCGGCGGCGGCCCACCTCGTCGAGCATCCGCCACAGGACCGGGCGCGCGTCCGGGGCGAGGCCCTCCTGCTTGGCCCGCAGCTGCGTCTCGGCCAGGGCGAGCAGTTCCTCGGTCGAGTAGGTGGGGAACCTGATCCGGGTCGCGAACCGCGAGGCCATGCCCGGGTTCGTCGCGAGGAACGCCTCGGTCTGCTTCTCGTAGCCGGCCAGGATGATGATCAGGTTCTCCCGGTCGTCCTCGGCCCGCTTGAGCAGCGTCTGCACCGCCTCGGCGCCGAACCGGTCGCTCTGCCCGTCGCCCTCGTTCACCAGGCTGTAGGCCTCGTCGATGAACAGCACCCGGCCGAGCGCCGAGTCGATCAGGTCGTTGGTCTTGATCGCGGTCGCGCCCAGGTACTCGCCGACCAGGTCGGACCGCTGCGCCTCGACCACGTCGGGGCTGTCGAGCAGCCCGAACGAGTAGAAGATCTTGCCGATCACCCGGGCCACCGTCGTCTTGCCCGTGCCGGGCGGGCCGAGGAAGACGAAGTGCCGCATCGGCTTGTCGGTGCCGAAGCCCGGCCACCGCGCGGCGGCGGGCCGCCTCGATCGACACGGCGATCGAGTGGACCTGCTCCTTGACCGGCCCGAGGCCGATCATCGCGTCGAGCTCGGCGAGCGCCTGCTCGGGGGTGATCTCCAGCTTGGCCGCCGGCGGCGGCGGGCTGCGGCTCGCGGGCCGCGTGGTCCGCGTAGACCTGGGCGACGCCCTGCGCGCGGGTGCTGTACTGCGCCGGGCGAGTGCCCGCCCTGGCCCGTTGCGCGGCAGCGGCCCGGTGCGCCTGCCCGGCGCGTTTCCCGCCGGGGGCGCCGGGGGCGCCGGAGGCGGCGGCGCCGGTGAATCCAGGCCCGGCCGCGCCCGGGCCTGCGTGCGCGGCGAGCGGGCCGTCCGGCCCGAACATGCGGGCCTCCTGCGATCCCTTGGCCGCCCGCCAGCCGATCAGCGCCGCGGCGATCACCCAGATGGCGATGACCGCGAACATCGTGTTCTGCGGCGAGGCCTGCACGATGAAGAAGACGACGGGCGACGACCACAGCAGCGACCAGGCCACGGTGCGGCACGGGATGAACCAGCGGGACAGCGGCCGGACGTTGGCGCAGAGCCGCGACGAGGAACGGGGTCGCCAGCATGGCGAGCAGCCACGCCGTGCGGCACCGTGGGACCGGCTGCGGCGGTCGGCGCCGTGGGCGACGCGTGCGTGTTCAGCCGGTTGGCGCTGATGAGGAGGTAGACCCACGCCCAGAACGCGGCCACGTACAGCGAGGCCATGACGGTGCGGACGCCGCGGACGACGCAGATGGGCGCGAGCAGCCAGGGCAGGAATGCCACAGAGAGCGCCGCCAGCACCGGCTGCATCAGCAGCGGGGCGCGCCTGATCGCCGCATGGACGCCGTCGACCACCGGCACGGGCTGATCCCCCGGTGTGCGGCCCCTAACGGGTGGCAACATCGTGCTCCCTTGGACAGTGGTAAATCCCTGTATAGCGCATTGGGCGGTGCCCGCGACAGCACGCGCGCGGACACGCCGCGTAAAGACCGCCCGCTCCGGGGCTCACCAGCGGCGAAAGAGCGCAGGTGAGGTAGGAGGGGAAGCTGCTTACGTTCGGGATAGCTATTTTGATTTTTTCTTTTTAGACGGGACAGATGAGGTCGATTTCGTCGCGTAGCGGAATGCCGAAATCCCCGGTACGGGGAATGTCCGGCTTGCGCTCGCGGGAGCGGTCCACCGCGCCCGGGCGGACGCAGGCGAGGCGGAAGCCGCGGCGCTGGTAGAAGCGGAGCGCGCCGATGTTGTCGTTGGTCGTGGTGAGCGTGACCTGGTGGCAGCCGAGCCGCTTGGCCTCCGCGCGGACCGCCTCGATGAGCATGGTGCCGATGCCCTGGTACAGGTCGAGGGCGTTGATCGTGGCGATCTCGAGGATGCCCGGCCGCACCTCGAACGTGACGAGGCCCGCGATGCGGCCGGCGCGCTCGGCGATGAAGCCGGGCAGGGCCGCCGGGTAGAAGACCCCGTCGTGCACGACAACCTCGGCAGCACCCCACAACTGGGTGGTCAGCCACTCGACCGTGGGCCGGTCTTTCTCTTCCACCGGGCGAATCGCCACGTCCCGCGGGTACACAACGACCATTATCCAGCGTTTCTCCACTGAATTCTTACGTACGGCTCCTGGCGAACCGGCGCAACCCTGCGCCGCCACGGCCCGCAGGTCGTCCTTGTCGAGCGCGTACGCCACCACGCCGAAGACGACGATCGCCAGCAGCCGCCGCGACGACGCCGGAACCCACCTCGATGACGTTCCCGCCGGTGGGCAGGACCAGCGTGGCCGCGAGGCCCACCGCGGCCCCGGCGGCGGCCGCCGCGACCCCGGCGAGGGTCCGCGCGACCGAGCCCGGCGACGGCGGCCGGGCCGCGCAGCCGCCTGATGGCGATCACCGTCGGGACGGCGACCAGAGATGAATCCGACGCTGCTGGCCAGCGCGAGCGCCGCCACGGCCAGGCGCGGGCGGCGCCAGCAGCACCAGCGGGAAGGAGAGGGCGGCGGGCAGCAGTTGCTGGGCCACCAGCGCCGACGCCGGCGGCCTTGAGCTTGCCGAGGGCGAACAGCACCCGCGACAAGTTGGTGACGATGGCGAACCCGGCCACGCCGGGCGCGTACAGCAGGAAGGCTTCGGCCAGCGGCGCGACCTGATCGTGACCGCTGGGTGAGGACGTGCGCCGCGGGCATCGTGACCGCGATCATCGCCGCGGTGCTCAGCCAGGACATGAGCACGACCGCGCGGGTCGTCCCCGCGCTCGTCCGGTCGAAGTCGTCACCGTCGGTGGCGGCCAGCACGGGGAAGGCGGCGATCACGATCGCGATCGGCAGCACGGAGGCCACCGCGGTGAACACCAGGTTCGCGTAGTTGTACGAGGACCAGGGCGCCGGTGGTGCCGTGGCCGTTGGCCAGGTCGATCGTGATCACGCTGTACATGTCGGCGGCCACGAACTCGAGCAGCCCGACCAGGGCGAGGCCGCTGGCCCGGCGCAGCACGCCGGGCGGGAACTTCAGCGTGGGCCGCCAGCGCAGGTGCAGCCGCCAGGTGGCGGGCAGCGCCACGAAGACCAGCATGCCGATGTTCAGCGTGGTGCCGATGGACAGCACCAGCATCGCGGTGAGCGGCGTCCGGGCCAGCGGCGCGTTGTGGTCGAGCTGACGCGAAGACCAGGTACGCGGTGATCACCACCACGTTGCCGATCACCGGGGCCAGGCTCGTGGCGGTGAACCTCCGGTACGCCTGCAGCAGCCCGAACAGCACGACCGAGAAGCCGTAGAGCAGGATCTGCGGCGCGAACGAGACCAGCATGAACCTGGTCACGTTGACCATGTCGGCGTGCGAGCAGTCGGCGTTCGGGTTGGCCGGGTTCAGCAGCGCCGAGATCGGGCCCGCGGCGGCGGCGATCGCCAGCGTGAGCGGCAGCAGGATCACGACGGACCAGGTGATCAGGGCCGATGAGGTCTGCTCGACGTTCCGCTTCGCGCTCGGGTCGGTCGCCGCCCGGCGCGCGGAGCGGGCGAGCACCGGGACCATCGCGCTCGACAGGGCGCCGCCGATGGCGAGCTCGACGATGAGGTTCGGCACCTGGTTGGCCGTGACGTACGCGGTGCCGAGGCAGCCGGCCCCCACGGTCTGCGCGAAGACAACGGTGCGGAGCAGGCCCAGGACGCGGGAGAGGGCGGTGAGCCCGGCGACGATGAAGGCGCCGCGGACGATCCCGCTCGCTAGCTTGCTCTTGCCCGCCTCACTCTCGCCTACCTTGTTCTCAGGCCGTGACGGATCGGCGAGGCCAGCCGTGTCGGTTTGCACCGCTTATAGCCCTCTCGCCCGATGACATAGCCCGCTCTGCGCCCAGGCTACGGCTTAGCTGTGCTTTTGGCGTCGTTTAAGAAGATCTACCGAGGGGCCCATTAATACCTAGTAATGCCGAGGCCGAGCGGAGGCGCGCCGCCTCGCGGGCCGCGTGCGGGTTGAGCTGGCCGCCGCGCGAGCCCGCCAGCTTGGCGGCCAGGTGCTCGCCGACCGTGACCGGCTCGTACCTGGCCGGGTTGTCCTTGGTCACGCAGCTCGGGAGGCAGTCGATCACCGCGTCCACGTTGCCGTCGTGGAAGTAGGCGGCGGACCGCCGGGGGACGAGGGTCCCGTTGACCCGCGGCGGGGCGACGCGGTGCAGGGTGGAGATCCACTCCTCGTTGGTCCAGCGGGCCGTCGCGTCGCCCAGGTTGACGAGCAGCGCGCCGCCGGCGGGCATGACCGGGTGCCAGTTCCCGTCGGCCCCGTGGATCTCCAGGCCGGGCACCCGGTCGGCCCAGAGCACGGTCACGATGCCGTAGTCGGTGTGCGCGCCCATGCCGAGCTGCTCTTTTTCCAGGCGCTGGTCCGGGTCGGGCAGCCGGTAGTTGTTCATCCGCAGCACGTCGATCGAGTGGTCGGTGAACTGCTCGAAGTAGTCCTCACGGCCGCCGAGGGCCACGCCGAAGATCCGGACCATCGTCCGGGCCACCTGGCCCGCGGCCGTGAACCACTCGGTGACCGCGGCCTCGAAGCCTGGGACCTCGGCGGCCGGGTAGACGTTCGGCGCGTAGACGTCCTCCGGGAGGTTGAGCCCGGGGAAGTCGGCCGCCGGCGTGCCCACGTTGATCGCCTCGAACAGGTCCGCCGCGCTGGCCAGGCCGAGGCTGTTGGCCAGCGACTCCGCCTTCGGCGGGGTATAGCCGCGGTTGATGCCCGGCGGGCAGCGGTACTTGGCCTTGGCCTGCGCGTCGAGGGCGAAGAACGCGTCCGTCGCGCTGGTGAACTCGCTGAGCGTGGTCGCCGGGATGCCGTGCCCGGTGACCTGCATGAAGCCGACCGTACGGGCGGCCTCGTCGACCCGGCGGACGACCTCGGACCTCGCGGCGGCGTCCGCATAGGGCATGCGGAAGCTGGTGATGTCGATCACGGGAACGGCGAGGATGCCGTCGCGCAGGGCGGCTGAGGACACGGGGGACTTCTCCTTGCTGACCAGTGCCGGTGAACCTGATTCGCAGAGTGCAGCAGGTCGTGACAGCAGTCAATATGAGCTGCTCAGATAACACCAGTGTGCGGCCGGCATTACGGTGCTATGAACAGCGGGAGTCGGCGGAGTCACCCCCTTCCGTTCGGAAATCCTGGTGTTGCCCAGGCCGGCGGGTGCGTCAATGTGTTGACTCCAACAGATTAGCGCGTTACAGTCCGTTCAATTAATAAGAAAGTTACTTATTAATTCGTGGTGCCGACCTCGTCCCCCGGGAGGCCGTTATGCCCGCCTCGTTCCGCTTGTCCGCGCTGGTGGGACGCCTGCGACGGGTCGCATCGCTCGCCTCCTGCCTGCTGCTCGTCGGGTTTGGGTTGGCCGCGCTCGCGCCGGCCGCCTCGGCCCAGGCCAACCTGCTCACCAACGGTGACTTCGCCGCCGGCAGCACGTCGGGCTGGACGTGCTCTTCTGGTGACACGGTGGTGACCTCTCCGGTCTACTCCGGCTCGTCCTACGCGCTGGCAGGCACGCCGTCCGGCAGCGATGACGCCCAGTGCAGTCAGGTCGTCAGCGTCCAGCCGTCCTCGTCCTACGCGCTAAGCGGCTGGGTGCAGGGCGACTACGTCTACCTTGGCGACAGCGGCACCGGCGGCAGCGACACCAGCGACTGGACGCCGTCCGCGGCTACGTGGACCCAGCTGTCCACGAGCTTCACCACCGGCGCGTCCACGACCAGCGTGACGATCTACGTTCACGGGTGGTACGCGCAGCCGGAGTTCTACGCCGACGACCTGACGCTGACCGGTGCGGCGGGCAGCGGCGGCGGCGGCGGGACGACGGCGCCCGCCGCGCCGACCGGCCTGACGGTCACCGGCACCACCTCCTCGTCGGTCTCGCTGTCCTGGACCGCGCCGTCGGGCCCGGTCACCGGCTACTACGTGTCGCAGGACGGCAGCCAGGTGGCTTCGGTGACCGGCACGTCGGACACGGTCACCGGGCTGGCCGCCTCGACCAGCTACACGTACACCGTCAGCGCCTACAACTCGGCGGGCCAGTCGCCGGCGTCCAACCAGGTCAGCGCTACTACCGCGGCTTCGTCCGGCGGAGGCGGGGGCGGCGGCGGGTCGAGCGGGCTGCCCGCGCACATCCTGATGGGCTACTGGCAGGACTTTGTGAACAGCGCGACGCCGCTCGCGCTGGCTTCCGTGCCGAGCAGCTACAACCTGGTCGCCGTGGCCTTCGGCAACGCTACCTCGACACCAGGGCAGGTCTCGTTCGGCCTTGACCCGACGCTGGCGTCCGACCTCGGCGGGTACACGCAGCAGCAGTTCACCAGCGACATCGCGACGCTGCACGCGCGCGGGCAGAAGGTCATCCTGTCGGTCGGCGGGCAGAACGGCACGATCAGCGTGGACGACCCGGCGAGCGCGGCGAGCTTCGCCAGCAGCGTGTACTCGATCATTCAGCAGTACGGGTTCGACGGGGTCGACATCGACCTGGAAAACGGGGTCAACCCGACCTACATGGCCTCGGCGCTTGAGCAACTCTCCAGCGACGTGGGCTCCAGCCTGATCATCACGCTCGCGCCGCAGACCGTGGACACGCAGTCGACGGGCGACGACTACTTCCAGCTGGCGCTCGACATCAAGTCGATCCTCACGATGATCAACACCCAGTACTACAACTCGGGCACGATGAACGGCTGCGACGGCAACGTGTACGCCGAGGGCACCGAGAACTTCATGACCGCCCTCGCGTGCACCGAGCTCGAAGGCGGGCTGTCGCCGTCGCAGGTGGGACTGGGGCTGCCCGCCTCTTCTTCCGCCGCGGGGAGCGGGTACGTGGCCCCGTCGGTGGTCAACGAGGCCCTCGACTGCCTGGCGGCCCGGGCCAACTGCGGCAGCTTCGTGCCGGCCGCGGCGTACCCGGGCATCCGGGGGGTGATGACCTGGTCGATCAACTGGGACGCCTCGAACGGGTACAACTTCGCCGACACGGTGGCGCCTTACCTGGCCACGCTTCCTTAGTTACTGGCGTTGCCGGCTTAGTTACTGGCGTTGCCGGCCTCGGCGGGGACATCTTTCCTGCTCTCGCCGGGCGCGTCGTGGCGCAGCCGGAGGTTGCGGACGCTCGGGCAGCGAGACCGGGACCGCCAGGGTGACGACGACCAGGGCCGCGGCGACGGCGAGCGGCCAGGTGTAGCCGAGTTCGCGCGCGAGCAGCGGTCCCAGCGCGTACCCCAGGGGCATCGCGCTCAGCGAGACCAGCCAGTCGTAGGAGGAGACGCGGGCCAGCACCTCCGGCGGGATCTCCTGCTGCACGGCGGTTTCCCACACCGGATTGAGGAACCCGAGGCAGGCAACGGCGAGCCCGTACGAGGTCACCACCGCCCAGGCCGGCGCGGCGATCGCGAACAAGATGAGCGGCACGGCGTAGCTCATCAGGGCGAAGTTGCCGACGAGGACGGCCCGGCTTACCTTCGTCCGCCCGGCGAGGAAGGCGCCGGCGAGGTAGCCGACCGCGCTCGCCTCCAGCGCGGCGAGCCAGACGGTCTTGCCGCCGAGCTCGGTAATCGCGATGAGCGGGCCGGTGGTGGCGAGCAGGCCGGCGGCGAAGTTCCAGGTGGCATGGCCGATGAGGGTGGTCCAGTACCAGGTGCGGGAACGGACCTCGGCCCAGCCTTTCGCAAGGTCGGCGCGGAGCGACCCTCTCGTCACTGGCACCGGCCTGACCTTGATGACCGCCAAGGTAGCCGCGCTGACCGCGAACGTGGCGGCGTCCAGGATGAACGCCCAGCCGGCGCCCGCGGTGAAGATCAGCACGCCGGCCAGCGCCGGGCCGGCCAGGCTGGTCGCGCTGCTCGCGATGCCCATCAGCGCGTTGGCCGCCTGCCGCCCGTCGCCGTCGGTGGTCCCGGCGACGAGCGGCAGCGTGGCCGGGGTGTCGAACCCTGACGCCGCGCCCTTTACCGCCGCCGCGACCGCGATGAGCGGGAAGTCGATGTGCCCGGCGAGCAGCAGCAGTCCGATGAAGAGCTGGGCGGCGCCGGACACCACGGCCGCCGCCATGGCGACGCGGCGCGGCCCTAGCCGGTCGACCACCACTCCGCCGACAGGCAGCAGGGTGACCCTCGGCAGCAGCGCGCAGGCCAGCACCAGGGCGAGGCCGGCGGACGAGCGGGTGGCGATGACGATCGCGAGGGTGAGGGCGGCCGGGCTGACCGCGTCGCCGAGGGCGTCGACGGCCCGGCCGGCGAACAGCAGCCGGAAGTTCCGGTCACGGAGCGGGTGAGCCATGACCCGACACTACTTCGCCAGCAAAAGATTCGTCAACGAAATATACTTCACTGAAATATACGTCGCGGTTGCTAGGCTCGGGGCATGCAGCAAGACTCGGTCGACCGGCACGTTGAGCACTGGCAGCAAGAGATTCCGGAGCTCGACCCGCTGGTCGAGGGCGTCATGACCCGCATGCAGATGCTGCTGCGGCACTTGGACCAGGCCCGACAAGTGCTGCTCGCCGCGAACGGGCTTGAGGTCTACGAGTACGCCACGCTGCACTTCCTCGGCGGCTGCGGCCCCGAGCACCGCGCGACGCCCAGTGAGATCGCGGCCTGGCAGCAGATGTCGCCGTCCGGGATCACCGGCCGGCTGGACGGCCTGGAAAAGCGCGGCTTCATCCGGCGCCTCCCCTCCCCCGCCGACCGGCGAAAGGTCATCGTCGAGTTGACCGAGGAGGGCCGCCGGGCGTGGCTGGGCACGTTCGACCCGCAGACGAACGAGGAGGAGAAGGTGCTCGCCGCCCTCGATCCCGACGAGCGGGAGCAGTTCGACCGCCTGCTGCGCAAGATGATGCGCGCCGTCGACCAGCCGGGACTGCTAAAGACGCCGAAGTCGGCGGAGTCGGGGGACGGGGTCGCGCGGCCCCGAAGCCGCTTCACGACGGACGCCGTCCAGGAATGACGCCGGGCCGCCGCTGGCGGCCGGGCCGACCTCGCGTGGCCCGGTTAAATAGTAGCCATGTATCTAATAGCCATGTACAGTAAATCGCATGAGCATTGAGCCGACGCCCGGCTACCTGGTCTGGCGGCTGTCGATGAAGTGGCGGGTCGCCGTCGACCGGGCGCTGGCCCCGCTGGGGCTGACGCACGCCCAGTACGTGCTGCTGGCCTCGCTGTACGGGATGGAACGGGAGGGCCAGCGGCCGACGCAGCGCGAACTCGCCGACCACACCGGCCTGGAGGCGCTTTATACCTCCAAGCTGGCCCGGGCGCTCGATGCCGACGGCTTGATCCGGCGCGACCGCGACCCCGCGGACACCCGGGCGATCCGGCTGGTACTCACCG
Source organism: uncultured Actinomycetota bacterium (assembly GCA_963850115.1). Classification (GTDB taxonomy): domain Bacteria; phylum Actinomycetota; class Actinomycetes; order Streptosporangiales; family Streptosporangiaceae; genus Trebonia. The sequence continues at coordinate 134,747 of CAWKKG010000047.1, forward strand.
ACCGCGGGCGCGAGGTCGTGCGGCCGGCCATCGGCGAGGTCAGCAAGCTGCTCGGCCGGCTGATGGCCCCGCTTGGCGGTCGCGGCGACCCGCGGGCGAAGGCCTTCATCCAGGACCTGGCGACGCTACTCGACACACCCCTCGACCAGTAAAGGACTCCTGCCATGCCCGACCTCAAGGCACTCGACTCCACCATTCACTACCTGGATTCCGGCCGCGGCACGCCGCTGGTCTTCCTGCATGGCAACCCGAGCTCGTCCTACCTGTGGCGGGAGATCCTGCCCCGCGTGGGGCCGGGACGGCTGCTCGCCCCCGACCTCATCGGCATGGGACGGTCAGGCAAGCCAGACATCGCGTACTCCTTCGACGACCATGCCCGTTACCTCGACGAGTGGTTCGACCAGCTGGGGCTGGACCGCGTCGTGCTCGTCGGCCACGACTGGGGCGGCGCGCTCGCGTTCGACTGGGCCGCCCGCCATCCGGACCGCGTCCTCGGCATCGCCTTCCTCGAGAGCATCGTCAAGCCGATGGACTGGGACGAGCTATCGCCGCAGGCGCGGGCCCGCGGCGAGCGAATCCGGAGTGCCGAGGGCGAGCAGCTTCTACCTGGACCAGGACCTGCTCGTCCGGCAGGCGTTCACCGGCGGCGTGCTCACCCCGGTCAGCGAACAGGACCTCGAGGTCTACCTGGCGCCCTATCCAACCCGCGCCAGCCGCCGGCCGCTCCTGGCCTGGGCCAGGCAGATGCCGCTGGGCGGCGAGCCCGCCGGGCTCGTGGCCCGGATCCAGGCGTTCGACGCGTGGCTCGCGGACAGCCCGCAGGTGCCCAAGCTGATGATGACCTTCGAGGGCTCACCGACGCTGCTCAGCGACGCGACGGCGGCCTGGTGCGCGAGCCACATCGCCGCGCTGGAAATCGTGCACTGCGGCAAGGCCGGGCACCACGCGCCCGAGGACCGCCCCGCCGAGATCGCCGCCGCCATCTCGGCCTGGGCGGACCAGCACGGCCTGCGCTAGGGCGAGCCGTCCGGGCGGTTACCAGTCGGCGCACCGCGCCGGTGATGAGTCAGACCCAGGGGGCGTACTCCCACACGTAGAAGACCGTGTCTCCCGAGTGCACCCGCGCCTCAAGGCGGTACCCGCTGGTCGCGGACAGGGCAAGGCTTATCGCATCGTCCGCGGCCAGCGTCTGGTCGAAGCTGAGGATCACCAGCGAGTAGTAGTGCCGCGCGATCGCCTGCTGGTAATACTGCGGGGTGCTGTCCGCCGTGCTCGACCATTGCCGCCACGTCGTGTCCGGCAGGTAGTACTGGAGAACGTCGCTGGTCTCGACGAGAAAGTGCCCGCCGTGGGCGGTCAGCGGCCGGACCACCGGGACGAGCCCGGACACGTCCGGCCAGTCGACCATGGCGCGCGCCTGGGCGATGCCGACCGTGGTGACCGGGATCAAGGCGGCCAGCGCCACGGCCAGGACGACCCGCCTCCTGGACAACAGGCTCAGCAGGTAGCCGGCCGCGATCGCGGCGAACCAGGCGCCGAAGTCGACGTGCTTGTTCAGCGAGACCGTGGTCTGGATGCGCGCCTGGTCGGCCGGCGCCAGCAGCGCCGAGAGCGCGAGCACGGCTAGCAGCAGCGCCTGCGTCCACCGGCGGCGGGCGGCGCTCACGGCGACCGCGATGAGGGCGGGCACCAGCACGACGGCGGTCCATGACCACGCGTCGGTGAATACCAGTGAGGCGGTGTCGGTCCCGTGCGGGCGCCCGGTCGTGGTCACCCGGATCCCGGCCAGGTAGCCGGATCCGCCGAGCGCGAGCAGAACGCCCAGGACGGCCGCCGCGGTGCCGGCCACCAGGGCCGCGCGCCGGACGGCTTCCCGCCATCCCGCGTCCGCCCATGTGCTCAGCATGGCGACGCTGAGCACGGTGGGGTCGAACAGGGCCGTCGCGTACTTCGTCGCGTTGGCCAGCGCGAGCAGGATCCCGGCGGCGACCATCCGCCGCGCCGCGTGCTCGCTGCCCCGGGCTCCGCTCGTGCACCAGGTCGCCGCCGCCAGGAGCAGCAGCGCCGGGGCGTCGTAGGTGGCGTAGGAGCCCAGGTGCAACGTCGGCGCGAGCACGGCGAACAGCGCGGCCGCGAAGAACGCGGCGCGTTTGTCCGCGAGCAAGCGGGCCGCGGTGCTCCAGAGGAAGCAGGTCACGCCCAGCATGAAGAGCAGCGAAAGCAGCCGGGCCGCGGCCAGGCCGCCGAGGCTGTCGGCGATGGCCCCGACCGGCGGGTAGATGACCGGAGCGCCGGAAAACCAGGTCTGGTAATCCGGGATCTGGGTGCCGTGCAGCCAGTGCGACCACTCGAGGTGCCCGGCCGACAGGTACAGCGCCTCGTCTCCGAACGCCGTCCGGTCGCGCACCAGGCCGGCCGAGAGCGCCGCCTGGACCGCCAGCACCGCGAGCAGCGGCCAGGGCACCCGGACCTTCCGCCACCATCGCACACTTGGAGGGTAGGCACGTCGGGTGGCCATACCGAGCATTCTTAACGCACTTTCAGCGACTTCTCACCCGGCTCGAAGGCGGCGGCGCCACCGACCGCCTCAACGTCGGCCCGACTAGGACAAGTCCTGCGCGATCTCCCAGGTGTTGCCCGCCGGGTCCGCGAAGGCCGCCGTCCGCCGGCCCCACGGCCGGTCGATCGGGCCGTTAAGCAGCTTCACGCCGTGCGCCGCCAACTCCGCGCACACTGCGTTCGCGTCGTCCACCTCGATGGTCAGCAGCGCGCGGGAGCCGCCGGGCGCGGCGACCGGGAACGGCTCGACCAGCGTGGGCGCGTTGGACACCCGAAGCAGGTTGATGATCAGATTCGACATCTTCACCACGGCCGAGGCGTCGTCCTCGTAGATCACCGCAAGGCCGAAGACCTCGTTGTAGAACGTCTTGGACGCGGGCAGGTCCTCGACGAACAGGGTGATGACGTCGAGCTTGCTCAGTGCCTTGATCATGGTTTCCTCCGTCAGATGAGGTCTGTCGACACTACGACGAACGGCACCCGCCGGATTCGACCACGCCCCTTGGCAAGGCTCAGGACGGGTCCGACCCAGCAGCTGGACCCGTCCTGAGCTGGTAATTCTTCTCTACCTTGACTTGCCGCCGTTCGCGGCCTTACTACCCGAAGACCTCCAGTTCGGACATCTGCGCGCCGTTCTGGACGCTGTTGGCGGTGAAGGTGAGCTCGATGTACTGGTCACTGGTCCCCGACGGCAGCGGGATCGTGACCGTGTTGCCGGTTGACGGATTCCAGGTGTAGGTGGCCGAGGCGACCAGGGTGGAGTAGCCGCTGCCATTGGTGGAGCCCGAGACGGAGAGCGTCTGGGTCCGGGTCTGCCACGCCGATGACGGCGGCAGGTCGATCGTGATGGAGCCAGGGTCTGGACCGACCCGAGGTTCACGGTGAACGTGCTCGGCCACGCGCCGTTGGTGCGCCTCCCAGTAGGTGCTGGTGTTGCCGTCAACGGCGTTGGCGGGCACGTATACCTGGGTGTAGCTGGACGCGGTGACCGAGGCGTTGAGCGCCAGGTCGGTGTTCGTGCTGGTGCCCGGTGCCCGACAGCGCGACCGTCAGCGGGCTGCCCGGCGCGCTGCTGTTCACCGACAGCGTCCCGGTTGCCGCCCCGGCCGCGGTCGGCGCGAACGACACGCTGACCGTGCAGGAGGCGCCTGCCGCGAGCGACGTGCCGCAGTTGTTCGACTCGCCGAACGGCCCGGTCACGCCGATCGAGGACATCGACGCGGCGGTGGTGCCCGGGTTGGTCACCGTCACCGACTGGGCCGAGCTGGTCGAGCCGACGTTCTCGTTGCCGAACGACTCGCTCGACGGCGAGGCGGTCAGCGCGCTGGGGCCGCCGCCGCCCCCGCCGCCGGGGAAGACCTCGAACTCCGAGAGCTGGGCGGCGGACCAGCCGGTGTTGCCGGTGAAGCTGAGCTGCACGTAGCGGTCGCTGGTGCCGGACGGCAGGCTGATCGTGGCCGTGTTGCCGGTGGACGGGTTGAAGGTGTACCCGGCCGAGCCGACGAGCTGGCTGAACGTCGTGCCGTTGGTGCTGCCGAGGACCGACAGCGTCTGCGTCCGGGTGCTCCAGGCGGACGACGGCGGCAGGTCGAGCGTGACCGACCCGATGGACTGCGCCGAGCCCAGGTCGACCGTGATGGTCTGCGGGTACCCGGCGCCGTCGGTGCTCTCCCAGTAGGTGCTGGTGTTCCCGTCGACGACATTGCGGCGTATAGCTGGACGAGGTCGAGCTGCTCGCCGTCACCGGCTGGTTCAGGGCGAGGTTGGTGGTTGAGGTGATGCCGTTACCGCTCAGCCCGACGGTCAGCGGGTTGTTGTTGGCGTTGCTGTTCACGGTCAGGGTGCCGGTATTGGTCGCCGCCGTGGGCGTGAACTTGACCGTCACCGTGCAGGTGCCGTTGACCGCGATCGTGGTGCAGTTGTTGGTCTGGCTGAAGGCCCCGGTCACCGCGACGCTCGAGACGGTGGCGGCGGTGGTGCCGGAGTTGGTCACCGTCACCGTCTGCGTGGCGGGCGAGTTGCCGACCAGGGTGCTGGGGAAGGACAGGCTAGCCGGGGAGGCGCTCAGCACCGGTCCTGGTGCCGTGCCGGTGCCGGTCAGGCTCACCGTGCTGGTGACGCCGCCGGCGTTGATGGTGACGCTCCCCGTGCTTGTGCCGGTCGCGGTCGGCGAGAACGTCACGTTGACGGTACAGGAGCCGTTCGCCGCGATCGACGAGCCGCAGTTGTTGGTCTCGGCGAAGGGACCGCTGGCGGTTATGGACGAGACCGCGGCGGCCGCGCTGGTCGGGTTGGCGACCGTGACGCTCTGCGCGGCGCTGGTCGTGCCGGTTACCTGCGGGCCGAAGGTCAGCGCGGTCGGGCTCGCGTTAACGCCGGTGACGGGGTACGGCGGGTAGACCGGGGTCGGCGCGTCGCCGACGCTGCATCCCGGCCGGGCTGATGCCGGAGTTGCCGCCGTCGTCGGTGATCGTGAAGCCGGTGCCTTCACAGCTGTAGCTCGGGGCGTTGCCCTCGTTCGCCTGCGCCACGCCGGTCGCCGTGACGTTGGTGAACGTGGCCGTGCCGCCGGTCTGTTCCTGCAGGGCGAAGGTGCCGGTGCCGATGATGGACACGTTGTTGAGGTTGACCCCGCTGACCGTGCCCTCGACCCACTGGATCGCCTCGAACGGGCTCTGCTCGATCAGCGCGTTGGTCACGTTGATCGGGCCGGTGACCGCGCCCTGGCTGCCGTCGAACCACAGCGCGCCCACGCCGAACTGCCAGTTCGGGTCGAGCTGGCCGTCTCTGATCATGGTGTTGTTGGAGATGGTGGTCAGGCCGAGCGGGGTGGAGTCGAAGCGCTGCGCCGCCGTGATGCCGCCGCCCTGGTTGATGCCGGTGTCCTCCACCAGGTTGCCGGTGACGGTGTTGTTGTTGCCGCCGTAGACCGCGATCCCGTTGGCGAGTTGCTGCTGCTGCAGGGTGTTGTTGGAGATGACGTCGCCGGAGTCGGCGCCGACGCTGGCGTCCGCCCACAGGGCGATGCCATCGTCACCGGTGTTGCGGATGCTGCTGTCGGTGATGGTGGAGTTGGTCACCGCCGCCGTGCAGGTTGATGCCGTCGGCGGTGGTGTCGCGGATGCGCATGCCGCTGAAGGTCAGGTTGGTCATCGGCCCGTCCATCCAGGCGCCGACCTTCATGTGCTCGATCCAGATGTTGGACACGGTGGAGTTGCTCATGCTCGCCACCGATGCCGTTGACCTGGGCGCTGTCGTCGCGGATCTGGACGTTGCCGAAGATCGCGAAGTTCGACAGGTGCACGTTGGTGCTACCGGCCTGGGAGTTGCTCGGCTCGCCGTTGCCGTAGAAGCCCGGCGCCGTCCCGGTGATGGTGGAGTACCACATGCCGGCGCCCTCGACGGTTACGTTGTTGACGATGATGTGGCCGGGGATGTCGTAGGTGCCCGGCGGGATCCAGACCGTCCCGCCCGCGCCGGCCGCGGCGATCGCGTTGTTGAACGCGGTGGTCGAGTCGTTGACGCCGGTTGGGTCGGCGCCCTCGCTGACGACCGAGACCGAGCCCGCGGGCTGGGTCAGCGGCGCGGCGACGTTCTCGAAGTCGGCCAGGTTGATCGTGTACGAGGACGCGGTGTCCTCGGAGTCGACCTCCAGCTTGAACGTGGTGCCCTGCGGATAAGTGGTGGTGAACAGCCGGTGCACCTCGTCGTAGAAGTGCATCGGGGTACCGCTGCCCGGCGTGTTGACGAACGGGTAGCTGCCGTAGTACCAGCTGTACGCGTTGGTCAGGGTGAAGTCGGTCTGCTTGGTGCCGTTGATGTACAGCGACAGGGGGGCGGTGTACACGGACCCGTCGGAGCTGTCCGGGATGCTGTACCGGAAGTCGATGGAGTTGGTCGCCACCGGGGTGGTGAAGGTGACGGACTGGCCGGAGCCGTTGCCCGCCAGGGTGACGGCCTTGCGGCCGACCGCCTCGTCGGCGAGCTGGCCCTGGGTGTAGCTGGGGCCGATGACCGTGCCGGTGGTCGGGGAGTTCTGCGCCAGGACTTCGGTGTAGGGCAGGCTCGCCCCGCTGCCGCCGGTGGCCGTCGACGCCGCCAACGCCGGCGCCGGCTGGATCGCTACCGCCGCGAGGCCCGCCGCGGCGAGCGATGCGGCGCTGAGGCCCATGACAAGCATGCGTCTCAGCCTTCGAACAGAGTGGAACACCATTGCTCCTCTCGACGCTTAGCGCCGGGCTCTGTTCTCGGCGCCTTAGCGCTGAAGCTAAACTTCCTAGCATCTCTTTGCAATATCTCGACGATATTTAGGTTGAGACAAACTGATTACGGCAAGGATGAAACGATCGTCCGAGAAGAAGTGCCAGGTCAGCGGCTTATCCGAGCGCTACCGAACTCTGAGTGACATGGATGGCAGACTGAGTAGTCGTCATGTGTGACTTCGGTGCATAATTAACTACGTATTTTCCGCAAAATTCAAGCTATTTTCTGCAAGTTTGCAGCAACTTGTTGCGGGACCCGACGGCCCAGGTGCGGCGAACCCCAAGCCCACCAGGGTGGACCCGTTCAGTGGGTCTGGCGTCGCTGCTCTTGAGGAGCGCGGCGGTCGAGTTCGTGTCCTGGGTTACGCTCGGGCAGTTCCAGTCCGAGCCGGAACTCGCGCCCGCTGACCGGACAGGGCAGGTAGTGGAGCTGAGTCTGCGCACCCGGGTGCGCGCGGGAGACAAGGACGCGTTCGGGCTGCTCTTCGAGGAGCACGCCCGCGCGGTCTATAACCATGCGTTCCGGCTGACCGGCAACTGGTCAACCGCGGAGGAGGTGGTGTCGCTAACGTTTCTTGAGGCCTGGCGGGCGCGGGGCACGATTCGGGCCGAGGGCGGTTCGCTACTGCCCTGGCTGCTGGTCATCGCCCTCAACGTGACCCGGAACATGTCCAGGGCTACCCGTCGGCAGCAGGCGGCGATGAGCCGGCTGCCGGCGCGCGCCGATGAGCCGGACTTCGCCGATGAGCTGGCCGGCCGCATCGACGACGCCGTGCGCCTGGAAGCGGTACGGACCGCACTGGGCCGCCTGCGGCGGGGCGAGCGGGACGTGCTCGCGTTGTGCGTGTGGTCCGGCCTGAACTACGCGGAGACGGCGGAAGCGCTGGGGGTTCCCGTGGGCACCGTACGCTCGCGGCTGTCCCGGGCGCGGCGCAAGCTGCAGGAGTTCGCCGCCGCGGCGGAACGCGATCCTGGCGGGGAACCCGACCCCACCCGTGAACAGGTAGCAGGTGAGCACGAGAACGCGCTCAGGCCGATCAAGGAAGGACCCCGATGAGCGGCAACGACTTCCGCGGCGAACAGGAGCTAAGCGAGCTGGCTCGGCTGCTCCCGGTGCCCGCCGCCCGGGACCTGCCAGCAGGCCGCCAGCGGATCCTCCAGGAGCACCTGATGACCGAAATCCACCAGATGGAACCGAAGAGCCACCCGCGCGCTGTGGGCCCAGGCCGGAAGCGCCGCTATGGCCTGGTCGCCGTCGGGGTATCGACCGCCCTCGCGGCGGCCGTCGCCGCGACCGTCTTCATAACTGGACAGGGCGCGCCCGCCCGCCCCACGACAGCGCCGACGCCCACGGCCCCAGAAACCGCCGCCGTCCTGCTGGCCAAGGTCGCCGACGCGGCCGCGAGCCAGCCCGCCCCGACGGTGCGGAACAGCCAGTTCATGTACATCCGCAGCGAGGAATCCGACCAAGCGGGCCAAAAGCCGTACGAGCGACAGGTGTGGTTGCCGGTCGCGAACATATGCGTGACCGGGCTGCTCAAGGAAGGTGGCTCGACCGAACTGCTGTCACCATTCATCATCAAGGTCAATCCGGATGGCAGCGAAAAGGTCGAATACCCGTCGAAACCGAGCGACTGGAACAATTACAATTTCCGGTGCCCGAGCGAGGGACATCTGGGTGATACCTACCGGCTGCTGCAGTCGCTTCCCACCAACCCGACGGCCCTGCTGAGCTACCTCAAGTCACAAAAGAAATATACCAACGACGATCCGCTCCAGGAGATATTCGACACGCTCACGGAAAACATCGTGCCGCCGACGGTGGCCGCGGCGTTCTACCGCGTGGCGGCCCAGCTCCCTGGTGCGACCCTGGTCCCCGACGCGACGAACGCGGCCGGCCAGCACGGCATCGGGATCACCTGGCCCAGTCCGAACCCGCGCGCGGACCATTATGAATTGATCTTCGACAAAGCCACCCTGCAGAACATCGGCGAGGAGCAATTCAACGCGAAAACCGGCGCGGTGGACTTCGAAATCGCCCCCCGGCAGCGCGCCTTCGTCGATAAGGCGGGCGAGCTTCCGTAGGGCACATCTCATGGGAAAACATGCCCGGGGCGCCGCACAATGCGGCTGAATGCCCGAGCACGTAAAGTGCCGGGGCCGATTGAATCGGCCCCGGCACTTTACGCTGCTTACGAGGTCTCGTCGCTGGAGTCCCAGCTGCGGGGCAACCTGTCGGAGTGGATCGGCTCGGCCCAGCAGGCTTACCACGAGGCGCAGGCCCAGTGGAACGCCGCGATGGCGGACATGCAGCAGGTGCTATCCCAGCTCGGCGCGGTGATCGGGACGGCCAACAACAACTACCAGTCGGCCGAGGCAGCCAACACGGGACTGTGGTCCTGAGGTTATCGCCTGCTCAGCGTAGGGCGGGTGACGGGAGAAGCTGGTGAGCGCATTCGGGGATGTGGTGCAGGCTCTCATCGGTTCGGAGGCGGGGCTTGCGGATGAGCTTGACGGCTCGTCGTCGGCGCCGGTTCCGTCGGTGGGCAGCAGGCCGGGCGGGATAGCGGGCGCACGCGCGTGGATTGCGCCCGACGCGAGCGGGCACGGTCAGGTGACCGTCCACCGGGACGTGCTGCGCGGGGTGGCCGCGGGCATGCGCTCGGACCTGCAGGACCTAGACGGGGCGGTAGGCGGACTGGATGGCATCCGGCACGGTGAGGGCATCTCCATAACCGGAAACGCGGGCCTGGTCACGGGCTGGCCGACGGCGGTCGCGTTCAACGGCAACGCGTCCGCCGCCTTCACGGGCATCGTGCGAGCCAGCCAGCAGACCGCCACGGCTCATCAGGGCACCTCGAGCAGGCTGGCCACCAGCGCGGCGACCTATGACCAGTCCGAATCCGACAACCTGCGGGCCGCGAGAAGCGTGGGCACAAACCTCTACAGCGTGGCGGGCCTGGTGGCCTCGTACGGAAGCGGCGGCAGGCCCGCGGCGTCCGCTCTCGGCGCCCAGCCCAGCTACCCGGTCAAGACCCGCGCGGTGTCAGGGTTCAGCGGCGCGGGGATGTCGGCCAGCACCATCATGGAGATTCTGCACGGGCTGAGCCCGGGTGACGTCGCGGCGGCCGGGGCCGCCCACACCCGCTTGGGCACCGTGCTAGACACGGTCGCGGGGCAGCTGGGCGCCAACGCCAAGACGCTCGCCCAGAACTGGTCGGGCAGCGCCGCCCAGGGGGCCATGAGCCAGTTCCAGCAGCTGCATGGCCACATGGTCACGCTGGCGCAGCAGGCACTGCAGGTCGGTTCGGTCCTAACCTGGCTCGGAGGCGAGGTGCTGCCGCAGTTCACGTCGCTGCCCGATCCGCGGGTTTCGGCTACGTCGCTGGTGCTTGGTGACGCCGTGACGGGCGCGGCCCTCGGTGGCCCCGTGGGCGGGGTGATCGGTGCGGGAACGGGCCTGCTCGACGAGCTTGACGGCAGCGCGCAGGCGGCCGCCGATCACACGGCGCAGCAGTACATCGCCAAGCTGAGCGGCTACCTGGTCACCGCGGACCAGTCGCTGCCGGATACCATCGGCGCGGCCCCGGCTCCGGCCCGTGGCAGCGGCAGCCGCCCCGCGTTGTCGGTTCCCGTCACCGGCGGGACCTCCGGCGGCGGTTCAGGCCCCGGCGTGCGCCAACGCGCCGTCGGTGGCGGCGGGAGCACCATCATGCTGACCAGCGGCGGCGGCGGCAGGTCAATCGCCGGAACGGGCGGCGCCACCGGGGTCGTCGGAGCGCCCGGTCGGCCGGGCGGTCCCGCCGCGCCGCCGTCCAGCCTGCAAGGGGCCACGATCCCTGGCGGCCAGCTCTCGCCGCCCGCGAGTACCCCGTCCACGCTCAGCACGACGTCTCCCCTGCCCGGCTCAGGCGGGCTCAGTGGAGGCCTGACCGGGCCCGTCCCCGGCTTTCCCGGAGCGACCGGGCAGCCGCTCGGTCCGGTCGCGGAAACCCTCGACGATACGACCGTGCCGGCCACCGGCCAAGTGAGCGCGGAATTGCCAGGCAGCGTGGCGCCGGAGGCTTCCGGGCTGGTCACCGGGCTGGCCGAAGATGAGCCCGGCGGCCTGCCCGGCCTGTCCGGTGCGAACGGCATTTCCGCCGCGGACCCCCCGGTGACCGGTGACGTAATCGGCGCGCAGGCGCTGCAACTGGAGCCGGACGGCGCCCTGGCCGGTGCCGGCGAGGCCACCGTGGCCCCGGACATGGCAGGCTTCCCGATGATGGGGGCCGGCGGCGCGGCGCGACTTGAGGAACAAGAGCGGATCCGGCAGGCCTGGCTGAACGAGGACGACCTCTGGCGCCTGTCCGTGACCCTAGTCCCGCCGGTGATCGATGAATGACGGACGGTGGCGCGGAGCGGCGGCCCCAGCTCGCGCGAAGTCGCCGACAAACTGGAAGAGGCCGAGGAGAAGCTGAAGAGGGCGCAGGCTGCCTACGACGCGGCGAAAATAGCTGCCAGGCGGGCGAACGGCCAGTTCGGCAAGCTGCCCGCCGACGTCAAGGAGATGCGGTCCAAGGCCAAGGGCGAGCTCGAATCAGTGGAAGCAGAGCTAAAGGAAGCGCAGGGCAACGAGAGCGCCATCTCCAAGCTGTTCGCCACCCGCTTGTCCGACTTGCCTGGCCTTAGCGGGGTGGCTGAAGGGCTTGAGAAAGGTGGCCTGCTCAGGGCAGCGGCAGACGTTCCGGTGGTCGATGTGCTGGCCGGCGGGCTCAGCACCGTGCTCAACGCCCAGGCGGACATCCACGCGGGCGTCTCGGGTTGGGCTGCCTACCCACTCGAGACCGCTAACACGGTGGGCACGATCGCCTTGGCCACCGTGGTCGGAGGCGCGGTGGCAGGCGCGGCCGTCTTCGCCGGCGCGCCGGTACTTGGCGTGGCGGCGGGCGTTGCCGTCGGCGGCGTGGTCGCTTATGGTGTCGGAGACTACGTCCACAACCTCATTGCGGACATGCCCCAGCAATGGGACCAGCACGGGGCGCTGGGAATCCTCACCGACTTCGGCGCCGCCGGCGTCAGCACCTGGGACGACACTACGCACCTGGCCTCCGATGTCGGCAGCGTGGCCAGCAGCGCCTGGCACGGCATCACATCGCTGTTCTAACCCTGGAGGCACCGGATGGGCCTTTTCGACCGCTCCGCCAGCAAGCTGACGGGCAGGACTACCCTGCTGCTGCCCGCCTAGCCCCGGCGACACGCTCATGGACGCGGTCGCGGCTGTACGACCCGGACGATGCGTCCCTGGCCCGGCAGACTGATCTTCAGCAACGGCGTGCTGCTGTTCGGGCCGGTGACGATGACTCCCAAGCTCGAGCAGCAGGCCGGACTACCCGCCTGGGATGGCGGTCGCCTACTACACGGGCGCGGCCCTGCAGAGCCACCAGCAGCCGGCGCAGCCGACGAGGCGAAGCAAGAGGACGGCGACCGGCTAGTTCACGGCGCTGGCCGACCGGCTCGGCGGAACCGTCAAGTACTCCGGGACCGCCGCCAGACCCGGAGCTGGCCCCTTCCGTCTGGAGCGAGCAGGCCCTGTCCACTGACCATGTGATCGAGGTGCTGCAGCCCTACGACGAGGGACATCTCAAGGTCGAGGACCAGACAAAGAACACATACAGCGTCTAGCGGCGAGGGGGGATATACTCGGCGTCACTTACTGGTCGCCGCTGTTGTACATCGAGAGCAAGACGCGCCACCGGCCCTCGGTGCGCATGCGCTCCCGGCCGCTGCATCACTGGGTCCTGAGCATGGGCCGCGCCAGGAAGGTCGTCGCCCGCGAGCTGGCGGTCCAGGGTCGGGCAGGCGGCGCTCGCGCTCGCCAGCCGCTGCGGCGGCGTCGCCATCGACGAGTACGGATTCCCCATCACTAGCCCCGACGACCTGCTTCCCCGCTGAGTTAGCGAACCCCACGCTCGATAAATCAAAGACTTCATCCGAACGGGAGCGTGGTGACTGCCCCGGCTGCCGGCTGCCGACGGCTGGCTTAGCACGGCGGGCGCTGGCCGCGTTCCCGTGGGTTCCAGTGCGCTCTGCCCTCAGGGCTGTGCCCAGCGCAGCCATACTCGGTTGCCCGCTACTCCCACCCGATGAAGTAGTGCAGTCGAATCAGGTTCGGTGCCGACTCCAGCGACGCTGCTCTGCTTTCGCCCGGAAGTCGGCTGTACGGGAAGGGAGGCGTCAGTAATGCCTACGCCCCATTGCGGGCTTTGTGCCTGCCCTTAAGCGGCGCCCGAATAACACTCAGGAGGGATTCAGCCGATCGGCTGAATCCCTCCTGAGCAGGGCACCTATTCGGAGTGTGCAGTATTCCCCACCAACCAGCGGACACTTCGTCACGCTCCGAAGTCGCTCAGGAAGCTGAGCCGTCGAGCGTCCACAGGGCGGCCATCGATGGTCACGCGCGCGTTCTGCCGGCAAAGCTATGGCCGATCTGCCGATAGCACGCCAAGGGCGGGCCGCAGACGTTCAAGCCCGCTGCGGTGTCAGGCGCGCTAGCGCGTTGCGGACCACGGCCAGTACGGCATCGTCGCTAAGCCCGAGGTCACGCGCGAGGCCGGCGAGGTGATCGGCCGCGGCGGACAGTGCCCGCTGGCCGGACTGCTCGTCGGCCAGGGTCCGCGCGCCGGACCGGACGACTGTTCCGTGCCGGCCGCCCCCCTCGACCAGGCCAGCCTGCGCCAGTTCCCGATAGGCGCGGGCGACCGTGCCTCCAGCCAGGCCGAGATCGGCAGCGACCTGGCGCACCGGAGGCAGCCGCTGGCCGGCCTGCAAGAGCCCGGTCGCGATGAGCCCGGCGATCTGCGCCCGCAACTGCTCATACGGCGGGACCGGGGATGTCACGTCGACTCGTAGCGCTGGCGCCGCCGGGCCTGATTCTGGGCGGGCAGGCAACATTGCGCTCATGCTGCGGCCGACCGGCCCGGCCGCAGGCGGTTCCGCGACGAGGCGCTTCCACCAGCCCATCACGCACCACACCAGGACAGCCGCGATAGCCAGGCTGATGCCGCACCAGAACAGGATCCGCGAGGGCAGGTTAAGAAGATCGTCAGCCGGCCCGGGGACCTGCACGCCCCAGCTCGCCAGGATCGCCTGGGCCGCCAGGGCGAACAGCTCGATCGCGAGCACGGTGGCGAGCACGGCCCGCGCGCTGTTGCGGCGGGCGCGCTCATCCACGCCCGGCCGCTCCACCGCGACCGGCGGCAGCAAGACCACCCGGCGCAGCGCGATACCGCCGACGACAATAGCGAGCACGGCGAGCGCCGCCGGCGGGACGCAGGCAGCCGCCGGCCACTGCAGCACTCCTCCGGGCAGGATGATCTGGGGAGCATACAGGGCGTCAGGACGCCACGGCCCGTAGCGGACCGCGGGCAGCACGGCGAGCACGATCGGCACGGCGATGGCGAGAACGCCAGCGGAAAGCACCACCGGAACCGCCCAGCGCGGTATGTAGCCGCGGACGTGCCGGGTCTGGATGGCGGCAACGCGCAGCGGGCCGGTGGGCGCAGGCACCCACAGCAGCTCGGCCGTCAGCAGGCCGAACAGGTACCCAACGGCGACCGAGGCCGGTGCGAGCAGTTCCTGGCCGAGCTTGATCGCCAGGACGCCCAGGATGAGACCCGCGGCAAGCCCGGCTAGCCGGGCCGACCGCGCCCGGCGGACCAGGCCGGCCGGCATATCAAGACGGGCCCGGCTGGTCGCCCACCACACCGCGGCGCCGACCAGCAGCACTGGGATAACCACTGGGATACCTATGTCAAACAGTACGAGCAGGGCCTGGAGCCAGAAGGGCAAGCCCGGCAGGCCGGCCGTTGAGGCGTGCGTCGTCATGACCTGAATGTATCATGCGTTTGATACAAAGTCTCTCCCCGGCGGTAGCCAGGTAACGCTCAGGAGGGGCGCAGTCAGCGGACCGCACCCCTCCCAGATCAGGTAAATATTCAGTTAGAGCTACACCTAGTTAGCTGCAGCCGCTGGTGGAGCCGCAGCCCTCGCAGACGTAGCAGCTGCCCGCCGGGCGCATCTTCGTGCCGCAGGTGAGGCACAGCGGGGCGTCCGCGGTCCGGCCCTGCTGGAACTCGATCAGCTCCGCGGTCGAGTGCGGGGCGACGGCCCGGCCCGCCGGAGCGGCCGCGCTCGCTGATGCCGCCGGGGCCGGCTGCTGGCCCGGCG
This sequence comes from uncultured Actinomycetota bacterium, assembly GCA_963850115.1. Classification (GTDB taxonomy): domain Bacteria; phylum Actinomycetota; class Actinomycetes; order Streptosporangiales; family Streptosporangiaceae; genus Trebonia. The sequence continues at coordinate 149,776 of CAWKKG010000047.1, forward strand.
CCGCCGACGCCGGGGAAGACGCGGGTGCGGAGGGAGTCGGCTGCACTCGTTCCGGATTGACGCTGTTTTCCACGGCCGCGGACTGGGCGAGCTCCACCGGGTCGACCTCAACCCCCAGCGACGCCGGGTCCTGGCCGGCGAGCTGGGCGGCGCGCTCGGGCGCGGAGAGGATGCCAAGCTCGGCCCGCTGGTCGTACGGCAGGTGGTCGAGGGCGAGGCGGCGGAAGATGTAGTCCATGATCGAGGTCGCGATGCGGATGTCCGGGTCGTCGGTCATGCCGGCCGGCTCGAACCGCGTGTTGGTGAACTTGGCGACGTAGGACTCGAGCGGGATCCCGTACTGGAGGCCGACCGAGATCGCCATCGAGAACGCGTCCATCACGCCGGCCAGCGTCGAGCCCTGCTTGCCGAGCTTGAGGAAGACCTCGCCCAGGCCCTCGTCCGGGTAGGTGGAGGCGGTCATGTAGCCCTCCGCGCCGGCCACGTCGAACCTGGTCACGGTCGCGGAGCGGGTCTTGGGCAGGCGCCTGCGCACCGGACGGTGCTCGTGCGGCTCAGGCGCGGCCGGAGCAGGAGTCGGAACGGATTCGGCTTTCTCCTCGGCCGCCCCGCTCTTCTTCTTGGCGGAGAGCGGCTGGCCGACCTTGCAGTTGTCGCGGTAGATCGCCAGGGCCTTGAGGCCGAGCTTCCAGCCCTCGAAGTAGATCTGCTCGACGTCCTCGACGGTGGCGCTCTCCGGCATGTTGACCGTCTTGGAGATCGAGCCGGAAAGGAACGGCTGGACGGCGGCCATCATCCGGACGTGGCCCATCGGGCTGATCGAGCGCTCGCCCATCGCGCAGTCGAAGACCTCGTAGTGCTCCTGCTTGAGGCTGGGCGCGTTGACCACGTGGCCGTGCTCGGCGATGTACTCGGTGATCGCCTCGACCTGCTCCGGCTGGTAGCCGAGGTTCTTCAGCGCGCGCGGCACGGTCTGGTTGACGATCTGCATGGACCCGCCGCCGACCAGCTTCTTGAACTTGACCAGGGCGAGGTCCGGCTCGATGCCGGTCGTGTCGCAGTCCATCATGAAGCCGATCGTGCCGGTCGGCGCCAGCAGGCTGGCCTGCGCGTTGCGGTAGCCGTTGGCCTCGCCAAGACGCAGGCACTCCTGCCAGGTCTTGTTCGCCAGGTCGAGGATGTCCTGGTCGAACTTGGCGGCGGTCTGGGCCTTGGCGCTGGCGTCCGCGTGCATGCTCATGACCCGCTTGTGCGGTGCCGCGTTCCGCTCGTAGCCGTCGTACGGGCCGACGACCTTGGCGAGCTCGGCGCTCGTCTTGTACGCGCTCGCGGTCATCAGGCTGGTGATCGCGGCGGCGATCGCGCGGCCGCCGTCGGAGTCGTAGGCGTGGCCGGTCGCCATCAGCAGCGCGCCGAGGTTGGCGTAGCCGATGCCGAGCTGGCGGTAGGCCTTGGTGATGTCGCGGATCTTCTCCGTCGGGAACTCGCCGAAGGTGATGGAGATGTCCATCGCGGTGATGATCAGCTCGCACATCTGCGCGAACTTCACCGCGTCGAAGGTCTCGTCGGGCTTCAGGAACTTGAGCAGGTTGAGGCTGGCGAGGTTGCAGCTCGAGTTGTCGAGTGAGAGGTACTCGCTGCACGGGTTGCTGGCGGTGATCCGGCCCGTCTCCGGGTTGGTGTGCCAGCTGTTGATCGTGTCGTCGTACTGCAGGCCGGGGTCGGCGCAGTCCCAGGCGGCCTCGGCGATCTTGCGGAAGAGCCCCTTGGCGTCGACCGTCTCGATCGTCTCGCCGGTAAGCCGCGCGTTCAGGCCGAACTCGCCGCCGTGCTCGACCGCGTTCATGAACTCGTCGCTGACGCGGACGGAGTTATTGGCGTTCTGGTACTGGACGGAGATGATGTCCGCGCCGCCGAGGTCCATGTCGAAGCCGGCGTCGCGCAGGGCGCGGATCTTGTTCTCTTCCTTCGCCTTGGTCTCGATGAAGTTCACGATGTCGGGGTGATCCACGTCGAGGACGACCATCTTGGCGGCGCGGCGGGTGGCCCCGCCGGACTTGATCGTGCCGGCGGACGCGTCGGCGCCGCGCATGAAGCTCACCGGGCCGCTCGCGGTGCCGCCCGAGCTGAGGAGCTCCTTGCTCGAGCGGATCCTGCTCAGGTTGACGCCCGCGCCGGAGCCGCCGCGGAAGATCAGGCCCTCTTCCTTGTACCAGTCGAGAATGGACTCGATCGTGTCGTCCACGGCCAGGATGAAGCAGGCGCTGACCTGCTGGCTGCCGCCGTGCCGACGTTGAACCAGACCGGGGAGTTGAAGCTGAAGATCTGGTGGACGAGCGCGTACTTGAGCTCGTGGTCGAAGATCTCGGCGTCCTCGTCGCTGGCGAAGTAACCGTGCTCGGCGCCGGTCTTCGTGTAGACGTCGGTCACCCGGTCGACGAGCTGCTTGAGCGACCATTCGCGCTGCGGCGTGCCCACCGCGCCGCGGAAGTACTTCGTGGTGACGATGTTGCCCGCGTTGACCGACCAGAATTCCGGGAACTCCACCCCGTGCTGCTCGAAGTTGATCGAGCCGTCCCGCCAGTTGGTCATCACGACGTCACGGCGCTCCCAGGTGACCTGGTCATAGGGATGCACGCCCGCCGTCGTGTTAATGCGCCGCATCTTCAGGCCCTTGCCGCGCCTGCCCTTGCGCGCCGCCGGACCGCTCACCGTTTCCGTCATAACTCCCTTTCCCCCTTGCTCATGATCCCCGGATCCGTCAATCAACAGCGTTTTTGCCGCGCCTTATAGGCGTTTATGGCGCTCTGTAGCGTTTTACCGGGCCACTCGCGGCAGCGCCGAGGCGACCGCTCAGCGGCGTCGCCGTCGGCCTTGCCCGACGGCCGCGGCGTCCGCCGTGCACCCGCGGGGGCGCCGTGGCGCCCGGCCGGGTGCCCGGCCCGTGCCCCGCTCTTCCCGGTGCGGTGCCCGGCCCGCGCCCGTTAGCCGTCGTGCGCGCGGTGGACCCCGTTGTCCGTGTCGCCGGCATCCGCCAGGCCCCGGTTGCGCAACTCGGTGATGGCCTTCTCGAAGTCGTCGAGCGACTCGAAGCCGCGGTACACCGAGGCGAACCTGAGGTAGGCGACCTCGTCAAGGTCGCGGAGCGGCCCGAGGATGGCGAGCCCCACCTCGTGCGACGGCACCTCCGCCAGGCCGCGCGCCCTGATCGTCTCCTCGACTCGCTGGGCGAGCATGGCGAGCTGGTCCTCGTCGACCGGCCTGCCCTGGCAGGCGCGCTGCACTCCCCGGATGATCTTGTCTCTGGTGAACGGCTCGGTCACCCCGCTGCGCTTGGCCACCATCAGGATGACCGACTCCTGCGTGGTGAACCGCCGTCCGCACTCGGGGCAGGACCGCCGCCTGCGGATCGCGGCGCCGTCGTCGGCCACCCGGCTGTCGATAACCCGGCTGTCCGGGTGACGGCAGAACGGACAGTACACGCGATCACCTCCAGGTGTGCCGTGTCGTACCCATACCGTTAATGATATCCACAACTTCTAGAAGAACAACACCGCTGTAACTACTAGATGTTGTGGTCAACGGTAGTCCAGAGCCGCACCGCTAGGCAAGCGGAGACGACCATCGAAGCCAAAAAACCTGACGGCGACGGCGGACGCCGTTCAGCGCCGGCGTGTCGCCCGCGCCGCGGCGGATCGGTCGGGGCCTATCGGTTCTAGGGCCGGTTCTGCGGATCACTCGCGGGGCACCCACAGGACCTCGCCGGGCGCGAGCTCGTCGCCGCTCATCGAGTTCAACTGCTGTATCTGCTGGATGATCAACCGGGTGTCGGCGTTCGGGTCGTGCGTCTCCGCCAGGGACCACAGGGTCTGCCCCGGCAGCACCGTCACCTTGGTGAGGTACCGGCCCGGCGAGACCCGACCCGGTGCGCGTCGCCTGCGCCGCGGTCGCGAACCCGACGGACAACGCGCCGATCAGGAGCGCCGACACGCCGGTCACCACCATGCGTCCGCGGCGGGTGAGCCGGGCCGGCGTAACGGCCTCCGGCGTTCGAATGAGCCTCTCACCCCCCGTCTCACGCCCGTGATTCATGGTCACTATGGGGCTCTTAGTAGCCATCGTCACCATGTCTTCCTCCTTCATCAAACGTCTATTCGATGGTACACGAGTTCGATCGAGTTACAGTTCGATCGAACGGGGTACTGCCATCTTTGTACCGCGCGCCCCCGACAATCAAGAGACACGTCGAACAGATGTTTGGTGAAATCGCAATTTGCGACTAGGCTCGTATCCGCAAGCGACAATCAAGGAATCGGAGGTTCATGCGATGGATGACACGCCAGACCCCGGCACTCCCGAAATCGCGGACGCACCAGTCCGCCCCAAGGGCAGGCCGGGCCGCAAGCCCAAGGGCAGCGTTCCCGTTGTGATCCCTGAGACGCCAGATAAGCCGGACCCGGACCACGTGCTCACCTGGCGCCAGCGCAAGGTCCTTCAGGTCATCAGGGATTCCGTGCAGAAGCGCGGGTACCCGCCTTCGATGCGGGAGATCGGCGAGGCGGTCGGCCTGACCAGCACGTCCAGCGTCTCTTACCAGCTTTCGACGCTGCAGCGGAAGGGCTACCTGCACCGCGATGTAGGCCGTCCGCGCACGGTCGAGGTCCGGCTGCCCGGGCACCCCGCCGTCCGCCCCGAGCAGGCCGTCAACGGCAGCGCCGATCCCGAGATTGCCGCCGACGGCATGGACATCGCCTCGCAGGAGGCCACCTACGTGCCGCTTGTTGGCCGGATCGCGGCCGGTGTCCCGATCACCGCCGATCAGCAGGTTGAGGACATCTTCCCGCTGCCGCGCCAGCTCGTCGGCGAGGGCAGCCTGTTCATGCTGAAGGTCGCCGGCGACTCGATGATCAACGCGGCCATCGCGGACGGGGACTGGGTGGTCATTCGCCAGCAGGAGGACGCGGAGAACGGCGAGATCGTCGCGGCCATGATCGATGGTGAAGCGACCGTGAAGACGCTGAAGCAGAGCGATGGCCACGTATGGCTAATGCCGCACAACCCGGCCTTCACGCCGATCCTCGGCGACGACTCCGTCATCCTGGGCAAGGTGGTTGCCGTTCTGCGGAGGGTCTAAAGGGATGACCCCCGACTGCGAGCTTCGCTAAGGGCAAGGCGGTGCGACTTCTAGCATTGACGTACGCGCGTCGCCGCGGACCTCTCGGTCACGCGGCGACGATGTTCACCAGCTTTGGCGGGCGCACGACCACCCGCTTGATCTCCTGCCCGGCCAGCGCGCGGATTACCCCCGGGGCGGTTACCGCCATGTCGCGCAGCTGGGCCTCCGTGATGTCCGGCGAGACTTCCAGCCGGTCGCGGACCTTGCCGTTCACCTGAACCACGCAGGTGACCGTCTCCTGAACCAGGAGAGCCGGGTCCGCGGCCGGCCAGGACGTCCGGGCCACCGACGGGATACCCGCGAAACCGGCCGGGCCGCCCAGGGCCTCCCAGCTCTCCTCCGCGGTGTACGGGGCGAACAGCGACAGCATGACCGTCAGGGCCTCGGCGGCTTCCCGTACCGCGGGGTCGGCGGCGCCCGGGCCCGAGTCGATCGCCTTGCGGGTAGCGCTGACCAGCTCCATCAGCCGGGCCACGGCGACGTTCAGGTGGTAGTTCTCCACCTGACGGGTCACCTCTTCGATCACCCGGTGGGTGACGCGCCGCAGGTCGCGGTCGCCGGCCGCGAAGTCGCGGTTCGCCGGCCCGGCCGCGGCCACCTCGGTCGCGATGCGCCACACCCGCCCCAGGAACTTGACCATCGCGTCCGGGTTCACGTCCGCCCAGTCGATGTCATCCTGCGGCGGTGACGCGAAGACCATCGTCAGCCGGATCGCGTCGACGCCGTACAGGCCGATCTCGTCGCCCATGCTGACCCCGTTGCCCAGCGACTTGGACATCGCCTTGCCGCCGTTCAGCACCTGGCCTTGGTTCATCAGCCGGGTGAACGGCTCGCCGAACGACACCAGCCCCATGTCCTGCAGGACCTTGGTGAAGAACCGGGCGTACAGCAGGTGCAGGATGGCGTGCTCGACACCGCCCACGTACAGGTCCACGGGTGCCCAGCGCTCGACGTCCTCGCGCCGGAACGGCCCGCCCTCATAATGTGGCGAGCAGTACCGGAACTGGTACCACGACGAGTCGACGAAGGTGTCCATCGTGTCGGTGTCCCGCTTCGCGGGGCCGCCGCACTTCGGGCACTCCACGTTCACCCAGTCGGTGGCCGCCGCCAGCGGCGACACGCCCTTGGGGGACAGGTCGGCGCCGCGCAGGTCGGGCAGCTCGACCGGCAGCTGCTCCTCGGGGACCGGCACCTCCCCGCACGACGGGCAGTGAATGATCGGGATCGGCGTGCCCCAGAACCGCTGCCGCGACAGCAGCCAGTCGCGCAGCCGGTAGTTCACCGCCGCCTTGCCCAGCCCCTTACCGGACAGGATGTCGATGATCCGGTCGATCGCTTCCCGCTTGGACAGCCCGTCCAGCGGCCCGGAATTCACCAGCACGCCGTCGCCCGGGGTCGCGACCCCGGTTGCCGCCGGGTCCGGCTGGTCCGTGGCGACGACGATCTGGACGGGCAGGCCGAACTTGCGCGCGAAGTCCAGGTCGCGCTGGTCGTGCGCGGGGACCGCCATGATCGCGCCGGTGCCGTAGTCCGGCAGCACGTAGTCCGCCGCCCACATCGGGATCCGCTCGCCGTTCACCGGGTTGATCGCGTACACGCCCAGGAAGACGCCGGTCTTCTCCCGGTCGGTCGACTGCCGCTCGATGTCGGTCAGCTTGCGCACCTGCGCCACGTACGCGTCGAACTCGGCCCGCTGACCGTCGGTGCACAGCTCGGCCGCCAGCGCCGAGTCCGCGGCTACCACCATGAACGTGGCGCCGAACAGCGTGTCGGGTCGGGTCGTGTACACGGTGACCGGCTCGGCCCGGTTCTCCACGACAAAGTCGACCTCGGCGCCCGTCGACCGGCCGATCCAGTTGCGCTGCATCGTCAGCACCCGGTCGGGCCAGTTGCCCTCCAGCTCGGCGGCATCCGCCAGCAGCCGGTCGGCGTACTCGGTGATCTTGAAGTACCACTGGGTCAGCACCCGGCGGACGACCTCGGTGCCGCACCGCTCGCACCGGCCGTTGATGACCTGCTCGTTGGCCAGCACGGTCTGGTCCTTGGGGCACCAGTTGACGTAGCCGCCCTTGCGATAGGCCAGCCCGCGGTCATAGAAGCGCAGGAACAGCCACTGGTTCCAGCGGTAGTACTCGGGGTCGCAGGTCGCCAGCCGCCGCGACCAGTCGAACGACGTCGCGTACCGGCGGAAGGACGCCGCCTGGGTGTCGATGTTCTTGTACGTCCAGTCCGCGGGGTGGGTGTTGTTCCTGATCGCCGCGTTCTCCGCCGGCAGGCCGAAGGCGTCCCAGCCGATCGGGTGCAGCACGTTCTTCCCGCGCAGGAACCAGTACCTGGCCATCGCGTCGCCGATCGCGTACGCCTCGGCGTGCCCCATGTGCAGGTCACCCGAGGGGTACGGGAACATGTCGACCAGGTAGAACCGCTCGCGGGGGTCCTCGGGGTCATCGCTGGCGCGGAACGGGTCCATGTCCGCCCAGCGGACCTGCCACTTGTCCTGGACGTCGCGCGGATCGTACGCCTTCGCCTCGTCGGCTCTCTCGGCCGCAGTCATCGTGTCCTCACCCTAAAATCGGTCCGGTCTGAGAGGTCCCTGAACGGGAGTGCTCTGCTCCAACAAAAAAGGCCCCCCGCGCACGAGGAGCGGCCGCGCCGACGACAGCGTTACTGCCAGATGGTCGGCGCGGCTAGCTAAGGAGCAGCCGGACAGGACGCATACCCCTAGATTACCGCATCGCTCGCGGCCGCGCCGCTGCCCGCGCCACCACGCCATGTACACGATCCGATAACGCTGGCGTGGCAGTCAGGCAACATTGGTAAGGCATGCTGGAGGCATGACCGAAACGACCGCACTCGAACCGTAAGCGCATCGCCCTGGTCGCTCACGACGACAGGAAAGGCGACCTGCTCGAGTGGGCCGACTATAACCGGGACATCCTCGCCGACCACGACCTGTACGCGACCGGCACCACCGGCAGGCTGCTCAGCGAGACGCTCGGCCTGCCCGTCACCTGCTTCCAGAGCGGGCCGCTGGGCGGCGACCAGCAGATCGGCGCGCTCATCGCGTCGGGGCAACTCGACATGCTGATCTTCTTCTGGGACCCGATGAGCCCGCAGCCGCACGATTCCGACGTCAAGGCCCTGGTGCGGATCGCGGTGGTGTGGAACATCCCCATCGCCTGCAACCGCACCAGCGCCGACTACCTCATCACCTCGCCGCTGCTCGGCCTGCCGGGGACGGCGCGCACGCCGCTTGCCGGAAGCTTCAGCTAGGCCGCTCCTGGCCAGTGCGAGGAGCGGGGGCGGGCAGACCGCCCGCCGCCGCTCCCCCGCCGATCAGGGTCATGGGTTCGCCGGCCAGGTGAAACACGAACCCGTTCGGACTCACGATCTTGACTTTGAAGTCAGGCCGACGTCTTAGCGCGCTCGACGGCGGGCTCCCAGTTGGGCCGCAGCGGCATGCCCGATGACCCGTCCTTGTTCAGCTTGACGCCCAGGATCTGGTGCAGCTGCACCACGTTGCGGTCGAAGCCCAGGATGCAGCCCGCCATGTAGAGCTTCCAGACGCGGGCCGTGCCCATGCCGACCTCGGCGACGGCCTCGTCCCAGTGCGCGTCCAGGTTGTCGCACCAGGCCATCAGGGTCTTCGAGTAGTGCTCGCGGAGGTTCTCCTCGTGGCGGATCTCGAAGCCGTTGTCGTTCATCACGCCCGCCAGCCAGCCCGGGCCCTCAAGCTCGCCGTCGGGGAAGACGTAGCGGTTGATGAAGCCGTCCTTGTAGATGGACGGGCCGGTGTTGTCCGGGCGGGTGATGCAGTGGTTCAGCATCCGGCCGCCCTCCTTCAGCTTGCCGTTGAGGAACTTGAAGTAGCCGGGGACGTTGGCCTTGCCGATGTGCTCGGTGATGCCGATCGAGCTGATCGCGTCGAAGTCGGTCTCGGGCACGTCGCGGTAGTCCATATGCCGGACCTCGGCCAGGTCCTCGAGGCCCTCGCGCTTGATGGCCTCCTGCGCCCAGGACGCCTGCTCCGCGGACAGGGTGACGCCGAGCGCCTTGACGCCGTAGTTCTTGGCCGCGTGCCGGACCATGCCGCCCCAGCCGCAGCCGACGTCGAGCAGGCGCATGCCCGGCTTGAGGTCGATCTTGCGGGCGACCAGGTCGTGCTTGTACTCCTGTGCTTCCTCAAGCGTGGCGTCCGCGGTGGGGTAGCAGGCGCAGGTGTACGCCATGCTCGGGCCGAGCACCCACTCGTAGAACGTGTTGGACACGTCGTAGTGGTGCGAGATCGAGTTCGCGTCGCGCTTCTTGGAGTGCATCGCGCCGATGGTGAACCGGCGGCGGTCGGGGACGACCTCCTGCGGCGGCGGGGCGATCCGGGGGAACAGCACCTTCGGGCCGCCGAGGTCCTGCAGCAGCTTGATCCGGTCCCCCCAGCTGATGCTGGAGTCCTGGGCCTTGGACAGCCGGGAGAGGGCCATGAACATGTTGCCGTCCACGTCCAGGTGACCGGAGACGTAGGCGCGGGCCAGGCCAAGCGCGCCCGGCGCCTGCGCCAGGTAGGAGACGGCGACCGGCGACCGGACGGTGATCTTGACCGGGGAGCCCGGGCTGCCCGCCGTCGACCCGTCATATGCCTGGAATTCCACCGGAGCGTCCGGGCCCACGATCGCCTCGAACACCTGCGCCAGCGCCATGTACATTCCTTCCGTTTAGTCGCTTTATCCCGTCGCCGCTGTCAGTGCGCTAGCGGCGGCGTACGGCCTTGTCGTAGAGGCCGAGCAGGCGGCCGCCGCCGTCGTACTCCGCCTTGAGCTTGTCGTAGGCCGCGCCGTTGTAGCGGCTGCGGAACTCTTCCTCGGAGTAGAAGGCCGTGGAGTACAGCGACTTGTGCCCGCCAAGCGCGCTGACCTCCTCCTCCACCATCCGGTTGTAGTAGCCGTCCCCCTTGCCCGCGGGCAGCGGCGCCGTGCCCCAGAAGCCGAAGTTGACGTAGAGGTCGCCCGGGTGCATCGGGTAGAGGGTCCACGAGTCGGTGCCGCGCAGCCGGACGGGGCACATCCAGACCGGGGTCATCTTCACCTTCTCGGCGAAGAACGCGAGGAACTCGTGCCCGCGCTCGACGGGGATCTCCACGTCCTGGGTGACGAACTCCCGCTGCGGCCCGTGCCGCTTGGCGTACATCGCCGCGGTCAGGCCGTGCTTCTGGTCGAGCGCGACAAGCTTGCGGTAGACGTCCGAGCGCCGGTACTGGCGCGGCCACAGGCGGCGGATCATCTTGTTCTTCAGGCCGAACGCGCCCGCGCACCAGAACCAGTCGGTGTCCCAGCGCCAGATGTAGTCCTTGACCGTGAGGAAGTCCTCGCGATTCTTCGGCAGCGACTGGTAGTAGATCTGCTGGCCGGTGTAGTCGCTGACCCAGGGGGCCTTGTCGCTGAACGCGCCGACGGAGAGGTAAAGCTCGGTGTTGCTGAACGCCACCCCGTCGAGGAAGTCGGCCTTGTGCCCCTGGTAGCTGCCGTCGCGCGCGATCTCGACGATCGCGTCCATGCAGCTCTTCGGGTCGGTGAAGGCGAAGTGCCGCACGTGCACGTACGGCTTGACCGGCATGAGCTCGATGGTCAGGGCGAGCGTGTAGCCGAGGGTGCCGTAGGAGTTCGGGAAGCCGTAGTAAAGGTCGCTGTGCTCGTTGTCCTTGGTCGCGACGACAACGCGGCCGTCGCCGGTGAGGAGCTGCATCTCGATCACCGACTCGTGCGGCAGGCCGTGCCAGACCGAGGTCGCCTCGATGCCGAGGCCGGTGACCGCGCCGCCGAGCGTGATGGTCTTGAGCTCGGGCACGACCAGCGGCATCAGGCCGTGCGGCAGCGTGGCCGCGCACAGGTCCTCGTAGGTGGTCATGCCGCCGACGACCGCGGTCCGCGTGGCGGGATCGACGTGGATCACCCGGGCGAAGGCCGACACGTCGAGGCTGACGCGCTCGGTGGCCGACGCGGCGTCGCGGAACCGGAACAGGTTGGACGTCGGCTTCGCGAGTCGGACCGGGACGCCCTCCGGGACGGCGGCATAAGCGTCGCGCAGCCGCGTCACGGCCGCCTCATGGGCCGCCCGCTTAGCCGGCGGCAGGCCTGAGATGCCGGTCACGTGCTCCTCCTCAACTTCTGCGTGGGCCCCGCCCCGGCCCGGTCCCTGCCCACATCCCTGTCAAGGATGCGCACAGGTGCACAAACGGGGCAAGTTCCGCGCCCCGCTGGGCAGGCGGCTCAGGCAGTGTATCGGGTCGCGGTAAGTCACTTTCGCCCACCTCACCTGCGCGGACTACCGCTAGCTCCGCGTCCTCGGCGTCCTCGGCGGCTTCCGCGGCGTCGTAGGCGGCGGCGACCTCTTCCGAGGATCATCGGCAAGCGCGCCATGGACTTCAAGCGGGATGCCACTCGCCATCAGCTTCATACCAGCCACCGCCCGCCCCCCGCTGGCCCGGTACGCGCACTGGTCGGGGACGGTCGTAGACGCGCTGAACTCTTATGCGCGTACCGGCGGAACTGTAACCCCGGATCTGGTCGGCGAGCGCATGCGTGTCGTCCTCGCAGTTCGCACCGACGAAGAGGTACCTCCACCGCCGCGCGACAGAAAACCCCTCCGCTTCCAGGCGCCGCGCCAGCGCCTTCAGCCGACGATGGGACGAAGGCCCGACGCGCACCTGCCACGCCGCCCGCCCGGTGGCCGCCGACTTCCTGCGCTCAGCATTCATGAGGCCTTCATGCGAGGTCCACGACTTGCTGATCGGGTTCCACCGGTCGCACCGGACGTCCGCGGCGACGTCGTGCTCGGCCAGTACTTCACGCACCGCCTGCTCCGCCTGCCCGGCGGCAGGTGCCGATGCGGCGTACAGAAAGACGCGACTGGGGTTCTGGCTGACTTTAATGTCACCGCTGATGCGGCTTTGCAAGGTGCGCATCGCGGTTGTCCAGGCGGGATCATCCTCTGCACGTGACCTTTTAGGCAGGGACACTCTCACCCGCCAATCGTCGGCCATAGGCCCAGATTAACCCGGGGCTAGTGCATCGAGTTTTGCTTCGATGGCGGCGATCACTTCGGCGCGCAGGATTTCGTGCGCGTCCTGGTGGCCGACCCGGCCGACCAGCCGGTTGTATGCGCGGTCATAGCCGGTCAGGCGGTGGCGCGCGTAGTTAACGGTGATCCGGCGCAGGAAGTCCGGCGAGTCGCTGGCGTCGGCGTGCTTGCCGCAGAATCCCATTTCGTGCCAGCCAGGGCACGTGCAGCCGTCGGAGTGCCATTTGTTGTAGGCCTCAATGGCCGCTTGCTGCGGGTCAGCAGGAAATACCAGGCTGGCCGTGAGGTCCGCCGCTAGCCGGCGCGCGAGCGCCTCCGTCTCCTCCCGCTTGCGGTTGGCGACGGCCAGGCCCGCTATCCGGCGCTTGGCGCCGCGCATCTTGCGTTCCGCCCAGTCAGGGCTCGCCTCGGCGGCTTCCGCCCGCTCGACCAGGTAAAGCTTCATCGGTGCGGCGCTCGAGTACCTCGGGTTGGGGCGCGTGGCGTCGGGCTCCCCTAGGTATTCAATGATCATCGCGTCAGTCCATCCGCGTCCGCGCAGGCCAGTCACGGTGAGATGGGTCTTAATCACCGTGGCCGCGCCGGGATGGCCGACGGCCTCGGTGAGCACCTGGGCGCCGGGGGCGTCGCCAGGCGGTACCGAGGACGCCGTCACTGGGCTGCCTCCGCGCGCTCGGCCGCTTCCTCCGCGTCCTCGGCGGCTTCCGCGGCGTCGTAGGCGGCGGCGACCTCTTCCGGGGTCATCGGCAAGCGCGCCATGGACGGCGGCGCGCCCGCGTCCAGCGCCTCACGCAACAGCAACGCCATCGAGTACCTGGCGTTGTCGGCGAGGGCCCGGTCAAGCGCCACGTTGGCCAGCGCCCCGTCACCCGCCTGCCAGGCACAAAAGGCCAGCAGCGAAGCCGGCGCCGCCACGTACCCCGGCCGCGCCAGCCGGGTCAGGTCGGTCCACAGCCGCAGGTGCGCGCCCCGGTGCCCGGGGTCCATCCGCGCCCAGGCGTCGTCGCGGACGCGCACCTGGCGGAGTGCGACGGTGAGCAGGGCAGCGTGCTCGGCGGGAACCAGCCCGCCGGCACGATACCGCCGGATGGCGTCGAGGACCGCGACCTGCCCGACTGCGGCCATGAGCCTGGGCACGGCGACGTGCATGCCGGCGCGGTCGAGCCGGGCGGCGCACTTGGCGGCCTGCGCCACGTACTGCCTGGTCGCGCGCCGCATCGCCGCGCCCTGCTGGCCGCCCGCCGCGGCGACGGTAGCCGCGAGCGCGTCCCGGTCGGCGAGAACCCGGCCCCCGGCGTCGCGCAGGGCGCGGGCCGCCGGATGATCCGTGACGTCGAACGGCGTGCCCTCCGGCGGGCAGCACTCGGGATCGCGGCAGATGAAGGACCAGTAACGCCCGTTGTCCGCCCGCAGCAGTTCCGTCATCGCGATGCCCGCCGCGGCGGCGCGCTCGCGCAGCGCGGCGGCGACCGGGGAGACCGCGGCGTCGGTGCCGTAGCCCGCCGCGACCGCGGTCGTGACGCCCTGCGCGGCCAGCAGGCTGACCGCGTGCTCGGCAAGGGCGGCGGCCAGCCGCGGATGACGCGGGTCGGGCACGTCGTAGCGGAGCGTGATCCGGACGAGGGCGGTGCCCGGCTCGGTGCCGATCACCACGATGCTGTGCCCGGGATCGAACCCGAGCAGGACCGGGGATGACCGCGAGCAGGGAGGTCGGCGAGCCAATCCGCACCCGGCGCGGCGGGATGCGCGCGTCGAGCGTCCCGCCCGGTACGTGGCCCTGGCCGGCGTGCCTGGCGCTGCGGCCGGGCGTGGATGGTTGTGCTGTTGGGTGTCATACACCCAGGGTGCTTGGGGAGCCGGGGAAGGGAACAGCGGCGTTGCGCGGCTGTGGATAACCTGCGCGAAATCCACAGTGGCGGGATGCGGCGCTTGACGGAGCGGGAGCTGGCGGGTACCTTGCCGGCGCTAGAGCGCGACGCCGAGAAGGGCGTCCACGGTGTCGCGGATCAGCGCGGCATCCCCGGGTCCCGCGGCGCCGGGGCGGTCCAGGACCGCGTCCGCCCACGCGTCGACCGCGGCGACCGCGCCGGGGGCGTCCAGGTCATCCGCGAGCCGCTCGCGGACCGTCGCGAGTACCTCGTCCGCCGTGGGCACCAGCGCGGCGTCGGCGCCTGGCTTGGCGCGAGATCGCCGGCCGATTCCGCGCGCGCCACGGCCGCCCGCCAGCGGTCGAGGCGGGCCCGTGCCTCCGCGAGCACGGCGTCGGTCCACTCCCAGTCGCTGCGGTAGTGGTGCGCGACCAGGGCCAGCCGGATCGCCATCGGATCTACGCCCGCCGCGCGCAGCCGGGAGACGAAGACCAGGTTGCCGAGCGACTTAGACATCTTCGCGCCCTGGTAGGCGACCATGCCGGAATGCGCGTAGACCCGGGCGAAGGCGTGATCCCCGTCCGCTGAGGCGCACGCGACCCGCGCGTGCGACGCGCTCATCTCGTGATGCGGGAACACCAGGTCGCTGCCGCCGGCCTGCACGTCGAAGGATGGTCCGAGGTACTCGGTGGCGATCGCCGCGCACTCCACGTGCCAGCCCGGCCGCCCCGGGCCGAAGTGCGAGTCCCAGGCGGGCTCGCCCGGCCGCTCGGCCCGCCAGACGAGCGGGTCGAGCGGGTCCTTCTTCCCCGGCCGGTCCGGGTCGCCGCCGCGCTCGGCGGACAGTTCGGTCATCTCCGCGACGGAATACCCGGAGGCGGTGCCCGGCCCGGCCAGCGCGCCGAACTGCTGGTCGGCGGCCCGCGCGAAGTAGGTGTCACCGTCGAGGTCGTACAGCGCGCCGCGACCGGCGAGCCGCTCGGCGAACGTGTCGATGAGCGGGATCGCCTCGACGGCCCCGATGAAGTACGTCGGCGGCAGGTTGCGCAGCGCCTCCATGTCGCCGCGGTACCGCTCGGTCTCGCGCAGCGCGAGTTCCCGCCAGTCCTCGCCGTCACGCTCGGCCCGCTCAAGCAGCGGGTCGTCCACGTCGGTCACGTTCTGCGCGTAGACGACGTCGTGCCCGGCGTCGAGCCAGGCGCGAACCAGCAGGTCCCAGGCCGTGAAGGTCGCGGCATGGCCCATGTGCGTCGCGTCGTACGGGGTGATGCCGCAGGCGTACAGCGTCGCCCGGTGCCCGCTGGCCGCGACGGTGAGCCTCCCCGGTCGCCGTGTCCCGCAGCCTTACTTCTACTCCGCTGCCCGGCAGGTCCGGGACCCTAGCCGCACGCCATGCATCCATAGTTGCCAGGTTACAGGTCAGTTGTCCGACGATCAGCTATCGACCTCGATAATCCTGACTATTCCGATCGGAGATCAAGTTTATTTTCGGTACAGACGGGCGCCGTACGCCTGGCGCCCGCCTGCATGTCATGAAATATCGGGGAATGTTGCCCGGGTGAGCTGCAGGGCGCGCCCTGCCCCGGACTGAGGAGGGAGGAGGAGGGAGGAGGGAGGGGTCCCGGAGCGCCCGGCATTCCCCGATTCCCCTGCGTGGGTTCAGGCGCCGGCTCGGCATGGGCATGGAGTCCGGCGCCCGCCGACCTGCGTCAGCTAAGACGTGGGATACTTCGCGCCCTCAGAGGGGCCCGAAGTATCCCACGTCATGCTCTGGCGGCCGGCCGGCTAGTCGAAGTTGTTCTTGCGGCCCTCGCGGACGTAGTCGACGGTGCCGCGGATGTGGCCCTCGCCGTGCACGGCCTTCTTCTTCGCGACGTGCGCCGAACATCTGGATGCCGAAGCCGCCGTCCAGGTCGTTCACGATCCGCTGCTTCCAGGGCCGCCTGACGATCTGCGTGGTAAGCCGCCGCACGGTCCGTGGCTGGGTCATGATGTGGTCCGCGATCGCGTAGGCCCGCGCGATCAGCTCATCCCGCGGCACGACCTCGTTGACCATGCCCCACTCGAGCGCCTGCTCCGCGGTGATGGCCTCGCCGGTGAGCAGCGCGTACGCGGCGCGCTTGACGCCGAGCAATTCCTGGAAGCAGTTGTGGATGCCGTCGGCGGGCACCGAGCCGATGTCGTAGTGCAGGTCGAAGATCGTCGCGCCCTCCGCCGCGAGCGAGATGTCGCACATGAGCACGATCTCCGTGTGGAACCCCGGGCCGTTCAGCAGCCCGATCGTGGGGATCTCCAGGTCGTTGACCAGCGCGGAGACGTTGATCCGGCCGTCCTTGTACGCGTACTCGTACGCCCAGTACTCCATGTCGGCCTCTTCGAGCGCGAACCCCTCGGGGTCCGAGCCCATCATGAACTCGTCGCCCGAGCCGGTGAGGATGAGGATCTCGTTCTCCGGGTCCGCGCCGACGGTCTTGAGCATCTGGCCGAGCGCCCGGTGGTTTTCCACCGAGAGCTGGATCGGCCCGCCGACCGTGTGCGCCTCGACGAGCAGCACGCCGTCGTCGCGGCGGGTGAACTTGAAGAAGTCCTTGAACCGCTCGCTGTACTCCGCGAGCTTCGGCGTGGGGACGAACTTCTGTAGCGACATCGGCGTTCCTCCGGCGCGGTGTGCCTGGTGACCACAATGCGATCGATTGCAACAGGACACTAACCCCGGCCGCGCGGGTTATCTAGGGCGCGGCCGCGGCCGCCGTTCTGGCCATGCGGCCCCCAGGGCCATTGACGTTGCGGCCATGGGGCTCCCAAGGCCACGAAACGACGCGGCCGTGCGGCATGCGAGGCCAGTAAATTCCAGCCTTGTGGCACACGCGCACGCATCTAGGCAACGTTTCGAAACAAGGTGGGTTCTCGGCGTGTCGTGCACGGGGATCATGCTCATGGAGTTCCAGGGTGTGCGGGGGCACCAGCGGGCAGCGCCGGGCGCGGTGACGGCCCGTGCCGTGGTGCCCGGCCCCGGGATTTGCCCCAGGACAGGGGCTCTACGAGGACAGACGCGCCGGATTCGCACCGCGTCCACTCCTCCAGAAGCCACATTAGAGGTCTGCGACACGCGTCAAAACTTCTTATTTTGAAACGTTGCCCTAGCGTGCGTGGGGCACCCATGGCTACTGATTTCCGGTCGTGGGTGCCGCACGGCTAGAAAAATGCCGGCAGCGGGGTGGCTGGGCCGCTAGCCGGTGGACTGCCAGCGGCGGGCCGGGCGGGCCAGGTCATCGAAGCTGACCGGCGGGGCGGGTCTGCGGGGTGCGGCGGGACGGATCCGTGGGGCTGACTGAGACGAGTTAGGCGGTAGGGACGGAGTAAGTCTTGAGAGGAGGGTGGGGGGTGAGAGTCACCTGCGGTCGTTCTGTCGAAAGCTTTCGATGTTTATCCCTTACGTCGGGACTAGTGACGGTCGCGGCGAAGCTTGTTACGGTCACCGTTGTGAAGCTGGTCGCGGGTATCGATTCATCCACGCAGTCAACCAAGGTGCTCCTCGTCGGGCCGACGACGGGACGGTGGTCGGGCAGGCCTCCGCGCCGCATCCCGACGGGACCGAGTGCCCCCCGGACCGCTGGTGGGAGGCGCTGACGGCGGCCGGGCGGGACCTGCTCGAGCAGGCGGAAGCGGTCGGGGTCGCGGCGCAGCAGCACGGCATGGTCACCGTCGACGAGGCCGGGGCGGTCGTCCGGCCGGCGATGCTGTGGAACGACGTGAAGTCGGCGCCGCAGGCCGCCGAGCTGGTCGGCGAGTTCGGCGGGCCGTCGGAGTGGGCGGCGCGGACCGGGTCCGTGCCGACGATGTCGTTCACCGTCACCAAGCTGCGCTGGCTGGCCGAGCGCGAGCCGGAGAACGCCGCGCGGGTCCGCACGGTCATGCTGCCGCACGACTGGCTGACCTGGCGGCTGGCCGGGGGCGGGCCCGCGCCGGCGCCGGGCGGACCCGGCGACCGAGCCGGTGACCGACCGCGGTGACGCGTCGGGTACCGGGTACTTCTCCCCCGCCGACAGCCGCTGGCTGCCCGACTACGCCGAGCGGGCGCTCGGGCACCCGGTCGCGCTGCCCCGGGTCGCCGCGCCGGCCGAGGTCGTGGGCCGGACCTCCTGGGGCGCGGCGATCTCCGCGGGCACCGGGGACAACATGGGCGCGGCGCTCGGCATGAGCCTGGCCGAGGGCGACGTCGCGGTGTCCATCGGCACCTCGGGCACCGCCTACGCGGTGACCTCGGCGATGACCGCGGACCCGAGCGGGCTCGTGTCGGGGTTCGCCGACGCGACCGGCCGGTTCCTGCCGCTGGTCGCGCACGCTCAACGCTGCCCGGGTTCTCGGCGTCACCGCGCGGATGCTCGGGGTGGACACGGCCGGGCTGTCCGACCTGGCGCTGAAGGCGGAGGCGGGCGCGGGCGGACTGGTGCTGCTCCCCTACCTGGACGGCGAGCGGACCCCGAACCGGCCGTCGGCGAACGGCGTGCTGCGCGGGCTCACCACGTCGAACGCCACGCCGGAGAACCTGGCGCGTGCGGCCGTCGAGGCGGTCCTCTGCTCGCTCGCGGACGCGATCGACTGCCTGCGTCTGTGCGGGATCAGCGCCGGGTCGGGTGGTGCTCACCGGCGGCGCGGCCAAGTCGGAGGCGGTGCGGGCGATCGCGCCCGCGGTGTTCGGCCTGCCGGTCGTGGTGCCCGAGGCGGCCGAGTACGTAGCGCTCGGCGCCGCCCGGCAGGCCGCCTGGGCGCTGTCCGGAGCGGCCGAGCCACCGTCCTGGCCGGCCCGGCCATCGGTGACGTTTGCGGCCGCGGCCGCCCCGGGGGTGCGCGAGCAGTACGGCGCCCTGCGTGACGACGCGGCGGCGTGGCAGGTCAGCGCCTGTGGCGCGATGTCGGCGCCGCTTGGCCGAAGGGTCTCGGATCGGATATTGCCTGGCTGGACGAATCGCCGTCATGGCGGGACGTCACTGGCTAATACCCCATGGGGCGTACTGCGGAGCTCGTTGGTGCGGACGGCGGACGCGGGCGAAGACCGCGGCGGCCACCACGGCCAGCAGGCCGGCGAAGACGAACAGGCCGCGGTAGCCGCCGGCGCCCGCCACCACGAGGCCGGCGATGGGCGCGCCGATGACCTGGGGCAACGCGGACGCGATGTTGATGATGCCCAGGTCGCGGCCCGCGTTCGCCCGGCTGGGCAGCACCACCATGGACAGCGCCTGGCTGACCGACTGGAAGGCGCCGTAGCCGGCCCCGAGGGCGAACGCGCACACGACCACCACGGCCCACAGGGCGAACCCGGCCAGCACGAAGCCGGTCGCCGCCAGCACCACCGAAGCGAGCACCGCGTACCGGCGGTAGCCGCCCGACCGGTCGGCGACGCGCCCGACGGCGACGGTCGCGACGATGACCGCCATCGTCGCGATCAGCACGAGGATCAGCTGCCCCTGGCCAGGGTCGCGGTAGTGCACGACGTCCTGGAGGTAGTAGTAGAGGTAGAGCAGCGCGACGGTTTCCGCCAGCGTGACGAGGAACTTGCCGAGCCAGACCAGGCCGAACCCCGGCCCGCATCGACAGCAGCGCGCGGAGGCCGGGCGGGCTGGCCGCGGCGCCGGCTCCGGCGCGTGGCCGGCGTCTCGCGGCGCGCCGCCCCCGTCCGGTGATGCGTCGGCGCCGTCCGGCGCGGTGTCGTGCGCCGCGAGGCTGACCCTGGGCAGCCGGTACAGCACCACCACCAGGGGGATCAGGCAGACGACGTAGCCGACGGAGATCGCGGTCATCCCGGCGGTGACCGAGGGGAACACCTCGACGACCGCGGCGAGGCCCAGGATCAGCCCGACGGCCTGGGCCACCGAGATCAGCCCCCAGACGAGCCCCCAGGACCGCCGGTCCACGTGGTCCACCACGATCGCGGACATCGGCGAGTACGCGATGTTGATCGTGGCCTGGCAGAGCGTCCACCAGATCGCTATCCCGACGATGGAGTGCTGGTAGCCGAGGACAACGTGGGCCACTCCCCCGGTGACCAAGCCGATGATTATCGTGACCACCCGGTTGTCCGCGCCGAGCCAGCGGTCCGAGTAGTGGCCCGCCAGCGGGTTGACGACGAGCGCCGCGAACGCGCCGAGCCCGGTCACCAGGCCGAGCCCGAGCGCCTTGCCCGCCGACCCCTCGGTGGTCTCGATCATCCGCGGCAGGATGTTCTGGATGGGCGCGATGAGCGCCACGTTCGTGCCGAAGTTCGCGAGCATCAGCGTGGCGACGAACGGACGGTTCAGCCGGGGCGCGGCCTGCGCGGCCGGCGGCGCGGCGTGCTCCAGCGCGGACACCTGTCCCTCGGTGATCTGTCAGGTAGTGAGGGCAGCACGCTATCACCGAAGCCGGAACGCGGGCGGCACCCGTGCCGGCGGTCCCGGGGACGACCCGATGGCGCGCCGCGGCCAGCACCGCGATCGTTCAGGCCCTCGGGCGGCAGGCACGGTTTCGAGCGGGACGTTACCGCACCCCGTAGAGGTGCTCCAGGGCGAGCTGGTCCAGGTGCTCGTAGGCCATGCCCCGGGCGGCGAGCGCGTCGATGTCGGCGGTCGCGTCGCGGACGTCGCGCCAGGTCTCGCCCGCGCGCCAGGGTCGGCTCGGCGAGCTCGGCGACGCGGGCGGCGGCCAGCGCCGCCTGGACCTCCGGGTCGGCGCGGAACGCCTTCGCCTTCTCCCGCAGGATCAGGTAGTTGCGCATGCAGGCGGCGGCCGAGGCCCACACGCCCGCGTCGTCCTCGGTGCGCGGCGGCTTGTAGTCGAAGTGCACCGGGCCGTCGTAGCCGCCCGCGAGCAGCGTGTCCACCACCCAGAACGCGCCCCGCGCGTTGCCCGCGCCGAACCGCAGGTCCTGGTCGTAGCGCGGGCCGTTCTGGCCGTTGAGGTCGATGTGGAACAGCTTGCCGTGCCACATCGCCTGGGCGATCCCGTGCGCGTAGTTGAGCCCGGCCATCTCCTCGTGGCCGATCTCCGGGTTGATGCCGACCATCTCCGGGTGCGCCAGCTCGCCGATGAACGCGATCGCGTGCCCGAGCGTGGGCAGCAGGATGTCGCCGCGCGGCTCGTTCGGCTTCGGCTCGATCGCGAACCTGATGTCGTACCCCTGGTCGATGACGTACTGCGACAGCAGGTCAAGGCCCTCGGCGTAGCGGTCGAGCGCGGACCTGATGTCCTTGGCCGCCCCGGACTCGGCGCCCTCCCGGCCGCCCCAGAAGACGTAGGTCTTCGCGCCGAGCTCGGCGGCCAGGTCCAGGTTGCGCATCACCTTGGCCAGCGCGAACCGGCGGACCGCGCGCTCGTTGGCGGTGAACGCGCCGTCCTTGAAGATCGGGTGCCCGAACAGGTTCGTGGTGGCCGTGGTCACCACCAGCCCGGTCTCGTCCAGCGCCTTGCGGAACGCGCCGATCTTCTCGTCCCGCTCCGCGTTCGTGTCGTCGAAGTCGAACACGTCGTTGTCGTGGAAGTTCACCCCGTAGGCGCCGAGCTCCGCCAGCTTGCGGACCGCCCGGTCGGCCGGCATCGGCGGGCGCACCGCGCCACCGAACACGTCGACTCCCTGCCAACCCACCGTCCATATCCCGAACGAGAAGTGGTCTTCGCGAGTTGGGACATACGCGTCTGTGGTCATGGTCTACCTTTCCCTCCAATACCTCTGAACCTAGTAGATCCCTTGCCCATGCGACCAGGGCCTTGGTCCTCCGGTGCAGTGCGCATGCGCGTACGGCGGGAGCGCGGCGGTCACCCTCGGCCGCAGTCAGGTCAGCGCGGCCGCCGTCCACGAGACAGGCGGCAACTCGATGGTGAGCACGCCGTCGGCGAGGGCCGCGCTCGCGTTGGCGGCTGGCTTGACGCGGTTCTGGTCGGCGAGCGTGTTCTTCGCGTAGACGTCAGCGTCGGCCAGCGTGACCGCCTCGCTGATCCGCGTGCAGCCGAGACTGCGCACGTCAATGGTGACCTGGGCGGTCTCCCTGAGGTCGCGGTTGACGAGGAACACGGCGGCGCGGCCGTCGTCGACGGTCGCGACGGCGTCGATGACGGGTGCCTGGCCGTGGCGCGCCGTGTCGTACGTCGGCGCCTTGATCACGGGGCGGATCACCTCGCCGGACGCGAGCCGGCTCGTGATCGAGAACGGGAAGAAGGTCGTCTGCCGCCAGGCCGGCCCGCCTGGCTCGGTCATGATCGGCGCGATCACGTTGACCAGCTGGGCGAGCGACGCCGAGGTCACGCGGTCGCTGTGCCGCAGGAGCGTCATCAGCAGGCTGCCGACGACGACGGCATCCGCGACCGTGTAGACGTCCTCGAGCAGGCGCGGCGCGTAGGACCACTCGTCGTTGACCTCGGCGGCCTCCTGGTGCTCCTTGAGGTACCAGACATTCCACTCGTCGAAGGAGAGCTGCATCTTCTTCTTCGAGCGCTTCTTGTGCCCGACATGGTCCGCCGTTGCGACGACGGCGTCGATGAAGAAGTCCATGTCGAGCGCCGAGGCGAGGAAGGAGCCGAGGTCGCCGTCGAGCTCCTGGTAGTACGCGTGGCACGACACGTAGTCGACGTGCTCGTAGCTGTGCTCAAGTACGGTGCGCTCCCAGTCGCCGAAGGTCGGCATGCCCGAGCCGGAGGAGCCGCAGACGACCAGCTCGAGGTCCTTGTCGGCCATCCTCATCGCGGCGGCGGTGCGGGCGGCGAGCTTCCCGTAGTCGTCGGCGGTCATGAAGCCCTGCTGCCACGGGCCGTCCATCTCATTGCCGAGGCACCACATGCGCACGTTGTGCGGCTGCGGTGTGCCGTTCGCGATGCGCAGGTCCGACAGCGCGGTGCCGGAGGGATGGTTGGCGTACTCGAGCAGGTCCAGGGCGGGCAGGATGCCGCGGGTGCCGAGGTTCACGGCGAGCATGAGCTCGGAGCCGGTTAGCTTCAGCCACCGGGCGAACTCGTCGAGGCCGACCTGGTTCGACTCGAGCGAGTGCCAGGCGAGGTCGCGGCGCACAGGGCGCGCCTCCCGCGGGCCGACTGAGTCCTCCCAGCGGAAGCCAGAGACGAAGTTGCCGCCCGGGTAGCGGACGGTCGTGCTGCCGAGTTCCCTGACGAGCTCGACGACGTCCATGCGGAAGCCGTCCTCGTTCGCGGTCGGGTGCCCCGGCTCGTACAGGCCGGTGTAGACGCACCGGCCAAGGTGCTCGACGAACGCGCCGAAGGTGCGGCGTTGGACGGGCGCGATGACGGCGCGCTTGTCGAGCTCGATATGAGCGCGGGGCAACTCAATGTCCTTTCTTACGGGCGCAGGCGGTCGCGGCGGGTCGTCGACAATGGTGCCGCCCGCTAGCCCTTCACCGCGCCGGTCAGGCCCCCGACGATGCGGCGCTGGAAGACAGAGAAGAAGATCAGCGCGGGCATCATCGACAGCGAGGTGAACGCCAGCACCCGCGCCGTGTCCTGCGAGTACACCGAGGAGAACTGCTGCACGCCGAGTGGCAGCGTGTAGTTCGCCTGCGAGTTCAAGACGTACAGCGGCAGGATGTAGTTGTTCCAGCTGCCGATGAAGGCGAGGATGGCGACGGTGATCACGCCGGGCAGCGCCAGCGGGATGGCCATGCGGAAGAAGAACCCGAGGCGGCTCGAGCCGTCGATGGCCGCGGCCTCCTCGATGTCCTTGGGGATGGCGCGCAGGAAGGGCGTCAGGATGATGACCGTCGTCGGCAGGCCGAATGCGATCTGCGGGATGATGATGCCGGTCAGGCTGTCGATGAGGCCGAGGTCCTTGACGACGATGTAGAGCGGGGTGATCGCGACCACCAGCGGGAACATCAGGCCCGCGGCGAACAGCGAGTACATCGCGCCCTTGAGCTTGAACTCGTAGCGGGCGAGCGCGAAGCTCACCATGACGCCGAGCACCACGACGCCGACCGTGGTCACGACCCCCACGATGGCCGAGTTCGCGAATTCGCCCCAGAAGGTCACCGACTTCAGGACGCCGATGTAGTTGCTGAAGACCCATGGGTTCGGCAGGCCGGCCGGGCTGACTGTGATCTGCGAGTTGGTACGGAAACCGCCCAGCACGATGTACAGGACGGGCCCGACGGCTGACGAGATGAACAGCAAGGCGATGAAGTAGATGCCCGGGTTGCCCCACTTCTGCGGCTTGTCGCTGCGCTTGGCGGGCCGGGCCCGCAGGGACGGTGCGCCGGAGGTCGCCGCGCTCATGAGGCCACCTCGCTGGCGCTCGGAGTCCGCATGAGCGGACGCACTGTGCTTGCCGGCTTCGCTCGCAAGCTCGCTCACAGTTAACTCCCTGGGTGACGGCGCCCCGCAGGTCGCGGCGCAGGACGAAACGCTGGTAGCACAGCGCGACGATGAGCGAGATCAGGAACATGACCACGGCGACCGCGCTGCCGTAGCCGTAGTTCCCGGCGAGGCGGCCGTTAAGGGCCATGTACGTCGCCATGGTCGAGGTGCCGGCCATGCCGGAGATGTACTGACCCCAGATGATGTACACCAGGTCGAACAGCTGCAGCGAGCCGATGATCGACAAGAACGCCCAGATGCGGATGGTCGGGCCGAGCAGCGGCAGCGTGATGTGGCGCTGGACCTGCCAGTAGGAAGCGCCGTCGATCCGCGCCGCCTCGGACAGCTCGCCGGGGATCGACTGCAGGCCGGCGAGCATCAAGATGACCGCGAAGCCGATGTACTTCCAGGTGATGATGCCCATCAGCGTCCACAGCGCGATGTTCGGGTTGGCAAGCCAGTCGGTGGCGAGGAAGCCGAGGCCGATGTTGTGCAGCGCGTCGTTGACGCGCGCCGGTTACCTGGAGCATCAGGCTGAAGCCGGTGCCGACGATGACCTCGGAGATCACGTAAGGGACGAAGATCAGGACGCGGATGAGGGCCCGGCCGCGGATCTTCTGGTTCAGCAGCAGCGCGAGGCCGATCGCCAGCGGCCCCTGAATGACGAGGGACAGCACGACGATCAGGCCGTTATGCTCGAGCGCCTGCTGGAAGGTGGGGTCGGTGAAAATGATCTTGTAGTTGCCCAGTCCGACCCAGTCGGTGGGCGGGCCGTAGCCTTGCCACTTGTAGAAGCCGTAGTACGCGGCGAGCGCGACCGGGAAGATCACGAGCCCCACGAACACGATGATCGCGGGGCCGGTGAGGAGCGCGATTTCAAGCCGCAGGCGCACTCGGCCGCGGCGCTTGCGCGGACGCGGCGTCGGGGACGCGGTGTCCACCGCGTCCCCGACCTGAGGTGCGCCCCGGCGGCCGCGGCCGAGGGCCGCGGTGCCCAGGGTATGGCTCATCCGACTGGTCAGCCCTTCGCCGCTGCTTCGGTGGCGGCGCTGACGATGCCGGCCGGAGTGCCCTTGCCCGCCATCAGGTTCACCACCGCGGCGTTCAGCGCGTTGCCGACGTTCTGGCCGTACTGCGTGTCGAGGAACTGCATCGTGTAGCCGGCCTTGTTCAGGGCCTGGAGCGACGAGACGCTGACGGAATCGGTCACGACCGACTGCGCGGCCTTGTTGACGGGGAGGGTGATGAACGCCGTGGCGTAGGCCTTCTGCTCGGGCGTGGTCAGGAGGAACTCAAGGAACTCGAAGGCCTCCTTCGGGGCGTTCGGGGACACCGAGTAGCCGTCGATGCCGCCCATCATCGCGCTCGGGTCGCCCTGCGCCGCCGGGAACCGACGGGAAGGGGAACCAGCCGAGGTCAGGCAGCGGCTTCTGGTTCGGGGTGAGAGTCTCGATCGTGCCCGGGTCCCAGGCGCCCATGAGCTCCATGCCGGCCTTGTGGTTGGCCACCAGGCCGGCCGAGGAGCCCGCGCCCACCTGCGCGGCGGTCGTCAGGAAGCCCGCCTGGAACGGGTTGACCTTCAGGAACGCCGCCAGGTCGTTACCGGCCTTCGTCCAGCACGGGTCGGTGAACTTGAGGCTGGTGCGCGGTCGCGTTCATCGTGGCCTGGCTGCACTCGCGGAGGGCGAAGTTGTAGTACCAGTGAGCGGCGGGCCACGCGTCCTTGGCGCCGACCGCGATCGGCGCGACGCCGATGGCCCTCAGCTTGGCGACATCGGCCTCGAGCTCAGGGATGGTGGTCGGCGTCGAGGTGATGCCCGCCTGCTGGAAGAGGTCCTTGCTGTAGTAGAACCCCTCGGGCTGCTGGTCCATCGGGATGGCGTAAATCTTGCCGTTAAGAGTCTCGCCGGCGAGCGCGGCCGCGCTGACATTGGCCTGGTCCGCGGCGGTGAGGGTAAGCGGCGCGACCTGGTTCGCGTTGACCATGGCCAGCATCTTGCCGCCGCCACGCTGGAAGAAGATGTCCGGCGCCGAGTTCGAGGCCAGCGCGGTCTGCAGCTTGCCGTCGTAGTCCTCGTTCTGGATGGTCTGCATCTTGATCGTCACGCCCGGGTGGGCCGCGTCGAAGGACTTGATGGCGTTCTGGAAGAACGTAAGGCCGGGGCCAGGGGTGGCGTTCGTCCAGAAAGTCAGCGTGACGTTGCCGCCGGAGGACGAGCCACCGCCGCTGCTGCCGCTGCTGCCTCCGGCGCAGGCGGAGGCAGCCAGAGCGACGCCCAGGCCGAGCGCCGCAATCGCGGCAGCACGGGTTTTCTTCATCATCGTAGAAACTCCTTGACCGAAAACTGGGTACCACGACTTGTCCGAAGACGCTCCGCGGGAGCGGCGGCAAGTGCCCGGCTGCTACGCATGGTTCGTCTCCTGGGTTGGCGCAAGGAACTTTCGAAAGTTTTCGAATACTTTCGACGTGCCGCCATCGTAAGTTCGCCGCTTATGGTGGTCAACCCCTCGTTTCCGCGTCGTTACGAACGTTTTCATGCTGCTTTGATTGCCGTACGATGCAGCAAGAACAGCGCTGTTTCAGCACCGTCCCGCTTTCCGATAAATTTCGAGATCAAGTCGAAAGGTGAGGCCGTGCGGAAGACCACCCTCGCCGCGATCGCCGCGGAGGCAGGCGTGTCGCTGCCCACCGTGTCCAAGGTGGTGAACGGCAGGCCCGACGTCGTCGCCGACCACCCGCGCCCGGGTTGAGCAGCTACTCGACCAGCACCAGTACCCGACGGAACGGGCTGCGCGCGCACCGCCGCTCCGGACTGATTGACCTGGTGTTCACCGGCCTGGACAGCCCGTGGGCGGTCGAGATCCTACGTGGGGTCGAGGAGTGGGGCGCCGAGCATTCCATCGCGATCGCGGTGTCCTCGGTGCGGCACGGCGACGCCCGGCCCGCGAGCTGGACCTCGGCGATCGCCAGCCACCACTCCGACGGCGTGATCCTTGTCACCACCACGCTGACCAACGCCCAGGTCGGGCAGCTGCGCGGGGCGGGCATCCCGCTCGTCGTCATCGACCCGGCCAACACCCCGCCGCCGGACATCCCGTCGGTCGGCGCGACCAACTGGGCGGGCGGGTTCGCCGCCACCGAGCACCTGCTGTCGCTCGGCCACCGGCGGATCGGCGCGATCACCGGGTTCGCCGACATGCTGTGCAGCCTGGCCAGGCTCGACGGCTACCGGTCGGCCCTGGAGCGGGCGGGCATCGCGACCGACCCGGACCTGATCAAGTACGGCAACTTCGAGCACGAGGGCGGCTACGCGCGCGCCGTCGAGCTGCTCGACCTGCCCGACCGGCCGACGGCGATCTTCGCGGGCAGCGACCAGCAGGCGTTCGGCGTCTACGAGGCGGCCCGCCGGCGGGGCCTGCGCATCCCCGACGACCTGTCCGTCGTCGGCTTCGACGAGCTGCCGGTCAGCCGCTGGGCCTCGCCGCCGCTGACCACCGTGCGCCAGCCGCTCACGGAGATGGGCAGCGCCGCCGCCCAGATGCTCGGTGACCTGATCGACGGCAGGCCGCTGCGGACGAACCGGATGGAGCTGTCCACCGAGCTGTACGTCCGCGAATCAACCGCCGCCCTGCGGCAGGAAGCGTCATGAGCATGTCTAACGGCATACCCGAAATGGCTGGTACCGGCGAAGCGTGGCGGGACCCCGGGCTGCCGGCCGCGGAGCGAGTCGCCGACCTGCTGGGCCGCATGACCCTCGAGGAGAAGATCGCGCAGCTCGGCAGCGTCTGGATGGGCGCCTCAGGCGAGGGCGACGGCGTCGCGCCGATGCAGGACCAGTTCTTCAGCTACGATCAGCCGCCCTTCGAGGAACTGGTCAAGAACGGGCTCGGCCAGCTCACCCGGGTGTTCGGCACCCGGCCCGGTCGATCCGGCGGCCGGGATGAGCGCGCTCGCGTCGCTGCAGGCCAGCACCGTCGCCGCGAGCAGGCTCGGCATCCCGGCGGTCGCGCACGAGGAGTGCCTGACGGGCTTCGCCGCCTGGGGCGCGACCATCTTTCCGACCCCGCTCGCCTGGGGCGCCTCGTTCGACCCGGCGCTCGTCGGCGAGATGACCGCGGCGATCGGCGCCACCATGCGGGCGGTCGGCGTGCACCAGGGGCTCGCCCCGGTGCTCGACGTGACCCGCGACTACCGCTGGGGGCGCACCGAGGAGACCATCGGCGAGGACCCCTACCTGGTCGGCGTCATCGGGACCGAGTACGTGCGCGGGCTGCAGCGGTCCGGCATCCAGGCCACGCTCAAGCACTTCGCCGCCTACGCCGCCTCCCGCGCCGGGCGGAACCACGCCCCCGTGTCGATGGGCCCGCGCGAGCTCGCCGACGTGATCCTCGTCCCGTTCGAGATGGCCCTGCGGCTCGGCCGCGCGCGCTCGGTGATGCCGAGCTACGTCGACATCGACGGCGTGCCTGCCAGCGCCGATCCCCGCCTGCTGACCACCGTGCTGCGCGAGGAGTACGGCTTCGACGGGGTGGCCGTCTCCGACTACTACGCGATCTCCTTCCTTGAGTTGCAGCACGCGGTCGCGGCCAGCCAGGGCGAGGCGGCGGCCCTCGCGCTCGCCGCCGGGGTTGACGTCGAACTGCCAGGCACCCGCTGCTTCGGCGAGCCGCTGCTCGACGCGGCCGCGGCCGGCGAGGTGCCGGCCGAGCTCATCGACCGCGCGGCGGCGCGCGTGCTCAGGCAGAAGCTCGACCTTGGCCTGCTCGACCCCGGCTGGTCGCCGCGAGCCGACCAGGCGGCGGACGTGCCGGACCTGGACCCGCCCGCGCAGCGGGACATCGCCAGGCGGCTCGCCGAGGAATCCGTGATCCTGCTGGCGAACGGCACGGGCCACAACACGGCGACAGCACTGGCGACCGCCCGCTGCCGCTGGCGGCGAACGCCAGGGTCGCCGTCGTCGGGCCGCTCGCGGACGAGCCGCTCGCGTTCTTCGGCGGGTACACGATGCCCAGGCACCTCGGCCACATGCGGCGGTTCGACGGCTCCAGCGGCGGGGCGGGCGTCGAGGTCGCCACCGTGCTCGACGCGCTGCGCGCCGAGGGCGTCACCGTGACCGGGCACGCGCGCGGCTGCGACGTC
This sequence comes from uncultured Actinomycetota bacterium, assembly GCA_963850115.1. Taxonomy (GTDB): domain Bacteria; phylum Actinomycetota; class Actinomycetes; order Streptosporangiales; family Streptosporangiaceae; genus Trebonia. The sequence continues at coordinate 179,363 of CAWKKG010000047.1, forward strand.
CGCACACCGGATGAATCGGGGTTCGCCGAGGCAGTCAGCCAAAGTCGTTCCGCCGACGTGATCGTGGCGGTCGTGGGCGACGAGGCCGGCCTGTGGGGACACGGGACGAGCGGCGAGGGCTGCGACGCCGCCGAGCTGAGGCTCCCCGGCGGGCAGGAGCGGCTGCTGCACGCGCTCGCGGACACCGGCGTCCCGGTGGTCGCGGTGCTGGTCACCGGGCGGCCGTACGCGCTCGGCGCGATCGCGGGCCGGCTGGCGGCCGTGGTGCAGACGTTCTTCCCCGGCGAGGAGGGCGGGCAGGCGATCGCCGGGGTGCTCACCGGGCGGGTGACGCCAAGCGGCAGGCTGCCGGTCGAGATCCCCCGCGACGACGGGGGGCGGCCCTCGACCTACCTGCGGTCCAAGAACGCCGCGCGGCACAACGCGAGCACGGTCGACCCCACGCCGCTCTTCGCGTTCGGGCACGGGCTCTCGTACACCACGTTCGAGTACGCGGACCTGGAGCTGTCCGCGGACGAGGTATCGACCGATGGCGAAGTGCGGATATCGTGCACCATGCGCAACACCGGGCCGGTCGCCGGGACCGAGGTCGTCCAGCTCTACCTGGGCGATCCCGTTTCCTCGGTGGTGCGGCCGGTTCAGTGGCTCGCGGGGTTCGCGCGGGCTTCGCTGGCGCCAGGCGAGGCGGCCCGCGTCACGTTCCGGCTGCACGCGGACCGGACCTCGTTTACCGGCCGGGACTTGACGCGGATCGTCGAGCCCGGCACCATCACAGTGACCGTTGGCGGCTCTTCTGACGATTTGCCACTGACGGGTTCGTTCACACTGACTGGCCCGCTACGTACCGTGGGTATTGATAGGGTGCTCGACACGCCGGTATCTGTAAAGAAACTTATCGGTTAGGATGGCGCCCAACCCGCGGGCAGGGTCCGGACATGGAGGTCTCCGAATGGCGCGTATCGCGCTCGACCACGTGGAGAAGGTTTACGGCGGGGGCGTCAAGGCGCTCGACGACCTGAACCTTGAGGTGAAGGAAGGCGAGTTCATGGTGCTCGTCGGGCCTTCCGGGTGCGGGAAGTCGACCGCCCTGCGGTCCATCGCCGGGCTAGAGGAAATCACCGGCGGAACCATCTCGATCGGCGACCGGGTGGTCAACGACCTGCCGCCGAAGGACCGCGACATCGCGATGGTGTTCCAGAACTACGCGCTCTACCCGCACATGACCGTGGCGGACAACCTGGCGTTCGGGCTGAAGCTGCGGCACACGCCCAAGGCGGAGATCAAGCGGCGGGTCGGCGAGGCGGCGGAGATGCTCGGCCTCGAGCCGTACCTGGCCCGCAAGCCCGCCGCGCTGTCCGGCGGCCAGCGCCAGCGGGTGGCGATGGGCCGGGCGATCGTCCGCGAGCCCGCCGCGTTCCTGATGGACGAGCCGCTGTCCAACCTGGACGCCAAGCTGCGCGTGTCGATGCGGGCGGCGCTGAACCAGCTGCACGAGCGGCTCGGCACCACCACCGTGTACGTCACCCACGACCAGGTCGAGGCCATGACCCTCGGCGACCAGGTCTGCGTGCTGCGCGACGGGCAGCTGCAGCAGGTCGACACCCCGCAGACGCTGTTCGACTCCCCGGTCAACCTGTTCGTCGCCGGGTTCATCGGCTCGCCCGCGATGAACTTCGCCTCGGCGGACCTCGTGCGCGACGACGGCCCGGCCGTGGCGTTCGCGGGCTACAAGCTGCCGGTGCCGGCCTCGGTCATCGCCGGCAAGCCCGGCCTTGACCAGTACTTCGGCAAGAAGGTCATCCTCGGCATCCGCCCCTCGGACTTCGAGGACGCCGCCTTCGGCGACGCCACGTGGCCGCGGATCGACGTCACCGCCGGGGTCACCGAGGGCCTGGGCACCGAGATCCACGCGATCTTCACGATCGACGCGCCGCCGGTCGAGCACGCCTCGATCACCAGCGCGGCCCGCGGCGACGACGACGAGGACGACACCGTGACCGCGCTGGCGGGCGGCAAGTCGCTGTGGACGGCGCGGGTGTCCTCCCGCTCCGCGGTCCGCCCCGGCCAGCCGCTCCAGCTGGCGATCGACACCACCCGGCTGCACTTCTTCGACCCGGCCTCCGGCGAGTCGATCGGGCACCCGCTGTCGGCGGGCGTGACGGCGGCGGCCGCGACCGCGTAGGTTCCTTGTTCTGAGCACATAGTGGATAGCTGGGCACACTGGGGTGTGCACAGCTATCCACTTTCTGTGTCCGCGGGCCATTGCGTGCGGCCAGGTGATCGGGGAGTCTCGGGGACGTAGGGACGAAACGGTCACTGGGTGCGAAGGAGCTGCCCATGGCGGACAGGGATTACCCGATGAGCGGGCTGCCCGACCTGGGCGGCAAGGTGGCCGTGGTGACCGGCGGGGCGTCGGGCATCGGCAAGGGGATCGCCACCCAGCTCATCGCCGAGGGCGCGCGGGTCATCATCGCCGACATCCAGCGCGACGCGCTGGCGGCGACCGCCGCGGAGATCGGCGCCGCCCTGGCGGTGCCCGTGGACGTCAGCGACCCGGCCAGCGTCGACGCGCTGGCCGGCCAGGTCCTCGAAACTTTCGGTGCCGTGCACGTGGTCTGCAACAACGCGGGCATCGGGCCGCTCGCGCCCGTCGCCGACCTGACGCTGGACGACTGGCGCTGGATGATCGGCGTGAACCTGTGGGGCGTCATCCACGGCGTGCACACGTTCCTGCCCATCCTGAAGCGGAACCGGGACGGCGGGCACATCGTGAACACCGCTTCCATGGCCGGCCTGGTCGCCGGGCCGCGGCTCGGCGCCTACGCGGCGGCCAAGTTCGGGGTGGTGGGGCTCACCGAGGTGCTCGCCGCCGAACTGGCGGCGGACAACTCGCGGGTGGGCGTGTCCGTCCTCTGCCCGGGGACCGTGCACACCAACATCGGCAACTCATCGCGCAACCGGCCCGCCGACCTGCCGGACGCGGGTTTCAAAGACATCGACATCGAGCTCGAGGACAACCCGCGGTACCGGTGGATCTACCCGGTGGACGCCGGGGCCGTGGTGGTCCGGGCGATCAAGCGCGGCGACCTGTACGCGCTCACCCACCCGGACTGGTACCCGATGGTCGCCGAGCGGCACGCGGCGATCGCCGCCGCGTTCCGCGAGCAGGAGGCCCTCCGGCAGCAGCCCGGATTCCCGCCGTGACGGCACCGATGGCACATGCCGCTGATCGCCGGACGCGCGGTCCAGCGGTCGCGGGCCGGGTGCTTGGAAGGTTGCGCGGTTCACTTTGGGCACGGCACGCCCTGGGGGGTGGCCACAGCGGGCGAGCGGCGTGGGCGCGGTCGACGAGCACGGCTACGACCGCGGCCACGAGGGCGGCCACGACGGCGATCAGGGCGATCTGCCCGCCGGCCATGCCGCCGCGACGGCATAGGCGGTCGCGGGGGCCGTTGACGCGGGCGCCTGCGCCACGCTGCCGGACGGGAATTGACGGGCGAACACCGGGAGGGCCCGGCGCGCGCCACGAGAACGGTGACCAGGCGGGCGAGCAGGGCGATGCGACGGCCGATGGCGCGGATGCGGTTCATGATTGCATCCGGGGATGATGCGGATTGTTCAGTTACTTCAGAGAATGCGGATAAGGCCAGGCGGCGCGCATCGGGCGATCGCGTCGGACCAGGCACGGATTTTCCTTAGCTCCCGGACTTGAGGTCCTTAGCTGCGGCTCCCGCCGGTACCCCGGCGGTCTCCGGCAGCCAGCCAGGCCGGCGGGCGGCCGGGCGGTGCCAGGATGGGCAGGCACTGCGCGAGGGGCGTCCCGGCCTCGGCCGACGTAGACGCTAGGGATGTAGGGCTGTCCAGCAGGCCGGCCCGCTCGGCGACCGCGGCGGCATGCGCGCGGCCGGCGACGCCGAGCTTGCGGAAGATGCTGGAGACGTGCACGCTGGCGGTCTTGGGACTCATGTACAGCTCGGCGCCGATCTGCGCGTTGGTCCGGCCGCGGGCCAGCAGGCGCAGCACCGACAGCTCGCGGTCGGTCAGCCAGTGACTGTGCGGCTCCCTGGTCATGGCCGACGCGGGACCGGGAACGGCTGTGGAAGGCTCGCGCAGGTCAACGCGCGCCGCTCGGCCAGCGCGCGGACCTGGGCGCAGCAGCGGGGCGTGGCCCGTGGCCGTCGTGGCAGCGGCCCGCAGCGGCGGGGCGGCCGCCGCGGCGGGGTGTCCCCCGTCGAGCAGCGCCTGGGCCTGGCGCCACCACGCGTAGGCGGCCCGGTTCACGTGCCCCAAGTCGACCCAGGTCTTGGCGGCCGCCGCCCAGGCGGTCGAATCGCCGTCCCCGCTCAACCTGACGCGCTCGGCCTTCCAGGTGGCCCGCTCGGCGGGGGGATACACGTTCGCCGGACAATCGGCGAACGGGGCGACCTCCAGCCGGTCCACCCACGACACCAGGTTGGCCGCGGCGGCCACGGCATCGGCCTCCGCCGCGTCGTCCCGGCGGGACCTGGCCGCCTCGGCCAGGTCCGCGAAGGCCCGCATGCCCGCGATCAGCAGCGATCCAGCTACATACATGAAGGGCAGGGAGAGCGAGGACAGTTCCCTGGTGACTTCGGCTAGGGCCGCCCCGGGCCGCCCGGTCCATAGTGCCAGCTCAGCGGCAACCAATGGCTCGTAGTCCTGCGCGCGGAACCAGCCGACCTTGCCAGCGGTGACGGCCTGGACCACCCGGAGCCGACGCACCGCCGCTTCCAGGTCACCGCGCAGCATGTCGACCCGGATGCGGTTCAGGTGCAGGTAGACATGCTGAAGGTCGGGCTGACCGCTCGTTAGGGGATCGATCAGCGCACCGGCCTCGGCTACACATCCCCTGTCGAGGAGTGCGCCGCAGGCGTTGGCGGCCAACATCACGGCCTCCGCGCCGTCCTGTCGCCCCAGCTGACGAGCGGTTCGCAGCCCGGTCAGGTTCGACTGCAGGGCGGCTTCCATCCTGCCAGCGCCGTAATGTACGGCACTTTCCGAGCAGGTTATCCACAACAGGGACTCCCCGTCCCCGCACGCCTCGGCTAGCTCCCGCGCCCGGCCGAGCAACGCGAGTTCCTCCTCGGCCGCACCGCGCATCGATGCAGGCCAGGCGAGCATGAGCAGGCTGCGCGGGACCAGCGCCGCTGGGCCGGCCACCGCCGCGATCGCCGCCGCCCGTTCCAAGGCTGCCCGGCTATCCTCCTCGTCCCCGACGCCGGTCTCTAGGAAGACACGGCCGTAGCGGTAGTAGGCCTCGGCCTGGACGGCAGACGGCGGTCCGTCGCTGACCAGCCCGATGGCTTCCTGAAGCAGCCCAAGGGCCGCCTCGGGCCGCGACCGCATCTGGAAGTCCGCGGCGCGCGCGATGACCATCGCGGCAATGGCCGGTTCTGGATGAGCGGCAAACGGGCATGTGCCCTCCTCGGCCAGCACGCTGGCCCGTTCGCTGTCGCCGGCGATCTCCAGCGCGTCGACCGCCCCCACGTACAGCTCAGGCAGACCGGGCATGCCCATTCCCTGTGGGCTGGTCCCGGGCGGACCGGTCCCGGACGGGGAGCCCGCGGCGAGCAGGTCGACGAGATCGGGCCGGTCGCGGCACAGCGCGATCGCCCGCTGGAAGTGCGCCGCCGCCTCGGCGTAGCCGAATACCCGCGCGGCGGCCCGGCCCGCCGTTACCCGGGCGGTCAGTTCCCTGCGCGGCCGCCCCGCCGCGAGCCAGTGTCCGGCCGCCTCGGCCGCCAGGTTCTCATCGCCCGCTGATTCGAGCGTCTCCGCGGTCCGCTCGTGCAACTCCACCCGCTCGCCGGGCGGCAGCGCACCGGCCACCGCCTCGGCGAGCAGCGCGTGCCGCGGCCTGCTCAACCCGACCGGTCCGCCACTGCGCGCCTGGCCCGCTTCGCCGACCACATGGCGGGCTACGGAGCCGACCGCGGGCTCGATGCCGGGATCGGCGAGGAGCCGGGCCGCGGCCAGTTCACGCAGCCCCTGGCGTACCGCCGTCTGGTCCCGCCCGGTGACGTAGGCGAGCGCCCACTCATCCTGCGGCCGGCCCGCCACCGACAACGCGGCCAGCACCGCCTGCGCGTCCGGGCCGCACCGCTTAGACCGCGTCAGCAGCAGCTCCGCCAGTCGGACCGGCAGCGCGGACGGCAGCCCGCGCAAGCCGCCAACGTCACCCGGATCCGCCGCCCCGCTTGCCACGCTGCGCGCCGCACCGTCCGAGCCGCTGTCCGTGCACACCGCGGCGCTGTCCTGGCCGACGTCCGCCAGCGCCGCCGCGACCAGCTGCTCGGTGAAGAACGGGTTGCCCTCCGCGCGGGCGAACACCTCATCGGCCAGCCGCCCGGCACCGGGCCGCCCGCCAGCGCGGCGACCTGGTCAGCCAGCCTCGGCCCTACTCAACGGCCCCAGCCCGATCTCCTCCACCGGGCCGCTGCCGCGCACGTGCGCCAGCCACCGACACGACGTGTTCGTCCAGCGGCGCCTCATCGCCGCGGCAGGTGGCCACTAGTGGTCACCGCGCCCGCGTCACGCGCCCGTAGTAGGTAGGTCAGGCAGTCCAGGGTCGCGGTGTCCGCCCAGTGCACGTCGTCGACGACCACGCTGACCGGACGAGCGGGCGGCCACCGCGGCAAGGACATCCGCTACCGCTGAGAACAGCCGGTCCCGCTGCCAGCCACCGGCCTCCGCGCCGGCTCCGGGCGCCGCCCCCGTCACCTCCCCCTGGCCCGTGAGCCTCAAGCCCCGGGACCAGGCGTGCGATCTCGGTGCGCGCGTAGGCGGGAGCCGCGCCGAGCGCGTCGGCAAGCAGCCGACCCTCCGCACGGCGGGACAGGTCACCCAGCGCCTGCGCGACCGGCAGCAGCGGCAGCTTCTCAGCCAGCGGCAGGCAGCCGCCCCACACGACGATGACACCGCCATCGGCCGCGGCCCGCAGCGCCTCGGTGACGAACCGGGTCTTGCCCACGCCGGCGTCGCCCACCACAAGCAGCAGCCGCGTCTCGTCAGCCAGCGCGTGCTCGAAGCGGGCCAGTTCACCCCGTCGGCAGGCGAACCCCGGCCCACCCTCCATCACCCAAGCCCACCAGCCTGGCGCACCGGCGTCAATCCCCTCCGGCCCTGGCTTCCTACCGTGCTGGCTTCCCGGCGGGTCGCCGCGGGAGGAGCACGGGCCTGGTCAGGGCACCTTCTGCGGTTGCCCGCGGGTACCTAGACTTGCAGTTGTGCGCCAGACGGTGGGGATCGGCGGCGTGGTGGCGGCGCTGTCGGTGGCGAGTGACCTGACGCGCGGGCATCCGCCGGGTGAGGCGATGCGCGCGTGCCTGCTCGCGACCGAGCTCGCACGGCGGGCGGGGCTCGACCGGGTCCGCCTGGGCGAGGTCTACTACGGGACGCTGCTGCGTTTTGCCGGGTGCGCGGCGACCTCACACGAGATCGCCAGCGCATTCGGCGGTGATGACATCGTTGTCCGGGCCCGCGGCGACCTGATCGACCTGACGGTGCCGGCCGAGGCGATGCAGTTTCTCGCGGGCCTTGGCATCGACGCCCATCGCCTGCGGATGCTGGGCGGGCCCGAGGGCGTGGCGCGACTGAAGGCCGAGGGCGCACGCGCGGACTGCGAGGTCGGTGTGCTGCTGGCCGGGCGCCTGCTCTTGCCGGAAGCGGTGAGTCAAGCCGTCAGGGATGCCTTCGAGCGCTTCGACGGTCACGGGGTGCCCGCTGGCCGGGCTGGGGAGGAGATCGCGGAGGCGGCGCGGTTCGCGGCTGTCGGTTACGCGGCCGTGATGTTCGAGGCCGTCGCCGGCGGCACGGCCGCGACCGAGGCCGTCGTGCGATGGTCCGGGCGTGCCCTCGATCCTGCGGTCACGGCCGTATTCCTGGAGGCGCCTCCCGAGCTGCTGCGGATCTCGGACCCCGATGACCTGTGGGCGGCGGTGGTGGACGCCGAGCCAGCGCCGCGGCGCGTCTTCCGGGATGACGCGGCGCTGGACGAGGCCCTGGCCGGGTTCGGTGATGCCGCCGACCTGAAGAGCCCGTGGTTCACCGGGCACTCGCGAGGCGTCGCCCGGCTGGCTCGGACGGCGGCCGAGCGGGTCAGCCCGGCCGATGCGCCGCGCCTGTACCGGGCTGGGCTGGTCCATGACCTTGGGCGGGTCGCAGTCCCGGCCGGCGTGTGGGAACGGCCTGGCCCCCTGCGCGCGGAAGACTGGGACCTAGTGCACCTGCACCCGTACCACACGGGCCGGATCCTGGCGCGCTCCCCGGCGCTCGCACCGCTCGGCCAGCTGGCCAGCCGTCACCACGAGCGGCCGGACGGGTCCGGCTACCCGGCCGGGATGAGGGCATCCGAGCTGGATGGCGCCGCCTGCCTGCTCGCCGCGGCCGATGTGCTGTACGCGCTAGGCGAGCCCCGACCGCACCGCGCCGCCCTCGACCCGTCGCAGGCATCACATGTCATGTCCGGCCTGCCACTGGATCGTGACGCGGTCCGGGCGGTGCTCGATGCCGCGGGAGCGCCCCCGGCCGCAATCCCGCCGCCGGCCGAGCCTGACAGAGCGCGAGCTGGAGATCCTCCGTCGGCTCATCGTTGGCCGCACCAAGCGCGAGATCGCCGCCGAGCTGGTGATCTCCCCGGCCACGGTGCACACGCACACGGTTCACATCTACGCCAAGTGCGGGGTCTCGACGCGGGCCGCACTGGCGATGTTCGCCATGCGGCTCGGACTTGCGAGCAGGACCGGCTAGGCCGACGGAAAGATCGACTGAACAGTCGATATCCCTTGGTGGGCCCGACTCCTTAGCGTTGCCTCAGGGCAACCGCAAGCGAGCGCCACCCGACCACCGGCGCGCTCGGCGGAAGCCCGCAAACCGTGAAGCCCGCGTACCAGTGATTGGAGCACAGCCATGAGCCAGCAGGAGAACCTGAGGATCGTCAAGGAAGTCTACGACGCGGTCGGACGCGGGGACGTGGCAGCGATCCTCGACCACGTCTCTGACGAAGTCGACTGGTCGGCCGAAGCGGCCAGCCAAGCCGCGCCGTGGTACGGGCGGCGGGTCGGCAAGCCAGGAGTCGCGAGCTTCTTCCGTGACCTCGGCGAGAGCATCGAGATCACGGAATTCACCCCGCACAGCTTCGCCGCCGGGGACGAGGACGTCCACCTGCTTGTCCGGTGGACGTTCCGGTCGATCGCCACCGGCCAGCAGGCCTCGATGACCATGCACCACCACTGGCGTGTCCGGGACGGCAAGATCGAGCAATTCCGCGGCAGTGAAGACACCGAGCAGACGGCACGCACGCTGACACCGGCGATGACCCCGGCCGCGAATCTATGAGGCCTTATCTGGCTTAGCAGCGGACGCGATGCCGGGCATCGCGCGATCACCGGGCGGGAACCGCGATCTCCTCCTCGGGGAGCAGGCCGTGCTGAAGGGCGAACAGCGCCGCGGCCGCACGGCTTGAGGCGTCGATCTTGGCGTAGATGTGCTCCACGTGGTTGCCCGCGGTCTTCGGCGAGATCACCAGCTTGGCCGCGATCTGCTTGTTCGACATGCCCCGCGCGAGCAGGATAAGCACCTCCACCTCGCGGGCGGTCAGGCCCGCCACCGCCGTCCGGCGGCGGGGCAGCCGATGGCCCGCCGCCGCGAGCACGGCATCGACGGCGGCGCCATCGAGGCGGCCGCCGCGGACCTCGCCACGCAGTTGGGCCGCGGCGTCCTCCGCTGTCCGGGCAGGCCGGTACGGCCGCGGCTCGCGCATTGCCTGGTAGCCGTCCGCGGCGCCGAGCACACGGGCGAGAAGGTGAGATCGCCCCGCCGTAGAGCCCTCGCGGGTACCCGCTGCCGTCCAGCCGCTCGCGGTGCTGCACCGCGATCTCGCCGAGTGGCGCGAGCGCCGCCGACTGGCGCAGCATGCGCTCGGTCAGGTAGGGCGACATCCGCACGCGCTCCCATTCACCGGCGCTCAGCGGCCCGGGCCGGTCCCAGATCGAGTTCGACACGCCGAGCCGCCCGTAGCCGTGCACCAGCCCGGCCCGGCGCAGCAGCTCGGTCTGCTCGGCCGGCAGTCCGAGCCCGCGCCCGGCCGCCTCGGCCAGTTCCGCGACCGCGACCGAGTGACCGAGTGTGAACGGCGACTTCAGGTCCACGAAGTTGGCGATTGCCGTCAGCGCGCCGTCGAGTTCCCCGGGCGACAGCTCGACGGCGAGCGCGGGCTCGGCGGCGATCACGGCCTGCCACGCGGGAACCGTGTCCAGGCCGAGGAAGATCGCATCGGCCTCCGCGCACAGCAGCGCCACCAGCGCGGGATCGAACTGCCTGCCCGACCGCGCGCGGGCCAGCGCCCGCGCGCCCTCGATGCCGCGCACCCGATGCGCCACCTCCATGAACTCGGCGAGCTGAGCGATCCTAGCCGCGACCGGCACCGCCGCGGCGCGCAACTCGCCCGGCCAGCCTCGCCCGTCCCACTGCTCGTATGCGGCACCGATCGCCTCGCGAACGCCGGCGAACAGGCCAAGCTGCTCGGCCAGCGTCCGCGCCAGGCGGGCGTGCTGGGAAATCATCCCGTCCAGCTCGCGGTGCCCTGACACGGCGAACTCAAGTCCGATCCGGAACCGGTACAGCGGGGGGTTCCCCGCCCCGACCAGCCGCATGCTGGCCAGCGCCCCGCGCACGCTGCCCAGCTCGTGGGTGTACTTCCCGGCCTTCAGCGTGATGTCGTCACCGAACCACTTGGCCTGCTCGTGCGCGTCCGCGTGGCAGCCGACGTTGACCAGCAGGGCGGTGTAGTAAACCGCGGCCCGGTCCTGCTCATTCAGGCCCGAGCGCTCGGCTAGCCGCAGCGCGATCAGGCACTGGCGCAGGACATGCTCCATCGGCTGGCCGAAGCCCAGGTCCACGCCGAGGGACAGGGACGCCACGAGTTCGGCCAGCCGGACCCGCGGACGCCCGGCGCCTTTCATTGACCCAGCGTAACCCAGCGTAACGATGGTGAACATGAGGCGATCCCCTCATGTGCCCGGACTGCGCTCTCCTTACGGTCGGTAAATGAATGCTCTTCGAAGCGCGAAGAGCCCGGAATGAAGTGAGGCAGCCGTGTCCCTGCGTGACAGCCTTTTCGCCATGATGTACGACCGCCAGATGGCCCGGGCCGAGGAAGCCGGGCTACGTGCCATGCGCCAGCGCCTGCTCGCCGATGCCGCCGGCCAGGTGATCGAGATCGGCGGCGGGACCGGGGCCAACCTGGCCTGTTACCCTCCGGCAGTCGAGTCGCTGGCGGTAACCGAACCGTCGGTCCCCATGGTGCGCCGACTGGAACGCCGCGTCCATGATCGCGGTTCGGCCGCGAAGGTACTTCGGGCGCCCGCCGAGGACCTCCCGTTCGACAACGCCACCTTCGACGTGGCCGTCTCGACGCTGGTCCTGTGCGGAGTGGAAGACCAGCCGCGGGCACTGCGCGAACTGCACCGGATACTGCGGCCCGGCGGCACGGCTGCTGCTCCTCGAGCACGTCCGCTCCGACGACCCCGCGCGGGCACGCCAGCAGGACCGGCTGAACTGGCTCAACCGGCTTGTGGTCCGGTGCGACTGCAACCGGCCTACCCTCAGCACGATCAGGCAAGCGGGCTTCAGCGTCACGTCGATCGAGCACACCACGCTGCCGAAGGCGCCGCCGTTCGTGAGCCCGGCGATAATCGGCGTCGCGACCAAGCCGGCGTAAGCACGTACCCTTCGCCTACTCGGCGGCTCCGCTAACCGGCCGTACGACATCTGCCGCGAAGCGGGCGTGATCGTGGACAGCCGGTGCGCGAAGTCAGGCCTCGCGGATTGGGGCGGGGCCGGTGGAGCCGCGGACGACCAGTTCGGGTTCGAAGAGGAGCTCCTCCGGGTGGGCGATCACCGTCTCCATCTGGTTGACCAGGAGGGCGACGGCTGAGCCGCCCATGGACTGAATCGGCTGGCGGACCGTGGTGAGCGGCGGGTCGGTGCAGTTCAGCCAGGCCGAGTCGTCGTAGCCGACCACGGAGACGTCGCCGGGCACGGTCAGGCCCGCCCGGCGGACCGCGCGGATCGCGCCGAGCGCCAGGACGTCGCTGGCGCAGATGACGCCGGTCACGCCCTGGCGCAGCATCCTGGTGGTGGCGGCCTGGCCGCCCTCCAGGGAGAACAGGGCGTGCTCGACCGGGGCCACGCTCGATCTGCGCGCGCTGCGCGGCCTCGGTGAAGGCGGCCAGCTTGCGCCGCGACGGCATGTGGTCCTCCGGGCCGAGCACCAGGCCGATGCGCTCGTGACCGAGCGCGGACAGGTGGGTGAACGCCTGGACGGCCGCCGACCCGTCGTCGGTCGACACGCACGGGAAGCCGAGGTTGTCGGCCAGCGCGTTGATCAGCACGACGGGGACGCCCCGGGCGCGCAGCAGCCGGTAGTGCTCGTGCGAGGCGGCGGCCTCGGCGAAGTTGCCGCCGGTGAACACGACCCCCGACGCGTGCTGCTCAAGGAGCATGTCCACGTAGTTGGCCTCGGACAGGCCGCCCGCGGTCCGCGCGCAGAGCACGGGGGTGAACCCTCGCTGCGCGAGGTTGGCCCCGATGACCTCGGCGAGCGCCGGGAAGATCGGGTTCTGCACCTCGGGCAGCACCAGGCCGATCAGCCGGGCCCGCTGGCCGCGGAGCTTGCTCGGGCGCTCGTAGCCGAGCACGTCCAGGGCGGTGAGCACCGATTCCCTCGTGGTGTCGGAGACGCCAGGCTTGCCGTTGAGCACGCGGCTCACGGTGGCCTCGCTGACCCCGACCTTCTTCGCCACCTCGGCCAGCCGCCGGGCAGGAGTACGCGTCATGCTGCAAGAGTACGTCATCTCAACGCAAATAATTGCGTTATCAGAGAGATATCTTGCTGCCCGCTGCCGGCTAATGATCTTAGCTGCGGAGCAGAAACCGCAGGCTGGCAGCCTTTGCGGAGGTTTCAGACATGTCATCGACCGTAGTCATGGACCTGCGTATGAAAGTTATTTCTTTGCATCAGATCATCAGGATCTTGCCGAGCATTGTCTGGCTATGTATGTTCACCCTAACGGCGACGGCGCCCGGGCCCAGCGGGCGTGGACCATCGCCCTTGTTCAGCCCATGGAAGGGATGGAGCGATGAGCAGCAAGTATCACAGACTGCGCCACCGCCCGGTGGTCGCGGTCGCCGCCTTGGCGGGCCTCGTGCTCGCCGCCGCGGCCTGCTCAAGCAACTCGAGCGCGAACAACTCCGCGTCCGGGTCAGGCGGCAAGGTCACCATAAGCATCGACTGCGCGCCGCCAGCGGCGCAGCAGCCGGTGCAGCACAAGGAGTGGATTGAGGACATAGCCATCTTCGAGAAGGCTAACCCCAACATCACCATCAACAGCGTCTACAACTACCCGTGCGACGCGGTGCCGGCGCAGTTCACCGCGATGCTGCGGGCCGGGACCGAGACGAACCTCTACTACGCCTACTTCACTGACCTGCCGCAGATTCTGCTGGCCGGCCAGGCGGCGAACATCACCCAGTACGTGAACGCCAAGACGGTGCCGAACCTGAACGACATCGACGCGGGCTCGATGAAGGCGGTGACCGCGGGCAAGACGCTGTACGGCCTGCCGACCTCCAACTACACGCAGGGCCTCATCTACAACAGGAAGCTCTTCCAGGAGGCGGGACTCAACCCCGACCAGCCGCCGACCACGTGGGCGCAGGTCGAGACGGACGCCACCGCCATCGCCAAGCTCGGCAACGGCATCGAGGGCTGGGGTGACTACAGCGCGGGCAACAACGGCGGCTGGCACTTCTCCTCGTACATCGACGCCCTCGGCGGCTCGATGGTCAACAACTCGACCTCTCCGCCGACGGCGGCCTTCAACACCGCGGACGCCCAGCAGGTCCTCCAGGCGCTGCACACGATGCGGTTCACCGACAAGGCGATGAGCCCCACCCAGGGCCTGGCCTGGGGCACGCTGCAGCAGCAGTTCGCCGCGGGCAAGCTCGGCATGTACATCGCCGCGCCTGACGACATCTACAACGTGATCGTGCCGACCGACAAGGGCAACCTCAGCGACATCGGGATGGCCCCGCTGCCCAGCCTGACCGGCACCCCGGCGGGCTCACTGTCCGGCGGTAACAGCTTCATTTTCTCCCCGAAGGACTCCCCGGCGCAGATCGCGGCCGGCGTCAAGTGGCTCAACTTTGAGGACCTGACGCCCGGCGTCGGACAGTTCAACTTCGCCCGGCAGAAGGCGGACGGCTTCCCGGTCGGCTTCCCCGAGCCCGAGCTGTTCACCGGCGCGACCGCAACCAAGGTCAACCAGCTGCGGACCCAGTACGCGACGATTCCGGTCTCGCAGTACACGTCGTTCGTCAACGCGCAGGAGAAGGGCGACGGAGAGCCGACCGATGCTCAGGCCGTCTACAAGACGCTTGACCCGGTCATGCTGGCCGTGCTTACCGACCCCAACGCGAATATCCCGGCGCTGCTCAAGACCGCGTCGACGAACGTCAACACCCTCCTGGCAAACAGCGGGGCGTAGGTCAGGAAGCCGAATTCGTTCGGACGACTCCTTATTGATCCCCCTCAGCCGAGCGCGGGGCGGGCGGCGACCTCAGCCGCCCGCCCCGCGCCCGGCCCGGCCATCACTACAACGGACAGGAGAAGCGATGGCGAACGTTCTCACCGGTGTCGCGCGGGGCGCCACGGCCGCGCCCGCCGCGCGCGGGCAGCGGCCCCGGTCGCTGCTGCCCAGGGCACGGCGGAACGCCGGGGCGTGGGGGTTCCTTATCGGCGCCGTACTCTGCTTCTCTTTCTTCTCCTGGTACCCGATCGTCCGCGAAGTCATCATGAGCTTCCAGAAGCCGGTCTACGGCGGCGGGAACACGTGGGCCGGCTGGGCGAACTACCTCCGGATCTTTCACGACCCGACGTTCTGGCAGGCCTGGCGGAACACGATCGAGTTCACCCTGCTCGCGCTGGTGATCGGGTTCGCGGTCCCGTTCGTGGTGGCGATCGTGCTGAACGAGCTGCGGCACGCGCGCGGTTACCTGCGGGCGCTCGTCTACCTGCCGGTGATGCTGCCGCCCGCCTCTGCGCTCTTGCTGTTCGCCTACTTCTACAACCCGCAGTACGGGCTGTTCGACGACATCCTGCGCATCCTGCACCTGCCGCAGTCGCAGTGGGTCCTGAGTCCGGGCACCGGGTTCGTCAGCACCGCGATGATTTCGGTGGTGATCGCGTCGACCTGGATGAACATGGGCAGCGCGACGCTGATCTACCTGGCCGCGTTGCAGAACATCCCCGGCGAGCTGTACGAGGCCGCCGAGCTCGAGGGAGCGGGCATCCTGCGGCGGGTCAGGCACGTGACCATCCCGCAGACCCGGCTGATCCTCATCCTGCTGCTGATGCTGCAGGTCGTCGCCACCATGCAGATGTTCATCGAGTCCTTCGTGCTGACCAACGGCGGCGGTGGCGTGGACGACAACGTCCAGTCCGTGGTGATGCTCATCTACCAGTACGCGTTCGCGATGAGCGGCGCGAGCAACTACAACAGCGCCTCGGCGCTCGGCGTGGTCCTCATGCTGGTGCTCGCCATCTTCTCCGGCGGGTTCCTGTGGGTCACCCGCGAGCGCGGCTAGGAGGTACGGCTCATGGCTTCACTCGCCACCGCCACCACCAGTGCCCGGGTGGCCCGGCGCCGGCAGGCGACCTCGACCCGGACGCTGATATCCCCGGTTTCGCTGAACCGCCCTCGCGGCAAGATCATCTACCGCGTCACGCTGACCCTGGTGCTCGTGGCGTTCACGCTCGTGTTCATCGGGCCGATGTACTTCCTGTTCGCCGACGGGCTCAAGTCGACGCAGGAAACGATCGCGACACCGCCGACGCTCTACCCGCATCAGTTGAACCCCGGGAACTTCGTGCAGTCGTGGAACCGGCTCGATGTCGGGCTGATGCTGTGGAACACCGCCTACTACGCATTCGGCGCACTGGCGTTCCAGCTCGTCTTCGACGTGGCCGCCGCGTACTCGCTGTCCAAGCTTCGGCCCGTGCTCGGGAACGTAGTGCTCTACCTCATGCTGGCCACGCTGATGATCCCGGTCACCGTGCTCGTGGTACCGCAGTTCCTGACGGTGGACAACCTTCCGTTCTTCCACTGGAACCTGATCGGCTCGCCGGCCGCCATCTGGCTGCCGTCGGTGGCCAACGCGTTCAACATCTTCCTGCTCAAGCGGTTCTTCGACTCGATACCGACGGACTACATCGACGCGGCCTCGGTGGACGGCGCGTCCCGGCTGATGATCCTGTGGAGGATCGTGCTGCCCATATCGCGGCCGATCATCGCCGTGGTCTCGATCTTCAGCCTGGTCGCGGTCTGGAAGGACTTCCTCTGGCCGCTGCTAGTCGAGTACGGGTACACCCCGACGAGGGAGACCCTGAACGTCGGCATCTGGCAGGCCTCATACGGCGGCGGCACGCCTGAGAACCTGCTCATCGCCGCCTCCGCGATGGCCGCGGTACCGACGATCGCGTTCTTCCTCATCTTCCAGCGAAATATCATGGCCGGCCTCACCTCCGGCGGCATCAGAGGCTGACCTGCCGGTTTGGTTCTTTCGCGCCCGTACAGCCGCTGCCGCATGCCGTTTCCCGCTCCACGAGAAAGCAGGTTCCCCGTGCCCACGCCGTCCGCACCCTCATCCCCGTCGCCCGATTCCTGGTGGCGCGCGGCCGCGATCTACCAGCTCTACGTGCGCAGCTTCGCTGACGGCGACGGCGACGGCATCGGCGACCTGGCGGGCGCAAGGGCGCACCTGCCGTACCTGGCCGCGCTCGGCATCGACGCGATCTGGTTCAACCCGTGGTACCCGTCGCCGATGGCCGACGCCGGGTACGACATCTCTGACTACCGGTCGATCGACCCGGTCTTCGGCACGCTCGACGACGCCGACGCGCTGATCGCCGAGGCGCACGCGCACGACATCAAGATCATCATTGACGTCGTGCCTAACCACGGCTCGGACCGGCACCCGTGGTTCGCCGCCGCGCTGGCCGCGGGGCCCGGCTCCGTTGAGCGCTCCCGGTTCTGGTTTCGGCCCGGGCGCGGGCCCGACGGCTCGCTGCCGCCGAACAACTGGCAGTCGATTTTCGGCGGGCCCGCCTGGACGCGCGTCGTTGAGCCGGACGGCTTCCTCGGCGAGTGGTACCTGCACTTGTTCGCGCCCGAGCAGCCGGACTTCAACTGGGCGTCGGCCGACGTGCGCCGCGAGTTCGAGGACGTGCTGCGGTTCTGGTTTTCCCGCGGCGTGGACGGCATCAGGATCGACTCGGCCGCGCTCCTGAGCAAGGACGCCGCGCTGCCGGACGTGACGGGCTCGGAACAGCCCGGCCCGGCGCATCCCTTCATGGACCGCGACGAAGTTCACGCCATCTACCAGGCGTGGCGGGGCATCGCCGACTCCTACGGCGCGCGGATGCTGATCGGCGAGGTCTGGCTGCCGGACGACACCAGGCTCGCTCGCTACGTGGGGCCGCACGAGCTGCACACCGTGTTCAACTTCCCGTACCTGAACTGCCCGTGGGACGCTTCCTCGTTGCGCCGTGTCATCGACGAGACGCTGGCGCTCAACGCGCCGCTCGGTGCGCCCGCCACCTGGGTGCTCTCCAATCACGACGTGGACCGGGTCGTGTCCAGGTACGGGCGTTCCGACACCGCGTTCAGCCTTGACCGGCGGGCGTACTTCCACGGCCTCGCGGTCGACCTGGCGCTCGGCACGCAGCGGGCCCGGGCGGCGGCGCTGCTGATGATGGCGCTGCCCGGGTCTGTGTACATCTACCAGGGCGAGGAACTGGGCCTGTGGGAGGTCCAGGACATCCCCGACGAGCTGCGCCAGGACCCGATCTGGGCCAGGACGCACGGCGCCGACCCCGGGCGCGACGGCAGCCGGGTGCCGTTGCCGTGGTCGGGAACCGAGCCGCCGTTCGGCTTCTCGCCCGCCGGGGCGTCGGCGGAGCCGTGGCTGCCGCAGCCGAAGGAGTGGCGCGACCTGACCGTGGCGGCCGAGTCCGCCCACCCGGGCTCCATGCTCAAGCTGTACCGCGCGGCGCTGCACATCCGGCGGTCGGAGGCGACGCTCGACGACTCGCCGCTGACCTGGCAGTCCTCGGCGGACGGGGTGCTTGCCTTCGACCGGGGCGTGGCCGGGGCGGGTGAGGCCGTGCGCTGCATAGTCAACCTGTCGGGTGCGCCCGTCGGCCTGCCGCCGCACGGCGGCGTCTTGCTCGCCAGCGGGCCCGTCGACGACGGCCTGCTGCCGCAGGACACGACCGTATGGCTGCGCATGAGTTAAGGCACTGAGTTCGTCGGCCCGGGCGCGTTCCTGATGAGCGCCCGGGCCGACGTATCTCCGCCCGCCCAGACTCCTCCGGACTGAGGAGCGGCCACGTCGGTGGCCGGATGAGGGGCTGGGACTCATGATCGCGGCGGAGAACCTTGGCTGGGCCGCGCTTGCCTTCACCATCGCTACCCTCTTCGTCTTGAACCGCGGCGGACGCGGCCCGACGGAGCGGCTACTTGGCTACGGCTTCGCGCTCTTTTACCTCGCCTTCGACCTGTGGATGATGTCCACTGCGCTCAGGCGGTTTGGCATCGTCAGCACGCATCAATTCCGGGTCACCGCCGTGTGGCTGGCGGCCGGGTGGACCCTGGCGGGACTACCGGTCGCGCTTCGGTGGCGGCAGGAGCGTCACCTGGGCGGGCGGTACGCCGATGTCTCAACCTTTGCGCGGGAGGCCGGGCGGGCCGATCCGTCACGCACGCAGCGCGCGCAGCGCACGCGACGCGCGTGGCGCTACCTGCGCTGGACAACGGAATACGTCTTCACCTCACTGATATGCGGTGACCTGCTGCTTTTCGGCAAGGACCTGGGCGCGTCGCTGACCGCGCAATCGGCCCGCTGGGGGGTGTCGCCTGAGGTCGCCCGCGTGGTCGTCACGGAAGGATTCGTGCTGCTCGCCGGCCTCGCGTACTCGGTCGTCATCAGCGGGGCGGCGATCGCGATCCTTAGCCGCAGCTTCGAGGAGGACTGGGCAATCGGCCGGGGCTGGAACTACGCCCTGCTGAGCGGCCCCTACCTCTGGGCCACGCTCACGAACGGCTACTTGTACCCGTCACTGTGGATGGACCTCGTGACGTACCTGCTCACCCTTTTCGTGGGCTGGCGCTGGACGAGCGAGCCGCCGGCGGGGACGCTCACGACGCTGAAGCTGCTGCGGAACCGTCACGAGCGCGCCCGGCTGAACGCGCGCATCAAGGCGACCGGGGACCAGCGCGTCATCGCCGCCCGACGGGGGCGCATCGTCACGGTCGACGCCAGCCGACTGCGTCTCGCCCGGCCGGAGACGCTACGGGGAAGCTGCACGCTCGGGTACTCGCCGGGCGCGCTGATCCTCGCGAGCGGCGGGGCTGCGGTCCGGCTCAAACTCACGGACATCTCGGCCATCCAGTTCGCCCCGCCGCGACGGCTCCAGCTCCTGGCCGGCCGGTCTTCGGCTCCCATCATGACCTGGCAGGACGGGGTAAAGCACGGGGCCTTGCCGTTCGCGATCGAACTGGCGGCCGCCCGCAAGCAGGCCCACGCAACCGCCGCCAAGGTCTAGTCCCGGTTAGGGCTGGCGGGCGGCGGCCTCCTGGTCGGACTGGATGACCTGGGCCGGGACCTGGGGCTGGTCCGTCACGCGGAACACGAGCTTGTCGTCCTCGCTGTCGACGGTGACGTGCTGGCCGGATTGCAGGCGGCCGTCGAGCAGCATCGACGACAGCCCGTTGTCGACCTCCCGCTGAATCGTGCGGCGCAGCGGGCGGGCGCCGTACTCGGGCTGGAAGCCGCGCTTGGCGAGCCAGTCGACCGCTTCCGTCGTGAAGTCCACCGTGATGTCCTGCGCGTGCAGGCGGCGGGTGGTCTCTTCGAGAAGCAGGCTGGTGATCTGCCGCAGCTGCGTCTCGTCGAGCTGCCGGAACACGATGATCTCGTCGATGCGGTTGAGGAACTCCGGACGGAACGACTCCCGCAGCCGCGTCATGATCCTGGTCCGCAGTTCCGCGTCCTCCGTGGCCGTGGACTCCCCGCCGCCGTCGAAGCCGAGCCTGCGCCTGCCGATCACGTCGGAGCCGAGGTTGCTCGTCATGATCACGACGGTGTTCTTGAAGTCCACCGTCCGGCCCTGGCCGTCGGTGAGCCGCCCGTCGTCCAGGACTTGCAGCAGGATGTTGAAGACGTCCGGGTGCGCCTTCTCGATCTCGTCGAGCAGCAGGACGGTGTACGGGGTGCGCCGCACCGCCTCGGTGAGCTGGCCCGCCTCCTCGTAGCCGACGTAACCGGGCGGGGCGCCGACCAGCCGGCTGACCGTGTGCCGTTCCTGGAACTCGCTCATGTCGATGCGGACCATCCGGCCCTCGCTGCCGAACAGCGCCTCCGCCAGGGCGCGGGCCAGCTCGGTCTTGCCGACGCCGGTCGGCCCGAGGAACAGGAAGCTGCCGATCGGGCGATCCGGGTCGGAAAGGCCGGCGCGGGAGCGGCGCACCGCCTCCGCGACGGCCGCGACCGCGTCGTCCTGGCCGATGACACGCTGGTGCAGGTGCTCCTCAAGCTGGAGGAGCCGCTCCCGTTCCTCCTGGGTGAGCTGGGTGACGGGGATGCCGGTCGCCCGGGAGACGACCTCCGCGATGTCGGCGGGGCCGACCTCGGGAACCGTCTTCTCCGCCTTGCCCCCGGCGTCCGCCGTGTCCTCCGGGCGCTGGGTCAGCTCGGTGATCTGGTCGCGCAGCTCTGCGGCCCGGCCGTAATCCTCCACGGCCACGGCCTCGTCCTTCTCCCGTTGCAGCTGCTGCAGGCGCTGCTCGGCCTCGCGGCGGTCCCTGGCCGGGGTCCGGTTGCGCAGCCGGACCCGGGCGCCTGCCTGGTCGACGAGGTCGATCGCCTTGTCCGGCAGGAACCGGTCGGTGATGTACCGGTCGGACAGCTCCGCCGCCGCGACCAGCGCCTCGTCGGTGAAGCGAACCTGGTGATGCGCCTCATAGCGGTCGCGCAGGCCCCGCAGGATCTCGATGGTGTCCGCGACCGACGGCTCGGGGACGAGGATCGGCTGGAACCGCCGCTCGAGCGCGGCGTCCTTCTCGATGTCCTTGCGGTACTCGTCGATCGTGGTGGCGCCGACGATGTGCAGCTCTCCCCGGGCGAGGGCGGGCTTGAGCATGTTCGCCGCGTCCATCGCGCCTTCGCCCGCGCCGGCCCCGACGACCGTGTGCAGCTCGTCGATGAAGATGATCAGGTCGTCGCGGTGCCCGCGGATCTCGTCGATGACCTTCTTCAGCCGCTCTTCGAAGTCACCGCGGTAGCGGGTGCCCGCGACCATGCCGCCCAGGTCGATCTGGACTAGGCGCTTGTCGCGCAGCAGGTCCGGCACGTCCCCGTCGACGATCCGCTGGGCGATGCCCTCAACGATCGCGGTCTTCCCGACGCCGGGCTCGCCGATGAGCACCGGGTTGTTCTTGGTCCGCCTGGACAGCACCTCGACGGTCTGCTCGATCTCCTGGTCGCGGCCGACCACCGGGTCCACCTGGCCCTCGCGGGCCATCGCCGTGAGGTCGGTGCCGAACTGGTCGATGGTGGGGGTGTCTGACGGCGGCTTCCTGCCCCCTCCCCCGCTCCGGCCGCTGGTCACCGCTTCTTGCAGCGCCTCCGGGGTGACATGGGCATCGCGGAGAGCCCGGCCGGCGGCCGACTCCGGGTTGACGGCGAGCGCGAACAGCAGATGCTCGGGGCCTATGTAGGAGGAGCCGAGGGCGCGGGAGATCTGCCGCGCGTCGAGCAGCGCGCGCTTGGCCGCCGGCGTGAGGTTCGGTGCGTCCTCGCGGGGCTGGCCGTGCTCGGCCTGTGACTCGATCTGCCTGGCGATGGCGTCCGGGTCCGCGCCCGCCGCGCTCAGCAGGCGGCGGACCGGCTCCTGCCTGGTGGCCGCCCACAGCAGGTGGTCGGTGTCGAGGTCGGCGTCGCCCCACCGGGCGGCCTCGGTGGCGGCGTCTCTGATCACCTCGCGTCCCTGCTCGGTCAGGAGCTGGCCGATGTCGACCCGCTGGGGCCGCTGCGGGGCCGCGCCGCCGAAGAAGCGCGCGAAGATGTCGTCGAAGGGACTGGCGCCGAAGTCACCAGACCCGAATGGGTCATAGGCCACGATGAGCTCTCCTGACTGACAGACGGCGACGTCAGGGCACTCACCCGGCGGGCGAGTGCCCGGCAGACTCACCCTATCGCGCCTCTTTTCTCGCCTACCGTGACCCCCTTGTGACCTTTTGGGCGGCCCGGTCAACGGGCTCGGTTGACGCGCGGGCGACGAGCGTGATCTGCTGATTCGCGGTTTTCTGGTCGGGGAAGGGTGCTCAGCATGATGCGGCTGGTCCGCGATGGCGGTCCGCGCCCGCTCGCCGCGCCCGGGCTGCTGCCGTGGCCAGGGCGGCCGCGGCGCGGGCGGGCGTTCCGCGTGCTTGTCCTCGGCGGGGCCCGCTCGGGGAAGTCGGTGACCGCGGAGCGGATGCTGGGGGGCCGCGACCGAGTGGACTACGTGGCCTGCGGCCTGCCCGCGGACGACGCCGATCCCGCCTGGGCCGAGCGAGTACGGCTGCACCAAGAGCGGCGGCCCGCGCGCTGGGCGACGCTAGAGACGCTCGACGTCGAAGGCGTCCTCGGCGGCGCCGGTCAGGCGACCCAGCCGGAGGTGCCGGTGCTGGTGGACTGCCTGTCCACCTGGCTGGCCGGCGTCATGGACGAGTGCGGGCTGTGGGCGGGCAAGGCGAGCGCGGACAAGGAACTCGCCGCCCGGGTGGACGGGCTGCTGCACGCGTGGCGCTCGACCAGCCGGGTCGTGGTCGCGGTGAGCAACGAGGTCGGGTCTGGCGTCGTCCCCGCCACCGCCGCTGGCGGCCGCTTTCGCGATGAGCTCGGCCGGCTGAACGCAAGCGTCGCCGCCGACTGCGAGCAGGTATGGCTTTGCACCGCGGGCATCGCCAGGCGACTGCGGTGAGCCAGCGGCACCCGCCCGCCTGGCGGGTCGCGATGAGCCTTTTCACCACCATCCCCGCCGGGGTCGAGGGGCGGCTCGACGACGCGGTGGCGGCCCGCGCGATCCTCTGGCTGCCGGGGATAGGGCTGCTGCTCGGCGCTATCGCGGGCGGCGTCGTGCTGGCGGCCGGCACCCTCAACGCAAACCGGGCCCGGGCGGCTGCTCGGGGCGGCGCTCGGGGTCGCGGCGCTCGCCGCGCTCACCGGCGGCTTGCACCTTGACGGGCTCGCCGACACCGCCGACGGACTCGGCAGCCGCCGTCCCGCGGGCGCCGCGCTGGAGATCATGCGCCGCCCCGACATCGGTCCCATGGGCGTCGGCGCGCTCGTGCTCGGGCTGCTCATCCAGGTCGCGGCGGTCGCCGCGGTCCCCCGGCTGCCGCTGGCCGCCGCCGCGCTCGTCGTTGCCGAGGTCACCGGCCGGGTCTCGGTCGTCGTCGCGACCTCCGCGCCCGCCGCGCGGCCCGGCGGGTTCGGCGCCCTCGTCGCCGGCCGGACCACGGCGGCGGACCGCGCGCTCACGGTCGGGACGCTGACCTGCGCTGTCGTGGCGGCCGGGCTCACCGCCGGCGGTCCGGCGCTCGCCGCCCGCGGGCTCGGCGCAACGCTGGCCGGCCTGCTCGCCGGCTGGCTGGTGCAGCGGACAGCGCAGCGGCGGCTCGGCGGCATGACGGGCGACACCTTCGGCGCGATCCTTCAGGTCAGCGCCGCCGCCGTGCTTATCGTGGCCGCGCTGGCCGGCTGACGCCGTGACGAGCAGGATGTGGGATACTTTCGGCCCCCAGAGGGGCGCGAAGTATCCCACGTTTTGTGGCCGGGGCTCCGGTGCTGACGCGAATCGCTAGTCCAGGCCCCGCTTCGTCCAGGCCGAGGCCGGGGCGGTCGGGGTGAACGCCAGCAGGATGCGGTCGTCGGCGATGAGCTCGGCCGCTAGCACGTCGTCGGCCGGGATGGCGCGGCCGTGCTTCTCCCTGATCGCACGGAACCGGGAGATGTTGGCCGGGACGTCCTCGCGGACCTCCACCCGGGTCGGAATCTCGACGTAGCGAAAGCCCTCCGGGTCGTCCACGACCAGCTCGGCCCGCGGGTCACGGCGGAAGATCCGGTACTTAGCGCGGTTGCGGGTCGTGGAGACGTAGAAGCGCTCGCCGTCCCAGAAGAACCAGTTGGGCGACAGGTGCGGGCGGCCGTCCTTGCGGATGCCGGCGACGATGACGTTGCGCGGTTCGGCGAGGAACGCTTCGAGTGCGGTAACGGATGACATGACAACGACTCTAATACTCGGGCTTGCCGGCTGGAATGATCGGCTTTACCGGTCACCGGACAACAGAGCGGGAACGGCGGGGGAACTCTCGGTCCGCCTGAGGGCTCAGGGTGGGCGGTAAGGCGAAAGCACGCAATCGTTCGGGATACTTGTTCGGTGGACTTTCTCATCACGCGCGATGGGTACGGGGTGCCGCATGTGCGGGCCGAGACGGCGGTAGACGCGTGGGCCGGGATGGGGTACGCGTGCGCGCAGGACCGGCTGTTCCAGATGGACTACGACCGGCGGCGGGCGTGCGGGCGCTGGGCGGAGATCGCTGGCTCCGCGGCGCTCGGCGCCGACGTGCTCGCCCGGCGGCTCGGCCTCGCCGCCGCCGCCCAGCTCGATGTTGCCGCGATGTCGGCCCAGGTCCTAGCGATGTTCGAGGCCTACGCGAGCGGGGTCAACCAGGCCATCGCGGACGGGGCGCGGCCGCTGCCCGCGCGGTACCCCGTCGAGGCCTGGCAGTCGTGGCACTCAGTCGCGGCGTTCCTCGTGCGGCACGTGCAGATGGGGCAGTGGCAGCACAAGCTCGCCAACGCGGTGCTGCTCGCGCGGGCCGGCGCCGGCGCCTTCGAGCGCCTGGAGAGCCGGCCGCTGGCCGGGTCGCCGGTCGCGGTGCCGCCCGGCGGGCGGCTGACGCACCCGGTCGCCGGGCTGCTCGACGAGGCGCTCGGCGACCTCGAGGGGCACCTCGGGTTCCTGGCCGAGGTCGAGCCCGGCTCCAACGCGTGGGCGGTAAGCGGGCGGCGCACCGCGCACGGCGGCGCGGTGCTCTGCAATGACTCGCACCGGGCGCTCGACACGCCGAACGTGTACTGGCAGTGCCGGGTGACCTGCCCGGACTTCGACGTCACCGGCGCCACCTTCCCCGGGCTGCCCGGGTTCCCGCACTTCGGGTCGAACGGCTCCGTCGCGTGGGCGATCACGCACGGGGACGCGGACACCCAGGACCTGTACCTGGAGCGCTTCGCGGGCACCCGGTACCTGACGCCGTCCGGCTGGGCGGAGGCCGAGGTCAGGCACGAGCGGATCGACGTGCGCGGCGGATCTCCGGTCACCGTCCCGGTGTGGGCCACCAGGCACGGGCCCGTCGTGCACGGGAACCCGGACTCGGGGCTTGCCCTGGCGCTCAAGTGGACGGGCACGCACCGGCCCAACCGGGGGTTCGAGTGCCTGCTGCCCATGCTCGCCGCGCGAACCGTCGCGGAGCTGGCCGACGCGCAGGACGGCTGGGTCGACCCGGTCAACAACCTGGTGTGCGCCGACACCCGCGGCGACATCGCGTACCAGTGCCGCGGCGAGCTGCCCGTGCGCTCGTCGGACGCCGCCCGGCGGCTGCCGGTCCCGGGCTGGGACGACGCCTGCGAGTGGACAGGAACCGTGCCGTTCGCGTCGCTGCCCAGGAGCGTCGATCCCGAGGCCGGGTTCGTGATGACCGCCAACAACGTGATGACCGACGCGGACGACCCGTACATCTCCTATACGTTCACGCAGCCGTGGCGGGCCGAGCGGATCCGGTCGCTGCTCGTCGACAGCGGGCGCGCGACCGTGGACCAGCTGGCCGGGATGCAGGCGGACACCGTGTCGCTGCAGGCGCGCGGCTGGGGCCGGCTGCTCGCCGGGCTCGGGCCGTTCGCGGACGAGGACGCCGAGGCGGCCCGCGCGCTGCTGGCCGGCTGGGACGGGAACCTCACCGCGGGGTCGGCGAAGGCGCTGCTGTACGCCTGCTACCTGCGGGCCCTCGCGGAGGCGCTGTACCGTCCGCTGCTCGGGACCGAGACCTGGTCGTGGATGGCGTCCGGCGCGCTGGCGCCGACGCTGTCCATGGTGCGGCGCTGGCTCGGCAACGACACCTGGGAACTGCTCGGCGGGCCCGTGCCCCCGGGCGCGGGCTCGCGGGCCGGCCAGCGGGACCTGGTGCTCGCCGCGGTGCCCGGCGCGCTCGCCGCGGCGTGGGCCGCCGCGGTGCGGGCGGCGGGACCCGACCCCGCGCAGTGGCGGTGGGGCGACGTGCACCGCGCGGTGCGCGTGCACCCGCTCGCGCGGCGCGTTCACCAGCGCGTTCGCGAGCGCCGCGATGGGCGGGGACGCCGACACCATCCAGGTGGCGGGCTACGGATGGCGGCCGGGCAGCCCGTTCACCGTGGCCACCCTGTCGGTGTACCGGCAGGTGGTGGACCTCGCCGAGCCGGCGTCCGCGAGCTTCGTCATCCCTGGCGGCGCGTCCGGCGACCCGGCCAGCGCGCACTTCTCCGACCAGTTCGCGCGCTGGGCCGACCACCAGCGGATCGCCATGACGAGCGACTAGAAGACGACGACCTCGGCGCCGATCGGCAGGTGCTGGTTGTAGTAGTGCGCGTTCCGGACGGTCAGGTGCACGCAGCCGTGCGACCACGCCGTGAGGCTGCCGCCGTGGAACGCGATGCCGCCCGAGGCGAAGAACGTCGCCCACGGCATCGGCTCGTCGTAGATGTTGCTCACGTAGGACGGGCCGGCCTTCCACTCAACGTGGAACGTGCCGCGCGGTGTCTGGTGCTGGCTCCCCGGCTTGCCCGGCTCCATCTTGACCGGACCGAACGTGATCCTGCCGTTGGCCTGGAGCCACGTGATGTGCCGGGCCAGGTCGACGCACGCGGCGGCCGCGGCCGGGCAGGCCTGGTGGTCCACGGCGGTCAGCACCAGCGGCATCATGGCCCGGTGGGCCGGCGCGGCCACGCTTGGCGAGGCTGTGTTTACCAGGGCGGGGGGGCTTACCACGGCGGGGGGCGCGTGCCCCAGGCCGGTGAGCGCGGGCACCGCGTTCGCCCGGGCGATCTCTACGGTGCCGGTCGGCCCAGGGTCGGGCGAGCCGGCCGACTTCGCGGCCACCGCGCCGATGATGGCCGTCACCGCCACCAGGGCGGCCACGGCCGTGGTCACGCCGAGCCTGGTCGGGAACCACAGCGCCGGCGCGCTCGCATGCCTGCCCGTGCTACTCATGTCACCACTTCCGCCCGCCCATGACCGCAACGTGCATGTTCAGCTACCTAGAGTTAGCACATCGAAGCTCGCCCACGTGGGAAACCGCGGGAACCCGGACGTGTCGCCAGATCGAAAGCGCGCCTTTTGGGCAATGAATACCCTTTGTGCGTGGCGGTGTTCTGGGATCGGGTGATCGGGGCGCAGAGCGCCCCGCCTGGGTGGGTGGTGGCCGCGAGCGCCGCCGTCGCGGTGCTCATCGTTGCGAGCCCACGGCTGTGGCGGATGACCAGGATCGCGATCACGATCGCGCACGAAGGCGGCCACGCCGCCGCCTCGCTGCTGTCCGGGCGGAAGCTTGAGGGCATCCGGCTGCACGCCGACACCTCGGGCGAGACGGTCTCGAGGGGCAGGCGGAACGGGCCCGGGATCGTCATCACCGCGCTCGCCGGGTACGTCACGCCGCCCCTGCTCGGGGTGGGCGCCTGCGCGCTGCTCGCCGCGCACCGGGTCACCCTGCTGCTGTCGCTCCTCCTGCTGCTGCTCGCGGTGACCCTGGTCATGGTGCGCAACTGGTACGGGGCGCTGTCCGTGCTGGTGACCGCGGGCGCGGTCGTCGCGGTGAGCTGGCTGGCCGACCCGGCGCTGCGCGCGGCGTTCGCCTACGCGGTGGCGTGGTTCCTGCTGTTCGGCGGGGTGCGGCCGGTCGCGGAACTCGCCCGGACGCGCACCAGGGGGGTGCGCCTGCCGCCCGGGCGCCGCCTGGGGACCGGCCGGCCGGGCCCCGGGATGTCCGACGCCGACCAGCTCGCCTGGCTGACCCGGGTACCCGCCGGGCTGTGGGTATCGCTGTTCGCCTTGGTCGCCATCGCCGCGGTCGTCCTCGGCGCCCGGCTGCTCATCCCGTGGCCCGTGCACATTCCCGGGCTAAGGAAGTAACAAAGCAACACTTCCAAACGGAATGCCGAACCGAAGTCCGGATTTATCCGTTATCCAAAGCGGGCAGGGAGAGCTGCGCAAGGGCACCGTCCGGAGTCGAGGCCGGATGGCGCAGCCATCCCGGACGGAGAGAAGCATGCCCGAATTGCCGCTCGTCGGCACGGACTTCGCTGGCTACCGGTTGCGTGCGGTCCTTGGCCGGGGCGGCATGAGCATCGTCTACCAGGCGGAGAACCCGCGGCTGCGCAACCTGATCGCGCTGAAGGTCCTCGCCCCGGAGCTGGCCGATGACCAGGTCTTCCGGACCCGGTTTCGCGAGGAATCGCAGATCGCGGCCTCGCTCAACCACCCGCACGTCATCCCCATTCACGATTTCGGGTCGAGCGACGGGCTGCTCTACATAGCGATGCGCTATGTTTCCGGCACCGACCTGCGGCACCTGATCGCGGACCGGGGCTGGCTGGCGCCGTACGAGAGCGTGCACCTGCTTGAGCAGGCCGCGCGGGCGCTTGACTCCGCGCACCGCCGCGGGCTCGTGCACCGGGACGTCAAGCCGGGGAACCTGCTCATCGCCCAGGGCGGCGACGACGGGGACCCGGATCACGTGTACCTGGCCGACTTCGGCATCACGAAGTACATGGGCAGCCGGTCCGGGCTGACCGTCGCGGGGACGGTGCTCGGCACGGGCCACTACATCTCGCCGGAGCAGATCCAGCACCACACGGTGCTCGGCGCGGCCGACCAGTACTCGCTCGGGTGCGTGCTCTACGAGTGCCTCACCGGCCGGGCGCCGTTCGAGAAGGGCTTGAACGACGCGATCTTGTGGGCGCACGTGCACGAGCTCGCCGCCCCGCCGTCGCTGCTGCGGCCTGACCTGCCGCCGGCCGTCGACGAGGTCATCGCCCGCGCGCTGGCCAAGAACCCAGACGACCGGTACGCGGACTGCCGGGAGTTCCTGGCGGCCGCCCGCGACGCCCTCGCGCCGGCCCGCACCCGGCCGCAGTACCTGCCGGCGCCGGTACCGTCGGGTGGCCTCCGTGACCTAAGCCGCGGCCCGGCCGGCCGGCCCCGGCAGTCCACCGCGAGCGTGCTGCCGGCCGGGACAACTGATCCGCGGGCGGCCGCTCGGCGCCGGCTCCGGGGCCGCCGGACCATCCACCGCCCCGAGCGCCGCAGCGTGCGGAACATGCTGAGCCTGCTCGGCGTCGCGGTGCTCGCCGCCGGGGCCACCGCGACCGGGCTGCTCGTCAGCCAGGGGAGCGATTCCCCCATCGGGATACACCAGGCGGCCGAATCCTCATCGCCGCCAAGCACGCTGGTCTCCGTGCTCGACCACACGGAGGAGTTCACCAGCATGCTCAACCTGTCCGCCTGCGCGCAGGCCACCGCGACGCTGGTGCAGTGCGCGAACCCGGACCCGGCCATCGCCAGCGTGACCTTCGCGACCTACCCGAGCCTGAGCGCCCTTTACTCGAAGTACCAGGAGATCGTCGCCAACCTGACCCACGAGTCCTTCGGGTCGGTCGAAAACCTGCACCCCTGCAGCGCGATCGCGCCCGACCCCACCGGCGAGAGCACCTGGAACCACTCGGACCAGTACTCCACGAAGTACACCGCCGCGCAGCTGGCGTCAGGAAGCGTGTCGACCGACAGCGCGATGGGCCGGGTGTTCTGCGCGCAGAAGCAGGACGGCAGCGCGGTCATGGTCTGGACGCAGGATTCCGGTGACCTTCTCGGGTACGCGACCGGTGGCCAGGCGTCACACGAGCAGGTGTGGAACTGGTTCTACGACATCCATCACAACATCATCTTCCCCGGCCAGCCGGGGATGACCGGGATGTCAATGTCACCGGCGGCGGGGTCGTCCGCGGCGGCGCCCTAACGGCCGGGCAACTCGGGCCACCAGCCACGGGACCGAAGCTCGGGCAGGGTGGGCGGGTCGGCCCCCGGGCGGGTGCAGGTCAGCGCGGCGGCCGCGACGGCGGCCTTCAGCCCTTGCCCGACCAGGTCGTCGCGCCGCAACTCGGCCTGGCCGAGCCCGTGCGCCGCCCACCAGGCGAGGAAGCCGCCGCCGAACGCGTCGCCCGCGCCGATCGTGTCCACCACGGTGACGGGCGGGACCTCCTCGGTCAGGGCCGACCCGGCCAGGAACGCCCGGGCCGGGCGCGGGCCGTCGGTGACAAGGACGAGCGACGGGCCGCCGTGGAGCAGCGTGCGGGCCGCTTCCGCCGGCGACACGTCCGGGTACAGGTAGGCGAGGTCTTCCGTGCTCGCCTTGACGATGTCGGCGCGGCCGGCGATGACGCCGATGCGCCGCCGGTAGGCCTCGCGGTCGGCGATGGCGCTTGGCCGGCAGTTGGGATCGAGCAGCACGAGGACGTCCGCCGGGATGTCGCCGCGGATCAGCCGCTCGATGGCCGCGCCGACCGGCTCCATCACCAGGCCGAGGTCGCCGACGTGCAGGACGGTCGCGTCGGCGGGCAACCCCTTCTTCAGCGCCTCGTAGTCCAGGTCGGCGCCGGCCGTGCCATCCAGGTAGAAGGCGTAGCTGGCGCTGCCCGCCTGGTCGAGGGTGGCGACGGCCAGGGTGCTCGGCCTGCCCGACTCCTCGGGAACGCCGATCGCCACCCCGTCCGCGGCGAGGCGGTCGCGGAGCAGGCGGCCCAGGCCATCGCTCGCCAGGCGGGCGAGGAAGGTCGTTTCCGTCCCCAGCCGGGCCAGGCTGCGCGCCGCGTTGAACGGGCTGCCGCCCGGGCGCGCGGCCACCTGTCCGCCGGGGCTCACCACCAGGTCGATCAACGCCTCACCGACAACAACGATCACAGCAGCGCACCTTCCTTGTCTTCCTTGTCCCGGCCCGCCTCGTCCCCGCCGCCTAGTCAGGGAGACTCTCTTCATGGTGGATCGCCCGAGCACGCCATCGCCACCTCAGCGATCCACTATCTTGTCCAGCCTGCACTTCCCCGGGTGGCGTTGGGCCGGCTAGAGCGGGCCCAACGCCACCCGGGGAAGCTGGCGGCACGGCTGAGTAAGAGTCGTCAGATGAAGCGTGGGCGAGTCCAGCCGGGGCCTGAGACGTCAGGGCCTGATGTGCCACTTGATGCCCTGGCCGGTGCGGACCCGGTGCAGGGCCTCGCCGAATTCGGCCAGGGGCAGCGGCTCGGACAGCAGCGGGCGCGGATCGATCGCCCCGCTGGCGATCAGTTCGACGGCCGGGGCGAAGCTGCGCAAGATGGCCATCGAGCCGGTGACGGTGATCTCGTCGTTGTAGACGCGGAACGGTGACAGGCTCAACGTCGCCTCGGCCGGGGTCACGCCGAACACGAGCAGCCGGCCGCCCCGGTCGACCAGCCCGGCGACGCCGTCGACCACCGCGGGGACGCCGGTCGCGTCGACCGCGATCTCGAAGCGCTCGCCGTCGAGGTCGCCCAGGTCGCTCGCGATCCAGGCGGCGCCGAGCTTGCGGGCGGCCGCGAGCCGGTCGGCGACCCGGTCGACCACCGTGACCGGGCCCGCTCCCGCGTGAACCAGCAGTTGCAGGAGCAGCAGGCCCATCGTTCCCGCGCCGGTCAGCACGACCGAGTCGCCGAACACGGGGCCGAGCCTGCGCAGGCCGTGGACCGCGCAGGCGAGCGGCTCGACCATCGCGCCGAGCTGGCCGTCGATGCCGTCCGGCAGCAGGTGCGCGTTGACCGCGGGCACCGCGACGTACTCGGCGAACGCGCCGCTCACCGTGTCGCCGATCGCCGCCCAGTTCTCGCACAGGTTGTCCCGGCCGGAGCGGCACCGGCGGCAGTAGCCGCAGTACAGCGAGGGGTCGACCGCCACCCGGGCACCGATCGGGAGGTCGATTCTGACGTCGCCGGCGACGGCCGCGACCGTGCCGGCGAACTCGTGACCCGGCGTGATGGGATACGGGGTCGGCGGGAACTCGCCGTCCATGATGTGGATGTCCGTGCCGCAGATCCCGCAAGCATCCACCTGGACGACGATCTGGCCTTCCCCGGGCGTGGGATCCGGTACCTCTGCCACCCGGAAGCTGCCGGGGCGGTCGAGCACGATGGCCCGCATGAGACCTCCATTGGTTGGAGCAAGACTGTTGACGCGGAAGCTGGGGACGCGAGAAGGGGCCTAGCCCGCGAGCCGGGCGCCGGTGGCCGGGTTGAACGCGAAGACGTCGTCCGGCTGGACGCGGAAGGAGACCCGCTGCCCGGGGGCCGGCGACTTGCGCCCCTCGGTCCTGGCCACGATCGAGCCTCCGTCGTCGGCGAGCCGGACATGCAGCAGGGCGTCGGCGCCGAGCTCCTCCACGAGCAGCACCTCGCCGGCCAGCTGGGGCGCCGCGGCGGGGCCGGTTTCCGTGGGCAGCGACGGCTCCGTCAGGTGCAGGTGCTCCGGCCTGAAGCCGACGACGAGCTCGGTGAGATTGTCGCGCGCGGCCGCGGTCCTGACTCCCGGGGAAAGAGGAATGTCGGCCCCCGACAGCCGGACGCCGGATTCCGTCAGCGGCGCCGTGAGCAGGTTCATCGCCGGGGAGCCGATGAAGCCCGCCACGAACTGGTTCACCGGGTTGTCGTAGAGCTCGCGCGGCGAGGCGCACTGCTGGAGCTGCCCGCCGGACAGCACGGCGACCCGGTTCCCCATGGTCATCGCCTCGACCTGGTCGTGGGTGACGTAGACCGTGGTGATGCCGAGGCGGCGCTGCAGCTCGGCGATCTGGCTGCGGGTCTGCACGCGCAGCTTGGCGTCGAGGTTGGACAGCGGCTCGTCCATGAGGAAGACCTTCGGCTCGCGGACGATGGCCCGGCCCATGGCGACGCGCTGCCGCTGGCCGCCGGACAGCTGCTTGGGCTTGCGGTCGAGCAGCGCGGGGTCCAGGTCGAGGATGCGCGCCGCCTCGCGGACCCGGCGGTCCCGTTCCTCCTTGTGGACGTGCTGCATCTTCAGCGCGAAGCCCATGTTCTCCGCGACGGTCTTGCTCGGGTACAGGGCGTAGTTCTGGAACACCATGGCGATGTCCCGGTCCTTCGGCTGCACGTCGCTGATGTCACGGCCGGCGATCTCGATCCGGCCCCCGTCGAGCGGCTCGAGGCCGGCCAGCATGCGCAGCGCCGTGGTCTTGCCGGAGCCGGACGGCCCGACGAGGACCATGAACTCGCCGTCCTTGATGTCGAGGTCGAGCGCGTTGACGGCAGGGGCCGCGCCCTTGGCGTAGACGCGGGATGCGCCTACGTACCTAACTCCGGCCATTGCGGAGACCTCCAATGCCGATATGTTGAAATGTCCGAAATTTCGAGCCGCGGTTTTTGCGGCCGAAATTTCGCGAGGCCGCGCCGGGCCGGGCCGGGTTGGGTCGTTGGGCCGTGCCGGGTTGGGTTGGGCAATCACTTGATCGCGCCCATCGACAGGCCGCGGACCAGGGAGCGCTGCGCGATCCAGCCGACGATGATCACCGGGACCGAGGCGACGGTCGCCGCCGCGGAGAGGTGCGCGATGTACAGGCCTTCCTGCGGGACCGAGCTGATCAGGAACATCGGCATGGTCGCCGCGTTGGTGACCGTGAGGTTGAGCGCCAGGAACAGCTCGTTCCAGGCGAAGATGATGCAGATCAGCGCGGTGGACACCAGGCCGGGGCTCACCACCGGCATGATGACCTCGGTGATCTCCCTGAACCGGCCCGCGCCGTCCAGCCGCGCCGCCTCGAGCATCTCGGTGGGCACCTCGAGCATGAACGAGCGGATCATCCAGATCGCGAGCGGCAGGTTCATCGCCGCGTAGAGGATGATCAGCAGCCAGATGCTGTCCAGCAGGTGCGTCTTCAGCGCGATCACGTACAGCGGGCCGATCGCCGCGACGACCGGCAGCATCTTGGTGGAGATGAAGAAGAACAGCGAGTCGCGCCACTTGCCCACCGGGCGGATGGACAGCGCGTAGGCGGCGGGCAGCGCGAGCACCAGCACGACGATGGTGGAGCCGACCGTCGCGATCGCCGAGTGCTCGATGAACGGGCCCATGCCCGCTGAAGACCAGCCGGAACTCGCTGAGCGTGGGGCTGAAGGTGAACTTCGGCGGCCAGGTCTCGGCGGCTGACTCCGGCTTGAACGCCGTGATCACCATCCACAGGACCGGGATGAAGAAGCCGATGCCCACCACCCAGCCGAGCACCGTCCAGCCCGCCTGCCCGGACATCTCGCGGGCACGGCGGCTGCGCTTCCGCGCGCCCGGCACTGCGGGGCCGGAGTCGGGGCCGGCGCGTCGGCGGCCGTTACCGCGGTCACTTTGCCTCCTCGAACTGGAAGACGCTGGCGAACAGCCGCAGCGCGAAGCTGGCGACGATGATCGTCAGCACCACGGTGACCACGCCCGCCGCGGCCGCCCCGCCGATGTCGAAGGCGTAGTTCACCTTCTGGTACAGGTAGAAGGGCAATGTCGTGGTCGAGGTGCCCGGGCCGCCGTTGGTCATCAGCCGCACCTGGTCGAAGGCGGTCACCAGGTAGATCGAGCCGAGCAGGACGCCGAGCTCGATGTACGGGCGCAGGTGCGGCAGGGTGAGCTCGCGGAAGGTCGCCCAGGCGTTGGCCCCGTCGACCTTGGCCGCCTCGAGCACGTCGGCCGCCTGTCCCTGCAGGCCCGCGAGCACGATCAGGGTCATGAACGGCGTCCACTGCCAGATCATCACCACGATCACGGACCCGTAGGCGTGCGTGGTCAGCCACGCCACGTGGTTGACGCCGAACGGTTCGAGCAGCCAGTTGAGCAGCCCGAAGTTCGGGTCGAGCATCGGGCCGGTCCAGATCAGCGCCGCGGCGGCGGGCATGACCAGGAACGGCGTGATGATGAGCGTCCTGACGATGCCGCGGCCAAGGAACTTCTTGTCCAGCAGGATCGCGAGCAGGATGCCGAGGATCATCGCGACGATCACGGCGATCGCCGTCATCGTCACCGAACGCCACAGCGCGCTGCGGAAGTTCGGGTCGGTGAACACTTCCTTGTAGTTGGAGACCCCGGTCCAGTGCGCGCCGCCGGGCTCGTTCCAGAAGTAGCTCTGGAAGCTGTACCAGAGCGTCACCAGGAACGGGACCTGGGTGACGACGATGGTGAAGATCAGCGCGGGCAGCAGCGGGAGGCGCCGCTGCCAGCGCTCGCGCTGACTCACCCCCCGCGGCCGGAGCCCGGCCGCGGGGGGCGAGGTGACGTCCTCAAGAACGGCCATGTCGGGACCGTCAGTTACTGCCGGACAGTTCGGACGGCGTGTAGGCCGAGGCTGCGGACTGGGCGGCCGATATCGCCTGGCTCACCGATTCCGTGCCCGCGATCGCGCCCGCTATCTGCTGGCCGACCGTCATGCCGAGGGTTTCGAACTGCGGGATGTCGACGTACTGGACGCCGACGTAGGGCACCGGGTTCAGCGTGGGGTGATCGGGGTCGGTGCCGTCAATGGACTGCAAGGTGATGTTGGCGAACGGCGCGGCCGCCTTCAGGTAGCTGGCGTTGCTGTAGAGCGAGGTCCTGCTGCCCGGCGGCACCGCCGACCAGCCGTACTTCGACGCGACGAGGCTGTCGTACTGCTTGGAGGTGGCCCAGGAGATCCACTTCCAGGCGGCGCTCTGGTCGCTCACGCCCTGCGGGATGCCGAGGGACCAGGACCAGAGCCAGCCGGAGGACGTGGTCTTGTCGACCGGCGCGAACGCGTAGCCGGTCTGGGCGTAGACCGACGGGTACGTGGTCGCGAGCGAGGTCGCCGCCACCGTGGCGTCGTACCACATCGCGCACTTGCCCTGGCCGTAGAGGGTCAGCAGCTGGTTGAAGCTGTCGTTGGACGCGCCGGACTCGCCGTCGGTCTTGATCAGGTTGACGTAGAAGTTGATGGCCGCCGTGGTCGCGGGCGAGTTGAGCTGGGCCTGCCAGCTCGTGTTGTACCACGAGCCGCCGAAGGTGTTGATCACCGTGTCGAGGGACGCCATGTTGTCGCCCCAGCCGGCCAGGCCGCGCAGGCAGATGCCCGCTTCCGAGCCCGGCTTGTTCAGCTTCGCCGCGGCCGCAGCGACCTGGGTCCAGGTCGGGTGCAGGGGCATGGTGATGCCCGCCGCCTTGAGCAGGGTCTTGTTGTAGTACAGCATCGACGACTCGCCGTAGAACGGCGCGGCGTACAGGTCGCCGTTGTACGACAGCGCCTTGGCGACGGCCGGCAGCAGGTCGGACGCGTCGTAGGACGGGTCGCTCGCGACGTACTGCTTGGACAGGTCGACGAGCCAGTTGTTCTTCGCGAACAGCGGCGCCTCGTACGGGCCGATCATGACGGCGTTGAACGAGTTGCTGTGCGTGCTGACGTCCTTCTCGATCGCCGCCCGCAGGTCGCCTTCGGTGTAGGTGGCGAACTTGACCGTGATGCCGGGGTTCTCCTTCTCGAACACCGACTGGGTCAGCGGGATCATCTGACCGGTAACCAGCGGGTTGGACACCACCGCGACCGTCACCGTGCCGGTGCTGCTATTCGTGCCGCCGCTGCTCGTGCCGTTGCTTGAACCGCCGCCGCTAGAGCACGCGGCGGCCGCCATGACCACCACGGCCCCGCAGGCCGCGGCGGCGATCTTGGATCTCTTACCGAACCTGGACGAACTCATGGAAAGAACCTCCGCTATGCTCATTTGAGCGCGCCTTTGCTCAGATGTGCTTGCCATCACAGTGAACTCGCGGCTAGGCAATGTCAAGAAAAGCTGCAAATATGAGATCAGTGCGCTCAAATGAGCGCATTAGCGGAGGCTTTACCATGGCCAGCTTGTCGGCAGACCGACCGTCGGAAGTCGTCCTGGCCGCGCGGGTAGCGCGGCAGTTCTACCTGGAGGGCGTCTCCAAGGTCGACATCGCGGACCGGCTCGGGATCAGCCGGTTCCGGGTGGCCCGGCTGCTCGATTCCGCGCGGGAAAGCGGGCTCGTCCGCATCGAGATCGGCCTGCCGGGCGGCGCGCTCGACGCCGGCCTGTCCGCCGAGCTGTGCTCGGCCTTCGGCCTGCGGCACGCGTTCGTGTTCAACTTCCCCGAGGACGAGTCGCCGCTGCGCCAGCGCCTCGGCGAGGCGGCCGGGCAGGTGCTGATGGACCTGATCACGCCCGGCGACGTGCTCGGCCTGACCTGGTCGCGGACGCTCAGCGGGCTGACCGCGGCGCTCACCCAGCTGCCGCCGTGCCCGATCGTCCAGCTCACCGGGGCGGTGCCGCCGCCGGACGGACGGGACCTGCTCGAGCTCGTGCGCGGCGTCGCCCGCGTCGGCGGGGGCACCGCCCACGTGTTCTACGCGCCGATGCTGGTGTCCGACGCCGCGACCGCGACGGCGATCCGCCGCCAGGGGGACATCGCCGAGGCGTTCGGGCTGATCCCGAGCGTGACGATCGCGGTCGTCTCGATCGGCGCCTGGAGTCCCGGGCTGTCCACGATCTACGACGCGGTCACCCCCGCCGAACGGGAGTCGCTGACCGCGCTCGGCGTCCGCGCGGAACTGGCCGGGGTGTTCATCGGCGCGGACGGCGGCCCGCTCGCCACCCCGCTCGACAGCCGGATGATCGTGACCCAAGCGCCGCTGTTCACCCGGATCCCGTTCGTCCTTGGCGTCGCGTATGACGCCGCCAAGAGCCCCGCGGTCCTGGCCGCGATCCGAGGAGGGCTAGTCCATGGCCTTGTCACGCACACGGAACTCGCCGGACGCCTGCTCAAGCTCGCTGACCGCGACGGCTTCGCCCCTGACTGACGTGCCGCACCAGACCGGGCCGGCCCCGTGGTGGCAAGCGCTGCGCGGGGGCGCCGCCAACCGGGGCCGCGTCTTCCGGGTCGGCGACACGGTGGTGCGTCCGACGGCCCCCTGCCGGCCCGCCACGCACGCGCTGCTCGGCCACCTCGCCGCCGTCGGCTTCGACGGCGCGCCCCGGGTGCTCGGCGCCGGGCCCGCGACCGAGACGCTCACCTACATCGACGGCCGGGCCGCGGTCCCCCCGCTCACCGAGGACGTGCTCACCGACGAGGCCCTGGTCAGCGTGGCGGACCTGCTGCGCCGCTATCACCGGGCGGCGGCCTCGTTCGACCCGAGTGGTTACGCCTGGCCGCGGCCGGTCCCCGCGCGCTACCGCACCGGCCTGGTCAGCCACAACGACGTGTACCCGGCCAACGTGGTGTTCCGTGAGGGGCGGGCGGTCGCGCTCATCGACTTCGACCTGGCCGGCCCGGGCAGCGCGGTCTGGGACTTCGCCGCGGCGGCGCGCTCGTTCGTGCCGCTGCTCGACGAGGCGGACGTGACCGACGGGCGCCAGGGCCGCGCGGTCGACCGGTTCCGCGTCTTCCTCGCCGCCAGTGGCCTTCCCCGCGCCGACCGCGTCAAGGTCGCGCCGGCGCTGCTCGCCAACCACGACTGGACCTACGAGATCGTCACCGAGGCGGCCGCCGCCGGGCACGCCGGCTTCGCCGACCACTGGCGCGCGGTCGCGCCCGAGGCCTGGCGGGCCCGGCGGTGGCTGGCCCGGCACCGGGGGGCGCTGATTCGCGCCGCCGCGTAAGGCCGGCCGCAGGACCGGGGCAACGAGGGCGGGATAAGAGTAAGCCGATTCCGTTCGGGATAATCCGGGACGGCGGCCACCGGATACCCGCGGCGGGCGGGGTGCGTTAACGATGGAAAAATTGTAGCCTCGTCTGCATCAGCGGGCCCTTTAGACACCAACCGCAACAAGAATTTTACTGACGGTAACCACTCTAGTCCTCGCGGATTGACCATTCGGCGTGCGGCAGGTTGACTAATTATTGGGTCGTCCGTGAATAAAGCAGGGTGCCGCCAGGGCAGGCCCCGGGCTTGGCTTCCAGGGGCTGGTGGTAATCCAGGACGGGGAGTGGGACGTGGCCGAATTGCCGCTGGTAGGCGAGGAGTTCGCGGGATACCGGCTGATCTCGGTGCTTGGCCGGGGCGGCATGAGCATCGTGTTCCGGGCCGAGAACCCGCGGCTCGGTAACGTGATCGCACTGAAAGTGCTAGATCCGGCATTGGCGGGCGACGATATCTTCCGCACGCGGTTCCTAGAGGAATCCAGGATCGCCGCGTCGATGAACCACCCGAATGTCATCCCCATTCACGATATGGGGTCGAGCGACGGGCTGCTTTACATCGCGATGCGCTGCGTTTCCGGCAGCGACCTGCGGCAGATGCTCAAGAAGCGCGGGCGGCTGCAGCCGGAGACGGCCGTGTTCCTGCTCGACCAGGCCGCGCGGGCGCTGGACGCCGCG
Organism: uncultured Actinomycetota bacterium; assembly: GCA_963850115.1. Lineage (GTDB taxonomy): Bacteria > Actinomycetota > Actinomycetes > Streptosporangiales > Streptosporangiaceae > Trebonia. The sequence continues at coordinate 218,967 of CAWKKG010000047.1, forward strand.
CACCGCCGCGGCCTCGTGCACCGCGACGTCAAGCCGGGGAACCTGCTCGTCGAGCAGAGCAACGAGGGGACCGACCCGGATCACGTGTACCTGGCGGACTTCGGCATCACGAAGCACATGGGCGGGCGCACCGGGCTGACCTCGAGCGGGCAGTTCCTCGGCACGATCGATTACGTCGCGCCGGAGCAGATCCGCGGCATGTCGGTGCTCGGCCTGGCCGACCAGTACTCGCTCGGCTGCGTGCTCTACGAGTGCCTGACCGGCCGCGTCCCGTTCGAGAAGGACCTCGACGCGGCGATCATCTGGGCGCACGTGGAGGAGTCGCCGATCATGCCGACCGTGCTCCGGCCCGACCTGCCGCTGGCCCTCGACGAGGTGTTCGCCCGGGTGCTGGCCAAGAACCCGGGCGACCGGTACGAGACCTGCAAGGACTTCATGGCCGCGGCCCGTGAGTCCCTTGGCCACATGGCCGACCCGCCGCCGCTAAGCGGGTCGCTGCCGATGCGCCTGCCCGGGTCAGGGCCGGCCCCGTACCCGGCCGAGCCCGGGGCATACGAGGGCGGGCAGTACGGCTCCCAGCCTGACCTCTACCCGCCGACCGAACTCGCCCACGAGTCGGCCCACGCGTACCAGCCCCCGACCACCAACTGGCCCGCCATCACGGCCACACCGCTCCCGCCCGCCGGGCAGCCGGCGCCGCCGGGCCCGCCCGGGGGCAATCGGCACGGACGGCCCCGGGACCGGGGCCGCGGCGGGTGGCTGGTGGCCGCGGCGGCGCTCGTGCTGATCGCGGGAGGCGCCGCCGCTGGCCTAACGGTAGCCCTGGCGGGCGGCCACAACAGCCCGGCGGCGGCGGGCGCCACGACGCCGGCGGCGGCCCGGACGGGCAGCACCGGGCCCAGCGTCGCCGCTCCCACGGTCGCGGGGAAGATCCAAGTCGGGCAGAACCCCAGCTACGTCCAGGTGGCGCCGAACGGCGAGTTCGCCTACGTCGCTAACCCCGGCGCGGGCGCGATCACCGTGCTCAACACGGCCACGGACCTGGTGTCCGGGACCATCAAGATCCCCCAGGGACCGCCCCAGTTCATCGCGTTCTCGGCGGACAGCCGGACCGCCTACGTCAGCGTCTACAACACGCGCGGCTCGGTGCACCTCGTCGCGTTCATCGACACCGCAACGGGCACCGTGACGTCCACCGTGCCGGTGGACAACCTCACCCCCGGCCCGTCGACCGCGAGCCCGGACGGACGCTACCTCTACGTGCCGAACCACAATATGGTGACGGGCCGCGCCAACGACAACATCGTCGAGGTGATTGACATCGCCGGCAAGAAGCTGATCGACCAGATCGCCGTCCCGGCAAACCCGCACTGGGTCGTATTCGGCAAGAACGGCCAGTTCTACACTTCGGACCACATGTCCGCCGAGGTCACGGTCCTCAATGCCAAGACCAATACCATCATCGGCGAGATCGAGACGGGCGAGACCCCGCACAGCGAGGCAATGTCGCCCGACGGCAGCCGCCTGGCGGTCACCAGCTTCAACGGCAACGAGGTCTACCTGATCAACACCGCGACCGAGAAGATGATCGCGCAGATCCCGGTCGGGAGGAACCCGCTGGACGTGGCGTACTCGCCCGACGGGCGCTACATCTTCACGACGAACAACGAGGACAACACGGTCACGGCGATCGACACCGCCGACGACCGGGTCATCGCCACGGTCCCGACCGGTAAAGAGCCGACGAGCATCTCGGTGCTGCCCAACGGGCGCCAGGCGTACGTCACCGACGACGGCGACGGTACGATCGAAATCCTGAACCTGGCGAAGGCCGGCGCCTAGGACGTCAGCCGAAGGACGGCTCCCAGTTGCCCGCCAGGTGGACGGTGAGCAGGGCGATCACCAGGCCGGCGAGTAGCGAGGCGAGCAGCAGGGCCAGCCTGGTGCCGCGGCCGCCGAGGACTTCCATCGCCCGGCCAGTGCGCGCCTCGGCGGCGAGTAGCCGGGGCAACCGCCACCCGTAGGCGAGCACGTGGATCGTGATGAAGAAGGCCCAGGCGATGAACGAGATCCGGTGAATGTTCAGCCAGTCGTTGCCCGGGCCGTTGTAGCCCGGGCCGGTGACGGCGAGCATGATGCCGGAGCCGAAGACGCAGGCCGTGAGCAGCATGATGACCGGCCCGAGGACGCGCAGCAGCGGCGCGGGCGGTCCCTTGCGCCGGTACGGCTCGCTGTGGGTGTAGTAGCGGGCGAACCGGTAAAGCACCGACGTCGCCTTGAGTGTCACCGGGCCGAGCAGCAGCATGCCGAGGAAGACGTGCAGGGTGAGCAGGCGGCCGATGCTCAGGATCGTGTAGCACTCGACGAGTAGCCCGATCAGCAGCACCGCGCCCGTGATCGCGGTCAGCCGTTCGTTGCCCTCGGCCCCGCCGGACTTGCGGCGGTCGGCGGTGGCGGGGTGGACCGTGGTGTCCATGGCGGCCACGCTATTCGTCGCGGCCAGGGACTGCCATCCAGCCAGGCTCCGAATGGGGGGTGTAGCTAGGTTCACCGCGTTCGGGCCTCCATTGACGCAACCGACTGGTTGCCATAGTATCGCAACTAATCAGTTGCCATATGAGGGAGGCAGTCATGGCGTTCCCCGATCGCATCGAGCGAACGGTCGACATCGCGCACCCGCCGGCCACGGTATGGTCGGCGCTCACCACGGCCGAGGGGCTAAGCGCCTGGTTCGGCCAGGAAGCGAGCATCGACCTGCGCCCGGGCGGCTCGGCCCGGATGACCTGGGACAGCGGGCACACCGCCGAGATGCGGGTGGAACGGGTGGAGGAGCCAGCGGTGTTCGGCTACACCTGGCACATCTTCGGGCTGCCGGATGAGGATCCGCGCCGCACTTACGTCGAGTTCACGCTGGAGCCGGCCGGCGCGGGCACCCGGCTGACCGTCGTCGAGACCGGCTTCGCGCAGCTTGGCGAGGACGCCCACCGCACGGCCTACGACGGCAACGCCAAGGGGTGGGGCAGCGAGCTCGGCGAGCTCGTCGGCTACCTCGATGCCGCCGCCTGACGTCGAGGCGGTCGCCGAGCAGGTCTTCGCCGCGCTGGCCGACCCGACCCGGCGGGCCATTCTCGCCGCGCTGGCGGCGGGGGGCCGGCCACCGCCACGGACCTGGCCGGCCGCTGCCGATCACCCGTCAGGCGATCGCCAAGCACCTGACGCTGCTGACCGAGGCCGGGCTGGTGCTGGCGGAGCCGGGGGAACGCCGCCGGGTGCGGTACCGGCTGCGCTCGGCCCCGATGCAGGTCGCGCAGCAGTTCCTGGCCGCGCTCGCGCGCGACTGGGACGGACCGCTTGACGCGCTGAAAGAGCACCTTGACCAGCAGCCCCGCGGATCGGCTGAGGAGAGGGAGAACCGATGGCGAACGTAGCGTCCAGGCGCGCGGGGGCGCCGCCGATTGTGCTGACGGTTGTGCTGACGGCGACGCTTGGGCTGGCCGCGGCCTGCTGGGCAGTCGCGGCCTGGCTGATGCACGGCATGGACATGGGGATCGCGACCAGGCCCGGCGGGTTCTGGTTCTTCGCCGCGGCCTGGGTGACGATGATGGCGGCGATGATGCTGCCGGGCGCGGCCCCGGCGGCCGTCAGGCACGCGCGAGCGGCGGGCGACGGCCGCGCCGCGCTGCCGTTCGTCGGCTCCTACCTGGCCATCTGGGCGCTCGCGGGCGCCGCGGCGTACGCACTTGACCGGCCGCACGGGTCGCTGGCGGCCGGCGTGGTGGTGATCGCGGCGGGCGCGTACGAGCTCACGCCGGTCAAGCGGCACTTCCGGCGGCGCTGCCGCGAGGACGCCGGCTCCGGGCTGGGGTTCGGGCTGTGCTGCGCCGGCTCGACCATCGGGCTGATGGCGATGCTGGTCGCGCTGGACGTGATGAGCTTGCCGTGGATGGCGGTCGTCACCGTGCTCGCCTGCGGCCAGAAGCTACTGCCCGCGCGGGCCTCCATCGATGTCCCGCTGGCACTGGCGATCGTCGGGCTTGGCCTCGTGCTCGTCTTCGCCCCCGCGCACATTCCCTGGCTCACGCCACCAACGATGTAACGCCAATCAATCACGCGAAGGAGACAGGCAATGACCAGTCACAAGACGGGAACCCGCGAGGAGTGGCTTGCCGCGCGGCTCGACCTGCTCGAGGCGGAAAAGGAGCTGACCAAGCGGGGCGACGAGGTGTCCAGGCGACGGCAGGACCTGCCCTGGGTCCGGGTCGACAAGGACTACCGGTTCGAGACCGACGGGGGCACGGCGTCGCTCGCCGACCTGTTCCGCGGGCGGTCGCAGCTGCTCGTCTACCACTTCATGTTCGGGCCCGACTACACCGCCGGCTGCCCGTCGTGCTCGGCGATCGCCGACGGCTTCAACGGCTCCGCGGCTCACCTCGCCGGCCACGATGTCACGCTCTGCGCGGTGTCGCGGGCCCCGTTCGCCAAGCTCAAGGCGTACCGGCAGCGGATGGGCTGGAGCTTCCCGTGGGCGTCCTCCTACGGCAGCGACTTCAACTTCGACTTCGGGGTCGCGCACACCAAGGAAGAGTGGGAGGCGGGCCTCGTCGCGTACAACTTCGGCGAGTCGGACCTGCGGCCGCCGGCCGGGGACGCGGGCTCACTGGACGCCTTCACCCAGTCGATCGTCGGCACGAACTGGGAGACCTACCGGCGCGAGGGACCCGGCATGAGCGCCTTCGTCCTGGACGACGGCACCGTGTACCACACCTACTCCGCCTACTCCCGCGGGCTGGACATCCTGTGGGGCATGTACCAGTGGCTCGACCGCGCGCCGCTGGGCCGTAACGAGGCCGGCATGTGGTGGCGCCGCCACGACGAGTACTGAGCGAGGTAACGCCCGGTCGGCTCTCGGGGCGGCGTCGCTCAGTCGCGCTTGATCGCGTGCTTCTCCAGCGCGGCTTCGTAGGCGCGTAGCGTGGCCACGATCGTCGCGCGCTGCCCGGGGGTTAGCGCTTCCAGCACCTCGGTCCAGGCGACGGCGCTGCCGGAAAGCCATTCGCTGATCGGGGCGGCGTAGCCGGGCGCGATCGCCACGATCCGGCGGCGCCGGTCGGCGTCGTCTTCCTCCCGCGTCAGGATGCCGCGCCTGGACAAGTCGCCGACCATGAGGCTGACGGTGGTTGGCGCCACTTCCAGCCGGTCGGCCAGCTGGTTCACCGTCAGCGGTCCGTCGTACTGCAGGTAGGCCAGCAGGGCGAGGTGCCGGGGAGCGAGGTCCATGCCCCGCAGGGCCTCCGGGACCGGGAGCCGCTTGGCCCGACCGACGAGGCGTGGCATCAGCAGCAGCATCGACCGGACCGCCTGGGTCGTCGACATCTCGAGATCGTCGCTGGCGCTCATCTCTCCCGCCTATTATCTTTGTGACCAAAGCCTTTTTGAAAGCAAAGATGGGAGATTCACTATGCCACACCTGACGGCCCGCGTGCCCGAGGCCCGGCTCGCCGGAAACGAGCCGGCCCTGATCACCGCCCTGACCGACGCTCTGGTCGAGGTATACGGCGAGTGGGCCCGCGAGATCGTCGTCGTTCACCTCGACGGCGTGCCCCAGGGACGCTGGGGCATCGGCGGAAAGGCAGTCGACGACGCCGCGCCCGCGATCACGTTCGGCATCCGCGAGGCGGCGCTGACCCGCCCGGGCGGCGACGAGACCGCGGCCCGGCTCGTCGCCGTGCTCACCGACGCGGTGGCCAGCGTCCTGGGCGAGCAGGCCCGCCGCGGCACCAGCGTCGAGCTCGTCGCCACTCCCCCGGGCCGCTCTGGGGTTGGCGGCGCCATGGCCGAGTAGGTCGCTTGTGTTCCCGCCTGCGCCTAGTCGGTGAGGACCTGGCGCAGGGTGGCGGCGAACTCGTCGGGCTTGCCGTCCGCGCCGTTGCTGAACCCGCTGTGGCCGCCGGGGAAGGTGACGGGAGTCACCCCTAGCCGTTCGGCCACGGCGATGCCCGCGCGGCCCGCGATAGCCGTGGCGGATTGCTCGCCGACGCCGATCACGACACGCGCCTTGGCCCCGCGGAGCGCGTCCCAATCGTGCTGATAGGCGCAGGTCGACGGCATGTTGAGGCCCACGAGCGGGTCGTCGCGGGAACCGTCGTCTTCGGTCGGTAGCCCGAAAGTGGCTGGGTCGGGGCCGGGCTGGCCGGCGAATCCGGCTGGGAGCGGGCCCTCAACGCTGACGAGCGCGATGAACTTGGCCATGGCCGGGCCGTAGCCCGCGCGATAGTAGGTCGCGCGGATGGCGTCGCACGTGGCCAGCATCTCCTCGCGGTCCGGGAGTTCCTGGGCGGTTGGCGGCTCGTGCGCGATCAGCGTGCGCACCTGCTCCGGGTGCGTGGCCGTCAGGGCAAGCCCGTTGACGGCGCCGCCGCTGCTACCGAGGATGTCAACCGGCCCGGTGTCCAGCGCCGCGATCAGCCGATGGAGGTCGTCCGCGTGCTCCTCGGTCGTGGTCTGGGAGGCACCGTCGGTGCGCTTGCTGCGCCCGGCCCCGCGCGGGTCGTAGGTCACGACCGTGCGATCGGTGAAATGCCCGGCGAGGATGTCGAATCCGGCGGCGCCCATCGGCGAGCCGATCAGTAGCAGGACCGGGTGGGTGCTGGCGTCGTTGCGCCGGACGTCGTAGTGGAGGACGGCGCCGGGCGCGTCCAGGGTGTGGGTTTCCTGCTTGGCCATGTCCGCGCCTTTCCGAGGGTTGTCGTCTCCACTGATGTTGACTTGGCAGGCGGGCCGGAATCATCGGTCTGCCGTTCGAGTTTCGCAGCCGGCTGGCCGCGTGTCGGCCTTCGGCGGTGAACCGGATTGCTGGTCGAACCGTTCACCCTGGGTGAGTGCTCGTCATTGGGTCGCGACACTGGATGGTGGCGGTGCGGGTCGATCAGCCGGACGGGGCGGAGGGTGGCGCGGAAGGTGGCGCGGACGTCACCCCCACCGCTGATGGCGGGGCTTCCCGTACGCATCCTTCCCGCACGCATCCTTCCCGCGACGGGCCGACGCCGGCTGACGCGGACTCCGTTCGCCAGGCCCGGGTTGACCGGGTTGTCGAGCACCGAGCCAATGTGGACGCCGCGTACCGGGTGTACGCCATCGACCAGGCTTACGAGAAGGTCCGCGACATCGAGCGGGGTACGGTGACGCCGGCCATGAAGCGGATCGAGGCCGAGGATCCGGAGCGGCACCTGGCTGGGCTGGAGAACCGGCTCAAGGGTAAGGACCGACTGGCCGAGAAGGTCGCCGACCAGCTGAGACCAACGCGGACGCTGCCGTCGACCAGGCATGCGCGAAGATCAAGGATGCGATACGCTACACATTCGTCTACCGCGACGATCAGTATGCACAGGCGGCGTGCAAGCGGATACGGAACGACTTGCGGACGGGTTCGAGCAGTTGACCTCCGGAACATGTGGCACGCAGCCGAGTACAAAGGAATTAACACCCGTTGGCGCGTTCCAGGGAGCCGGCAGATCTTTGAGGTCCAGTTCCACACGTAGGCCAGCTTCGATGCCAAGCAGTTGACTCACTGGGCATATGAGAAAATCCGTGATCCCGCCACTCGAACGGACCGAGCAAGAGCACTTCAAGAATTTCAGCGCAAGTAACTGCCCGGATCCCAACTCCAGCAGACGCTCAGCGATATCCCGGATTACCCATAGGAGGACCCATTGTCAAGCGAAGATCACGTACTACGCGATGGTTGACGAGTTCAGCAGCAGGGAGCGACCCGCCGGCGTCTTGCGACGAATTCAATGACGACAACGGACAAGAGGATCAGTCGTTCACAAGAAACTTGACCTGGGAGCACAGCCGCTCGCTCTACTCGTACGAGCGCGGCAACGGCGACGCAAGTTCTACGAGATCACCGAGGAAGAGGCGAACCAGATCGCGGAGCGTATCCGCCGCACCGTAACCGGCGACCAGTAGCGGTAACGCGCAGGCGGCTCGGCTCGGATCATACCGGGTAGCGGTGCGTGCCGCGAGCATGGCGGGAAAGTGCAGGTGTAATCGCGGACTTAGATCAGGTGGCGGAGGTGCCGGTCGGCTCGTAGCCGTGTGGCTTCGCCCCGCCTTACCCCCGTCCGGTCAGCCGGTTCTGTCATTGCGGGTCATTTGCGGCGAATATCGCCATTTTTGACCCGCGATCACACTGGAGCGAGGCAGCTGAGGGTACTTTGTTCTATTTTGTCGGCCTGGAATGGGTGCCATCCCTGCTGTTTCCCCGCTTTGACCCGCGATCACGCCGGCGTATCGGCGTGAAGGCAACCGGAATATCCGAATTGTCGAAATGGGCCGACCCCAGGGCCGCTACTCCAGACCCACGGGAGTCTCGGTGAGGTACGTGCCGTGGCCCTCCTTGACCAGAGGGCCTTCGAAGGTGAGAACCTCGCTGACCACTCCGCCGGCCTGGTTGCGGTAGTTGATGACCAGGGTGCTGACGCCGACGTACAGGGCGAGCACCTCGAAGTGGAGGTCCGGGATGAGGCGGACGCCCTCGGACCAGTACTTGCGCAGGGCTTCCTTGCCGCGGAGCACGCCGTCGCCGCCGAAGATGCGGATCGCTACCGGCGAGGTGAAGACGACGTCATCGGCGAAGTGCTCGAGCAGGGCGTCGACGTCGTGTGCGTTCCAGTCCCTGACCCACTGCTCGGCGAACGCCTGTGCTTCCGCGTGATCCATGGGGCAATGCTCGCATAGCGGCCCGGGCGCCGGTGGCACACTGACCCTATGAGCCGGTGACACACTGACCCTATGAATGGCGGCTTTTCCCCTTGCTTTCCGGTTACCGACATGCGGGTCGCCCTAGAGCACTACGAGCGGCTCGGCTTCGCGGTCATGCCCTATGCGGAAGGGACCGCATGGGCCTGGGCGCGGTTCGGGCTGGCCGAGCTGCACCTCTACCTGAAGCAGGACCACGACCCCGCTCGGACCGCGGCCGCGGCTGACCTCTCCGTCGAAGACTGCGACGCGCTGGCCCGGCAGTGGAGCACGGCCGGCGTCCCGGGCACCAGCGACCCCTACGACACGCCCTACGGCATGCGCGAGGCCGTTCACGTGGACCCCGACAACAACCTCATCCGGTTCGGTTCCCCGCTCAAGCGGGACTGATCCGCTCGCCGAAGTATCTTCGGCTAGTGAAAGGATCAGGCGTCATGTCGGCGCATGGTGTTCGGCTTCTAAAGCCGCGGTGAGCGGGGGCACGATGGACGCGGTAGACCAGGCGATCTTGCGGCGGCTGCAACGCGATGGCCGGCAGACGAACCGGGAGCTCGCCGAGGCGCTCGGGATTGCCCCGTCGACCGCCCTGGAGCGCACCCGGGCGCTGCGGGCCCGCGGCGTGATCACGGGCTTCCACGCCGCGGTCGACCTCGCGGCGCTCGGCCGCGGCGTGCAGGCGCTGATCTCGATCCGGATCCGGCCGCAGTCGCGCGAGGCCATCGAGACCGTGCGGGACTACATGGCGAAGCTGCCAGAGACGCTCGGCGTGTTCGTGGTGACCGGCAACGAGGACGTCCTCGTCCACGTGGCCGTGCCGAGCACGCAGTACCTCAGGGACTTCGTGCTCGACCGCCTCGCGCGCCGGAAGGAGTTCGTGGACGTCAGGACCACGGTCGTGTTTGACTACGTCCAGCCGGCCGAGCAATCCGAACTTCCGGATGGCATGACGCGATAACTGCCGAACCTTCTGCGGTACGGCTTGGCATGACATGCCGCGAGCCAAACAAATCACGGGTGCGCTGCGCATCGCCTGGCAGATATTCGGCTGGAAAGTCATTCTGCCGCATCTTTTCATAGCATCCAGCCTGTGCAGCGAAACAGTCTTTCCGCAATCCTTATCGTCCTGGCGGCCGGAGTGCTGTGGGGAACCGTCGGCCCGGCCGAGATCCTGGCGCACTCCACGGCGGGACCAGTCGCGATCGGCGGCGCCCGGATCCTGTCCGGCGGGCTCGTGCTGACGGTCATCATGCTGGTGCGCGATCCTGGCGCGTTCCGCGCGCTGCCCCGGTCGGCCTGGCCGGCGCTGCTCGCGGCCGCCGCCGCGACGGCCATTTTCCAGGCAACGTTCCTGACCTCGGCCGCCCGTAGTGGCGCGGCCGTGGCCACCGCGATCACGTTCGGCGTCGCCCCGGTGAGCACCGGCCTGTGCGATCGGATCATGCTCGGCACCAGGCTCCCGCGCCGATGGGTGGCGGGTACGGCCTGTGCGATCGCGGGCTGCGGGCTCATCTCGGCGCCGCCCGGTGCCGCCTCCGCTGGCGGGGCGAGCGGCGACATCTACGGCATCGCCTGCGGCGCGGTGGCGGGCGGGTGCTTCGGCGTCTACACGGTATCGGCTAAGCGCCTCATTCAGGGCAACGTGAACATGCAGGCCGCGGTGCCGGTCACGCTGCTGCTCGGCGGCGCCGGGCTGGCTCCGTGGACGCTGTCGGCGCTGCCAGAGCTGGCCGCACCGCGCTCGCTTGATCTGATCGCGTGGCTCGGCCCGGCGACCGTCGCCCTTGCTTACTGGCTGTATGTGGCCGGACTCCGCGGCCTAACCGCGGCGACCGCCGGTACCCTCTCGCTCGCCGAACCGCTCGTCGCAACCGCACTCGGCATCGGGATCCTGCACGAGCGCCTGTCGCTGCCCATCGCCACCGGCACCCTGCTGCTACTCGGCGGCCTCATCCTGGTCTCGATCTCGTGGCCCCGCGTCGCCTCCAGGCCTGAACCGCGCGTCGGGCCACCGCCCAGTTCGCGCCTGGAGTTCGCCGGGACGGGCTTTGCCGGGTGGCTGAGGGAGCGAGGGCGCTGAGGGTGTCGGCCGCGCACGTTCGGCGACCGCCGTTTGGTCGACGACTGTGCGCGGTGATATCCCCTGCCCGTATGAATCCCTCCTAATAGGAGCAGCCGGGGACGCGTTTTGGCCTAGCCGTGGCGGATGGCGTGAACTACCCTAATTCACACTATCCGCCCCACCGGAGGCTCGCATGAAATTGACCCGGAAGATCATCGTCGCGATTCTTATCGCCCTGTCGCTGTTCGCCGTCGCCTCGGCGATCTCCGTCGGTACGCACGCCGCCGCCGCGAGCATGGTCGAATACGCGCTCTAACTCGCGGCAGCCCGACCCGCCGGGCAGTGGTTATGCCGGCATGCCGAATGCGCATTCGTCCTTTCTGTCGCTATCCGGGGCAAGTGCGCATTCGGTTTGGTCGGCCGGGCGGCATGAACAGCGGGCTACGGGCGGCTGCCGGGAACGTGAAACACGCACTCGTTCTGGATAAACCAAAAGCTGTACAGAAAGGGACCGTTAGCTGGTCGCGGCGTCGAGCAGCACGTAGTTCCGCTTTCCCTTGCGCAGCAGGATCCAGCGGTCGTACAGCAGGTCGCCTCGGTGAGCGGCCGGTCCTCTGCCACGACCTCGCCGTTGACGGAGGCCGCGCCCTGGGCGATCGTGCGGCGGGCGTCGGACAGCGACGAGGCCAGCGGGGTCGCCGCCAGCGTCGCCGCGAGCGTCACCCCGGCCGCGAACGGGGCGGTGGGGACCTCGGTCGCGAGGAACTCGAGCGCCTGCGCGGACGCGCCCGCCGGTGAGCCGCCGAACAGGATCGCGCTCGCCTCCTGGGCCGCCGCCGTCGCCTCGGGGCCGTGCACGATCGCGGTGACCTCCCGGGCGAGGCGGCGCTGGCCCGCGCGCTTATGTGGCGCCTCGGCGTGCGCGGCGGCGATCGCGACGCACTCCGCCACGGGCAGCAGCGTGAGCTGGAGCAGGAAGCGCTCGATGTCGGCGTCCGCGACGTTCATCCAGTACTGGAAGAACTGGTAGGGCGACGTGCGGTCGGCCGCGAGCCAGACCGCGCCGTCCTCGGACTTGCCGAACTTCTTGCCGTCGGAGCGGAGCAGCAGCGGCCAGGTGAACGCGTGCACGTGCTTGCCGTCGGCTTGCCGGATCAGGTCCACGCCGGCCAGCAGGTTGCCCCACTGGTCGGAGCCGCCGATCTGGATCTCGACCCCGTGCTTCCTGCTCAGGTGCAGGTAGTCGTTGGCCTGCAGCAGCTGGTAGCTGAACTCGGTGAACGAGATGCCGTTCTCCGATCTCGAGCCGGGCCTTGACCGACTCGCGGGCGATCATCTGGTTGACGCTCGCGTGCTTGCCGACGTCGCGCAGGAAGTCGAGCAGCGTGACCGACTCGGTCCAGTCCAGGTTGTTCACCAGGGCCACCCGGGAGATACGCTCAAGCTGGTCGGCGATGCGCTTGGTGTTGCGGGCGAGGGTCGCGGCGTCGAGCAGGTTCCGCTCCTTGGACCGGCCGCCCGGGTCGCCGATCATCCCGGTCGCGCCGCCGGCCAGGGCGACCGGGTGGTGCCCGGCGTCCGCGAACCGGCGCAGCACCAGCAGGCCGATCAGGTTGCCGACCTGCAGGGAGTCCGCGCTCGGGTCGCAGCCGTAATACACGCCGACCGGGCCAGCCGTGATCCGGGCGCGCAGCGCGTCGCGGTCGGTGCTGTCCTGGATGAGGCCCCTGGCCTCGAGGTCGGCGAGAAAGTCCATGCCCTCATGATTCCATATCCCCGGTCATGGCCTGGCTCAATTAGCCGCCGCCCGGGCCGCGGCGGAGGAGCGAAGTTATTCCGAACGGGTGCGTGGCTTCGTGCCCAGGGCCGCCCGCACCGCCTACCCCGCCGGGCGAGACGGGTTGCCCGGCCCGAGTCAGCCGACTCCGTTCGGGATGATCGATTTTGTTGTTTATCGAACCGTTATCATCAGGAAACCTGTACATCGGCTCGGCGCCGTGACACGATCCACATCAATTCGGCCTGTCTTCAGGTCAATGATGCAAGGAGGCATCAGATGCGGATGCGGTTGAAATCCCCCAAGACCCTCACCGCGACGGCGGCGATCGGCCTGATCGCGGCCGGCACCGCGCTCGCCGCGCCCGGCCCCGCCGACGCCGCGGCCGCCGCGGCCCCCGGCACCCAGGTCACCGGCACGCTGGCGAACGGCACCGTCTGGATCGCCGAGTACCCGAAGTCGTGGAACGGCACCCTGATCCTGTACAGCCACGGTTTCGGGCCGCTGACCGCGGCGGACGCGCCCGACCCGAACACGCAGGCCGCGCTGCTCGCCGACGGTTACGCCCTCGCAGGCTCCTCCTACGACCCCAACAACTCCGAGTGGGCGCTGGACACGGCGGTCAGCGACCAGTTCGGGACGCTCGCCGCGGTCGAGTCGACCGTGCTGCCCGCCCGGCCGAAGCACGTGCTCGCCTTCGGCACCTCGATGGGCGGCCTGGTCAGCGCGCTCGAGGCGCAGCAGGGCGCGGGCAAGATCGACGGCGCGCTGACCACCTGCGGGATCGTCGGCGGCGGGGTCAACCTGAACGAGTACCAGATCGACGGCGAGTACGCGATCGCGCAGCTGCTTGGCAACCCGGGCACCCAGCTGGTCGGGTTCGGCGACGACCCGACCGCGCTCGGCACCGCGGCGGCGCTCACCGCGGACGCCGCCCAGGCGCAGTCCACGGCCGCCGGCCGGGCCCGGCTGGCGCTGGCGATGGCCTTCCTCAACGTCACGCCCTGGGACCCGTCCGCGACCACCCCGACGGCGGCCAGCGACCCGGCCGCGCAGGAGGCCGCCGAGTACAACGTGCTGTTCAGCGGGTCGTTCACCATCATGGACTTCATCGAGCTCGGCCGGATCTCCATCGAGCAGGCCGACGGCGGCCAGGCGACATGGGACGTGGGCACGAACTTCGCCCAGGTGCTCGCCCGCTCGCCGTACCGGCAGCAGGTCGCGACGCTGTACAAGGCGGCCGGGCTTAACCTCGGCGGCGACCTCGCGACGCTCACCACGCACACCACGACGAAGGCGGACCCGGCGGCGCTCCGGTCGCTCTTCCAGACCTCGGTGCCGACCGGGCGGCTCGAGGTGCCCGAGCTCGACCTGCACACGATCGGCGACAACCTGGTCCCGGTGCAGAACGAGAACTACTACGCCAACCTGGTCGACCGGGCGGGCAGCGGCAGCCTGCTGCGCCAGGCGTTCACCGAGAGCTTCGGTCACTGCAACTTCAGCCCGTCCGAGCTGGTCGCCGGCGTGCAGGCGGTCCTGCACCGGGTCACCACCGGGCACTGGGACGACGTCGCGACCGCGGCCAGCCTGGAGCAGGCGGCCGACGCCACGAACCTTGGCCCGGCCAACTTCACGCGGTACTACCCGGGCGTGCTGACCGGCGCGGTCTAGTTAACCGGGGCGGCGCCGATGTTCGGATAATCTCGGCCCATGCCGGGTACCGAAACCGCGTCGCCCCTGCTTATCTACATGATCAAGCAGGTCGAGCTTGCCGTTCGCGCGCGGCTCGACGAGATCGTCCGCCCGGCGGGGCTCACCGCCCTGCAGTACACGGCGCTCAGCGTGCTCGAACGGCACACCGACATGTCCTCGGCCCAGCTGGCCCGGTCCTCGTTCGTCACCGCCCAGTCGATGGCCGACATGATCACCGCGCTTGAGGACCGGAAGCTGATCGAGCGGCACCGCGACCGCACCGACCGGCGACGGCTCGTCGTCGCGCTCACCGACGACGGGCGGGCGCTGCTCGACCGCTGCCGCCCCGAGGTCGCGGCCCTGGAGGCCACCATGCTCAAGGGGCTCTCGGTGCCGCAGACCAAGGCGCTGCGGACGGCCCTCGCCGCCTGCTACGCCAACCTGTCGCGGGCTTAGTTCCTGGCCAGACGGGGCGCGAGACCCCTATTCGAGATCGCCCGGGGCTGGCAGGATTCGTAGGTATGGAAACGCCGCTGTCTCCGCTTGAATTCGCCCGTCGCACCCGGCGCCTGCACGGGGCGCGCGAGGCCGTCGTCGACGGCGACCTGAGGCTCACCTACGAGCAGTTCTTCGACCGGTGCGACCGCTGGTCCGCCGCCCTCCAGGAGCTCGGCGTCCAGCAGGGGGACCGGGTGGCCACGATCGCGCCGAACACGCACGCGCAGCTTGAGGCGTTCTACGCGGTACCCCAGCTCGGCGCGGTGCTCGTGCCGATGAACTACCGGCTGACCCCGGACGACTTCGTCTACATGGTCAACCACTCGGGGTCGACGGTGCTCTGCGTGCACAGCGACTACCTGGACGCGATCGACGGCGTCCGGGACCAGATGCCCGGCGTGCGGCACTTCGTCGCGTTCGAGGGGGCCAAGGACGGCTGGCTGGACTACGAGGCGCTGGTCGCGGCGACCGCGCCCGCGTTCAGCAGGCCGGAGATCGGCGAGCGGGACCTGCTCACGATCAACTACACGAGCGGCACCACGTCCAGGCCCAAGGGCGTCATGATCACCCACCGGAACGCCGCCATGAACACCATCGGCACCCTGCTGCACCTGCACATGGACGTCGGCGACCGCTACCTGTGGACGCTGCCGATGTTCCACGCCAACGGGTGGACCTACACCTGGACGGTGACCGCGGTCGCGGGGACGCACATATGCCTGCGGAAGGTGGATCCCGCGCTGGTCTTCAGCCTGATCCGGGACGAGCGCGTCGGCTGGCTGGCCGCCGCCCCGACCGTGCTGATCGCGCTGGCCAACGCCCCGGCGGCGGCGCGCGGCGCGGTGCCGGCCGGGGTGCGCGTGGTCACCGCGGGCGCGCCGCCCGCCGCGGCGACGATCGAGCGGCTCGAGGGCGGGTTCGGCTGGGATATCACGCAGGTTTACGGGCTCACCGAGACGGCGCCGTTCATCACCGTGTGCGCGCCGCTGCCCGAGCACGCGGGCCTCTCCCCCGCCGACCGCGCGGTGATCAAGGCAAGGACCGGGCGTGGAGCTGCTTACCTCGGGTGAGCTGCGGGTCGTCGACGACCTCGGCGGCGAGGTGCCGGCCGACGGCGTCACCCTCGGCGAGATCACCGTCCGCGGCAACGTCGTCATGGACGGGTACTACAACGACCCGGAGGCGACCAAGAAGGCGATGGGCGACGGCTGGTTCCACACCGGCGACGCGGCCGTCGTCCACCCGGACGGGTACGTGGAGATCCGCGACCGGATCAAGGACGTGATCATCAGCGGCGGGGAGAACATCTCCTCGATCGAGGTCGAGGGCGCCCTGCTGCGGCACCCAGCGGTGGGCGAGGCCGCGGTCGTCGGGCTGCCGAGCGAGAAGTGGGGCGAGGCACCGCACGCGTTCGTGGTGCTCATGCCGGGCGCCGTGGTGACCGAGGGCGAGCTGATCACCTTCGTCAGGGACCGGATCGCGCACTTCAAGGCCCCGCACAGCGTCACTTTCGTGACCGACCTGCCCAAGACCGCGACCGGCAAGATTCAGAAGTACGTGCTGCGCGGCGGGGCGGCGAACCTGTCCCGACAGTAACGCCAATGTCTCGGTTACTGACCGGTTTGATTATCGTGGATAGGAAAGGCAGGGTGTTTCGCCAGCGGCAACTCTCTGAGGGGCAGCGGTGTCAGGTATGGATGGCGCGGACGCGCCGCTCGCGCGTCCGGGGGATGACAGTGTGCGCAGGGCGGCTACCGCCCTGGACAGCGCGGCGGTGGTAGTTGACCCCGAGCTGCCCAAGGAGAGACGGGATGCCCTCGCACGGGCGACCGGGAAGCTGGCTCCCTACCGGGGGCCGGTCCCGCAGCCGACGCTGCCGGTTAACGGCGCCCGCGGGTGCGCGCTGCTGGTCGGGGTCGCCTTCGTGTTCGCGGTCCTTGGCGTGGCCGCCGACAACCCCGTGTTCGCCTCCATGATGATCATGCTCGCGGCGTCCGGCATCCCGTTCGTGCTCGCCGGCCGCCCGAACTCCAGGGAGATCGCGGCGGCGCGGGCGCCGGTCACCGAGCACCGCCGCTACGTGCTGCCAAGCTCCGACATCGACGCCGATCACTGGAAGCTGTGGAAGCGAGCGGTTGACGCGCGGAACCGGATCGCCGGCGCCGGCGTGGTCAGCGAGGGCCGCATCGACTCGGTTCAGATCGCTGAGGTGCTGCCGCACCGCCTGTGGGACATCGCGCAGCGGCTCGCCCGGCTGGCCGAGGTGCGCGCCAAGCAGCGGGAGATCCTGGGCGACGTCGCCCCCGACGACCCGGACGTCGCCCAGGCCGTGGCGCGGCAACTGCGGGCGCAGGAACTCACGCTCGCCGACGTGGCGCGGCGGGTGAGCGACCTCGAGAACGTCGCCGGCCTGGTCGACGCCGCCGACCTGGCGGCGCGCAAGGAGGCGATCGTGCGGCGAACTCAACGCCCTTGACGACTCGCATGCCGAGCTGCTCGCCGGAATTGGCGACACCGACCTGGACGCCAACGTCACGCAGCGGCTCGCCGACGACGCGACCGCGGTCATCGACCAGGCCAGGCGGGCGGTCGAGCAGGCCAACGAGGCGGCGCTGACCCTCGCGCCACCGGAGGACGACCAGCCGGCCGGCGAGGCCGGCGCCCACGGTGCGGCCGGTGTTACCCGGCTGTGGGGGTAACCGCTGGCTGGTGGCAGGACGTCGGCCACGTTTTGTTCATTTGCGTTCCCTAGCGTCGCGGCCATGAGCGAACCTTTTGCAGGGTGAAGTTACCGGACAGTCATCCCCCGAGGGGGCGACCCCCGTACCCCCCGGCCGGGGTTCACCCGGCGCCGGTTCATCATCGGCAGCGTCGGCGTCAGCGCCGTCGCCGCGATCGGCGGCACGACCGTCCGGGCGCCGCGGGCGCTGGCGAGCACCGCGCCGAGCGGGCCGCCCACCACGACGCTTCCGCTGCCGACCACGACCGAGCCGGAGCAGCTGCTGCTGACCTGGGGCGGCGACCCGGCCACCGAGGTCACGGTGTCCTGGTCCGCGCCCGGCACGGTGGCGCAGCCGGCCCCGACGCTGGCCTTCTCGACCCAGCCGATCACGGCCCACAACCCCGGCTGGCTGGTCAAGATGCCCGACCCGAAGCCGCTCGACGTGACGGAGCGGTACGGCGAGGCCGCCGCGGTCAGCTTCACCGACGGGCTCAACGGGCAGACCACGTACTTCTACCACGTGCAGCTCAAGGGGCTGAAGCCGGGAACGCGCTACTACTACGAGGTCAGCGACGGCGCGTCGACGCCGTCCACGGCGGGCGCGTCGTTCGCGACCGCGCCGCACGGCCGGGCGAAGTTCCGCTTCTCCAGCTACGGCGACCTGGCCACCCCGTCCTGGGACCTCAACACGTCGGGGAACATCTGGCACGAGTCCTGCGATAACTCCTGGTTCGCGGTCACCGCGATCGAGAACCCGGGCGACGGCAAGGGCGCGCCGCTCTTCCACCTGCTGAACGGCGACCTGTGCTACGCCAACCTGGACGTCAACAACGCGCCCGGCGTGTGGCGGGACTTCGGCAACAACGTCGCGCGCAGCGCCGCGCAACCGGCCGTGGATGCCCGCGCTCGGCAACCACGAGTGCGAGTTCGGCGTCGACACGCTGGCCGGGCACCCGGGCACCGCGGCGGGCGGGATCGCCGCCCAGGGCGCGGCGGGTAACCAGTGGAACGGCCCGTACGGCTTCGGCCACTACCTCAGCCGGTTCCTGCTGCCGGACAACGGCGTGACCAACTGGGACGGCAACCGGCTGCGGGGCAACTTCTACGCCTTCCAGGTCGGCACCGTGAAGTTCATCTCGCTGGACGCCGACGACGTTATCTACCAGGACGGCGCCGCCAACTACGTGATCGGCACGGCGAACACCGCGCCGGAGACCACCACCACCGGCGCGGAGATCCCGAACGGCACGACCAACTACACCCGCTTCTACACCGGCGGCCTGACGCTCGACGCGAAGGACAACTCGCTGGTCCCCGACTACGCGAGCCGCAAGCCCAACCTGCAGACGATCTGGCTGGAGCAGACCCTGGCGGAGGCCAGGCGCGACCCGTCGGTGGACATGATCGTCGTGTTCATGCACCAGTGCGCGATGTCGACGTCGGTGCCAGGCAACGGCTCCGACCTCGCGCATCCGCCAGGCCTGGCTGCCGCTGTTCGACAAGTACGAGGTCGACCTGGTGCTGTCCGGGCACGAGCACGACTACGAGCGGACCTACCCGGTCCGCGGCTACGACGCCGGCGAGCTCGGCACGGTCGCCGCGCCCAACCCCGGCCAGACCAAGGGCGCGACCGTGGACACCCGGCGGCCGTCGGTCGTCACCACCGAGCCGTCCGAGTACAACGGCACCCCGGCGTGGAACACCGCCGAGGGCACGGTGTACCTGGTGCTCGGCGGCGGCGGCACCAACGGGCCGACCAACACCTACGGCACGGACGCCGCCGACGACAAGCCGCAGGCCAAGGTCATCACGACGCGGAACGCCGTCACCGGCAGCGAGGCGACGGGCTTCTCGAAGAACGGCGCCGACTCGATCGAGGACGCGCCCTGGTCCGCCGCCATCAACCCGACCGACGCCTACGGGTACTCCATCTTCGACGTGGACCCGGGCGAGCGACCCGGCGAGACGACCATCACCTTCCAGTACTTCGCGATCCCGGCGGTGAGCAACGAGGCGGGCACCGCCCACGACGGCACCACCACGCTGCCGAGCGTGCCGACGGAGAAGTTCGTCTTCGGCCGCCGGATCGGCAAGTAGCGGCGAGCACATCACGCGCCCGGTAACTGTTAGCGATGCCGTTAACAGTTACCGGGGCTCGGTTGGAGTCAGCCGCTGCCGTTCGGGATGATGCTGAATTTGACTTTGGGCTTTACAGGCTGAGGCGGCGGGAGAGGTCGGAGGCGAGGATGCCCGCCGGGTCCAGGTCGGCGCGGAGCTTGCGGAACTCGGGGAGGCCCGGGTACATCTCCTCCAGGGTCGCGGCGCTCACCCGGGAGTCCTTGGCCAGGTAGACGCGGCCGCCGTGGGCCACCACCAGCTTGTCGAGCTCGTCGAGGAGCGGGCCGAGGCCGGGGGTGCGGGCGGGGAAGTCAAGCGCGAGCGTCCAGCCCGCGGCCGGGAACGACAGCAGGCCGGGGTCGGCCTGGCCGAACCGCTTGAGCACGGTGACGAAGCTCGGCGCGCGGTGCGCGCTGACCATCTCGAAGCTCTTCCTGACGGCCGCCTCCGCGCCGAACGGCATGACGTACTGGTACTGGCGGAAGCCGCCGGGGCCGTAGACGCGGTTCCAGTTCCTGATCCCGTCGAGCGGGTGGAAGAACTGGCTGATCGTCTGCAGCTCGTGCTCGCGGTGCTTCGGCGCCTTGAGGTACCAGGCCGCGTTGGCGAGCCGGATCGAGTGCCGGTTCATCAGGCCGGGCGGGAAGACGCTCGGCGCCGCCAGCCGGGCGCGCGGGTCGAACTTGAACGGGTCGGCCCGGCGGCCGGCGTCCAGGTCGTCGAGGGCGGCGAAGTCGCCGCTCGTGATGATCGACCGGCCGAGGCTCCCGCCGGTCGCGAGGTCGTCGGACCAGGCGACCGTGTAGCCGTACTTCTTGTCGTGCTCGGCCAGCACGGCCATCGTCTCGTCGATGTCCCTTGTCTTGACCGTGTCGACCTTGACCAGGGCGCTCTCCACCCGCTTGAGCTGGATGACCGCCCTGGTGATGAACCCGGTCAGGCCCATGCCGCCGGCCGTCGCCCAGAACAGCTCCGGGTCGGCCTCCTTGGTGACGGTGTGCGGCTCGGCCTGGTCCGCGTGCGGGAAGAGGATGTCGAAGCTCGTGACGTGGCTGCGCGAACGACCCCGCCACGTGGTGGTTCTTGCCGTGCACGTCCGCCGCGATCGCGCCGCCGACCGTCACCTGACGGGTGCCGGGGGACACCGGCACGAACCAGCCGTGCGGCAGGCCGGCGACCATGAGCTGCTCGAGCGAGACGCCGGCCTCCGCGACCGCGACGCCGGTGGCCGGGTCGAGGCTGATGATGTTGTTCAGCCTGCTCGGTGGAGATGACGACGCCGCCGGCGGACTGCGCCGCGTTGTTGTAGCTGCGGCCGAGGCCGCGCGGGATCGCCGCCTCGCGCTTGCTCGCGGGCAACCGCGCCAGGTAGCGCAGCAGCGCCGCGGCCTCCGCGTCGCTCGCCGGGGCCGCCAGGTCCGCCCGGGTGGGCGCGATGCGACCCCAGCCGGTCAGCCGGACGGGCCTGGTCGGCACGGGGCTGTGGGTGCTTGACGAACCGGCGCGACGGGACATGGGAGGCATATTACTTGGCGGGCGGGAACGTCCCCGCGGTTATCCCGGGGCCGCCGGAAGACCTCCCTGGGGAGTACCCCGGGGGTTTCCTCCACCCGACGTCAACCCTGGGTGTAGTTCAAAATCAACCTACTGGCCGATGGCACGGCGTCCCCGGGTCCCTAATGTGGCGGATGGCAGCACTTTTTCAGCCTGATGAGGGGACATCGGCGATGGATACGGGTATCAGGGGCTTCCCCCGCGGCGACTTGCGGGTGTCGGACGGCGAGCGCGACCAGGCGGTCGCCGAGCTGAGCGAGCACTTCCAGGCCGGGCGGCTCACGCAGGACGAATTCGACGACCGGTCCGGCCGCGCGCTTCAGGCCCGCACCGGCGGCGACCTCGACGGCCTGTTCACCGACCTGCCGCCGCGGCACGCGGTGACCCGCCGCAGGCGGCGTTCCCTGAGGCGGACCCGGGGTTCATCCCGGCGGCCCGCCGCGGCCGAACTTCCTGCCGCTGGCGCGCGTCATCATCGCCTTCATCGTGGCGGCGATCATCGCCGGCGGGCTGTTCGGCGGCCACGGCTACTACCACCACTGGCGGCATCGGCTGGCTGGTCCCGGTCGTCATCCTCGGGCTGGTCCTGCTCCGGCTGGCCCGCGGCGGCGGTACTGAACGGGCAGGCCGGCCGGCGGCGTTCCGCCGGCCGCCTGCCTGACCTCAGCCGACCGGGGACTCGTTGACCAGGGCCTGCCAGGTGACCGGGCCGACGATGCCGTCGGCGGTGACCTTGCCCGCCGCCTGGAAGGCGAGGATCGACAGCCGCGTGACCGGGCCGAAGATGCCGTCCACGGCCACCTTGTAGCCGTACTTGCTGGCGCGGTAGTTCATCTGGTCCTGGACGGCGCGGACGGCGTACCCGGTGCTGCCGAGCTTGACCGTGGCGATGAGGGCGGCCCACGTCTTCGCGCCGGCCACGCCGTCGACGGTCAGGTGGTGCGCGCGCTGGAAGGCGACGAGGGCCGCTTCGGTCTTCGCGCCGAAGACGCCGTCGGCGGGGACCTTCGCCCCGTGCGCGTCGAGCAGGTACTGCAGCGAGCGGACGGTGACCTTGGGCCAGGTGCTGTTCAGGCCCGGGCGCAGGACCGGCCAGCCTTTGGGCGTCGCGGCGGCCGCGAGCCGCGTGGTGACGGTGGCGGTTGACGCGCTGGCCGCGGCCGCTGTTGATGCGGATGTTGATGCGGATGCGGGGAGGGCCAGGCCGGCGATCAGGACTCCTGATGCGAGCCCGCTGGTCAGCAGAGCCGTACCGATGGTCTTGGCGGTGGTCATCGTTAACGTGCCTCCGGGTTTCACCTCAAGGGGCTTTCCACGGCTAAGACTAGTTATGAGGCGGTTAACGAGGATCTGTATAGATTTCCAGGTATCGAACGCCGGCCTTAGCGGCCGCGTCCGCGTCCGCGTCCGCCAAAGGTGCGCAGGCGGAGGCTGTTCGTGACCACGAAGACCGAGCTGAACGCCATCGCGGCGGCCGCGATCATGGGGTTGAGCAGGCCGGACGCCGCCAGCGGGATGGCCGCCACGTTGTAGCAGAACGCCCAGGCGAGGTTGCCCTTGATCGTCTTGAGCGTCTTGCGCGACAGCTCGATCGCGTCGGGCACCGCCCGCAGGTCGCCGCTGACCAGGGTCAGGTCGGCCGCCTCGATCGCGGCATCGGTGCCGGTGCCCATCGCGAGGCCGAGGTCGGCCTGGGCGAGCGCGGCCGCGTCGTTGACGCCGTCGCCTGCCATCGCGACCGTCCGGCCCTCGTCCT
Organism: uncultured Actinomycetota bacterium; assembly: GCA_963850115.1. Taxonomy (GTDB): domain Bacteria; phylum Actinomycetota; class Actinomycetes; order Streptosporangiales; family Streptosporangiaceae; genus Trebonia. Next base: position 241,903 of record CAWKKG010000047.1, read on the forward strand.
GCAGGCGCTTGATCACGTCGACCTTGTCCGCGGGGAGGACGCCGGCGATGACCTCGTCGATGCCGACCTGGCCGGCCACCGCGCGCGCGGCCCGCTCGTGGTCGCCGGTGAGCAGCACCGGGCGCAGGCCCATGGCGCGCAGCCGCCCGACCGCTTCCGGTGACGTGGGCTTGACCGTGTCGGCCACGATCAGCACGCCCGCGGACCGCGCCGTCCCAGGCGACGAAGGTCGCCGTCTGGCCCGCCCGCTCGGCCGCGTCGGCGCGCGCCGCGAGTTCGCCGCGGTACGGTCAGCGCCCAGTCGGCGGTGAGCCAGGTCCGGCGGCCGGCCAGGACGGCGTGCCCGTCCACGACGGCGGAGACGCCCTGGCCGGGCTCGGCGGAAAAATCGGAAATGTCGGGTAGGGCTGGCGCCGCGTCCCGGCGCCCGCCGTGATCGCCGCGGCGATCGGGTGCTCGGACGCCGATTCCACGGCGCCGGCGTACCCGAGCAGCTCACGCTCGTCCCCGCCGGGGGCGGCGAGCACGTCGGTCAGCGTCATCCGGCCGGTGGTGACCGTGCCGGTCTTGTCGAGGACGATGGTGTCGACCCTGCGGGTGCTCTCCAGGGCCTCGGGGCCCTTGATCAGGATGCCGAGCTGCGCGCCGCGGCCGGTGCCGACGAGGATCGCGGTCGGGGTGGCCAGGCCCATCGCGCACGGGCAGGCGATGATCAGCACCGCCACCGCGGCGGTGAACGCGGCCGCCGCGGACCCGCCGGCGGCCAGCCAGCCGGCCAGCGTCGCGGCCGCGATGCCGAACACGACGGGAACGAACACGGCGGAGACGCGGTCGGCGAGCCGCTGCACCCGCGCCTTGCCCGCCTGCGCCTGGGTGACCAGCCGGGCCATCTGGGCGAGCTGGGTGTCCGCGCCGACCCGGGTGGCGCGGACGATCAGCCGGCCGCCGGCGTTGACGCACCCGCCGGTCACCGCGTCGCCCGGGCCGGCCTCGGCCGGCACCGGCTCGCCGGTCAGCATGGACGTGTCGACCGCGGAGTGCCCGGCGACGACGACGCCGTCGGTCGCGATCTTCTCCCCCGGCCGGACCACGAACTGGTCGCCGACCACGAGCGCGGCGGCGGCGACGGTGACCTCGCGGCCGTCGCGGAGCACCGTCGCCTGCTTCGCGCCCAGGTCGAGCAGCGCCTTGAGCGCGGTGCCCGCCTGGCGCCGCGCCCGCAGTTCCAGGTGCCGGCCGAGCAGGATCAGCGCGGTGACGCCGACCGCGACCTCCAGGTAGGTGGCGTCCGTCCGCTGCCGCGGCGAGCCAGGAGAACGTCATCCGGCGCCGGCGCCGCCGAAGACAGCGCGTACAGCGACCAGAGGTAGGCGGCGGCCACCCCGACCGACGACCAGCGTGTCCATGGTCGCCGCGCCGTGCCGCGCGTTGACCGCCGCGGCGCGGTGGAACGGCCAGGCGCCCCAGGTCGCGACCGGGGTCGCCAGCGCGAGCGACACCCACTGCCAGCCGGGGAACTGGGCGGCGGGCACCATCGCGAGCACCACCACGGGAACGGCGAGCGCCAGCGACACGACCAGCCGGCGACGCGGCGAGGCGCGCGCCGGGCCTCGGCGCCTCGGCCGCGTCGCCGGCCGCTCGGGCAGCTCCGGCCCCTCGGGCAGCCCCGACGGCGCGGGCGGCGCGGCGGTGTAGCCGGTGCGCTCGACGACCGCGATGAGGTCCGCCACGGTGACCGCGCCGGGGAACGACACGTGGGCGGTCTCGGTCGCCAGGTTGACCATGGCCGTGACGCCGTCGAGCTTGTTCAGCTTCTTCTCGACCCGCGCCGCGCACGACGCGCAGGTCATCCCGCCGATGACGAGGTCCGTGGTGCTCAGCGGCTGGGTCATGCGAGGGGCAGGGTGCGGGCGGGATCGACGATGACATCGCCGAGCCGGCGTCGGACGCGGCCAGTCGGTACGCGCCGGCCTCGTCGAGCGCCGTCGCGACCGCCTCGGCCGGGAGCGGGGCGTCGCTGGTCACGGTGACCGCCGACGCGCCGCCGGGGACGAGCGCGACGGTTACCGCGGCGACGCCGGCCAGGCTCTCGATCTCCTCGGTGACCGCGCGCACGCAGTGCTCGCAGGTCATGCCCGTCACCTGGTACGTCGTCGATGTCATCGCGCAGCTCCCGTTGGCTTGTCGGTACTCTGGTCAGGCCGGCGCTCGGTCAGGACTTCACCAGGCGGGCGATCGCCTCGGACGCCTCGCGGACCTTCGCGGCGGCGACGTCGCCGCCCTCGGCGGTCGCCTGCGCCACGCAGTGCCCCAGGTGGTCCTCAAGCAGGCCGAGCGCAACTGACTGTAGCGCGCTCGTCACCGCGGATACCTGAGTGAGGATGTCGATGCAGTACTTGTCGTCCTCGACCATCTTCTGCAGGCCGCGGACCTGACCCTCGATCCTGCGCAGTCGCGTCAGGTACCGGTCCTTGTCCGGCGTGTACCCGTGCATGTCCTACCTCCAGCAGCTCATCGATACCATACCATACCCCCGAGGGTATCGGCCGGCCGGCCGGCCGGGCCGCTCACCGCGCCGGGGCGCTTGCGGTCGCGGCGGCCCGTGGGGCCGGATGCCGCGCAGTGCCCGTTTTGCGCGGCGGCGGTCAACGTGAAGACTCCGCACAAGCGGAAAACTTTGCGCGGCGGGCAAGACAAAGCGTGCTGGTCACACAATCCCGTTGACTCGCGGGCCCATTAACTCGTCGGGCCCTGCTCCCGCGACTTCGCCCGTTCTGTCCGGAATGTCCGGGCTCGATTTCAGGATTGTGTGAGTTTTGATCACTGCTAGCGTGCTCAGAAACTCACACAATCGCTGACTGGCGAGGGCGCGGCGGCAAGGATCGCGTCCGGTTTGCGGCAAATGCGGTGCGGGTTAGCGGTTCGCGGGGTCGCGGGGCTCCGGGCCGGCGGCCGCCGAGTCGCGGGCGTCGCGGCGGGCGGCGAACTTGCGGGACAGGCGCCTGCGGTAGGCGAGGGTGCCGAAGCCGGCGAGGACCGCCAGGCCGCCCCCGCCGAAAAGCACGCCGTCCTGCAGGCCGGCCGTGCCGCCGCCGCCCGTCTCCGGCGCGGCCGTCGGGATGGCGGTGTCCTGCGGGGCCGACGAGTGCGTCGGGGCGGCCGTGGACGGGAATTCGGTCGTCACCTGCGCCGTCGGGGCCTGGGAAGCCCGCGCCGTCGCGGAGCTCGACGCGTGCGCGGAGCTCGACGCGTGCGCGGAGCTTGACGCGTGCGCGGAGCTCGACGCGTGCGCCGAGCCGGAAGACGAAGCGCCACCCCGGGCGGTCGAGGTGGCGCTGGCGGAAGAGCCGCCGGACGATCTGGAGGCCTGCCCGGTGGGCGACGGCGTGCGCGTGCCCGCGCCGGTCGAAGAGTGCCCGCTCGTCGGTACCGACGGCGTGAAGATCGACGGCACCGAGTGGCGGAGCCGCCGCCGGTGCAGGCGGAAACCGTCACCGCGAGGAGAACCGCCCCGGCGGCCGAGCGGCCCGCGGTCAGCCACGCACCCTTGGCCGCGACGGGCGGGATCAGGCGCATCTTCATGAACCCTCCTCGAATGCATGTCCGATAAATTCGCATTGCCATCGGACGCGTCGCCCGTCCTCGAGAGAACGGCCCTGCAGATAATGCATTTCCTCACCATCGAGCATCAACCATCGAGGCGGGCAGACGAAAGGGAGAACAACGCCATCCAGCCGTCTCCCGAGGCGCTGACCAGCGCATTTCCCGGTACGCGGGACGACTTCATAGACGACCATATTGAGCGGTGCCGATGGGTGGCACGGCCGGGCAATGGCGTGTTTTCATCGAGACAATAGGCTACGCGAGTAGCACGTCATGCGGAAGGTATGGGGAAGGCACGCCATATGGGAGGCTCGCCGCGCATTGCCGGGCTGCGCGTGGTCATGTCCTGGCCGACGGACAGCCAGTTCGCCCCCCAGCCGCCGCCGCGGGGCCGGGCCCGGGTCAGGCTGGCGGGGCTCGCGGGGGCCTCCCTGGTCTTCGGCGGCGCCATCGCGATGCTCGTCGCCGTCGCTCGCGCAGCAGCACGCTCCCGCCCCGGCCGCCGTCGGCCGCCGGCAACATCGGGCCGGCCGCCGCGCAAGGGGCCCGGCGCTGCACCAGTCGGTGCCGGTGTCGGTCGCCATCCCGGCGATCGGCGTCCAGTCGCGGCTGCTGCGCCTCGGGCGCAACCAGGACGGCACGATGCAGGTGCCCGACCTCGTGACGAGTGCCGATGAGGCCGCCTGGTACAAGTACTCGGTGACGCCCGGCCAGATCGGAACGGCCGTTATCGAAGGCCACGTGGACAGTTACCAGGGGCCCGCGGTCTTTTTCCGGCTCGGCGCGCTCCGTCCGGGCAATCAGATCAACGTGACGCTCGCCGACGGAATCACCGCCGTTTTCCGCGTCACCGGCGTGCGGGAATACGCCAAGGCCGAATACCCGGCGAATACCATCTACGCCCCGGCCAATTATGCCGCGCTCAGGCTCATCACCTGCGGCGGCGACTTCGACGCGGCGACCGGCCATTACCTCGGCTCGGTGGTGGTATTCGCGTCGCTGGTCTCCTCGGCGCGCCGGTAATAGCAGAGCCGCGCGGGCGCGGAGCCACGCCCCCGTTCGGGATGACTCGCGGCGGCCAGGCGCATGCCCGCGGCCGGGCGCGACGCGATGCGGCGATGACCGCTCGACGCTGCCCGGACGCGCGCGGGCCTGGTGCGACGCATGCGGCGGCAGTCCCTTTTCAAGTTACATAAGCATGTGATATAAGTTTCTTATGGAGAGCTCTTCCGGAACGATGCCGCTCGACGCGCTCGCGGCCGCGCTCACGACCGACCTGGAGCGGATCTTCGGCCTGTTCCGCTCGCTGAGCCCGGCGAGCGGGCTGTCGATGACCGCCGCCGCGACGCTCGCGAGCATCGAGCGGCTCGGCCCGCAGCGGCTGACCGTGCTCGCCGCCCGCGAGGGCGTCACCCAGCCGGCCATGACCCAGCTGATCAGCAGGCTGGAGGAGTCGGGCCTGGTCCGCCGGGAGGCGAGCGCCGAGGACGGGCGGGTGGTCCTGGTCGTCATCACCGACGAGGGCCGGGCGGTCCTGGCGCGCCGCCGCTCCGTCCGGAGCGACCGGATGGCCGCCATCATCGCCCAGCTCGGCCCGGAGCACCGGGCGGCGCTCGCCATCGCGCTGCCCGCGCTTGACGCGCTCGCCAGCATCCCCCGCGAGGACGACCCGGCCCGGGCCGCGGCGCGGTGAGGGAATCACGCGTGCATCGGATCAAGCCCCTGCCCGCCAGTCGCACAGCACTGAGGAGTACAGCTTCATGAGTGGCGCCCCCCACGGCTCCGCTGCGAGCCCGTTCAAGCAGCCCAAGGCCGTTTTCGCGGTCGCGTTCGCCTGCGTCGTGTCCTTCATGGGCATCGGCCTCGTCGACCCGATCTTGCCCGCGATCTCGAACCAGCTGCACGCCTCGCCAAGCGAAACCACCCTGCTGTTCACGTCGTACCTCGTCGTCACCGCCGTCGCGATGCTGATCACCAACTGGGTGTCCAGCCGGATCGGCGCCAAGTGGACGCTGATCTGCGGGCTCATCCTGATCGTGGCCTTCGCCGCGCTGGCCGGGTCGTCCGGCTCGATCAGCGAGATCATCGGGTTCCGGGCGGGCTGGGGCGTCGGGAACGCCCTGTTCATCGCCACCTCGCTCGCGGTCATCGTCGCCTCGGCGAGCGGCGGGTTCGCGGGCGCGATCGTGCTCTACGAGACCGCGCTCGGCCTCGGCATCGCGGTCGGCCCGCTGGTCGGCGGCACGCTCGGCGAGATCTCCTGGCGCGGGCCGTTCTACGGCGTCTCCGTGCTGATGGCGATCGCGCTGATCGCCACCGTGGTGCTCGTGGAGAAGACGCCCAAGCCCGCGCACACGACGAGCCTCTCCGCGCCGTTTAAGGCGCTGCGGCACCGCGGGCTGCTCACCATGGCACTCACCGCGCTCTGCTACAACTGGGGCTTCTTCACGATCCTCGGCTACGCGCCGTTCCCGATGGAGCTTTCGCCGATCAAGCTGGGCCTGGTGTTCTTCGGCTGGGGCATCTTCGTCGCGCTGTTCGCCGTCTTCGGCGCGCCCTGGCTGCAGGTCCAGGCTCGGCATCGCGCGCACGATGTACCTCAACCTGTCGGTGTTCGCGCTGATGACGCTGGGCATCGCGATCTGGACGCTGGACAAGCCGGTGCTGATCGTCCTCGTCATCCTCTCTGGCATCGTCTGCGGCGTGAACAACACGGTCACCACGCAGGCCGTCATGACGGTCTCCCCGGTCGAGCGCCCGGTCGCGTCCGCCGCGTACTCGTTCGTGCGGTTCATCGGCGGCGGCCTGGCCCCGTACGTCGCGGGACGGCTGGTCCTCGCCGTCAACATCCACTTCCCGTTCTACCTGGGCGCCGGCGTGGTCGCGGTCGGCATCGTGATCCTCTCCACCGCCCACCGGCTGCTCGGCGAGGCCGAGCGGGTCCAGGCCGCCGCGGCCGCGGCGGCGGTCGCCGCGGGCCCCGCGTCGGCGGCGGCCGAGGCGGAGTTCGAGGCCGAGGAGAGGGCCGAGGCGCTGTCCGGCGACGCCGACTGAACGAGCGTCGCCTAGCGAAAACAAAATTAAAATCGTGCGCCAGAACGATTGCGGCTTACTCTCCTGGGCAGCAGGAGGCCACGGCTGCCTGGGAGCCGTGGGGTGCCCGGGCAGTCGCTACCCTCACGTATGCCAGGTAGGCCGGCCGAGGAACGCCAGCGACGGCGGCTCCTGGGCGTTGAAGAAGGGGCCCGTGTGGCAGCCGCGCCCGAAGTACACCTCGGCGGTCTTCGGCAGGGCGCGGGCCAGGACCTGCACGCCGGGGTGGAACGGGTCGTCGGAGCCGGAGGCGACGCGGACCGGGACGCCGGCCAGGGCCGCGGCGTGGGTGACCGCGTCGTCGGCCGCGAAGTCGGCGGCCGACGCGTACGCGCCCGGGTTGGCCGCGCTGGCCGCGGCGTAACTGGTCCAGATCGCCGGGGAGATCGCGGCCACCGCGCCGACCAGGTGCGGGTACTTCTCCGCGAGCAGGATGGCACCGTAGCCGCCCATCGAGATGCCGAGGACGCCGATCGCGCTTGGCGCCGGTGCCCAGGCCCGCGCGCTGGCACCGCGGTATCAGCTCGTCGACGACCATGGCCTGCGGGTTGTCGCCCGGGTGGGGGTTCCAGTAGCCGCCGCCGCCGTCCACCGTGACCAGGGCCATCGGAGGCAACGGGGTGCCGCCGGGCTTCAGCGGCCACCGCCTGGGACGGCGTGAGTCCGGAGAGGGCGTCGGTGTGGTTGCCGCCGAAGCCGTGCAGCGCGATGACCAGCGGCAGCCGGTCGCCCGGGCCGTGACCGGGCGGGTAGCCGATCGTGTAGCCGACGGTGGTGCGACGGGCGGCCGAAGTAGAACGTGCCCGAGCGCTGCGGACCTGGCGCCGCGTACGGCGCGAAGTCCGCCGCGGGCACGTCGCAGGCGCCGGTGAGCTGGTCGAGTTCGCTCTTGCCGGGAAGCACGCCATGCTCGACGAACTCGTAGCCCGCGGCCCCGGCCGCCGCGACGACCGCGAGGCCGCCGAGCGCGTAGCGGAGGAAGCGGCGCCGGGGGGCGTGGTGGCCGCCGACGTTGTCCGGCCTGCGGGTCATGGTCATCGGCGCGCCAGCCGCTGGCTCCGCGTGGCCGTGTCCTGCGCCCGGTAGGCGGCGGCGAGCGCGAGCGCGAGCAAGACCGTGGCCGCCAGGTCGATGAGGCCGGCGTGGCCGTCGGCCACCCCGGCGGGGGCTAGGCCGGGCGGGCGGCCGGCGCCACACCCAGCTTCCGCAGCCGACGAGGAAGACGCTCATGACCACGCAGGCCGCGGCGGCCAGGCGGACCTCGTAGGCGAGCAGCCGGGGCGGCAGCTCGGCCCGGCGCACCAGGGTCACGGCGGCGGCCACGGCGGCCGCGAGCGCCACCGGGCTGGCCGCCATCCAGGCCAGGTCCTGCGTGCTCAGCGCGGACAGGGACGACCAGTGCCCCCAGAAGGACGAGAACCAGTAGGTGAGCGACCACAAGAACGCGAGGAACCCGGACGGGATGAAGGGGAACAGGGTGCCCTTGCCGCCGTGGCCGCCGGAGCCCGGCCACTGGTACAGGAAATGATGGCCGCCGACCGCGAGCACGCCAACCGCCGCCGCGAGTACCAGCGCGGGGACGGCCAGCCGGCGGTGGCGGCGCCGCGCGACCGCGTGGCCAACCGGGAGCACGGCGAGCACGGCCAGCGCGAGGAAGGCGAGCAACGCCGCCGACGCGAAGTTCATGAGCAGGTTGGACATCCCCGGGGTGAACGGAGTGAGCGGTGCCCGCCGCCAGGCGATGGCGAGCTGCGACCACATCGCGGCACCGAGCGCCAGGCAGAGCGCGAGCGCCGTCCAGGCGGCGCCGAGACTGGCCCCCACCGGGTCGGCGAGGTACGTGCCAAGCAGCGGGGACCCGGCGAGACCCGCGGTCGCGAAGCGGGCCGCGAGCCCGGCCCTGGCCACGTCGAGCGTGCGCCCGGCCGACCTCGGCCGCTCCTTCATCTCGGCGACCAGCAGCTCGGCGAACTCCTCGCCGTACCGCTCCCGCCAGGCCCGCGGGTACCAGCGCAGCAGCCGGGCGGCCCGCTCCCGCGGGGTGCGGGCGCCGCTCACGCGGTCCCCCAGTTGGCCTCGAGACGGCGCAGGCCGGTATCGGTGACCCGGCGCTGCGCGTCCAGGTGCGCCCGCAGCGCCGCGGCGCCGGCCGCGGTGAGCCGGTAGGGCCGCCGCCGCTCCGCCGGCTCGAGCGCCTCGATCAGCCCCTGTGACTCCAGCCGGGCGAGCGCCTCGTACAAGGTGCCCGGCGCGAGCCGCACTCCCGCGAACTCCTCGACGTCCTTGGTCAGCGCGTAGCCGTGCTTGGGCCCGTCGGCCAGGCTGGACAGGATCAGCGTGGCCGGCCCGGCGTAGCGGCCGAAGCCGGCCAGCCCGGCCCTCGCGGGCCTCATCTCGCTTCGCCATGACCCGACTATATATCGGCATCCGATACAACGGGAGCCGATCTAGGAATTCGGGGCTGCTGCGGCCGGTCGCGGGAGCGTAGGGTGGCGCTGACCAACGTGGTTTCTTGTTATGGGGGGCGGGCCCATGCTTGACGCGTTCTATGGTGCTATTTCTCCGGCGGCCCTGGCGCTGCTCGGCCTCTGGCTGGTGGCCGTGCAGATGCGCGCCGACGAGGTGCGGGCCAGCCGGGAGCTGAGCCGCCGCACCTACGCCGTGGCGCTGTTCTTCGCGCTGCCCGGCTTGATGGGCGTCATGGCGCTCGTTGACACGGCCAACCCGGTTTTCTGGCGGGTCTCGTTCGGGCTCATCGGCCTGGTGGGCGCGGCCGTGCTCTTTCCCGTGCGCGGCCTGCCCGGCGGCGAGCGGGTCAGGAACGCCGCCGACGTCTTGGCGATCATCCTCTACGCGGCCATCGCGGTGCTCGCGATCATCGGCGGCCCCGTCGCGGAGCGCACGGCGGCCGTGCTGCTGACCGCCCTGATCTTCGTCGGCTTCAACGTCGCCTGGCTGTTCCTGTTCGCCCCGCTTGACCCGGCCAGCACCGCGAAGCGGAGCGAATCATCCGAGGCACCCAGCACCCCATGACGGCCAGACTGGCCGCCCG
>CAWKKG010000048.1:0-151514 GCA_963850115.1 uncultured Actinomycetota bacterium
ATGATCCGTGCGGCCGACTCTCCTGACCGTGATGCCGCGCTTTTGCATCGTTACGCATCGGTCGCCGTGATTACTTAGCGACGGTTGAGGCGATCATCGGTTGCCGGCTTGCTCCCCGGTCATCGGTGCTCGCCCTGCTTGCTTTGGCGCCGGGATGCACACAGCCAGGCTCAAGTGACGGACGGCAACTGCGATGCTGCGAAGCTGCGCGCGAGATCCGCCGATATGGTCGGCCGCGGCCGAATTACAGAGTCGCCTGAACTTCGCGCAGAGCCGGTCGATCTGCGTGTGCTTAGATCATCGGGGGAGATAGGAGATCTGATGTCTGTCACCTTCGGGTCACTGGTGCTTAAGGTTTCAAATGTCAGTCGGGCAGCTGAGTTCTGGAGCAGAGCTCTTGGCTATGTCCCTCGAGAGGGCCGCCCGCAGTTTCTTGACCCAGCGGCAGGTAATGGCCCTGAGATCCATCTAGACGAAGATGACCGGACTCACCTGGACCTGTGGGTAGATCGCAGACCTCCAACCTGGACGCCGAGGTGGCCCGATTGATCTCGCTTGGAGCCAGGCGTGTGGACTGGGAGTATCCCGACGATGCCGACTTCGTCGTACTCGCGGACACGGAGGGGAACCTGTTCTGCGTAATCGCCTGAGAAAACCGTGGGCTGGATATCGGGGCGCCCGGGAAGTACCGTCTCATGATGAATAGCCCCTAAACGCGGGCCATCTTGCAAGGGCGGGCCGAATCGGATGATCTGTAAAGCCCGAACGCACTATCGCTGACGGATGTCTATGAACGCAAGATCGGCGATCTCGTCCTTCAGGGGGCTCAGGGCGTTCCCTGTGAGCCGTTCCGCGGTGGGAAGCTAGCGCGGAACTGCGAGCCAGCCGAGGAGGGCCCGCCGGACGGCTTCCGGGTCGTCGCGGTGCGGGTTGTGGCCGGCCCCGGCGATCCGCACGAGGCGCACGTACGGGTTCGCGGACGCCACCGCGTCGCCGTCGGCGAGGGTGACGATCCCGCGGCCGCCGGGTCGCCGCAGATCACCAGCGTGGGCACCGCCAGCGACCGCGCCGCGTCCCGCAGGTCCGCGTCCAGGTTCGCGTCGATGATCCCCTCGACGGCCGGCCGCCAGACGCGCGCGACCTCCCGTACCTTCGCCTCGCCGTCGCGCTCGTCCCACGCCGAGTACGCGGCGCGGATTTCGCCTGCGTCCCGGTCCAAGGCGGCGAGTTCCTCCCGTTTCACCGCGGCGGCCTCGCCTGCCGTGGTGAAGCGCCATGCCGGGTCGACGAGGACGAGCCGCCGGGCCCACTCCGGCCGCCGGGCCGTGGCCAGCGTGGCCGTGGCGCCGCCCATGGAGTGGCCGACGACGAGGTCGTGATCGCCCATCGCGAGATTGTCCGCCGCCAAGGCGGCCAGGGAGTAATCGGCGGCCGGGCCGCGGCCGCCGTGCCCGAGTTGCGCCCTGGCCTCCGCCTGGTACCCGAGCCCGGCCAGCCACTCCTGGAAGCGCCACATCGACGCCGGGCCGCTGGCGAAGCCGTGCAGCAGCAGCGCGGTAGCGGGCGACATGCCGCCATCGTAGCCCGGGGCACTTATTTTGACATTTGCCGATACTGTGGGACCTGGGCGAATTGAATCAGTCATCCGCGCATTAACCGGCAGTCGTGTGGTTGCGGGAAGACTCGCGAATACTCCGGGCTTGATCGGCAATGGCCGCGGAGTCCCGGCAGGAGAGGTCTTACCACACATCATCTTCCGCCCGAAAGCTCCGCGTGATCACCTTTCGTGTCACGCTCGACGTGCCCATGGAACTGCTTTTCTTTGTGATCCGGCTGCTGATCCTGGAGCGGCGCAGGCGGTGTACCCCGGCCGGGAGCCGGGCGCTGAACTGCCGTGAGCAGGCGGTCATGGTCCTGCGGCGGTTCCGCGACCAGAGCCGGGCCGGGCAGCTCGGCCGTGACCACGGTATCTCCCGCGCGACCACGTACCGGAACGCGGACGAGGGCACCGAAATGCTCGCCGCCCGCGCCCCGGACCTGCACGAGGCGCGGTGGATCTGGTGGCCCGTGTCCCCCGTTGACGTGCCATCGGCTCATGTCGAAGAGTGGATGGCGTCGCGAGCTACAGGTGCCCGGTGTCGTTAAAGCTGACCAGGGCCGGGGGCCCGACGGGATCCCACTGCACGATGGTGATGGCGCAGTTGGCCTGATTGAGGCCGATCCAGCGCCACAGAGGGGCATCGAGCATGTGGCGGACGAACCAGCCGATCACGAAGTTGTGCGTGATCAGCAGTTCGTACCGGTCGTGGTCGCCAGTGACACCGAAGTGCCCGACGGCGGCCTGCAGGGCTGTCGCGTCCTCGTCACGCTCGTCATCAGGTACGCCATCGAGCCAGGCAAGCCAGCGGCCCGGGTAGCGGTCACGCTGACCGGCGGAAGGTACCGGCGTCCGGTCCGCTACGAGGTCGCAAGCATGTCGCGGCACCTGCGGGAGATGGCTGGCGATGACATCGGCCGTCTGCGTCGCCCGCGCCAGCGGACTGTGGTGGACTGCCGAGAAAGGGACCTCGCGCAGCCGTCGGCCGAGCCGGTCTGCCTGCTCGCGACCGACTTGCGACAGGCCTCCGTCCGCAGTGTGGCCGGATGCCAGATCCTGTTCGCCGTGGCGGACAAGGTACAACTGCGTAGAAGCCATGGACAGCAATCCTCCAGGTCCAGGTTCGACGGTTCTCGACAACTTACGGAAGCACGGATGACCCGACCGGGGATAAGGCCGGCGCAACCTCCTGCCGTTATGAGACCGTCTGCCGGATGAGACACGTGCGCAGAACCAGATAATCGGTGCTAATGCTCAAGTCTCGCCCAGACGGGCAAGCACCGATCGTATTCGGCAGGGAGACTGATTGAGCCCCGCCGCCTGACGGTCTGCAGAGCCCGATCACTTTCCGCGACAGCTGGCCTGTGCATGGAAGCAACTTCTCGCTGCCCGTCACAGATTACCGACGCCGTTGACCTTTGATCCACGGCCAGGCAATCATGCCGATGGGCAGCCGTCGGTTCTGACCAGCCAGCGTGATTCATACCACTGGGCCCGTGCGCAAATACCCGGCTGAACCGTCCTCAGCTGGCGGCCGTTCATCCATCACAAAGGCTCCCGTGCACGACATGGACCCGGGGCACATCATCACGCTGGGACAGATGCTCATGCCGCGAACACCCGCCTCCGCCGCCGCAAGACTCAACGTGACGTTCATGGCGTTCGCTTTCGCTGCGGAGCCGGCATCCCCGTGAGCAGGCATCCGGTTCTTACGTTGACGCTGCAGGCGCTGCGGGGAGCGCAACTGGCAATGCTGCTCCTTTTTGCTGCCTACTTCGTGTGCGTGCAGATCAACGCCGCCGCTTACCTCGCCGGGAGGAACCGCCCAGTGGTACGCGGCGCGGTTCCGCCGGTTGCCCTCGGCAGCACCGCGGCGGCCGTCGCCGACATCACCGCCGGGCTGGTCTTCGAAGCCGTCGCCGCCCTCATCCTGTTCATCGCGGCCGCATTGCTCCGCGCCGCCATCCAGGACCGCAAGAACGCCATCACTCGCGTAACAACATGACTCCAGCGTCCGAGGCCCTGAACCGACTGATATGGGAGACAGCCCGATTGGCGGCTTAGCGATCCTTCTCGTGCGCGAATAATGGTTCTGCGCCCATCGCGCTGGTGGCCGTTCCAAAGATCAGGATCAGTTCCGCCGTAAAGAACTGGCCGTCGGCACTGGCGGACAGTTCTTGCTACCCCGGCGTCGGGGCGAGTCCGGCCAGGTCTTCGCTGAGCGTCCAGAGCCGAGCGGCCGCCCGGGTGTCTTTGGCCAGGGCGCTTGGCTCGGCAGGCTTGCAGTTGACGAAGTAGCCTCCGGTCACGCCGGCCACCTCCGGGGAACTGGCGAGGTATACCGGGGTCCGGGCGCCGGCTGCGGGGCCGGGCCGCAAGCGCAGGATCAACGGCAGGACCGTGCCGAGGACGCCGGTCACATCGCGGCCGAGACTGGTGCGCACGAAGCCGGGGTGCAGGCAGTTGGCCGTGACGCCAGTGCCGGTCAGGCGCCTGGCCAGTTCGGCGGTGAACAGGATATTCAGCAGCTTCGACACAGGATAGGCCTGTGCCTGCCCGGACTGCGCGCCGCGAGGCAGGTCGTCCCACGGAATGGCGCCGACTTGCTTGTGGGCGGCGGAGGAGACCGTTACCACCCGCGCGGGAGCGCTGCGTTCCAGCAGCCCGCGCAGCAAGCTGGTGAGCAGGAACGGCCCGAGGTGGTTAGCGGCGAAGGTCGTCTCCAGCCCGTCGGCGGTCAGCTGGCGGCGCGGCGAGATCACGCCGGCGTTGTTGACCAGGACATCGAGCCGGCCGTGCCGGCCGAGGACATCCCCGGCCAGCCGGCGCACCTGCGCGAGGCTCGACAGGTCCGCGGTCATGACCTCGACCTGGGCAAGCGGCACGCGGCCGGTGATCTCCGCCCCGGCCGCCGCACCGCGTGCCGCATCCCGGCCAACCACGACCACCGCCGCACCCAGCATGGCTAGCCGCAGCGCGGTCTCCTTGCCGATCCCGCTGGTCGACCCGGTCACCAGGCAGGTCGTGCCCGACATTACTCCCACGCGGCCTCCGGTGCTCGGAGCGGACCTGCGCGCCCCAGCGGCATCAGCCGCGGGACCGGCCCTTACGCTCTCATCCGCGACGCCGGGCGGGCCGGCGCCATGACCAGGTTCGGCAACAGGTTACCGCCAGGTTCGGCCTCGACGCTCACTCCCCAGCCGGCAGCCACCCCGGGGCAGGTCCTGCATCCCGACCGCACCGTACCGCCGCGATAAGGAGCCCGCCTGACACTCCTGCGGTACAGAACCGGGCCATCGGCGCGCGGCAATTGAACTGCTGACACAGCCCAGATGGGGACGTTCCGCGTTCCTGCGGGAGCATCAGCTGACTTGAAGTTTGACGGTGAACTGCCCGGCTGCGTCGCTGCGATTTACGCGTCTTTTTGCGATGCCGCCCGGTTTGCCTAAGTGGACGGCCGCGCTGCCGTTACTTGGGCTGCACTTCATGACGCCGACGCGCGGGAGGTGCGTAGGCGGCCCTACGCGGGAACTGCGGGATTGGCCGTCGGCACGGGCTGGTGCCAGAAGCGGCGGAATTAGTAGGATTGTCCCATCGGACGCTTACGTCCGGACCGTCACCGTGGACGGGGTAGCGGCAGGTCTGGTGGGCGGGGAGACGAATGACCGAGCTCATCACGGGCGCTCACGAATCAGACACGCACCAGAAGGCGCTGCGCATCAACCTCGACCCGCGCTGGTACGGGACGATCGCCGAGATCGGGGCCGGCCAGGAGGTCGTGCGCTGGTTCTTCCGGGTGGGCGGCGCTGCGGGCACTGTCGCGAAGTCGATCTCCGCTTACGACATGGCCGTGAGCGACGCCGAGTACGGCAAGGCGGACAGGTACGTGTCCTCCGGGCGGCTTCAGGGCATGCTCGACACGGAGTTCCAGCTGAACGTGGAGCGACTGGGCCACAAGCGCGGCGACGAGAACTGCTTCTTCGCCTTCGCCGACACGGTCGTGGCGCGCAGCTTCCGCGGCGGCAACGAGTGCCACGGCTGGATGGGCGTGAAGTTCCAGGCCCAGCCGAACGACGAGCCGAGCCAGATCGTGATGCACGTGCGGATGCTCGACGTCGAGGCGTGGGCGCAGCAGGAGGCGCTCGGGATCGTCGGGGTGAACCTGCTGTACGGGGCGTTCTTCCAGCACCACGAGCCGGACAAGCTGATCGAGAGCCTGCTCGACCGCCTGACCACCGGCCGCATCGAGATCGACATGATCCAGTTCCGCGGCATCGCGTTCCGCCGGGTGGACAACAGGCTGATGGCGCTCAAGCTCGTGCAGGTCGGGCTCAGCGGCGTGGCGATGTTCGGTCCCGACCGTGAGGTGCTGCAGCCGAGCGAGATGCTGCGCAAGAAGGCGGTCCTGGTGGAGCGGGGGAGCTTCCGCCCGCCGACGCACGTGAACGTCGACATGCTCGCGTCGGCCCATGCCAAGTTCGAAGCAGACCCGGCCGTGGCCGGGAAGCAGGTGCTTGAGCTTACCGAGATCACGATGCGCAACCTGCTCGCCGGCGGGGAACAGGTGGACCGGCGGGACTTCCTCGCCCGCGCGGAACTGCTCGCCGCGTGCGGGATGACGGTGCTGATCACCGACTACTTCGACTACTACCGGCTGGCCGCCTACCTCGGCGAGCGAACGAGCGAACGGATCGGCATCGTGATGGGGGTGCCCAGCCTGATCGACCTGTTCGACGAGAAGAACCACGCGCAACTGCCCGGGGGGATCCTGGAGAGCTTCGGGCGGCTGTTCAAGAACGACCTGAAGCTGTACGTCTACCCCGTGCAGCCCTCACCGGAGGACCAGCTCAAGACCGTCGATGACATCAAGGTCCGGCCCGAGTTGCAGCCGCTGTATGACTATCTCGCCGGCCGGGGCAGCTTCGTCCACCTCGACAACTACCGGCCGGAGTTCCTGCCGATCTTCAGCCGGGACGTGCTCCGCAGGATAGCCGCGAACGACGACTCCTGGGAAAGCATGGTTCCCCCTGATGTCGCCGAGCTCATCAAGCGCCGCGCGTTCTTCGGCTACACCGAGCCGGGCAGGGACTAGCAGCCCCGTCCCGCGCAGTGACGGCTCGCACCCAATGGCGCCCGACATTAGCCAAAGCCGGGCACCTCACCGGCAGCGCCATGACGACCAAGGCCGCATGGGCATAAAATGCCCGGCAAAAGGGAGCCAGCGGTTCGGCCGGCCACAACTGCGGCCGTGCACCCGACACCATCCGATTCGGCATCTGGCGCCCGGCATGCCAGACATAGTGTTTACACCACCGTCCATGACACGCTCAGCCTGGCACTGGGATAGTCACCGTGGCGGCTGCGATCGGCGACGGGTTCCCAGCCCCCGTCACGGACGGTGCCGACGAGGCTAAAATGCGGCGCGCAAGTAGCCGCCTGAGGGCAATGCAGGGGAGTTAAGGGTTGCGGTCTGCTGTCAACCGGTTTGGCTGAGGTCGCGCTGATGCGCTGACATGGCAACGGAGGTCCGGTAAGACGGGTGTCGACCAAGATCAGCCCGTTTCCAGGAACCTCCGTTGCGCGTTCAGTCTGCCATCAGTTCTGTTGTCATGTCCGTTACCCGGTCGATCACGGTGGCTGCGGGGGTGTCCGCCCCCGGCCACCTGGGCGAGCTCACCCGGATCGTGCCGTTTGAGCTGGTGGATGCGGTGCTGGATGAGGCCTGTGCCCGGGAGCGGCGGCTGCGGGCGCTGCCGTCGCGGGTCGGGGCCTGCTTCCTGCTGGCGATGTGCCTGTTCCCGAAGCCGGGCTACCTGGGGGTCTGGGGCAAGCTGACCGCGGCGCTGGACGGGCTGGGCCTGGCCGTGCCGTCGCCGAAGGCGCTGCGGGACCTGCGGCGGCGGATCGGGGCCGCCCCGGTGAAGGCGCTGTTCGAGGTGCTGGCCGGGCCGCTGGGCCAGCCGCGGACGCCGGGCGTCCGCTTCGGGCGGTACCGGACGGTGGCCTTCGACGGCTGCCGGTCGCTGAAGGTCCCCGGCACGCCCCGGAACCGGGCCTGGCCGGGCAAGATGAAAGCATCGCCGGGCGAGGCCGGCTACCCGGTCATCCAGCTGATGACGCTGGTGGAGACGGGAACCCGCGCGCTGCTCGGCGCGGCCTTCGGCAGCACCGCCGACGGGGAGCTGGCCTGGGCGCGCGGGCTGCTCGGCCTGCTGGACGAGTCGATGCCGGTCCTGACGGACCGCGGCTTCGACGCCGGGGACTTCCTCGCCGCCGTCGCCGCGACGAGGGCGCAGTTCCTGGTCCGGCTGAACGCCACCCGCCGCCCGCCGGTCCTGGGCCGCCTGCCCGACGGGTCGGTGCTGTCGCTCATCGGCGGCGTCAAGGTCCGGATCATCGAGGCAGCGGTAACGGTCACCTGTCACGACGGCACCTCGTACGACGGCGGCTACCGACTGGCCGCCACCCTGCTCGACCACCGCGCCTACCCCGCGCAGGCACTGATCTCCCTCTACCATGAGCGCCGGGAACATGAGATCACTTACCTCGCGCTGCGTCACGCCCTGCTCCAGGGCCGGGTGCTGCGCTCCGGCGACCCGGCCGGCCTGGAACAGGAGATGCGGGCACTGCTCGCGCTCTACCAGGCGCTGCGGATCACCATCGCCGACGCCATCGCGACCATGCCGGGCACCGACCCCGACCGGGCCAGCTACCAGATAGCCGCCGAAACCGCCCAGAACCTGGCCACCAGCGCCCGCAACATCACCGGCGAGCCCACCGACCTAGCCGGCGACATCGGCCGCGCGGTCCTGGCCAGCCTGCACGGGCCACGCCGCCCCCGCGTCTGCCCCCGCCGGGTCAAGTCCCCGCTCAGCCGCTGGAGCAAGCACCCGCCCGGCAAGCCCCAGGTCAGCAAGAAGATAACCAGCGTAACCACCGCCATCAGCCCGTATCAGGGCGAAAAGAAGACACGCCGCCGACGGTCCTTGACCCCCGCGTCTGGACCTTAACTCCCCCGCATTGAGGCTAGGGGTGACTACGCAAGTCTCGTCGGCCCTCGGTTGAGGGCGCGCCGAACCGGAAGTTCTGGGCGTCCGGGCGGCCAATGACCCCTGTCGTGTTGCGCGTAACGTTGGGCACTTGAAGGGCTTCGTGTCGTGCCTTTAAAGCAGGTTAGGCGCGGTGGTTGACAGATTCCAGCGGTGCTGGTTGTGGCGCCTTCGAGTGGAATCTGGACCTGACCGTATTCGTGATGGTAACGAGCCACTCGTGACCTGGGACGTGTCCGTTGACTCGGCCACGGCGCGGGCGCACCAGCACGCCGGGCCCGGAAGGACAGCGCCGTGCAGAAGGAGCCGCCCGGCGGGGCAGAAGCGCCTTCGCGCCGCAGTCTATGGTCCCCTCGGATGGGCCAGGCCAGGCTAAGCCGCCTCATCGGGGCTACCTGATGGAGGAGCAGGTGAAACCGGACTCGCATATGCCTTATCCGACGAAATAGGCACCCGGCGGTGGCGCCTTTCGCTACGCTTTGCCCACCACTGGGGTATGGCGTCACGCGAGGGGACATCGATCAGTGGCGAAACGCGCTAAATATCCCAAGATCAACAAGCTCGGCCTCACGGGAATTGTTACCCTGCTCAGCGGGATTTCGGGCACGCTGATCAACCTGAGTACCTTGAACCCGCCGGCCGCCGTAAAACGCATCCCCTGGTACGCGCTCTTGTGCGCGGGCATTGGCCTGTTGCTGCTGTCGGGCATACTCTCGCGGGACGGTAACGCTGCCGGCAGTTGGCTGTCCGAGAAAGATGCCAGCAGGAAGGCGCGCCGGGAACGCCGCACCCTCATCAACCGTGTCCAGGATCGGCTAGCCGGGGAGTCGAGGCAGGCACTGCACCAGGTCGACCCGATATTGCTGTGGTGCCGGCCGCGCCCCGACGCGGTCCGGCAGCCGACACCGTTCCGTGAGTCTGTGCCGGTGCCAGTAACCGAACCGCAGGCCGCGACGGCCGACCAGGTGATCGCCCAGGCCGTCAAGAGCGGTAAATCGCTGCTCGTGCTGGGCGCGCCGGGCAGCGGTAAGACCATGTTCATGATCCGGCTCGGCGAGAAGCTGTGCGAGGCAGCGGCGGAATCGGCTAACGAGATCCCGGTCTACCTGAATCTGGCTTCCTTCGCCCGCAGGCCGGGTCGTGATCTCGCGAGCTGGCTGGCGGCGGAGATCGCTGAGCGGTACGAGGTACCCGAGGCAATGGCGGAGGCCTGGATCGCCGGGGACCGGCTTACCCTGCTGCTCGACGGCCTGGACGAGATGCCGACGCAGGCGATGGCGCGGTGCGCGGCGGCGATCGATCGCTATCAGCGCGAGCACCTCTCGGTCTCGATCACGGTCAGTGCGCGGTCGGGCGAGTACTGGTCGCTCGCCAGCAAGATCGGGTTGTCGCAGGCGGTGGAGATCATGCTGCCGGATCAGGCCGCGGCGGAGAAGTACCTGCGGACCCTGCGGTCGCCGGCGGCGGAGGCCATGCGCAGCGCCAGCCCCGAAGACGCGCAGTGGTGGAATTTCGTCGGCACGCCGCTCGTGCTCGCCATGATCGCCCGGATCTCGAGGAACAGCCCCGGTGCCCGGCTGGCGCTGAGCGGGGATACCCGCTCCCGGCGGGCCCAGGTCATCAACCTGTACATCGACACGATGCTGGCCCGGCGAGGCAACCGGAACCGGGGCTACAACCCTGCATCGGTCAGGCAATGGCTCGCCTGGATGGCTCGCAAGATGACGGACGACCTCAGTCCCGAGTTGATCCCTGACCGCCTCAATCCGGGCTGGATCGGCGATCCGGGCAAGGCGAGAAAGATCGCGGCCGCGTCCGTGACCAAAGCCGTCTTCTGGTGGCTGCAGGCGGCGCTCGGCCTCTATCTCGCGCTCCTGCTCTGCCTGCTGCCGTCCCGGTACTACGGGTACCTGGTGGCCCAGTGGGCGCTGACCGCCGCGTTCCTTGGGATCCTGCGCCGTTCCGCGGGCAACAAGCTGTATCACGCCGGCCCGATCAGGCCGACCGAGAAGCTGACGTTCTCGTGGCCGCAAGCGCGACGCTTCGCCCCGGTGATCCTGGCGGTCAGCTTCGCGTCTGGCATCTGGGCGGGGCAATTTCAGCTTGACCTGCGCGACCTGCGGCACCCGCATGACTTCCTCAGCCGGACGCCCCTGGGACCGGCCCTGGACATTCCCCAGGCCCTGCTCGGCCTGGTTTTCATCCTGTGGTGTGCCCTCGTGACGTCCACGGGCTCCGAGCTCGACCTCGAGATCCCCTCCCCCGGCGGCGGGCTGGCCCGGTCGCTGCGGTTCGCCAACCAGGCGGCCGGCCTGTCCGCCGCCGGCCTGGCGCTGCTGAGTATCGCGGCGCACTTCGCCTTCGGGCAGTTCGCGCTCGGCCTGTCGAGCGCCGGCTTCGTCATATTGTCCGCGGGGGTTGTCAGCTGGATGACGATCGGCGGTGCTCCTTATGTGGAGTACCGGGCCACGTGCCGCGCCTTCTATAAGGCGGGATACGCGCCAAGGCGATTTGACAAGGCGCTCGAATACGCCGCCGAGCGGCTTATCTTGCTGCAAACGGGGGCCGGCGTACCGGTTTATTCATCAGGAAGTGCAGGCGGAGTTCGCCGCATTGCCGGCAGTTCCAGTCAGCCAGCGGCACCCGGCCGCGGGCAGGCACCGGCTGGCCTCTCAGCGGCCCGGGCTCACGGCGAATGACCACTGACAGTCCGTTCCACGCCACTAAAGGAGAGTTAATGTCGCTGTTCGCCCCGAAACCGGTCCGTGAGCTGAAGAGGCAGGCCCTCAAGGTCGCCGGAGAATGCGCCGAAGTGATCTGGTGCCGCTGTCCGCCCGCTTACCTGCTGCCGTCCATCGAAACCCAGGGAATCGGCCCGGCCTTCCGGAGCGCTTACGCGGCTTCCGTGAAGGCCGTCGGCCAGCTCAACGCGATGCAGGCCGCGGTGGAGGAGTGTCGAATCTACGCGGAAGAGTTCACCAAGCGCTCTGTTCGTATCGAGCTGGCCGAGTTCGAGCGGTTCATCCAGGAAACGATCATCAGGGTGCTGGAAGCCGGAGCCGAGGAGGCCCGCGTCACCGGGCTCCCCTCTTACTAACCGCGGGCCGAGAAGGCGTCTAGTGGAAATGCCGCCAGCGGTTTGCCCACCGGCCGGGTTTGCCCGCCCTGGAGGGGCGGCCCAGCACTGCGACAGCGGCGTTTCCAGCGATCAGGGCGTACTGAACGGCCGCGACGGCCTTGAGCTCAAGGTCCCCGGCCCCGGCCAGCCGCCACGCGCAGGCGCCCCGACATCAGGACATGCCTCGCACTGGGCGTCGAGCGGACCGGCTCAGTACCCAGCGACGGCGAGGTAGTGCTGCTGACCCAGCGCCTTGTGACAGCAGGCGCTCTGCAGGCTTACCGAAATGGCGGCCCCCACCGAGGCGCCCAGCCTGACGCACGTCAGCTGAGCAGGACTTTGTCCGCGACCGGGAGGCCCGGCAGGCCGTCATGCCATGGTGCGATGCCACTACCTGCACTACGACGGGCGGAGTTCACCGCCCCGGAGATGGGCCCGGCTGCCATCGTCCCGCCGCCAGCGATGTCGCTTAGCGCCCGCTATGTCGTTAGCACCGATATGGCCTGGCCGGACAGCGATTCATAGCAGGACGTTCTGCGCATCGCTACTCGCGAATGACTACTCGATCAGTAGACATTCCTATTCGGCGATCGGCGCCGCCCGGGCACATGGGCATGACAACGTTCAGTAGTCAGCGATCCACGGACAAGACGGCACTCACCGGTACACGCCATTCGGCCCGGTGGGCAGGCCGGAGCGGCACAGGGCGCTGGCGCGCGGGTACTGGCGCCCGGTGCCGGTGCTCAGCCGACGGCGGCGAGGGCACTGTCGGCCCAGGCCCGCAGGGCGGCCAGGGGGACAGCGCCGGTCTGCCGGGCGGTTACCTGCCCGCGGCGCAGTACCAGCAGGGTGGGGATGGCCTGGACCCCGAACCGCTGCGCGGTCTGCGGCGAGGTGTCGACGTTGACCTTGACCAGCTTGACCTTGCCTGCCAGGTCGCGGGCGAGCTGCTCCAGCGCGGGGCTGACCGTGCGGCAGGGCCCGCACCAGGGCGCCCAGAGGTCGACGATGACCGGGATCTTGGCGGCCCCGGCGACCTCGCTGAAGGTGGAGTCGTCGGCGTCAGCGATCCACGGCAGCGCCTGATGGCACTTGCCGCACCGGGGCGTCCCGGCCGCCGCGGCCGGGACCCGGTTCGCCTGGCCGCAGTGCCCGCACCGGACCAGCCCAGCTGTCATGGCCTCATTATCCCCACCCCAGTGCGCCACGCCACTCCTGGCCAGTGACGGATCGCATCTGCGACCGGGCGGAAGCGACGCTGATCGCGCGCCCGGACTGGGCCGGCACGACCATCTGCCGGTGCCCGCCGCCAAGCCCCGCACGCTCCGCCATTCACGACCTCCGGCATCTTCCTGGACCCGGCAGCCGGCCGCGTTCCGAGCCGGGAAGTGCAGCAAGGCTGCGGATACCGGCCACGACGTTCCAGACGCAGACTCAGACCGTGCGAGGTTACCCGGCAGTGGACCAGTGCCGCGTCTTGTGGCGTCTGGGGCCGTTCCGGACGAAGGGCTGCTCCGGGAAGCGGGTCCCGGACCTCGCCGCTATGGCATGGCTTTCCTGTGCGGGCACTGCACGAACCGGCCGTGGGCGGCGCTGTTCGCGCAGGGCTGGACCATCTGGCCCGCTAGCGAGCATGCGCTCGCGCCGCAGGCTGACGAATGCTCCGGCGCCTCGTGGCAGTGCACTCGGCGTGGGCGTGGGTCAGGCCGAAGCCCCCGGATACTCAGGTGCCGCTTTCGGCGCCTTCGTGCGCTGGCGCTGGTGTGCTGGCGCGAGCGATCACGGCGCACGATCCTCAGCGGCTAACCCACGGAAGCAATCGTGACCACCGCCCGGCAAAGGAGTCGGCTGCGGGTGGCCGTGCCACCGCAGGCGCGCGGGACGTTCGCGGTGGCCCTGCCGTGCATGATCGCGGCGCCCGCGCTCAGCGGCTTTTACCTGTCCCTGGGCCCGTCGCTGGCCGCGCAGGTGCTCGGCTCGCGGGACCTGGTGTGGGGTGGCCTGGTGATCTGGGTCGTCTACTACCTGGCGTTCAGCGCCCCGGTCCTGATCGCCGGGGCGGCAATCACGCACTTCGGCCTGCACCAGACCGCCGTGGTCTACTCCGCCGCGCTCGCAGGACGAGGCAGATGACAGAGCTGGCCACGGTACAGGCGGTCGATCACCACACCGTGAAGCTGAACGGGACGTGGCTGTACCGGGCCGCTGCCGCTCAGGAACCCGGAGTGATCTATGGAAGCCATGTTCACCCTGACCTGCCGGGCGGCACGGCTCAGCCCGCCGAAGCAGCCGGCTGGCGCTGAACGGGCAGCTGGCCGTGGCGGCTCGTCCAGGTCAGCGTCCTGTGCGTGCGAGACGAGTGGCGGGGAAGCCTCGTGCAGGTCCCCCCATGGTCATTTACGGGGCCTGGTGAGACGCTGGAGGCGGGCTTGCGAAGGGATAGGGATGAGCATGCGCTTGCAGTCGCCGGCGGGCGCTGGCCCCCGCGGCAGGGTCGAGACAGTGCTGGACCAGTTGGCCGGGCCGTGGTGGATGTTCCTCGTCACCGGGATCGCGTGGCTGGTGATCTCGCTGATCGTCTTGCGGTTCCGGCTCGCCTCGGTGGTCGCGGTGGGCGTGCTGCTGGGCGTGGTCTTCCTGGGCGGCTGGCTCAGTGAGCTCCTCATCGCCTCGATCCGGTCGCGGTGGCGCTGGGCGCACGTGCTGATGGCGATCCTGTTCCTGTTCGCGGCCTGCTGGTCGTTCGCGAGCCCGTTCGGCGCTTTCTGGGCGCTGGCCACGATCTTCGGGCTGCTGCTCATCTTCCGCGGCAGCCTCGACCTGGTCACCTCGATCTCCTCGCGCGAGATCAACCCCGCCTGGTGGCTGGGCATGATCGCGGGCGTCCTAGAGATCCTGCTCGGCTTCTGGGTCTCCCAGCAGGAGTTCCCGGCGCAGGCCGTGCTGCTGCTGATCTGGGTCGGGTTCTTCGCGCTGTTCCGGGGCTTCTCCGACATCCTTCTGGCGTTCGAGGTGCGCGGCCTGCACAGCAAGTAGCCCACAGCCAGGGCCGGCAGCACCGAGCCGATGGTCAAGGGCACGGCCCGGCGGGCCAAGTCCGGGGCACCCCGACTCGGCGACCCGTTCTCTGAGGAGGCAACCGACTGTATATGTTCCGTGATCAAGCTGATCGGCGTCTTGCCGTGCCGCCGGCGTGCGCTGCGGACTCGGCATCGACCAGCGCCGCCGTGATGACGGGCGGGGTAGCGGGCAGAATGGATTCGTGGCAGGTTCTGGGGGTTCAGCCGTGCTGCCGGTGATCGATGTTGGCCCGCTGGTTGGCGGCGCTCCGGCAGCGGCGCGGGCGGCGGTGGCGGAGCAGATCCAGGTGGCCTGCCGCGAGCGCGGTTTTTTCTACGTGACGGGCCATGGCGTGCCGACCGGGCTGCTGGACGAGCTGGCCGACGCGAGCGCTGAGTTCTTCGCGCTGCCCGCGGCGGACAAACTGGAGATCGCCATGGAGCGCGGCGGCCGGGCCTGGCGAGGTTTCTTCCCGGTGGGCGCCGAGCTCACCTCCGGGCAGCCCGACCTGAAGGAAGGGCTGTACTTCGGCACCGAGCTGCCCGGCGATGACCCGCGCGTCCTGGCCGGGCTTCCGCTGCACGGCCGTAACCTGTTTCCCCGGCAGGTCCCCCGGCTGCGCCCGCTGGTGCTGGCCTACCTTGATGCCCTGACCAGCCTGGGCCAGGCCGTGCTCGCCGGAGTGGCCCGGAGCCTCGGGCTGGATGCCGGGTACTTCGCCACTGGCTATACCGCGGACCCGACCGTCTTGTTCCGGATCTTCCACTACCCGCCGTCACTGCCGCAGGCGGGCGGCTGGGGAGTGGGCGAGCACACCGACTACGGGCTGGTGACCCTGCTCGCCCAGGACGGCAGTGGCGGCCTGCAGGTCGAGACCCCCGAAGGCTGGATCGACGCCCCGCCCATCCCCGGCACCCTGGTGTGCAACATCGGTGACATGCTCGACCGCCTGACCGGGGGCTGGTACCGCTCGACGCCGCACCGGGTCCGCAACCTCAGCGGCCACGGCCGCCTCTCCTTCCCGTTCTTCCTGGACCCGGGGTTCGCGTCCGAGGTGCCGCCGCTCCCTGACCGCGCGGCAGCCGGAGACGACGGCAGGCGGCGGTGGGACGGCCAGGACCTCCGGGCCTTCACCGGCAGCTACGGCGACTACCTGCTCGGGAAAGTCTCCAAGGTCTTCCCGCAGCTCCGCAGCGACGTGCTGGGGTAAACGGCTGCTGGTCAGTTCGGGTTCGGAGGCGCGGCCGGTGACCGCAGGACTGCGGCGGAGGCGCGAGCCAGCAGCCACTCGTTCGAGCGTTCTAGCGACCAGCCGAACACGTCGCGGGTTCGGAGCAGGCCGTCGATGCCGTAGTAGTAGGTAATGATCCGGGTCGCTAGCCGCGCGTCGACGTCGTCGCGCAGAGCGCCGATGTCCCCGAGATGGCGGCAGATCGCGATGAGGTTGCGGTTGTGCCGTCGCTGGGCGGTGGCGAGGACCTCGGCGGACTCGCTGTCGTGCGGCGCGACGTCGATCACTACCCGGATGACATCGCCCCACTGCTTGGTGATCTGGAGGTAGGCGGTGCTCAGGGTCCGCATCACAAGGGCGGCGTCGCCGGCGGCCAGAGACTCCTGCAGGGACTCGACGACCATCGGAGCCTGCGTCCAGCTGTCCATCAGCGATCGCAGCAAGCCCTGCTTGCCCCCGCACTGCGCGTACACCGTCGCCGGAGACACCCGGCCCACCCTGGCGATCTGCTCGACCTTCGTCTGAAAGAAGCCGTTCTCGGCGAACAGTCGCCGCGCCGCGGCAAGCACCGCGGCGCGGGTCTGGTCGGCATACTCCTCGCGACGTGGCCGGTCGGCTGGTCTGTCCATAGCGACATCCTAGTCAGTCGAGCCTCTCTCTGCTTGTCAGGTGAAAACCCTGACTGCTAGAGTCGGACTCTAGCGAGCAGATCCCGTATCTAGCGAGAACAAGGAGGCCGACCATGGCCGAGTTCACCACCAGAGACGGAACTCAGATCTTCTTCAAGGACTGGGGTGCCGGCCAGCCGATCGTCTTCAGTCACGGATGGCCCCTGTCGTCCGACGACTGGGACGCCCAGATGCTTTTCTTCCTGCATCACGGGTATCGGGTGATCGCCCATGACCGGCGCGGGCACGGCCGCTCGGCACAGCCCAGCGAGGGCAACGACATGGATCATTACGCTGACGACCTTGCCGACCTGGTCCAGCATCTTGACCTGCATGACGCCGTCCACGTCGGGCACTCCGCCGGCGGCGGGGAGGTGGCCCGCTACATCGGCCGCCACGGCGAGAGCCGCGTGGCAAAAGTGGCGCTGATCAGCGCGGTGACCCCGTCGGTCCTGCAGACCGATGCCAACCCGGCCGGCGTTCCCCAGGCCGCCTTCGAGGGCCTGCAGGCAGCGCTGGCGGCGAACCGCTCGGAGTTCTACCGGGCCGTGCCTTCCGGGCCGTTCTACAACTTCGACCAGCCCGGCGTGACGGCGTCGGAGGCGATCATCGCGAACTGGTGGCGCCAGGGCATGATGGGGGGCGCAAAAGGACAGTATGACTGTGTCTCCGAGTTCATCCGCGAGGACTACACCGAGGACCTGAAGAAGATCAGCGTGCCGGTGCTGGCCATGAACGGCGACGGCGACCAAGTCGTCCCGCACGACAGCTCGGGTCCTCGCGCCGTCAAGATCGTGCAAAACGGCACGTTTAAGTCGTACCCCGGCTTCCCGCACGGGATGCCGACCACGCACGCCGACACGATCAACAACGACTTGCTGGCGTTTGTCAAGTCCTGACCGCAGCCCGGCCTCGGACAGGCGCGCCCATCACTGCCGCACGGCGCGGTAGTGATGGGCGTCGGCTTGAGCTGTGACTACTGTGTTTTACTGGGAGCGTGCGGCATGAGCCTGTGCTCACCGGGGTTGCGCCTGCTGGGGAGCCCAGCAGGCCGGAGTCCGGTGCGCTGAGCGCCGAGCAGACCGAGGTAGTGCGGACCAGGGTCCGGCTGCTAATCGAGATCACGGCCAGGGAAGGCGCTTACCGCAAGGGGCTGCTGGCCGCGGCTGAGCACCTGAGCCCGGAGGAAGCGGCGATCATCTCCGATCTCGCGCGGAACGGGCTGCAGGTCTCGCAACTGCATGACGTGCTCTGCGGCGGCCATGTGCTGATTGACGACCCGCAGTTGTATGAGGACTGGCGGTTCACCGGGGTCAGCCATTTGCGCATCTCCAGCCATCACCGTGACATCGATAAGGCGCGCTATCCCGACATCGGGATGCGGGGCCAGGTAGTCAGGGAGAAGCTGCACGGGCGGACCGCTCAAGGCACCTGGGTACAGCTGGAGAAGACCCCGGCGGCCTTCGGCAAGCGCAAGCTGCCCAGCGTGAACGACATCCGGCACCTCATGGACTACGTGCTCTACCGGCTGACCCGCAGCAACGTCGGGCCCTGGGGGCTATCGCAGCTGACCGAGCGGCGGCCGATGTACCTGTCCCCTGATCTGGCTGTCCCGGTGTCGCTGCCGGCACCGGTGGCGGAGTCGCTGGCCTTGTCGCTGCGCCGGATCTCGGCGGCCGACGACGCCACCGCGGTGTCACGCGACCTGGCGGGCCGGTTCCGCCCGCCCGGGGCGGCGGATCCTTCGAACGAGCTTGGCCGGGCACTGCCCGGCCGGACCGGGCGGGGCCTGTTCGGCAGCTCCAAGGTGTGGGTCACTGAGTCGCCGGTGCGGAAGACCGCCGAGATCTTGGGCCTGCTCCGCGAGCAGCCCGACCCAGCGGCGTGGTGGAGGGGATCGGGGCTGTCATGACAGGCACTGACGTGAACGGCGCCGCACCGGGCCCCAGCTCGGCGGCGGTGCCGGAAGGGCTCGTCTCGGCCGTGGTGAACCTGGTCGGTACCGGGCCGGTGCTGCTTGGCGCGTACACCATTGCCGAGCTGACGGCGGTTGACGCCGTCGTGGACTTCCTGGAGGCCCGGCCGTCGGATGAGGTGCTCACCGAGGCCGTCCGGTCGCTGGTGGCCCGCCAGCTCGTCGTGGCGGGCCCTCCCGGGGAACAGGTGCAGGTACGCGGCGACCTTGGCATCGCGGTGGCATTCGAGCAGCGGGCCCGGATGGTCATGGATGCCCGCGCGACCCCGACCGGTCCCGGCGAGCCGTGGCGGATCCTGGTCCTCCCGCAGCCCGAGCGGATCTGCCTGGTGTACCGCATCGACACCTTCGGCGTGCACCAGATCGGCCTGTACAAGCTCGAAGAAGCCCTCAGGCAGCTCACCGACTGGCTGCCCAAGGGGTCACCGGCGGAGGCTGATCCGTCCGTTGACGCCGACAGCGTGCTCGCCTCGGCCGAGCGTTCCGCGCTGGTCACCCTCACGCACTACTCCGCGGAGGGGTCGGCCGAGATCGCCGGCGCCAGCAGCGACCTGATCCTCGCCCGCCACCACGGCCGGCTGCACCTCTTTTCCCGCGACCCGCGCGACCCGGCCAGGCTCGTGCCCAGTCCCTGGAACGGCAGCAACGTCCACGACACGCTCGCCCGCCTGCTGGCATAACGCCGACGCTGTCCTGGGATGGGCTACGTGGACGGCCAGTGAGCGGGCTCCCAGTCGCCCTTCGGGTCCGTGGTCTGCCCTACCTCGATCAGGTGACCGTCGGGATCACGGATGTAGCAGCGCTTCTCGTACTGGTGCTGCTTCGGCGGCGTCAGGAAGTCGGCGCCCCGGGCGCTCCACTCGGCGTACACCGCATCGATGTCCTTGACCCGGATGTTGAGGAAGCTGCTGACCCGGTCGGGATCACGCGGGGTCTCCAGGATGACCGAAGGCTTGTCGTCGGTCGGTCCTCCGCCGGCATTGATGACGATCCAGCTGTTGGCCAGCGCGACATTGACCGGATTTCCGGGAAAGGCCACCCGGCCGCCGAGTACTTCGGTGTAGAAGCGCCGGGAGCGCTCGACATCGTCCGAGACGATGAAGTGGGTCAACACCATTCCCTCGGGAGGGAGCGGGAGCTCGGCCATCTGGCACCTCCACCGGTTGGGTCCTACGCCCCGCCTACGACGGGCCTGCCGCCAATGCTACTTTCCGCGCCCACTTTGTCACTTGGCACCGTGTCCGCGACGAGCCTCAGACGGCCGGTGATGACGCACCGCGGTTGAATGTCATCGGGTTGGCTGGCGCCTGCTGCCCGGAGGGTGAGGCGCGGTCAGGTCCGGCCGGGCGGCCAACGGGCAGGTGGTCCGCGGCGATGGCGGCGAAGTCCTGGATGAGCCGGCTGCGGCGGGTAGCGTCCCAGGCCAGGCAGACCTGGTTGGGCGGGATGTCGCTCACGTGACTGTAGGCGATTCCTGGGCGGGTGTAGAAGACCGCGGTGGACAGGGGCAGCAAGACGATGCCGTGACCGGCGGCCACGTGCTCGAGTTTCTCCTCGACCGTGCGGAAGAAGGGCACGTCGCGGCGGCGGCGGGCCCGCATTTCGGTGGCGATGTCACGCCATTCGGGCACCGCGTCGGGATCTTGGAGGAGATGCTCGTCGGCGAGGTCGGCGATGCTGATCGTGTCTTTCCCGGCCAGCCGGTGGCCGAGCGGGAGCACCGCGACCCGCGGCTCGGCTAGGAGCGCCTGGACCTGCAGGCCGCTCTGGTCGACGGGCAGGCGAATGTAGCTGACGTCGGCCCGGCCGTCGTGCAGGACAGCGATCTGGTCGAGCCAGTCGGTGCGCAGCACGTTCACGGTCAGCTGCGGGTGACTGCTGGTTAGGGCGCAGACGGCGTCGGTCACGATGAGGCCAGGCATGAACCCGATCGTGAAGGAGCCAGGGTCGCAGGCGGCGCTGGCACCTCGAGAACGAGATCGGCACTCTCACGCCAGGCAAGCAGGCGGACATCGCGGTCATCGACATGCGATCCCCGCACCTCGACGGGTTCGGCGACCCGGTCGCCGTCATGGTCCTCGGTGCGGGTCCCGCCGACGTTGAGACGGTGATCGTTGGTGGCGACGTCCTCAAGCGCAACGGCAAGCTCGCCGACGACAACCTCGGCCACGCCCTCGAACTGATGCACGCCACCCGGGAGCACCTGCGCGCCTGACCAACCGGAACCGATGCCAGGGCAACAGCAGGTGGGCGGCAGCGCGAGCCAGGTGTGACAAGCTGGGTCGGGTACTGCGGACGCTGCACCGCGACGCTAGAAGAGCGCGACACCGGTGAGCGCGGCCAGCCGGTCCGTCAACTGGTCCTGGAAAGCCGGGTCCCGGGCTTGTGGTGCGGGCACCTGCCGCTGCCGGTGGTACCAGTAGCCGCCGCTCACGGTCGCGGCCGCGTCGTTGCTGACGGCCAGCCATGTCTGCGTGAGGTAGCCCGCCTCCAGGTCACCGGTTGCGGCGGCGCCGCCCATTTTGGTCGGGACCCAGCCTGGATCGACGACGTTGCTGAGTACCTCTGGCCAGGCGCGCGCGAGGGTGAGCGCGAGCGCGGTGACATAGAGCTTGCTCTCCGCGTACGCCCGGGCGGCGTTCCAGGGCCGCCCGGTCCAGTCGATGTCCCGGAGGGACCCGGTCCCTCCGTGATGCAGTCCGCTGCTGAGGTAGATGAGCCGGTCCGGGCGGTCAATCAACGCCGTGAGCAGGTAGGGGGCGAGGGTGTTCACCGCGAGAGTCTTCGCGTGACCTTCGGCGGTCGTGGCGCGAGACGGCTCGAGGTAGACGCCGGCATTGTGGATAACAGCGTCCATCCGGCCGATCTGGTTCACCTGGCCGGCGAGCTCCCGGGTCTCGGCTGCGCTGCTGAGGTCGCCGATGACGACTCCCGCGGCGTCCGCTGCGAGGTCGCTGAGCGCCGCCGCCCGGTCGCGGCTGCGGGCGTGGAGGACAACGTCATGGCCCTCACCCAGGAGGGCACGGGCGGCGGCGCGGCCGAGTCCGTCGGTGGAGCCGGTGATGAAGATACGGGGCACGGGGATAATTCTTCCGTCGGTGGTGTGCTGGGGCGGGCGGGGCTTATGCCTCGCTATTCTCTTGCTGTGACAATGATCGACAAGATCGACCATGCGGTTCTTGACGGTTACCGGACTTGCGAGTTCGCCACTCTGGCCAAAGACGGCACGCCGCTGGCCTGGCCCACGAGTCCGTTCCGGCAGCAGGACGGGACGCTGCTGATCACCACGTCGATCGCCTACGCGCAGAAGGCACTCAACGTGCGCCGGGACGGCCGGGTAGCCCTTTTGTTCTCGGACCCGACCGGCAGCGGGCTCAGTGCTCCCGCGCAGATCTTTATCGGCGGCACCGCGCAGTGTTCCGAGTTGACCTCCAGTCCGGCCGGGATGGAAGAGTACTGGTCGATGTTGTTCCGGAGACAGCCGTCGAGCCGCGGCTACATCCTGCCGGGGGTCCGGTCACTGATGGACTGGTATTACATGCGGCTGCCAATCACCGTGACCCCCGAGCACGCGCTTGAACGCCCGCATGGCAGCGCGGCCCGGCTGGCGGACGCGCTGCCTGCGGGGTCGCCGGAGCTCGCCGGGGCCTGGCGGCGCGCCGAGGACGCGGGCCTGCCCGGCGCCAGGGAACTCGCAGGCCATCCTTCCGCGGTGCTCGCCGCGCGGGACGCCGGCGGAGGCATAGCGCTGGCCCGCATCGTGCCGCAGCCCGCGGACGGCGGATACCTGGTCGCCGCCGTACCAGGCACGGAACTTGCCGGCGGCCCGGCGAGCGTGCTGGTGCACCGGCACGACGACAAGCTCTCCAGGCTTAGCTTCGCGCTGGTCAGGGGACAGCTCTCGCGGGCCGGGACGGCTGGCGGCTGGCTCTTTGCCCCGGACCGGGTGGTCAGGCCGGCGGGCAACCCGCTGCGGACCCTGCGCGATGCCAGGGCAGCCTCAGCGCGGTACCTCAGCACCCGGTCACTGCCGCGTCCGGCCGTCCCCTGGGACCAGTACCGCGCGCTCGCGCGGCAGGCGGCGCGCACGAAGCAGAACTGATTTACCGCGAGCTTACGGGAGCCGGCCACCGGGCGGATCGAGCGCGCGGCCCGCATACACCGGCGAGCGAGCCGGAAGCCGCGTGTTGGAGTGCCCCGCCTTGGGTACTGACACGTACGCGGACGGTTGCGGTACCAGTGTCGGGAGGGCCCGGATGCGGATCAGCGAGGTACTTCGCGTCAAGGGCGCACAGGTCGTCACGGTCACCCCGGACACGACGGTGCGCGGCCTCCTGACGACCCTGGCCGAGCACCGGATCGGCGCGGCCGTCGTCTCTCGCGATGGCACCTCAGTCGACGGGATCGTCAGCGAGCGGGACATCGTCCGGGCGCTGGCCCTGCGCGGCGCGGCGGTGATGTCTGAGCAGGTCACGGCCATCTACACGGCCGAAGTGCACACGGTCACGCCGGAGACCGGGCTGGAGGAAGTCGCGCGCATGATGACCGAGCGCCGGATACGGCACGCGCCGGTCACCGTGGACGGCGCCTTGCGCGGCATCGTGAGCATCGGCGACGTGGTGAAGAGCCGCATCGGCGAGCTGGAAATTGAGCGGACCGCACTGAGCGACTACATCACCGGTACCCGCTAGCGCGAGCCTCGCCCGTCCCGTTTGCCCCCGCGGTGACCCAGTCACTCGCCCCAGCGGGAAGCCGCGGCGGCACGTTCGATGCTGGTGATGCCGTGAGAC
Organism: uncultured Actinomycetota bacterium; assembly: GCA_963850115.1. Classification (GTDB taxonomy): domain Bacteria; phylum Actinomycetota; class Actinomycetes; order Streptosporangiales; family Streptosporangiaceae; genus Trebonia. The sequence continues at coordinate 23,489 of CAWKKG010000048.1, forward strand.
TGGCGTTCGCGCAGAAGTCCGGCGCCGAGTGAGTAGGGTGGCGCCGCGGCCGGCGAACCAGTGGCGCGCCGCACGATCTCGTCGGCCAGCGACCTGGCCATCGCGAGGCGGGGGTAGGCGGCGTGAATGTCCTTCTCCCACTCGCTGACGATCTCCGTGTCCTGTCCGAAGTCGATGCCCACACCCCGGCGGGTCAGGTAGACGAGCAGTCCCCGGCGCTCCGCTATGCCCGCCGAGGTGTGCAGCGCGATCGCCTCCCAGACCCGGTCCACGTCCCGGTCGGGCAGCCCGTGTTCCCGCAGCACCGCCGCCGCGAGGTCCGCGCCCTCCACCTCAAAGCGGGCCGCGCCCGGCGCGAGGTTGCCGACGCCGAGGTCATGCATCACGGTCGCGGCGAAGAGCAGGTCACGATCGTAGGCGGCGTCGTCAACGCATCCCTCGTGCGCGGCGAGCAACTGGGCGAAGAGGAAGCTGCGCACGCTGTGGTTGGCGATCGCGGGGCTCTCCGAGGTGCGCACGACGGCCAGCGCGGCCTCGGCCACCGGGCCCGCGGGCAGGTCGAGGGAAAAGGTCATGTCCGAACGCTACGAACCCGGCCATCGTCCGCACCAGTGGCCGGAAAGACGACTATCCCAAGAATCCTGCCATCGCGACCCGCCCATCGACGCGGCGCTCGCCGTCGGCTAACGTCGCTGCCTGGATGACACCGGACGGACGGAGCGCGGCACGGATGAGCGACACGACGACCGACACGACGGCCGACACCGCGGAGCGGGTGACCGTCACGCTGACGGACGGGGTGGCCGACGTCCGGCTGAACCGGCCGGCCAAGCGCAACGCGATCGACCCGGCGATGTTCGAGGCGCTGGTGGTGACCGGCGAGCGGCTGAAGACCCAGCCGGGGCTGCGGGCGGTCGTGCTGTCCGGCGAGGGGCCCGACTTCTGTGCGGGGCTCGACTTCGGCTCGTTCCAGGCGATGCGCTCCGGTGAACGGCTGTCCGCGACCGCGCAGCTGCCGCCCGGAACCGGGCCGGCCAGGGCGACCGGCCAGCGCGCCGCCTACGTGTGGGCCGAGTTGCCCGTCCCGGTGATCGCCGCGCTGCGCGGCAACGCGCTCGGCGGCGGGCTGCAGATCTCGCTCGGCGCCGACATCCGGATCGTCGCCCCCGACGCGCGGCTGTCGGTCTTCGAGGTCGCCTGGGGGCTGATCCCCGACATGACCGGCACTCAGCTGCTGCCCGAGCTGGTCGGCCGGGACGTCGCCAAGGAGCTGACCTACACCGGGCGGATCGTCAGCGGCGAGGAGGCCGCGGCGATCGGCCTGGCGACGCGTACCGACCCCGACCCGCTTGCCGCCGCGCTCGCCATGGCGCGGGAGATCGCCGGGCGCAGCCCGCACGCGGTCCGGGCGGCGAAGCGGCTGCTCGACCTCGCGGGGCGGACCGACCTCGCCTCGGGCTTCGCGGCCGAGCAGGAGGAGATCCGCGCCCTGATCGGCAGCCCCAACCAGGTGGAGGCGGTCACGGCGCGCTTCGAGAAGCGCGACCCGGTCTTCGGCGAAGCCTGAGGAGAGCGGGCGGGGCAGGCGGTCAAGCACGCCTCCGTTCTGGCTGGTGCTCTGGATTCTTCCGAACGGATGCGGCTGACTGCCTCGGCCGACGCGGCGTCGGCCGCCATCCTCAAGGCGCCTGAGGATGGCGGCCACGGCGCGGCGCCCCGGGCGGGCGGGGCGGTTACTAGGGGCAGGTCACGGCGTGCGGCAGGACCGTGACGATGACCGAGCGGTTGTGCTCGGCCGCCTGGTTGACGATCGGCCCGTTAGGCCCTCCGTCGTTCTCGTAGCAGGGGGAATCCCAGCCGTCCCCCTGGGTCTCGATCTGCCCGGTGCCGGCGCCGAGCGCGACGAGCACGGACTTCACCGCGTTCGCCCGCTCCACGGAGAGGGCCTTGTCCCAGGCGTCGCCGTCGAAGCGGGCGGTCGTTCCGGTCAGCACGATCCGTGCGCCAGGGTTGTCGAGCAGGTACCCGGCGATCTCGCCAAGCGCCTTCCGCGCGGCCGAGGAGTCACGGAACTGCGCGGTGTTCGGCTCGAAGCCAACCGGCCCTGTGTCCGGCAGTGGAAGGCTCGCGCCCGTTGACGGCCCTGGCCACGTACGCAGAGCGGGAACCTTCACCAGGCTGACCGTGGGCACGTGAGCGGGCGCCGGGTTCTGCCGGGGATACGGGTCAGTCTCGACCCGCCCGCCGCCGGCCTTGACGATCGCCGTCCAGATTGCGCGCAGGTGATTCTGCAGGCCGATGCCCAGCGGCTGCTGCGGCGGCGCGGTGTCGCCGATCCCGACGAGGACGACGGTGACGCCGGTCAGGTCCGGCACCTCTTCCTGGCCGGCCAGGAAGGTGACTACGTCGGCGGGCAGCGCCTCCAGTTGGCCGGGCTCGGTGAAGTTGAGCGGCTGGCTGTCCTGGAGACCGGAGTCTTCAAGGAAGACGGTTCCGCCCCGGGCCGAGGTTGAGCGGATGAGGCGGCCCGCGTCGTTCAGCGCGTCGAGCACGTCGGCGTGCGGACTAGCCGCCCTGACCGCCTGGACGGCTTTCGCCACCGCTGCCTCGAAGTTGGCTTCGTACTCGCTCTTCGCGGCGGAGTTCATGCCCGCCGTGTTCGCCGCTCCGGTCCTGGTCACCGTGGGCGTCCCGTCGATGTCCACGATGCTGATCGCGGAGCCGTCGGCCGCCGCGACGCTGACCGCGGCGGCCATGCACGGGCTGAGGCCGGGCGCCGGGCTGTCCTGGCGGCCGGATATCGCGAGGACGACGGGGCCGTCTGCTGTGCAGAACGGGGCAAGCTGCCTGGGCGAGCTCGAGGTCGTGACGGAAGAGCGGGTGCCGCAGCACCCGTGCCCTGAATGGCGCCCGAGGTCACGCCGCCCGTACCGCACCCCGTCAGGACGCTGAGCGCGACGGCGGTGGTAACGGCCCACGAGGCCGCACGGGCCATGCTCTTTGGCTCTAGCCGCATGGAAGTGTCCTCTCGGTGGTGAAGGGGAACGCGGTGACCCGGGCTGGCCGCGGCCAAGCAGCGCGAGGCCGTGCCGGTCGCCGCGCCCGTAACCGTCGAGCCGCACCGGCACCTGGCGGTGCATGAGCAGGCTCGGGCGGGCGGCGTGGCCGAGGCCGAGCGCGTGGCACAGGTGGTGGCGCAGCAGGACACGCGAGGCGGTGAGCGTTATCGCCGGGTCACCCGCCGCCGGTGCGTCTCCTCTTGCCGGGCCGTCCTCCACGATGACCCAGCCGTGCCGGTACCACTTGCCGCCTGGCTCGCACCACGCGTCACCGGGCCCTGCGGCCTGACCATGCCTATCTTGCCGGGCCTGCCGGGCGTCCGCCGGCGATAGGAACGAGACGTGGATCTCCTGCTCGGGCATGTTCCCGAGGTCGATCGGGCCGCCAAGCGGCGGCCCGGCCCGCAGGTCCAGCCCGGATAGCACGCGAATCTCGCCGGTTACCTCCGCCACCTGGTCGGCCAGCGGCCGATCCCGGACCCCGGCCAGCCTGACGGTGATAACGGCGTCGGGCCACCAGCGGACCGGAGTCCGTCCCAGGCGGCGGCTGAACGAGTAGTCGATTCCGTACTGGAGCGCCGGCAGCCACGGGGCGGTGGCATGCTGGCTGGCCGGCGGGGCCGAGCCCACAAGGCGCAGCGTGGGCACCGGGTAGGTGCCGAGCAGGCTCCGGTCCCGCTCCCACGGCCGCCGGACGCTCCCTCGGGCGGTTCCGTCCCTGGTCATGCCGCACCGGGGAACTCGGGGACTTCCGGTACGGGGCCAGTTTCCGTCAGGCCGGTCATGGCCGGGTCCTTGAGCATCGCCGCCATGGTGACGCGGGCCCAGTTCGCCAGCCCGGCCCCGAGTGCCTGGCGCTCAAGGATCGCGGCGCGCCTGCGGTGGTCCTCACGGTCGAGGTTCCCGTCGAGCAGGTCTACCGCCGCCTTCGCCCGGGTCAGTTCGCCCTCCAGCCGGACGATGACCTCCTCCTGCGCACGGACCATCTTGCCGAGCCGGATGAAGGCGGAGAACTCAGGGTGGTACCTGCGTTCCGCCTCGTAGACCGTGCCGGCCCCGCTGACCAGGTAGATCGTGAAGAAGAAGCCTGCGGTCAGGGCCGGGGACTGGCTCGGTGTCGTGCCAAACGAGCCGGACCCGTCGGCACCGGGAACCGGGGTCAGCCAGCGCACGAGCAGCATCATCACGCCAAGGCCAAGCCAGGCGAGGGTGAAGAAAATCAGCAGCAGGCGGCTGGATCCCTCCTGACCTCGCCGCTTGGCCGCGTACGCCATGCCGATGCAGGCGGCGGCGACCAGGCCCATGGCCGTCGCGCCGATGGCCATCACCAGGATGCGAGCCTGGCTGGTCTCCGTCGGCAGCGCGATCTCCAGCGTGTTACGGAAGGCCAGCGTGTCCGTCGTCGCGCCGACCAGGATCGCCGCCACGGCGGCGATGTCGGTCGCCTTGCCCCGCCCCGCGGTCAAGTGCAGGCCGGATGGAGTTCATTGTGACCTTCGTGTTCATGACTTCCCTCCGCCGCCATCGATATTAAAATCGAACTCGATTTCTATTGAAGGCTCGCCCTTGCCGCCTGCGTCGGATGCGTCGTCCTTCGGCCCCGGCTCGGGTCCGTTCCCTGGCGCGGGCCCGGCGCCGTCATTCCCGCCTTCCGGCAGCGCCTCGGGCGCGGTGATGCCGGAGTCGCGCAACTTCTGCCTGAGGGCCTCGTAGTCGCCAGACAGGCAGGCGAGCCGGGTTCGGGCCTGCTCCAGTTCCACGGTGATCTCCCGCACCCACTGCTCGGCCTGGCCGCGGATCATCTGGATCAGGCCGCAGTGGTCGGCGTAGTCACTCTCGACGCTGGCCATCCAGGCCGCGACCCACGACTCGATTTGCCGGTCGAGCACCCCGCCGCTGCCCTCGTCGATCGCGCCTTCCAAACGCTCGATCAGCTCCTGGACGCGCCGGTGAACCGCGTCGCGCTCGGGCGGTGGCGGCATGTCGAATGGCTCCGGCCGCCACCGGTCGATCTCCGCGATCCGCGCGTACCGCGACGCGGTGACGCCCCGGTAGTCGCCAAGCGCGTCCGTCAGGGCAAATTCACGCCTCCCGGCCTCGGCGCGCCTGCGTCGCTGCAAGCGGTGCCGCCAGGACCGGTCGGTCAGCAGTGTCATGTCGTGGCTCCTTCTCGCTGATTGCGGTCAGATTCCGTTAGCGGGATGCGGGGGTCGACAACACCACGCCGCCCAGGTCTTGCGGCCAGCCCTCCAGCCAGCCGGGCAGTTCAGGCGCGGACAGGTCGAAGTAGGGCAGCAGGGCGGCGCCATCTGGGTGGTGCTGGCACAGGCGCCGACGTAGGCCGCCCGGCGCGTCATCGCGTGGCCCACAGCCGCCGTACCCGTACGTGCAGCGCCAGCCTGCGAACGGAGATGGCCCCGTCCACCCGGGCCATCTCGACCAGGCGAACGCCGCGCGCCCCTTCCACGCGCCGCCTCTCGCCCTTCGCCTTCTCCCGCACCGCGGCGTACTCCCGCGCCCGCCGGGCGCGGATCAGCAGGTCGTCGGCGTTTTGCTCGACCGCGTTCCGGCGTTCAAGCACGGCGGCGGGAGGGGTCTCCGGCATCGCCTCAAGTTCCCGCTGGATCTCGCTGCTCCGCTCCAGGCCCTGCGCGACCTCCACGGTGAGCGCGACCAGCCGCTTCACGTCAGGCTCGGCATCCCGGAGAGCCTGCTTGTTTTCCTCCTCCGCAGCGCCGCGCTGGCTCGCGACTAGCTGGTCAAGGTACGGGGTGGTCAGCGGGGCCGTCAGCCCCTCTGGGGGCACCTTAGGCAATTGCAGCAAGCCCGCCTTCCCGCTCTCCGGCCGACACACCAGTCCGCGAAGCGGGCAAACAGCCCGTAGCGGATAGGCCTTTGCGGCTTGGCCTCCCAGACATCGCGCTTCTTCCGTCCCATCACAGCTCCCGCTCCTGTCGTCAGGCGTCTCCGGCCTTGCGTAATGGAATACGCGTTCGTTGCGGAACCGTGACGGCCTCAGGGATCTTTTCTTGCGATTTGCCTGCGGACCTAGCGCATGCGTGGCAGAATGCGCCGCCGTCTATCAATGGTCGCTGCTTGAATTTCCTGGGCTATGCCGTCACGTTTTCGCCGCCGGCTTGTACTAGGTAGCGGAGGAAAGGACCGGCGTCCCGGTCCCGACTCGGCAGGTTCGGGAAAGGAGAGGTGATAGCAGGCGGGGCTTGCGCGGTGAACTCGGACGATGACGACGAGTGGTCAGCGGATCCCGAAACGGACCCGCTCGCGCGGATCATCGAAGCGTCTTACCGTGAACTCCATGCCATCGCCTGCGCAAAGGCGCGCGAGATCGTCCGCAGCCCGTACGTGGCCGAGGACATAGTTCAGGAGGTCTGGGCAACAATGCTCTCGGGCCGGGCCTTCGACCCGACCCGCGGCCCGTTGCCCCCGTCTTCCTGGCCGCGGTGCGCAAGCGCTGCTTCACGGAACTAACGACCCGTAAGACCGTGCCCGCGGCGGACGACGTGATCGAGGCGGCCAGTCTCCGTAACCAGGACAGCCGCCGTGAAGAAGAGACAGTCGTTGAGCAGATCGCCAACTTGCAGGCCAGGATCAGCGCGGCGATTGACATTCTTGATCTCACGCCGAGCCAGGCGCACATGCTCCACATGATGATCGGCCCGGAGCCACTCCCCCATTCCGCCGCCGACTCGGATGGCGACCGGCAGGCGCGCAGGTGACTCCGCGCCCGGGTCGAGATACTGGCAAAACTGACTCAGGAGGAGCGCAGCGCCGTGGAGTCCATGCGCCGACATCACGATCTCGCCGTGGCTGGACCGCCGCAGCCGGCATCATGGTACGGGAACTCCAGCGCAGGGTCGCCTCGGCGAAGAGGAAGATCCTCGGTCTCTTCAACATTCGAGGTGAGGAATAGACGATGGACGATGCAGTAGAACTCTGGCGATTCGTGGCGCTCCTCCCGATTCCAGGAAAGACCGCAGTTCCATTGCACCGGGTGCTCGCGCACACGATGTGGCGCCGCTCGCCTCTTGCGATCATCCACTATGACGCCGACTAGGACGCGTGATTATCCATATGGTGGACGCGCCGACCGTCGCGGAGGCCGTCATCCGTGGTCCCAACAATCCATCAGGAGACGGGCAGGCCATCCACGGAGGGAATGGGCAATTCATCGGATTCGACGGAACCGATGCTGACTCCTGGCTGACGGTGATCTCCCTGCCGGCCTTCCGCTCGCCTCGGGGAACTGGCTGCATCACGCTGACGTTAGTACGGAGAATGTGCGGCGAGCACGTCTGGCAGGCGGCGCTGGCGGCGGCGTACGATGCCACGACCAAATCCGCCGAGGTCGCCATCGGCCCGGAGGAGTGCTCGATGCTCATCGACCGCTGGCACAACATGGTCGCATCGCTAGCGACGACCGAGATGTCTCATCCAGGAGCTCACACAGACGTTTTCCGACTGGATCGCCGCCGACCCCGTGATCCGCTCGGCGAACAGAATGACCGCGGTAAGAGTGAGCCTCGGTGACGCGGCAACGCCGACCGCCATCGCGCGTGCCCGCCGTGCTTAGCCAGGTATCCCCGCGAGTGCGGCGAGTTCCCTGGTGAGCAACCCGTGCTCGGCCCCCAGACGGTCGATCGCTTGCGCCGCGAACATCGCCAGATCGGAGTGGACCACATGCTGCCCCGGTGGTAAGTACCCCCTCCCCGCTGGGCAGCATGAGCAGGCAGCGCAGGGCGACGGCGGCCAGCGTGGCCTTGACTCCTGAGCTAGCCACCGGCGGGCGCAGCCAGGGCGCCCCGCCCTGAGAGAAGTCGTACAGGTCGCAGTCGAGCAACTCCCAGTACAGCACGCACCCCAGGGCATGCGCCGGCAGCCGTACGTTCCCCTCCTCCGCCGCGAACTCCGCCAGTTCCGCGAGCCAGCGCCAGGTTAGGTCGGGCGGCGGCCCCGCGCGCGCCTGCGGGCCCGCGTCATCGGCGTACCATAGCGCGAATTTCCACAGGTCAGCCCATCCCGTCCGGCGCGCGACGTCATCATCTTCATGAACAAACCACGCCATGAAGTTGCTGACGAACAACAATTCGGTTGGCTTGATTTGTTTTGGTAGCGGTCTATCCTCAGTAAGCCACTCAAAGGGCGGCACCGGCCCCTCCCCCTAAAAGTGGGCGCAACGCCATGACTGGAATCCGCATAGTGGCGGAAAAAGAATTAAACCGCCTATGCCGCTCTAGTGAACTCAGTTCCCGCGAATTGTTTGAAACCGGAGAACAATGGCGGCGATTGCCGGCTTTTGGCGCTGGGCCTTGCGGCGCCTCAGCGAACCTTTCCATCCTGGGGCCTAGGGTTAGGCCGCCCGCCAGCCGGTTGGGGCATGATCGCGGGTCATCCGCGCGACAAGCCTGGAGCGCCGTCCCGTTTACGGCGCTTCGCCCCGCTTTACCGGTGGCGAATAGACATTGCGGGTCATCCGCGGCACATTTCGCCAACTTTGACCCGCGATAATTCTAGAGCGGCGCAGCGAGGGTAGTTTGTTCTATTTTATGGCGGTGGAATGGGGGCTGTCGCTGTCTGCGCTGCTTTGACCGCGATCACGCGGGCGGGTCGGCGTAATCAGGATGGGTAGGCTCAGGTGCGGAACAGGGCGCTGTAGGCGTTCAGGGCCGGCTGGCCGCCCAGGTGGGCGTAGAGGACGTTGGATTCCTTGCCGATCTCGCCGCCGCGGACGAGGTGGATGAGGCCGGCCATCGACTTGCCCTCGTAGACCGGGTCGACGATCATCCCTTCCAGGCTGCCGACGAGGCGAATCGCGTCGAGGGTGGACTGGACGGGGATGCCGTAGTAGTCGCCGGCCCAGCCGTCCAGGACCGTGATCTCCTCGTCGCGAAGGTCGCGGCCGAGCCCGATGAGCGCCGCCGTGTTACGCGCGATCTTGGCGACCTGGGCCCGGGTCTCGTCGATCTTGGCCGACGCGTCGATGCCGAGGACACGCCGGGGCCGGTCCTGGCCGGCGAAGCCGGCGATCATGCCGGCGTGGGTGGAGCCGGTCACGCTGCAGACGATGATCGTGTCGAAGAAGACGCCGAGCTCTCGTTCCTGCTGCTGCACCTCGTAGGCCCAGTTGGCGAAGCCGAGCCCGCCCAGCGGGTGATCGGACGCGCCGGCCGGGATCGGGTACGGGACGCCGCCCTCCGCGCGGACCTCTTCGAGCGCCCGCTCCCAGCTGGACTTGACGCCGATGCCGAAGCCCGCCTCGACGAGCTCGACCCGCGCCCCCATGATGCGGGAGAGCATGATGTTGCCGACCCGGTCGTTGAGCGGATCGGGCCAGTCGACCCAGCTTTCCTGGACCAGCCGGGCCTTGAGCCCCAGCTTGGCCGCGACCGCCGCCACCTGCCGCGTGTGGTTCGACTGGACGCCGCCGATGGAGACCAGGTGCGTCGCGCCGCGGGCGAGCGCATCGGGCACCAGGTACTCCAGCTTGCGGACCTTGTTCCCGCCGTAGGCAAGACCGCAGTTGCAGTCTTCCCGCTTGGCCCACACGGTGGCCCCGCCGAGGTGCGCCGACAGCCGGTCGAGCCGGTGCACGGGCGAAGGCCCGAACATCAGCGGGTAGCGCGCGAAATCATCAAGGGACACGGGGTTCTCCTTCGCCTTCATGGGCGGCTTCGCCGGAAGATCGAGATGGACGGCTGGGGCGGCCGGGGTAAGCGCGCCGCCGTCCGGGCTGGTGTTCTCCATCATCCCGAACGAGAGCGGCCTACTCGGCACCGCCGGCCGGGGCCCCTGGGGGCTGGGTGGCGGGACAGCCGGGCTTAGCTCAGGTTGCCCAGGAGAGTCGGCCGGAGTCGTTCGGGATGACCGCCTTAATTCTCCTGTCGGATTCCCTGGGCTACTCGGATTCCTTGGGCTACGCTGCATATGTCACTTACGTGACGTTCGTTGGGATTCACGAATTTACTACGCACGGGCACGACCAGCCGCGACTCGGGGATCACGGCGACGCCGAGGATCTCGATCATCGCCTCGGGCTGCCACAAGGCGGTGGTCCCGATGCCCGCCATGGCCGGGTAGACGGGTCCGGCCAACTCCCGCCAGGCCCGGCCGATCTCCTTGCCGTGCGCCTGGTAGTCCGGGATGTCGGTCAGGTAGATGGTGATGCTCACCAGGTCCCCGGGGATGCCGCCGGCCGACCGGAGCACCGTGAGCAGGTTGCCGAAGGCCTGGCGGAACTGCGCGACGATGCCGCCGGGAACGATCCGCATGTCCGCGTCGAGCGCCGTCTGGCCGCCAAGGTAGAGGGTGTTGCCGGCCAGCGTGCCGTGCGAGTAGCCGCTCGGGGCGGGCAGCATGGGCGGGTTGACGGGGACGGGCAGCTGGCTGGTGGTCATCCGTGCTCCTCGTGACGGCTCGGCAGGTCCTGGTTCAGCCTAACAGGTATTGACATATCTCCAACGATCGTGGAGATAATGAAATATCTGCAGTGAACGACGGGAGCCGCGCGTGGAACCTGACCTCAGCAAGTACGTGCTCGACGGTGACAACTCGCCGTACGCCGGCGCCGACGGCCTGGTCGTCCCCGTGGTCACCCGGGCGGGGCACGAGCCGGGCGGCACCGCCCAGTCCGACGGCGCGACCCGCGTCTCCGGCGTCAGCGCCCAGCACACCCCGGCCACCAGGATCTGGTTCGGCCAGGTGCGCAACGACGCGGGCTACCGCTCCGTGCCGCACCACCACGGCGAGGCCGAGACCGGCGGCTACGTGCTGTCCGGGCGCGCGCGGATCTACTTCGGCGCGAAGTTCGCCGACTACCTCGACATGGCGGAAGGCGACTGGGTGTTCGTCCCGCCGTTCCTGCCGCACGTCGAGTGCAACCTCGACCGCAACCGGCCGCTGACCTGGATGACCGCCCGCACCCCGGAGAACATCGTGGTCAACCTGCCGCAGGTGGACGACGGCGAGCTGCCCGACTGGCGGGAGCGGCCATGACGTCCGTTTGATCTCGGCGATCTTCACCGACGCGATCACGCTCAAGCCGGCCGAGCCGAGCGGTTCGACGTCGCCTTCACCGGCGTGACCCAGCCGTGCCCCTGGCCGAAGGCGTACGGCGGCGACCTCGTCGCCCAGGCGGCGGTCGCCGCGCAGCGGACCGTCGCGGACGGCAAGGCGCTGCACTCGATGCACTCCTACTTCATGCGCCCGGCCGACATCGGCGCCGAGGTGCGGTACGAGGTCGAGACGCTGCGCGACGGGCGCGGGTACAGCACCCGGCAGGTGCGCGCGTTCCAGCGCGGAAAGGCGCTCTACGCCTGCCTCGCCAGCTTCGCTGCGGGCGAGCCGGGCGGCGAGTACGCGGCGGAGTTCCCGGCCGCCATCCCCGCGCCGGAGACGCTGCCAAGCGCGGCGGAGTACCTGGCCGGGCGCGCGGGCGGCTCGATGACGGCCGAGTCGAAGGCGTACTGGTCGGGCGGCCGCGGCTTCGACATGCGCCACGTCCCTGGCCCGGTGTACCTGACGGTCGACGGGTCCACTGGGCCGCAGCAGGCCGTCTGGATCCGGCCCTTCGACGCGCTGCGCCCGGTCGACGGGCTGACCAGCGCGCAGCGCGACGCGGCGGCGCTCGCCTACGTCTGCGACTACACGATCCTCGAGCCGGTGCTGCGCGTCCTCGGCCTGCCCTGGGCGGACGAGCGGCTGGTCACCGCCAGCCTCGACCACGCCATGTGGTTCCACCGGCCCGGCCCGGTCGACGGCTGGCTGCTCTACGCGCAGCAGGCGGTCGCCGCCGGCCACGGGCGGGGGCTGGCCACCGGCCGCTTCTTCGGCGCCGACGGCGACCCACCTGGCCACCGTCGTCCAGGAAGGGATGATCCGCGTCATCGTCTGGAGGACATCCATGATGCCCCTGGCCCGCACCGGCTACGCCGACACCTTCGCCCGCGACAACCTGCCGCCCGCGGCCAGCTGGCCGGTCCTGGAGTTCGCCACCGACCTGCTGAAGTACCCCGAGCGGCTGAACGCCGCCGCCGAGATCATCGACGGTCCGGCCACGGTCTACGGCCCGGACCGGCCCGCGCTCAAGACCCCGGACGGCGCCGTGTGGACCTACGGCGAGCTGCGCGCGCGGGCCAACCAGATCGCGCGGGTGCTGACCGAGGACCTCGGCCTGGTCACCGGCAACCGCGTGCTGCTGCGCTCGCCGAACAACCCGTGGACCGTCGCCGCCTGGCTCGGCGTCATCAAGGCCGGCGGCATCGTCGTCACCACGATGGCCGCGCTGCGGGCCCGCGAGCTCGCCCCGATCGTCGCCAAGACCAGGCCGTCGATCGCGCTGGTCGATCACCGGTTCACCGACGACGTGCTCGCGGTCGCCGCCAGCACTTCTCCCGGGCTGCGGGTCGTCGCCTACGGCGGCGACGGCGCGGGCGACCTGACCCGGCTGGTCCTCGGCAAGCCGGGCGACTTCGCCGCGGCGGACACCGCGGCCGACGACGTGGCGCTGTTCGGCCCCACGTCGGGCAGCACCGGCGTCCCGAAGATCACCACCCACTTCCACCGCGACCTGCTGTCGATCGACAACACCTTCGGCAAGCTGACCCTGCGGCTGCGGCCGGAGGACCTGGTCGCCTGCACGGCGCCGTTCGCGTTCACGTTCGGCCTCGGGATGCTGGTCGTGTTCACGCTCCGCGCCGGGGCGTGCGCCTTCCTCACCGAGACGGCGACGCCGGCCCAGCTGGCGGACCTGGTCGCCGAGCACGGGGTCACGGTGCTCGCCACCGCGCCCACGGCCTACCGGCAGATCCTGCGGGACGGCAAGGCCGGCCGGCTGTCCGGGCTGCGCACCGCGGTCAGCGCGGGCGAGCACATCCCGCGCGAGACCTGGCAGCGGCTGCGGGACGAGGTCGGGCTGCGGGTCATCGACGGCATCGGCGCGACCGAGATGCTGCACATCTTCATCAGCGCGGCCGACGACGACATCAGGCCGGGGGCCACCGGCAAGCCGGTCCCCGGCTTACCGGGCCGCCATCCTCGACGCCGGCGGCAACGAGGCCGCGCCCGGCGTCGCGGGGCGGCTGGCGGTGATCGGCCCGGTCGGCTGCCGCTACCTCGACGACGAGCGGCAGGCCAAGTACGTCGTCAACGGCTGGAACGTCACCGGGGACACGTTCGTGCGGGACGAGGACGGCTACTTCTGGTACCAGGGCCGCACGGACAACATGATCGTCTCCTCCGGGTACAACATCGGCGGCCCCGAGGTCGAGTCGGCCATCGACACCCACCCGGACGTCGTCGGAGTCCGCGGTCATCGGGGTGCCGGACCCGGAGCGGGGCTCCATCGTCTGCGCGTTCGTGGTGCTCCGCGACGGCGTGGCCGGCGACGCCGCCAAGGCCAGGGAGATCCAGGACTACGTCAAGGGCCAGCTGGCGCCGTACAAGTACCCGCGCGACGTCCGCTTCACGACGTCGCTGCCGCGCAACCCGAGCGGCAAGGTGCAGCACTTCAGGCTGCGCGAGACTCAGTCGCGGCCGAGGCCACCGTCTGGGGCGGCCGGGAGGCCGGGGCATGAAGATCGCGATCGCCGGCGGCGGCCCTGGCGGCCTGTACTTCGCCGCGCTGATGAAGGGGCTCGACCCGCGGCACGAGGTGACGGTGTGGGAGCGGAACGCCCCGGATGACACCTTCGGCTTCGGCGTCGTGTTCTCCGATGAGACCCTGGGCGGCATCGAGGGCGCCGACCCGGTCGTCCACGAGCGGATGGAGAGCCGCTTCGCCCGGTGGACCGACATCGACATCAGCGTGACCGATTCTCCGGCGAGCGCGCACCAGTTCACGGTCGGCGGGCAGGGATTCGCGGCGATGAGCCGCAAGGACCTGCTGCGGATCCTGCAGGAGCGCGCGGCGGAGCTCGGCGTGGACGTCCGCTACCGCACGGCGGCGCCGGACGTCGCGCGGCTGCGGGCCGACGCACGACCTGGTGGTCGCCGCCGACGGCGTCAACTCCGCGATCCGCACGCGGGCACGCCGCCGCGTTCGGCCCGGACATCGACCAGCGGGCGAACAAGTACATCTGGCTCGGCACCGACCTGGTCTTCGAGGCGTTCCAGTTCTTCGTCAAGCAGACGCCGTGGGGCACCATGCAGATCCACGGCTACCCGTACTCCGCCACGGGCTCGACGTTCATCGTGGAAATGCACGAGCGCGTGTGGCGCGCCGCCGGGTTCGACAAGACCGAGCACGACGACTTCCCGCCGGGCGCCAGCGATGAGTACGCGGTCGGCCGGATCAGGGAGATCTTCGCCGACGAGTTGCGCGGCCACCAGGTGCTGACCAACAACTCCAAGTGGCTCAACTTCCGCACCGTCCGCAACGCGCGCTGGCACGACGGCAACGTGGTGCTGCTCGGCGACGCGGCGCACACCGCGCACTTCTCGATCGGCTCCGGCACCAAGCTCGCCATGGAGGACGCGCTCGCGCTCGCGGCCTGCCTGCACGAGCACCCGTCGGTCGCCGGCGGCGCTCGACGCCTACCAGGCCGAGCGCAAGCCGGTCGTGGAGTCCACCCAGCGCGCGGCGCAGGCCTCGCTTGAGTGGTTCGAGAACATCGGCATGTACGCCGGGCAGGACCCGGCGCAGTTCGCCTTCAACCTGCTGACCCGGTCCCGGCGGATCACCTTCGCGAACCTGAGGGAACGGGACGAGGAGTTCGCGGCCCGCATCGAGGCCGAGTTCGCGCGCCGCGCAGTTATCTCCCGGGGGGACAGTCTCCCGCATGGGGGGCTCCCGCCCCCATCCCCCCGGCCCCCGTACCCCCCGGCCGCGCGCCCGATGGCAAAAACCGCCACCGATCAGGCGCGCCCCCGAGCGTCCCGGCGATGTTCACCCCGGCCCGGATCGGCCCGCTGGAGCTGAAGAACCGGGTCATCGTCTCCTCGATGGACATGTACAGCGCCGACGAGGGCGTGCCGGGCGAGTTCCACCTCGTCCACCTGGGGTCCAAGGCCCTGGGCGGCGCGGGCCTGGTGATGACGGAGATGACCTGCGTGTCGCCGGAGGGCCGGATCACCCCCGGCTGCCCCGGGCTGTGGACCGACGGGCAGCGCGACCGGTGGGCCGCGATCACCCGCTTCGTCCACCAGCGGTCCACCGCGAAGATCGGCCTGCAGCTTGGCCACTCCGGCCGCAAGGGCTCGACCAGGCTGATGTGGGAGGGCATGGACCAGCCGCTGCCGGACGGCAACTGGGAGGTCATCGGCCCGTCGGCGCTGCCCTACGGTGACGGCTGCCACGTGCCGAGGGAGGCGACCCGGGCGGACATGGACAAGGTCGTGGCCGACTTCGCCGCCGCCGCCCGCCGCGGCGTGCAGGCCGGCTTCGACCTGATCGAGGTGCACGCCGCCCACGGCTACCTGCTCAGCTCCTTCCTGTCCCCGGTGTCGAACACGCGCACCGACCGCTACGGCGGGTCGCTGGAGAACCGGCTGCGGTTCCCGCTCGAGGTCTTCGACGCGGTCCGCGCCGCTGTCCGCACGGGGCCGGCGACGCCGTGCCGGTGACGGTGCGGATCTCGGCCGCCGACTGGGTGCCCGGCGGCATCACGGCCGACGACGCGGTGGAGATCGCGCGGGCCTTCATCGCGCACGGCGCGGCGGCCATCGACGTGTCCTCCGGCCAGGTCAGCAAGGACGAGCGGCCGGCGTTCGGCCGGTCCTACCAGACGCCGTTCGCCGACCAGATCAGGCACCAGGTCGCCGGGCCGGCCGGCGTCGCGGTGATCGCGGTCGGGGCGATCTCCAGCTACGACGACGTGAACTCGATCCTGCTGGCCGGCCGGGCCGACCTGTGCGCCCTCGGCCGCAGCCACCTGTACGACCCGCAGTGGACGCTGCACGCGGCCGCCGAACAGGGGTACGCCGGCGACGGCGCGCGGTGGCCCGTGCAGTGGCAGGCGGGCGCGCGCAAGCCGCCGGCGGCGCGAACCGACAAGATCCCGCCGCGGCTGTCGCTGCTGCGGGCGGCCCCGGCCGGCGCCGTGCACCTGCGGTGGACGCCGGCGCCCGTGACCGCCGAGTGCGGGAACCGTGTCCGGCGGACCGTGATCCGGCGACGAATCCGGCACAATGGAACGAATGAGCACGCCAGAGGAGGAACCGTCCGCGGCCCGCTCGCGCACGGTCCCGCACCGTGGTGGTCAGCTTCCTCGGCTCGGTCGTCCGCCGGATGGGCGACTGGATGCCCATCGCCGGGACCGTCGACCTGATGACCCAGCTCGGGCTCGACGCGCCGAGCGTGCGCACCGCCGTGTTCCGGCTCAAGCAGCGCGGCTGGCTGGCCGCCGAGAGCCGCGGCGGCGCGCGCGGCTACGCGCTCACGCCGCTGGCCGCGGCCACGCTCGCCGCCGGCGACGAGCTCATCTGGCACGCCCGGCAGCCCGCCGACCTGGCCGACGGCTGGTGCGTGGTCAACTTCTCCGTCCCCGAGTCGGCGCGGGCCAAGCGGCACCAGCTCCGCGGGCACCTGACCCACCTCGGGTTCGGCAACGTCGGGACCGCGATGTGGATCGCGCCCGCGCGGATGCGCCCGGCGGCGGAGCAGGCCATCGCCGAGCTCGGGCTCGACAAGTACGCCGCGATCTTCGTCGGCGACTACGTCGGCGGGCAGGACCTCACCACGCTGCTGTACTCGAGCTGGGACCTGGCCGGGATCGACCGGGCCTACCGTGACTTCACCGACCGCTACGCCGAGGTCGCGGCCGCGCTAGAGGCGCAGGCGGCGATCGGCCCCCAGCAGGCGTTCGTGACCTACCTCGGGGTGGTCGACCACTGGCGCAAGCTGCCCTTCCGCGATCCCGGGCTGCCCCGGGAGGTGCTCGCCGCCGACTGGAGCGCCCCCGCGGCGGGGGCGCTGTTCGAGAAGCTGGTCACGATCCTCGAAGGCCGGGCGCTCGCCCACGCCGCCGGGTACTGGCCTACCGTAGGGTAAAACCACAGGTCGTTCGGCTAATTCTTCTATGGTCTTGATTTTCGCAGTGCGCCAGCGCCGCCACGCGTTCTGGGGGGCAGAGATAGTGGATCGCCGCTCACGCTACAGGGTGAGCAGCGATCCGCTGTCTCGAAAGCAAAGCCGAAACGTCAGCGCTACGAGCGCGGCGCGGCTTGCCGCATGAGCGCGGCGACGGTGACGGCGGCCGCGGCGACGATTACCGCGGTGATGAGCAGGGCGAGCTGCATTCCGTCGGCGAAGGCCGTCTGGGCGTGGGCGGCGACGGTGCCGCCCAGGTCGGGTGGCGACCGCGACCGATGACCGGGCGGCGCCGGCCTGCGCGGCGGGCACGTCGGCCAGGCTCAGGTGGCTCTGGTAGGTGGCCGTCAGGACGCTGGCGAGCACCGCGATGCCGACCGCGCCGCCGGTCTCCCGCGACAAGTCGTTGAGCGCCGAGCCGACCCCTTGCTGCGCGGCCGGCAAGGCCGAGGTGATGCCGCTGGTGGCCGGGGTGGTGGCCAGGCCCATGCCGGCGCCGAGGACGACCAGGCCGATGGCCAGCAGCCAGTAGCCGCTCGCCGGGGTCAGCTGCGACAGGACGGCCATGGCGGCGGCGATGAGGGCCAGCCCGGTGGCGCAGACCTTCCTGGCGCCGAGCCGGGCCACGAGGGCGGGGGCCAGCCGGGCGGCGGGCATCATGGTCGCGGCCATGGGCAGCATGCTGACGGCGGAGACCAGCCCGGAGTCGCCCCGGATGAGCTGCAGGTACTGCAAGACGATGAAGATGAACCCGAACAGGGCGAAGAACTGGACGAAGATCGACAGGCTGCCGGCGGCCAGGCCGCGGCGGGCGAAGACCCGGGGGTCGAGCAGCGGTGCGCGGCGGCGCCATTCCCAGGCGACGAAGCCGGCCAGGATCACCGCGCCCGCGGCCAGGCCCGCAGCGTGCGCGCCGACCCCCATCCCTGGTTGGGCGCCTCGATGATGGAGTACACCAGCGCGACGATGCCGAGCACGGACAGGATCGCCCCGATGACGTCGACGCGCGGGGTCTCCGGGTCGGCGGACTCGGGCACGAACCGGATGGTGCCGACGATGGCGGCGCCGGCCAGGACGACGTTCAGCCCGAACACCGACGGCCACGACCACTCCTGCAAGCAGGAGGCCCGAGGCTGAGGAGGCCGAGCACGGCGGCACCGCCGGCCACCGCGGCCCAGACGCTGACCGCCCGGGTGCGCTGCTCGCCGGGGAAGGTGCCGGTGATGGTGGACAGGGTGGCGGGCATGACCAGCGCCGCCCCGAGGCCGAGGACGGCCCGCAGGCCGATCAGTTCGGCCGCGGAGTGCGCGGTCATCGCCACCGCCGACCCGGCCCCGAAGATCACCAGGCCGGCGATCAGCGTCCGGCGGCGGCCGTAACGGTCGCCGATCGCGCCCGCGGGCAGCAGCAGCGAGGCGAACACCAGCGAGTAAGCGTCGATGACCCAGGCCAGCTGGGTCTGGGAGGCGTGCGTGGCCCGGGCGATGCCCGGCAGCGCCACGTTCAGCGAGGACACCGCGGCGACCACCGCCGCCAGGGCCAGGCAGACGACCGCGGTCACCACGGCGGGCGGGCGCGGGGCGAGCGGCGCGCGGCGCGGCCGCCGGGTGACGTTCTTGCGGGACTTGACGGACTTGGTTGACTTGGCCGGCCTCGCGGCCAGGAGGTTCATGGCTGACATCGCTTGCTCCCGTAGCTCTCGAGTTCTTTGCTTTAGAATGACATTACAAAGCTTTTGAATGACAGTCAATAGCTTTGGAGTGATAGTCAAGAACGTAGTAGGATGGCCGCATGACCAGCCCAGACAAGACCGCCGCCAGGACGAGTCGGCCGCCGCAGCCAGCGACCCCGCGGGCCGAGCAGGCCCCGCCGCCCGAGCCGGCCGAGCAGGCCGGGACGCGGCGGGTCAGCAGGCAGCGGGAGGCGGGCGAGGTCACCAGGCGCGAGACGCGGCGGCGGCTGCTCGCGGCCGCGGCGGCCGAGTTCGCCGAGCGCGGCTACGCGGCGGCCACCGTGAGCCGCATCGCCGGCCGGGCCGGCGTCTCGGTGCAGAGCCTGTACAACGACTGGGGCAACAAGCGGAACCTGCTCGAGGCGGTCCTGCAGAGGGCCGTGACCGGCGACGACGAGGCCGCGCTGACGCCGGGGAAGCCGCCCGAGGTCATCACCGCCGCCCTCGGCCCGGAGGACGGCGCCGATCCCCGCCGCCTGCTGGCGCACCTTGCCCGCCAGTACCGGCTGCTCGCCGAGCGGTCGGCGGTCGGCTGGCAGACTTACCGGGACGCCGCCGCGACCGATCCCGACATCGCCGCCGACTGGCAGCGGCTCAGCGAGATGCGCCGCGACGCCTTCCACGCCCTGCTCGCCCGGATCCCGGACGCCGCGCTGCGCCCCGGGCTCTCCCCCGCCCTCGCCGCCGACACCGCCTGGGCGATCGCCAGCCCGGAGACCCACCACCAGCTGGTGCGCCAGGCCGGCTACACCTACGACGACCTCGAATCCTGGGTCCGCGGCACGCTCAGCGCCGCGCTTTTCCCCGACGAGTAGGATCCGCGCGGCGCCCGCCATTCCGGCCGCGTGCCCCACAAGGCCAGCGCCGGGCGCTCACCCGGGTGCCGTAGGGCCAATAAAACTACGGGCACGGGTGCCACAAGGACAATACATTCCATGATTGTGTGAGTTTTGCGCACCGTAGACGTCCAAAACTCACACAATCCTCAAAAGGCGCGGGCGCGGCGCGGAGATCACGGAGTTAGCGGTGCCGGCCGGCGCATGCGTTGTGGACGAGAGTGGCGGACGGGGCTAACGCTAATCAACAGCACGAGGGGGCGGGTGCCGCGCATCGCGCGCCGGGCAGCGCCCATGGTCCCCGGCCGAATCGATTGCTTTTCTTGGCGGACTTGCCTTTTTCCCGGGAAATCGTCATTCCGTGCGAAATTCTCTTGTCGTGAAATTGATCATGATTTCGGGGTAGTCGGTGAAATGGGCGTACCGGTAGGGTCGAATACTGAGTAAAGCGACATACGGAGGTTTACGCACATGTCGGCCCAGTTCGAGGCTCCGCGGTTTCCGTTCCCACCCTCCCCCGTGCCCTACGATCCCGGCCCGGAAGTGCGGGAACTGATGGCGAAAGGCCCGGTCAACCAGGTCCGGCTGCCGGACGATTCCACGGCGTGGCTGGTCACCGGCTTCAATGAGACGCGGGAAGTGATGATTGACCAGCGTTACTCCCGCGCGCTTGTCTTCGCCCCTGGGCGCGAGGTGTACGGCGTGGAAGCGACGCTCGCCGACGGCATCGTCGCCATGGACCCGCCGGAGCACACCCGGCTGCGCAAGCTGGTGGCGGGCGCGTTCACCGAGAAGCGCATGCAGGCCCTGCGGCCGCAGGTCACCCGGATCGTCGACGACCTGATCGACGCGATGCGGGCCGGGCCGCGGCCGGTGGACCTTTCGCGCTCGTTCTCGCTGATGGTGCCGGCCAGCGTGATCTGCGCGCTGCTCGGCGTGCCGATCGCGGACGTGGACCGTTTCCACGCGTGGTCGAACGTGATATTCGGCGACTGGAGCCGGTCACGGGATGACATCGCCGCCGCTTACGCGGCCATGGGCGACTACATAGCGGAGCTGATCGCGCAGAAGCGCCAGGCCCCCGCGGACGACCTGATCAGCGTGCTCATCGACGCCCGCGACGCGGCCGGCAAGCTCAGCGAGGTCGAACTGGTCAAGTTCGGCGTCGGGCTGCTCGGCGCCGGCCACGAGACCACCGCCAACTCGATCAACATGTCGTTCGTGGCGCTCTGCCAGTATCCGGACGAGCTCGCCCGGCTGCGCGCCGACCCCGGCCGCATCCCCGCGGCCGTCGAGGAGCTCGTGCGGTACGTGATCATCAGCGGCAGCGGGTTCATCCCGCTGGCCAGGATCACCAGGGAAGAGGTGTGCCTCGGCGGGGTCACGATCCCGGCCGGGGAAACCGTGCTGCCGTCGTTCAACGTCGCTAACCGGGACCCCGCGGCGTTCGCCGAGCCTGACCGGCTTGACGTGGGACGCGCGCCCAAGACCCACCTGGGCTTCGGCGCGGGCGCCCATCACTGCCTCGGCGCGCAGCTGGCCCGGATGGAGCTGCAGGAAGCGCTGCACGGACTGCTGACCCGGCTGCCGGGACTGCGGATGACCGTGCCGATGTCCGCGATCGAGTTCCGCGCCGGGCACGCCATCGCGAGCATGCGCGAGCTGCCCGTCACCTGGGACGACGCGTGACCTGGCGGGTGACGGTCGATGCCGGGCTTTGCATCGGCGCCGGCGTGTGCCAAGGCACCGCGCCCGGCCGGTTCCGGTTCGACGAGGAGCAGCACTCCCGCCCGGTGCTCGCGCTGACCGAACCCGACGACCAGGTCAGGGACGCCGCGGCGGCCTGTCCAGTCGAGGCGATCATGCTGACCGACGCCGGCACCGGCGAGCCCGTTCCGCTTGACGACTGACGACTGACGCAGCGGGCCGCTGCCGTTCGGGCGCAAGCGAATCCCTTGGGAACGTTCCACTCGGTTTCCGCGGGGAAGAAGGATGTCAGCCGTCCAGGCGACGTCGAAAGGGGACAGCGGTGTCCGACAGCGTCTACTCCGTCAGCGAGATCGTCGGCTCGTCCAGCGAGAGCATCGACGATGCGATCAAGGGCGCCATCGGGCGCGCCTCGAAGACCCTCCATAACCTCGACTGGTTCGAGGTCAGCGACATCCGGGGCCGGATCGAGGAGAACAACCGGTGTCATTTCCAGGTGAAGCTGAAGGTCGGCTTCCGGCTCGACGAGCAGGGGAGCTGACCGCCGCCTGAGCCGCGTCGGCCGGGCGTGCGGGCGTCCGGTTGACGCGGGGCAACCTGGGTACCGCCACGCGCATGGCGGATGTCGACGCGATCGTGGTGGGTGCCGGGCCGAACGGGCTGACCGCGGCGGTGACCCTGGCGCAGGCGGGCGTGCGCGTGCGGGTATACGAGGGCGCGGCCACGGTCGGCGGCGGCGCCCGGACGGCCGAGCTGACGCTGCCGGGCTTCCGGCACGATCCCTGCTCGGCGGTGCACCCGCTCGGGGTGGGCTCGCCGGTGCTGCGCACGCTCGGGCTTGAGCGCTTCGGCCTGTCCTGGGTTCATCCGGACCTGCCGCTCGCGCACCCGTTTCCCGACGGGTCCGCCGCGGTGCTTGCCCGCTCCGTCGCCGAGACCGCCGGCTCGCTTGGCGGCGACGGCGCCGCCTACCGGCGGCTGGTCGGACCCTTCCTCGGCCGGTGGGACGAGCTCGCCGCCGACGTGCTGCGCCCGCAGCTGGCCGGCTGGCCGCGCCTGCCGCTGCTGTACGGGCGGTTCGGCCTGGTCGGCGGGCTGCCCGTGGCCGTCCTGGCCCGGGCGTTCGCCGGGCCGCGGGCGCGCGGCCTGCTCGCCGGGCTGGCGGGCCACGTTCCGGCGCCGCTGACCTCGCCCCTCACCGGCGGGATCGCGCTGCTGTTCGCCCTGGCGGCGCACGATGTCGGGTGGCCGATTCCGCGCGGCGGGACGCAGGCGATTTCCGACGCCCTGGCCGCGCTGCTGGCCGCGCTCGGCGGGGAGGTCGTGACGGGACAGCGGGTGCGCCGCCTCGACGAACTGCCGCAGGCGCGGGCCTACTTCTTCGACACCGACCCCGCCGCGGCGGCCGCCATCGCCGGGCCGCGGCTGCCGGGCTGGTACGCGAACCGGTTCCTGCGCCGCTACCAGCACGGGCCCGCGGTCTTCAAGATCGACTACGCGCTGTCAGGCCCGGTGCCGTGGACCGCGCCGGCCGCGCGGCGCGCGGGCACGGTGCACCTGGGCCCGACGATGCCGGAGATCGGGGCGGCGCTGCGATCCGCGCGGCACGGGACCGCGAACCGCGACCGCCGTTCCTGATCACCGCACAACCTAGTTTGTTCGACGACAGCCGGGCGCCCGCCGGAGCGCACGTCTTCTGGGTGTACGCCCAGGTGCCGAACGGCTGGCGGGGCGACCTCGGGCCCGCCATCGAGCGGCAGGTCGAGCGGTTCGCCCCCGGCTTCCGCGACCTGGTGCTGGCCAGGACCGTCACCACGCCGGCCGACATGGAGGCGGGGAACCCGAACAACGTCGGCGGCGACATCGCCGGCGGGCGCTGCGACGGGCTGCGGCTGCTGCTGCGCCCGGTGCCCGTGCCGGTCCCCTACGCGACCCCGAACCCTTCGATCTACCTGTGCTCTTCCGCCACTCCGCCGGGTCCGGGCGTGCACGGCATGTGCGGTTACCACGCCGCGCGGGCGGCGCTGCGCCGGGTCTTCCGCATTCCGCTGGTGACGGAACCTTCGCTTTAGCCGGCCGCCGGAAAGGTCGATAAAGGCTTGGCGGACGGGTCAACGACCGTTATGGTCAATGGCATGCGCACCGCTCTGGATGTGAGGTCGGCACAAGGCTTCTGAGAACCCTTGTGCCCATCTGCATTTACGGAGCGTAATCAATGTCTGCCTCGCCTGAGGTGCCGCTGCGGCGGAATCGCAACTTCCTTCTCCTGATCTCTGGCCAGGTCGTCTCGTCCGCTGGCGACCAGGTCCAGAACTTCGCCCTGCTGCTCCTGCTGGTCGCGACCGCGGGGCACACGAGCCAGGTCGGCCTGGTCCTCGGGCTCAACACCGCGTCGTTCCTCGTCTTCGGCGTGTTCGCCGGGGCCCTGGCCGATCGCTGGGACCGCCGCCGCACGATGATCTGCTGCGAGATCGGGCGCGCGCTGGCCACCGGCGGCGTCGCCGCCGCGCTGGCGCTCGGCGAACTCCGGCTGCCCTACCTTTACGCGTTCGCCGTGGTCACGGGGATTCTCTCGACGATTTTCCAGGCGGCCGACACCGCCGCCCTGCCGAACGTCGTCGGCCCGGGCCGGCTAGCGCGGGCCATGGGCGTATCCCAGGGCGCGTCGAACCTGGTGCGGGTGAGCGGCGCCTCCCTGGGCGCCGTCGTTTACGCGTTCGGCCGGGTCATGCCGTTCCTGGTCAACTCCGTCTCGTTCCTCGCGTCGGCGCTGACGCTGCGGCTCATGCGCATTCCGTTCCAGGAGGAGACGGACGGGGCGGGAAATCGGTCACCCGGCCAGATGATCGGCGATATCCGTGAGGGCCTGGGCTGGCTCTGGCGGCAGCCCGTCATCCGTTTCCTGACCGTCATGCAGGTGGGGGACAACTTGCGCTACGGCTCCGGCTATCTCGTCATCATTACGCTGGCGGAAGCGGTACGGGCGACCCCGACCGAAATCGGCCTCGTCTTCACCGGCGCGGCCATCGGCGCCCTCGCAGGCTCGCTGATGGCCGAGTGGGCCGTCGCCCGGTTCTCGCTCGGCAACATCGCGGTCGTCATGCTCTGGGCGGAGGCGCTGATCTTCCCGTTGTACGTGCTCGCGCCTAACGCGCTGTGCCTGGGCATCGTCGCCGCGGGCGAGTCGGTGATCACCCCCATCTACTGGGTGGCCATCGGCACCTACCGGCTCAACCTCGCGCCCGATCACCTGCGCGGCCGCACCTCGGCCGCCGTGCAGGCGGTCACGACGGGCGCGCTGTCCCTCGGCACCATGCTCGGCGGGGTGCTGATCGGCGCGCTTGGTGCCCGCACCGCCACCCTGGCGCTGGCCGGCTGGCTCGGGCTGCTTGCCCTGTGCACGAGCCTCAACCGGGAGGCGAGAAACGCTCGCGGGCCGGGGCGGTCAGGTGAGGGCGGCGCCGGCTAGCCAGGCGCGGCCGCGGGCGTAGAGGGCGTCGGTTTCCGGTCCGGTGAGCTGCGGCATGTCGAGCTTGACGGGGAAGCCCAGGCCGAGCTGCAGGTACGCCAGGTGCCGGTAGCCTTCTGGCAGCGTGGCCAGGCGGGCGGCGTCGAGGGCGGGGACGGCGCCCGGGCGGACCGGGTCCAGCCGGTCCCGCTCGTAGATGGGCTGGCGTAGCCGCAGGGTCCAGTATCCCTCGTGCTTGACGAGGAAGTCGTAGAAGCGGCCGGTGCACACGACGTCGCAGGGCTCGCCGCCGACCTCGGCCCGCTGGGTGATCGTCATCTTGGTCTGCGCCACGGCGCGGTCGCCGGCGATGTCGGCGGTGTGGCCGCCGAGGAAATGCCAGATCCGGACGCCGTTCTCGAAGCCCCGGCGGCTCGCGTCGATGAACTCCTCGTACCCGGCCTGCAGCCAGGTCGCCTCCATCCGGCCGTCCGGGTGCCAGAGGGTGGCGAACCGGTCCCAGTCGCCCGCGTCGCGCCACAGCACCCAGTTCTCGGTCAGCGCGCGGATCTGCGCATGGTCGTCAGTGCTCATGTCCTGCCACCCTCTTTCGCTTCGCGGTCCTCGCTTGGACTGCTTATCACGGCGGCCAGGCCATCTGCGTGATCGGGCTGGTCGTCGCCTCGGCCGCGGGCTAGCTCTCCGCGGCGGGCTTGCTCCGGCGCCACGGAATCGTAAGGCGACGGCGGGCACCGTCGAGGCGGTGACGCCCGTCGCCTTGAGTGGCAACGGGGGCTGGCAGCGAATCATCGGGGGCGGGGACCGGGTCGAGGACCTTCTCGATCGGGACGGTGGTCGGCGGGGGTGGTGCCTGCTGCGGGACGACCCCGGCCGCCAGTTGCGGCTCCGCCCCGGCCGCCTGCCTGGGCACCGCTCCGGCCGCCTGCTCTTCGGCGATTCGCAGCAAGTGCTCGAGCCCGGCGCGCTGTGACTCTTCGGTCGGGTCCGTCATCGCCCGGCCCCTCGCCCGGGCACCGCTGCTTGGCCGTGCACTGCGGTCACGGCGCTGGGCGCGCCGACCCGCACGCGAAAGCGCATGTGAATACTCCCCCGAGTGTCAATGCAGGTGGATTTGCGGCAAAGACCCCGTTCAGGACCCCCGTCCCGAGTTGCCGCGTCGCCACGATATTAGGGCAGCAATGCGGAGCGTCACCCGATAACACGCGGAGTTAGGCTCTGGAATGCCGTCCGGATCCTTGAGAGTCAATGAGGTTGGTGTCGCGGGACGGACTTGAGGACGTTCGGCGAGCTACTGGCGGAGCGGGGCGGGGAGGTAGCTGGCGCCGGGGCCGTCGATGCGGGCGACGTCGTTGGGGTTAGACATCGCGCAGCGTCTTCAGGGACAGGCAGCCGCAGCCGATGCAGGAGTCCAGGCCGTCGCGCAGCTTCTCCAGCGCGGCGATCTGGCCGTCCAGGCGGGTCCGCCAGGACCGGGACAGCCGGGTCCAGTCGGCCCGGGTCGGGGTGCGCGAGTCGGGCAGCGTCGCCAGCGCGGCGGCGACCTCGTCCAGGGTCAGGCCGACGTTGCGGGCGGCCCGGATGAACGCGAGGCGGCGCAGCACGCCGCGCTCGTAGCGGCGCTGGTTGCCCGTTGTCCTCGTCGCCTGGATGAGTCCCTCGCGCTCGTAAAAGCGCAGCGCGGAGGGGGCGAAGCCGCTGCGGGCGGCGACCTCGCTGACGGTGAGATGGTCGGTGGTGCGCACGATGGCCAACGTTCCCCTTGACTTAAAGTTGACTTCAACTACAACACTAGGTCGCATGACCAGCACATCGCAACCAACCGCTCTCGTCACCGGGGCCGGGCGCGGGCTCGGCCGGGCGCTGGCGGGCGCCCTGCTCGCAAACGGCTGGCACGTCGTCGTCGACGCCCGCCGCACCGCCCACCTCGCCGCCGGCCTGCCCGGCGCCCTTGTCGTGCCCGGCGACGTCACCGACCCCGCCCACCGGGACGCGCTGGCCGCGGCGGTCGACGGTCTCGGCCGCCTGGACCTGCTCGTCAACAACGCCAGCGACCTCGGGCCCTCCCCGCTGCCGCCGCTGGCCGACGTGCCGCTCGCGGCGGCCCGGCGGGTGCTTGAGACCAACGTGCTCGCCCCGCTCGCGCTCATCCAGCGGTTCCTGCCGCTGCTGCGCGCGGACGGCGGCATCGTGCTGAACGTCAGTTCCGACGCCGCCGTCGAGGCGTACGCAGGCTGGGGCGCGTACGGCTCGTCCAAGGCGGCGCTTGACCAGCTCAGCGCCGTGCTCGCGGCCGAAGAGCCCGGGCTCGCCGTGTACGCGGTCGACCCGGGCGACATGCGCACGGAGATGCACCAGGCCGCCTTCCCCGGCGAGGACATCTCCGACCGGCCGGAACCGGAGGCCGTCGTGCCCGCGCTGCTCCGGCTGATCGCGACGCGCCCGCCGAGCGGCCGGGTCCGCGCCGGCGACCTCGCGGGAACGGCGGCGTGATGACACTCGACTTCATGCTGCCCGCGGGGCTTGAGGCCGCCGAGCCGCCCCCGGCCAGGGACGACGTCCGGCTGCTGGTCGCGTCGGCGGACAAGGTGCGGCACGCGCGGTTCGGCCAGTTCGGGGAGTTCCTCGCGGCCGGCGACCTCGTCGTGGTCAACACCTCCGCCACGCTCGCCGCCGCGGTCGACGGGGACCGGGCGGGCGTGCCGGTGGAGGTGCACTTCTCCGCCGAACTCGACGACGGCACCTGGGTGGTCGAGGTGCGGCCGGCCGGGACGTCGACCGGCCCGGTCACCAACCTGCGCCCGTGCGAGGTGATCACGCTGGACGCGGCGGCCGGCGCCGCCCTGATCGTGGGCCGTCCACGGCCGGCCGGGCAGGCCAGGCTGTGGGAGGCCCGGCCGCAGATCGACGGCGGCGTCGCCGCCTTCCTCGCGCGCCACGGGCGGCCGATCCGCTACGCGTACGTGCCGCGCCAGTGGCCGCTCGCCGACTACCAGACCGTCTTCGCCCGCGAGCCGGGCAGCGCGGAGATGCCGAGCGCCGGTCGGCCGTTCACCGATCGGCTGGTGACCGACCTGGTCACCCGCGGGGTGACCCTCGCCCCGATCGTGCTGCACACCGGCGTGTCCTCGCAGGAACCGGGCGAGCCGCCCCAGCCGGAGCGGTTCCAGGTGCCGGAGGCGACCGCCCGGCTGGTCAACGCGACCCGCCAGGCGGGCGGGCGGGTGATCGCGGTCGGCACCACCGTGACCCGCGCGCTTGAGTCGGCCGCCGACCCGGACGGCAGCGTGCGCGGACGCCGCGGCTGGACGGAGCTCGTGCTCGGCCCGGCCCGGCCCGCGCGGGTGGTGACCGGCCTGGTAACCGGCTGGCACGCCCCCGGCGCCTCCCACCTTGACCTGCTGACCGCCGTGGCGGGCAGCGCACTGGTCGAGCGGGCCTACGCGGAGGCGGTGCGCCTCGGGTACCGCTGGCACGAGTTCGGCGACAGCTGCCTGCTGCTGCCGTGACGGACGCCGCCCGGTTAGCAGTCTGTGCTTTAGGAATCTGGGCTTGCGGCCTGGCCGTGACGCCCGGCGCCGCCGGTAAACCGGGCGATTCCCGCGAGCACGTCGGCCGAACCGAGGCTGGCGACGCCGTGCCTGACCTCGTTGGCGATGGCGGCGGGCTCGTCGAGGTCCCATTGCTCGATGACGGAGAGGCGGTCGTTACGCAGGCAGTCCTGCGGCAGGCCGGCTAGCCGTGGCCGAGCCGGACCGCCGCCTCCAGGGCCTGGCCGGCCGGCACCACGCGATTGGCCAGGCCGATGCGCTCGGCTTCGACGCCGTCGACGCCGCGGCCGGTCAGGATGAGGTCCATGGCCCGGCTCTGCCCGATGAGCCGGGGCAGCCGGATCGTGCCGAGGTCGACGAGGGGGACTCCCCAGCGGCGGCAGAATACGCCGAGGGTGGCGTCCTCCGCGACCACCCGCAGGTCGCACCAGAGCGCCAGCTCAAGGCCGCCCGCGACCGCGGGCCCCTCTATCGCCGCGATGGACGGCTTGGACAGCCGCACCCGGGTCGGGCCCATCGGCCCGGGACCCTCGGCGGAGAGCGCCGTCGGCGGTGTCTCCCCTAGGGCCCGCAGGTCGGCGCCCGCGCAGAAGGCGTTGCCAGCCCCGGTCAGCACGATCACGGACACGGCCGGATCGGCGTCGGCGGCCAGCACGGCGGCGAGCAGTTCCGCCGCGGTGGCCGCGTCCACGGCGTTGCGCCGGGCCGGCCGGTCGATAGTCAGCACCCGGACCGGCCCGTCGTTACGGACCCGGATCGCGCTCATGACCCGGATAATACGGGCTTGCCCTACTTCGGGCATGCCCTACTTGAGTGCGGCCTCGACCGCGGTCAGCGCGGCGTCGATCGCGACCCGGGCGGTCACGGCGCTCTCGCGGGCACGCTCCAGCTCGCCGAGGCCGATGCAGTCGAACGCCACCCGCGCGTCGTGAATGGCGGCCTCGAGCTCGCGCGCGGCCTCTTGCAGCACCGGGCTGCCGTCTGTGTCGTCCATCATCGTCATCGGGCTTCCTCCGTGGCCGGCGGTCAGTGGGTGAGCCACCTACCCGCCGAGTTCGTGATCATGTCCAGGCCGGGCCAGGCGGTGGCCGGTAATCCCCATGAAGCGAAAAAGAATCGCGAAGAGTCATCGGGGGTAACTATATGCAAGCGTAACCGAGACGGGGGGTCGGTAGCGTTGAACACTTCACGATCGGCGAGCGGGAGCGGCCAGCCGTGGCTGCAACGAATCGGCGCGGCCTGCGGCGGCCATCCGTGGCGGGTGATCGCCGCCTGGGTGGTCGTGCTCGCCGGCCTGCTCGCCGGCTCCGCGGCGGTGGGCGCCACCTACAGCAACGACGTCGATCTCTCAGGCACCCAGTCGGCGACCGGGCTGAGCCTGCTCCAGGCACACAGCCAGGGCGCCGGCGGCTACTCGGGGCTTGTGGTCTTCAACTCACTGTCCGGGACACCGCTGTCAGCACAGAGCACGCCGATCAACGACCACGGTTACCAACCTTGGCAACCTGCCGCACGTCACCTCGGCGTCCAACCCGCTCTCCAGCAGCAACCCGACCGTGTCGGCCAACGGCCTGATCGCCTACTCGACGGTGCAATTCAACGTGAACCCGGCCACCCTCGGCGAGTCCTACGTGAACCAGCTCGACAACGCCACCGCGCCCGCGAGCAACGCGAACATCCAAGTGGCGTACGGCGGCGGGCTCGATCAGCTGACCGAGACCGCACACGAAAGACCTGACATCGGAGGCGATCGGGTTCGCCGTCGCGCTGATCGTCTTGCTGCTCATCTTCGGCAGCGTCCTCGGCGCCATTTTGCCGCTGGTCACGGCGCTGGTCAGCGTGCTCGCCGGAATCGGCATCCTGGGCATCGTCGCCGGGAGCCTGACCTTCGGCACCGCGTCGCCCACGCTGTGCGCGATGATCGGGATCGGTGTCGGCATCGACTATGCCGTCTTTCTCAGCACCAGGTACCGGCAGCAGATCATGGACGGCGCCGATCCGGTTGCGGCGGCCGGATTCTGCACCACCACGAGCGGCCGCGCCGTGCTGGTGGCCGCCAGCACGGTCGCGGTCGCCATGCTCGGCCTGTACGCGTCGGGCATCACGTTCGTCGGCCTGCTCGGGCTCGCCGCCGTCTTCGGCGTTTTCACCGCCGCGGTCGGGGCCGTCACGCTGGTGCCCGCCCTGCTCGGCCTGGCCGGCCGCAACATCGACCAGCTCAAGATCAGGAAGACCCCCGTCGCCGAGAGGGGTTCAAGCGGCGACAGCTGGCACCGCTACGCGGCAATGATCGGCCGCCATCCCTGGCTGTTCCTGCTCGGCGGCCTGTCCGTGCTTTGCGTGCTCGCGATCCCCCTGCTGTCCATACAGACCGGGCACGTGGGCGACGGCGCCGACCCGACGAGCTATACCGACAGGCAGGCCTACGACCTGATCAGCGAAGGATTCGGGCCCGGCTACAACGGCCCGTTCACCATCGTCATCGATACCGGCAGCAACGCCTCGGCCGACACCTCGCTCGCCTCGAGTGTGCAGTCCGCGCTCGCTGGCACCAGCCGACGTCGCCAAGGCCACGCCACTCAGCCCCACGCCAGACGGCGTGCTGCTCACCGGAACCGTCATCCCGACCACCAGCCCGCAGGACCAGGCGACCACGAACGCTGTACAACACCCTGGTGGATACCACGCTGCCCCAGGCGCTTAAGGGCACCGGGTATCAGGGGTACGTCACCGGCGGGCAGGCCTTGCAGATCCAGTTCGACCAGAAGGTGATCGACCAGCTGCCCGTCATCATCGGCGTGGTCATCGGGGTCGCCTTCCTGCTGATCATGACCGCCTTCCGCAGCCCGCTCCTTGCCCTCAAGGCCGCGGTGCTGAACCTGTTCAGCATTGCCGCCGCCTACGGCGTCGTGGTTGCCACCTTCCAGTTCGGCTGGGGCCGCAGCATCCTCGGCGTCAACGAGGACGTGCCCATTGAGGCGTACGTGCCGATGATCATGTTCGCCATCGTCTTCGGCCTGTCCATGGACTACGAGGTCTTCCTGCTTTCCCGGGTCAAGGAGGCCTGGCACAGGACCGGGGACCATCACCTGGCGGTCGCGATGGGCCTGGAGGAGACCGGCCGGGTGATCAGCTGCGCCGCACTGATCATGATCGCGGTGTTCGTGTCGTTCGTCACCAACAACCAGGTCGTGATCAAGCAGCTGTCCATCGGTCTTGCCGCCAGCATCCTCATCGACGCGACGGTCGTCCGGCTGCTGCTCGTGCCCGCGGTCATGTACCTCTTCGGCACCTGGTCCTGGTGGATACCGCGCTGGCTCGACCGGCTGCTGCCGCGCATCGACGTGGAGGGCGGCCACGAGCCGGTCACCCCGGTCGGCCAGGGCAGCAAATCGGGCGGCTAACCCGGGCCGCTTCGCTTGCTGAAAGCCGCTACGCATAACCGAATAAGTCACTACATCTCGGGTAGCTGGGGGCCGTGGCTAGAGCTAGAACGGTAGGCGGGTACGCAATCCCGGGAATTATCATGTTCTTCATTTGGCTGGTGATCGTCGTCCTGGTCATCATCCTCCTGGCGTTTATCGTGCATTGGGCCGGCGGCGGATTGCTCGATCTGCGGCTCGGACACTTCGTCCTTAATGTGGGCGTCACCTAATCGGAAACGACAGCGGCCGCGCCGGTCACGTTCGTGACCGGCGCGGCCGTGTGCTTTCCCGGGGAAGAACCTCAGGCGATGATCATCCAGGGGTGCTCGATCAGGCCGGTCAGCGTCTGGAGGAACCTCGCCGCCAGGGCGCCGTCGATCACCCGGTGGTCGACCGACAGGGTGTACCGCAGCCGGTAGCGGGGCTCCAGGGTGTCCCCCACCACGGTCGGCTCGCGGGTGGTCGCGCCGACGGCCAGGATCGCCGACTCGGGCGGGTTGATGATGGCGGTGAAGTGCTCCACGCCGTACATCCCGAGGTTGCTGATCGTGAACGTGCCGCCGCTCGTCTGCGCCGGGGTCAGCTTGCGCTCGGCGGCCAGGGCCACCAGCTTCTTGGACTCCGCGCCCAGCTGGGTGACGGTCTTGGTGTCCGCGTCCCTGATCACCGGGACGATCAGGCCGCTTTCCGCCGCCACCGCGACGCCGACGTTGATCCGGTCGTGCACCAGCATGATGCTGCTCGTGTCGCCGCCGTAGGAGACGTTCACGTCCTGGTGCTCGCGCAGCGCGAGCGCGCAGGCGCGGATCAGCAGGTCATTCACGCTGACCTTGGCCCGGCCACCTGCGGTGAGCTGCGCGTTCAGCGTCGCCCGGAGGTCCATCAGCTCCTGCGCGTCCGCGACCGCGGTCACGTAGAAGTGCGGGATCTCGCGGGCGCTGGCCGACAGGCGGCGGGCGATCACCCGGCGGACCTGGCTGATCGGGACGCCGCGGGTGCCGCGCACTTCCTCGTCGGCCGCTGACCGCGCCGGCTCGGCCCGCGCCGTCTCCGGTGACACCGAGGACGGGCGGCGGCGCGGTCACCGGCACCGCCGGGGCCGGCGGCGCGTCCGCGGGCACGGCGGCAACGGCCGCGGCGGCGGCGGCCGGCGCATGCGCGGCCGGGGCCGGGGCGCCGTTGGCCAGCAGGCCGCTGATGTCGGCGCGGATGATGCGGCCGCCGGGTCCGCTTCCTTCGACGTGCGACAGGTCCAGGTGGTTCTCCCTGGCCAGCTTGCGCACCAAGGGAGAAGCGAACTGCCTGGCGGTGCCGTTAAGCGTGCCGTTGGCGGTTCCGCTGGACGCCGGGGAGGCGGCCACCGCGCCGGCCTGGGCGACGGGTTCGGAAGCGGCGGGGGCGGCGGGAGTCGGCTGATTCCGTTCGGGCGAATCGCCTTGGGCGGGGGCGGCGGCGACGGATGCCGCGGGACCGCCTGCACCGTCGTCCAGCAGGGCGATCGGGGCGCCGATGTCGGCGTTCTGGCCCTCGGGCACCAGGATCTCGGCCAGCGTGCCCGCCTGGTAGGCCTCGTACTCCATGACCGCCTTGTCGGTCTCGATCTCCACGAGGACGTCGCCGACCGCGACCGCGTCGCCCGGCTGCTTGTGCCAGGTCGAGATCGCGCCCTCCTCCATGGTGTCGGAGAGGCGCGGCATCTTGATCTCAATCACGTCTGTGGTACTCCTAGCGCGAGCGGAGCGGTCCGGTGGCCTACCGCCGCGAGCGTCTGCCGGATGGCGTTGATGACGTCGTCGCGCGACGGCAGGGCCGCCGTCTCCAAGCGGCTTCGAGTACGGCATCGGCACCTCGGCCATCGCGACCCGGCGCACGGGCGCGTCCAGGTAGTCGAACGCGCCGTCGGAGATCGAGGCCGCGACCTCCGCGCCGATGCCGTAGGTCAGCCAGTCGTCTTCCAGGACGACGGCGGCGTGCGTCTTCTTGACCGACGCGATGATCGTCTCCCGGTCGAGCGGGCGCAGGCTGCGCAGGTCCACGACCTCGATGTCGAGCCCGTCGGACTCGGCGAGCGAGGCGGCGACCTCGGCGGCGACGTGGGCCATCCGCGAGTAGCCGATCAGCGTCAGGTCCCGGCCCGGCCGGGTGACCGCGGCGCGGCCGATCTCCGCCGGGGTGTCGTCGTCGGGAACCTCGCCCTTGGTGTTGTACAGCGCGAGGTTCTCCAGGAACAGGACCGGGTCGTTGTCCCTGATCGCGGCCAGCAGCAGGGCCTTGGCGTCGGCCGGGTTGGACGGCGCCACGACCTTCATGCCGGGGACGAAGGCGTAGAACAGCTCGATGTTCTGCGAGTGGGTCGCGCCGAGCTGCTGCCCGCCGCCGCCCGGCGTGCGGATGACGAGCGGCACGCTGGCCTGCCCGCCGAACATGCCGTAGATCTTCGCGGCGTGGTTGATGATCTGGTCGAGGGCGAGCATCGAGAAGTTGATCGTCATCATCTCGACGACCGGGCGCAGGCCGAGCATGGCCGCGCCGATCGCGGCGCCCGCGAAGCCCTCCTCCGCGATCGGGGTGTCCCGCACCCGCTTCTCGCCGAACTCCTTCAGCAGGCCGGCGGTGATCTTGTAGGAACCCTCGAAGACGCCGATCTCCTCGCCCATCAGGAGGACGCTGTCGTCCCTGAGCATCTCCGCGCGCAGCGTGTCGTGCAGCGCCTGGCGGTAGGTCATGATCGTCATGCGGGCGCTCCGGCGGGGATGGGCAGCGGCGCGAACAGCGGCTCGCCGGGCAGGCGGCGCGAGTCGTTGGGCACCGGGGTCGCGTACGTGTAGTCGAACAGCGTGGACACCTCCGGCTGCGGGCTGCTCGCGGCGAAGTCCGCGGCGGCGGTGACGATGCCGGCGACCTCTGCCTCGATCTTGTCGATCTTCGCCTGGTCGAGCACCCCGTTCGCCGTCAGCTTCGCGCCGAAGGTCTGGACCGGGTCCTCGTGCTTGAGCCGCTCGACTTCGTCCGCGGACCGGTACTTGGCCGGGTCGACGACGGAGTGGCCACGCAGCCGTTCGGTGACGACCTCGAGCAGGTACGGCCGGCCGCCGCGGGCCGCCGCGATGGCCTTGGCCGCCGCCTCGTGCACGGCGACCGGGTCGAAGCCGTCGACCCGGGCCGACTCCATCCGGTACGCGGCGCCGCGCTTGTACAGCTCGGGCTCGGCGGACGACTTCGCGACCGTCGTGCCCATGCCGAGCCCGTTGTTGATGATGACGAACACGACCGGCAGGTGCCACAGGGCCGCGATGTTCAGCGACTCGTGGAAGGCGCCGATGGCGGTGGTGCCGTCGCCGAGGGTGCACATGACGACGTCGTTCTCGTTCTTGTAGTCGATCGCGAGCGCCGCGCCGGTCGCGAGCGGCAGCTGGCCGCCGACGATGCCGTACCCGCCGAGCAGCCGGTGCGTGACGTCGAACATGTGCATCGAGCCGCCCCAGCCCTTGGAGACGCCGTCGACGCGGCCGTAGAGCTCGGCCATCACCCGGTTCGGGTCGATGCCGCGCATGAGCGCGTAGCCGTGCTCGCGGTAGTTCGTGAAGAGGTAATCGGTGGGCCGCAGGGCCGACATGAGGCCGACGACGGCCGCTTCCTCGCCCAGGTTCAGGTGGCAGTAGCCGCCGACGAGCGCCTCGGTATAGGCTCGGGCTGCCCGTTCCTCGAAGCGGCGGACCAGCATCATGTCGCGGTAGTACTGGCGGAGTTGCTCGTCGCTGGCCACCGCGTTCTTCCCGTCTCCGCTGCCGGTGATCTCACTCTCCGCGGGCTCCACGGGGCTCTCCGCGGGCTGTGCCTGCGGCGCGGACCGCCGCTGACGTGCCTGACTTGCCATTGGGTAGCCTTCCC
Organism: uncultured Actinomycetota bacterium; assembly: GCA_963850115.1. Lineage (GTDB taxonomy): Bacteria > Actinomycetota > Actinomycetes > Streptosporangiales > Streptosporangiaceae > Trebonia. The sequence goes on from CAWKKG010000048.1 coordinate 59,197, forward strand.
CGACCTCGTGGGTCGCGCCGGAAAGTAATGACACTGTTTCGTATCATTCTATTCGGTACCCCTGCTGGCCAGGCAAGGCATCAAGGTGCAGAATCCTGGTCAGATCATCGACAGATCCGGGGCAGATGCCGGACCGGTCCGGGACGGCGAGGCCGTGAGGAGGAGCATGGGCGGGCAGGCGCGCGTCCCCGCGCTGCGCAAACGCGGGCGGCCGACGGCCGATGAGCGCCGTCGGCGGGAGGGCGAGATCCTCGACGCCGCCCTCGGCGTCTTCCTCAAGACCGGCTACGGCGCGAGCACGGTGGACGAGCTCGCGGCCGCGGCCCAGGTGACGAAGCGAACCATCTACGCGTACTACGGCGACAAGGCCGAGGTGTTCGCCGCCATGGTCAGGTACCTCGCCGCCGCCGTGAGCCTGGACGCGGCCCGCGACCACGACACGCTCGAGACGCTCGCGGCGCGCATCGTCGTCCGCGTGCACTCCGACGAGCTCGTCGGGCTGCACCAGCTCGTGATCGCCGAGTCCACCCGGTTCCCCGAACTCGCCCTGGTCCTGCACGCCAACGGCGACGCGCGGCACGTCGCCCGGCTCGCCGAGCACATCCGGGCCGAGCGCGGCCCGGCCCGCGAGCCGCTCGCGGAGCCGCTGTTCTCCCTGCTGCTCGGGGAGAAGCACCGGCGCAGGCTGCTCGGCATCGACCCGGCGCCAACCCCCGCGCAGGCCGCCGCGCACGCGGACGCCGCGCTGGCGCTGATCGGCCTCAGCCGGAGGCTTTAACCCAGGCCCCAGTCGCGGCGGAGGCTGGCGAGGGTTTCGTGGAACTGGGGGAAGGTCTTGCGGACGCAATTCGGGTCGTCCAGGGTCAGGCCGGGGGTGCGCAAGCCGGTGACGCTGAAGCTCATCGCGATCCGGTGGTCGCCGTGGCAGTTAATCTGGGCCGGCCGGGGCTCGCCCGGGTGGATCTCTATCCAGTCCGGTCCCTCGCCGACCTCGATTCCCAGGTTGCGCAAGTTGGTGGCGCAGGCGTCGAGGCGGTCCGATTCCTTCACCCGGGTGTTGTAGACGTCGAATATCCGTACCGGGCCGTCCGCGAATGGCGCGATCGCCGCGAGCGTGGGCATCGTGTCGGAGATGTCGCGCATGTTGACCTCGATGCCGCGCAGCTGCCCGGTGCCGGTGACCCGGACCTGGTCCTGGCCGATCTCGACGTCCGCGCCCATGTCCCGCAAGACGCGGACGAACTGCAGGTCGCCCTGCAGTGAGTCCAGGCCAAGGCCGTTGATGGTCACCGTATTTCCGGTCAAGGCGGCGGCGGCGAAGAAATAGCTGCTGGTCGACGCGTCGGGTTCGATCGGGTAGTCCTGCGCTGCGTAGCCCTGGCCGGGCACGCTGAAGACGGTGCCGTCCTGGCTGACCTGGGCACCGAAGTTCCGCATGATCGCCGCGGTCATGGCGATGTAAGGCGCGGAGACGATGCTGCTGACCGAGAGCTGGAGGCCGTTTTTCATCAGCGGGCCGGCCATGAGGAGCGCCGTGACGAACTGCGACGAGATGCCCGCGTCGAGCTCAACCGGTCCGCCGGCGAGCCGGTCCGACGTGAGCGTCAGCGGAAGGTGGCCGTCTTCGCCCTCGTAGGTGACCTGCGCGCCGAGGGCCCGCAACGCCTCGACGACCGGACCCATCGGGCGGCGGCGCATCTGCGCGGAGGCGTCGAACCGGTACGTTCCCGAACCGCAGGCCGCCAGCGCGGGGAGGAAGCGCGCCGCCGTGCCGGCGTCGCGGCAGTAGATGCTCGCGTCGCTGGCCGGCGGCCCGTCGGGGCTGCCCGTCACGATCAAGTCGGGACCGTCGCCGCGCACCCGGTAGCCCAGCGTGGTGAGCCCCTGGGCGAACGCCTCGGTGTCATCGGACAGCAGGGGACGCCGCAGGCGCGAATCCCCGTCCGCGCAGGCGCTCAGGAAGAGCGCGCGGGCGGTGAGCGACTTGGACCCTGGTATGTGAACCTCAACCACCCGTTCACCCTATCCGGTGAGGTGCTGCCGCTACTCCGTTAGACGCCGTCGGCGGTCGTGAAGTGGGTGAGCTTGGGCGGGGCGGCGATGATCGAGCCGAGGTCGGAGGCGCCGTCGGGGGTGGCCCGCCACGCGCGGTAGGCGCGGTCGTGCTCGATCGAGTCCCACGTCTCGAAAACGACCACGTGGGCCGGGTCGCCGCTGTCGACCAGCACCGTGACGCCCTGGCAGCCGGGGAACGCGCGGGTGGCGGTGAGCGTGTCGCGGATGACCTGGTGCGCGGTCTCCAGTGAGTCGGCCTTGAGCTGCAGTTCCAGAATCGCGGTTATCGCCACGGCTGCTCCTAACGATGCGTTGATCAACAGGCACCACTCTCTCGCAGTGCCGCAAGCGGGTTAATGTGCCCGGTCTCAGCAATGCGGCCGCGCGGTCGTCGCCTGACGACAGGCGGCCACGCCCGGTGAGTCACGGAGGGGACGGCGCGGAGCATGAATCCGTTCGGGAAATTACCGTTCGGGGAACTGGATCTCCGCCAGCACCGCCCGGTGGTCGCTGCCCGGGACGAGGTAGACGGCGTAGTCGAGGACCGCGCAGGCGCGGTCCACCAGCACGTGGTCGAGGGTGAACAGCGGGCCCTGGCCCGGCGGTCCCCAGGTGGGCGTCAGCGCCTTCCCCGCCTGACGTCCGGCGTCGGCGTAGCCGAGGCCCAGGACGTCGCGGAACGCGGCATGATCGAGGGTGGCGTTGAAGTCCCCCGCCAGCACCCGGGGCAGCTCGCCCGGCGGCGGCAGCGTCCCCAGCTCCGTGCGCCACGACACGCTGCCGCCGCGGCCCAGCTGCGGGGTGACGGGGTGCACGCAGACCAGCTCCACGGTGTCGCCGCTGGGCAGCTCGAGCAGGGCGGTCGGCTGGGCCATGTGCGTCGGGGCCACGGCCGGGCCCTCGGTCAGCGGAAACCGGGAGTAGATCCCGGAGCCGCGCGAGCCGCCCCTCAGGTCGAGCTGCGCGTGCGGCATCAGGTCGTCGAGCCCGGCCTGCTTCAGCCGGGTCACCGCGTCCGCGGTCAGCTCCTGCAGGAACAGCACGTCCACGCTGCCCTGACGGACCCGGGAGACGACAACTTCCGCGTCGCCCCGGCCGAAGTACAGGTTCGCGGTGAGCACCCGCAGCCGCGGCCCGGTGGCCCCCGGCTGCGGCCGCGGGACGCGGCGGGGGCGTACCGCCAGGCCGAGCGCCGCCGCGGCGACGGCGGCGGTCGCGGCCGGTCCCCGGCGTCTCGCCAGTCGCAGCCCGAGCGCCGCCCACGGCGCCGCCGCGGCGACCTGCGGGGTGAACGTGAGCACGGGCACCGCTGCGGTCTCGGCCCGGCGCACCCGGTCAATCGCCATGACCCGCGCCGCGGCCCAGCCGGCCAGTCCCCCCGCTACGATCCAGGACAAACTCGTGACCTTCGATCCCACACCTGGCACGACTTCACCCTATGACCTCCCGGGGCCCGGACGGTCCGCCGGGGGCTTGCCGACGGGCGCATAGTTCAATGAGCGTTTGACTATTCCGCCCCTACGGTGGAGGTATGACCGCACAAGACACTCGCACCGTCGCAGCGCCGGCGCGACCGCCGGCCGCCTGGCCGCGCGCCGCCACGCTGATCGGGACGAGCCTCGGCTTCGGGGTGATACAGCTCGACGTCACCGTCGTCAACGTCGCGGTGAAGGCGATCGGCGGCACGTTCGGCGGCGGCATCGCCGAACTGCAGTGGGTCGTCAGTTCCTACGTGTTGGTGTTCGCGGCGCTGATCCTGCCCGCCGGCGCCCTCGGCGACCGGTTCGGCGCGAAGCGGGTGCTGTGCGCCGGCTTCGTGATCTTCGTGGCCGCCTCGATGGCGTGCGGCCTGGCGCCGGACTTCGCCGTCCTGATCGCGGCCAGGGCCGTGCAGGGGGCGGGCGCCGCGCTGCTCGGTTCCTGCTCGCTCGCGCTGCTCAACTACACCTTCACCAGTCCGGCCGACCGGGCCAGGGCCATCGGGCAGTGGGCCGCGGGCGCCAGCGCCGCGCTGTCGGGCGGTCCGGTCATCGGCGGCATCCTGATCGCGACGCTCGGCTGGCGCAGCATCTTCTTCATCAACACCCCGATCGGCCTGGCCGGGCTCTGGCTCGTCTGGCGCTACGCCAAGGAGACGCCGCGGGCGGCGGGGCGCGGCATGGACCTGGCCGGGGCCGTCAGCGCGGTCATCGCGCTCGCCGCCTTCGCCGCGGCCATCATCGAAGCGGGGTCCGACGGCTTCACCAGCCCGTGGGTGCTCGGCGGCCTGGTGGTGTCGGCGCTGGCCGTCGCGGTGTTCATCCGGTCCGAGGCGCGCACGGCGCAGCCGATGCTGCCGCTGTCGCTGTTCCGCCACCGGCCGTTCGTCGCCCCGGTGAGCGTCGGGTTCCTCGTCAACGTCTGCTTCTACGGGCTGATCTTCCTGTTCAGCCTGCTCTTCCAGGAGCAGCAGGGGATGTCCGCGCTGCGCGCCGGCCTGGCGTTCGCGCCCATGACCGCCGCCATCCTCGCCGCGAACCTGCTCAGCGGCCGGGTCGTCGCGGCCGTCGGCCGGGCCGGGGCCATCCTCGCCGGCCTGGCGGCCATGGCCATCGGGTGCGCCGCGCTGCTGCGGGCGGGGCCGGGGACCGGCTACCCGGCCCTGGTCGGCCAGCAGATCCTGCTCGGCGGCGGCCTGGGGCTGCTCGTCCCGCCGATGACCGGCCTGCTGCTGTCGGGAGTGGACCGGTCCCGCTCCGGGGTCGCCGCCGGCGCGCTGACCGCCTTCCGGCAGGCCGGGAGCCTGCTCGGCGTCGCCATCTTCGGTGCCCTCGCCGGCGGCGGGCACTTCTTCCCCGGGCTGCACCTGGCCCTGTGGACCAGCATCGCGATCCTGGCCGCGAGCGGCGCCCTCGTCGGTCTCCTGCGGGGGCGCTGACCGCCGCATGCCCGATACTGGTGGGCATGCGCCCGTCACACCTCGGCCTTCCGGTAGTGCCTCAGGCCAGCGCGGCGTCGAACCGGGCCCGCAGGTCGCCGAGCCGCTCGAGGGGCTCGTTGGCGAAAACGAGGCGCAGGTAGCGCTCGCCGCCCGGCCCCCAGCCGGTCATGGGCGTCGCCGCGATCTCGCCGCGGGTAAACAGCCGCCGCGACGCCTCCGCGGCGGACAGGCCGTGCTCCGCGAGGCGACCCGAATGGTGGGCGTGGTCCCCAACGCCGCCTACCGGCACTTCGCCGACCGTGATGAGCTCCTCGCCGCGGTCTGCTCCGCGGCCATGGGCGAGCTCGGCGACCGGATGGCCGCCGCCGTCGCCCGCGTGCCCGGCGGGCACGGCGATCCCGCCGCGGCCCGCGGCCGGCTGGGCGATCGGCATGGCATACCTGCGGTTCGCCCGCGAGGAACCGGGGCTGTTCGCGACCGCGTTCGCCCTGCCGCAGCAGCAGCCTACAAGGCCCCGGACGATGGAGCGGGACAGGACCGTACGCCCCTGGGCCAGCTCCGCGCGCGCTCGATGAACTGGTTGACGTCGGCGTGCCGACCGGGGGCGCCGCGAAGGCATCGAGTACCCCATCTGGTCCGCGGTGCACGGGCTGGCCGTCCTTGCCGGGGAAGGCCCCCTGCGCGATGCTCCCGACGCCGAGCGGCGTCACATCGAGGAACTCACCCTCACCTTCATCGGCCGGGGTCTGTAATCCTGCCGGGCCTGGCCCTCGGACCGCCGCATAGCGAGGACCCGCCGGCTGCGCTGGTGACGCATCGGCGGGTCCGTGCCCGCTGACGGGCGGGATTTGCCTGGCTGGCTAGGCGTAGCGGGTGTTGACCGCCGTGGTGAGGCGCCCGGTTTCGATGTCGTACACGTGACCGGAGACGCCCACCGCCGGCGGGAGCAAGGGCGAGGCGAGCAGGCGTTCGACGTCGGCGCCGACAGTGGCGTGCGGGTCGCCGACGGCGGTGGCTTCCAGTGCCGCCTCGTCCACGCCGGTCGCCTCGGAAGCCTCATGCCGGAAGCCGGGGTCGGCGAGGAAGCCTGTCCCGCACTGCGTGTGATGGATAATCGCGACTTCGAAGCCCTGTCTTCCGTGAGCTGCACGCTGAACAGCCTCCGGCCGAGGAAGGCCAGATAGGCGACTTCCTCGATGACGGACTGGGTGACGCGTCCCCCGGCGTTGCGCAGGACGGGGGCGTCGCCGAGCTTGAGCCCGAGGGTGATCGCAGGGTCAACCCGGTGGTCAACGCAGGTGACGACGATCACCCGCGCCGCGGGCAGGCCGAGCGGCACCGGAGTGAGGCACGGGCGAACTGCTCATTACGCTCAAGCAGCGGGGTCATGCTGCCGGTCATGGGACTCCTCCTAGCTATGGTGGACACTGTCCACCATAGCTAAAGTTAGTGGATGCTGTCCACTAAATTAGCGCGGCGTCGAACCGGGCCCGCAGGTCGCCGAGCCGCTCGAGGGGCTCGTTGGCGAAAACGAGGCGCAGGTAGCGCTCGCCGTCTGGCACCACGACGCCGCCGCGAGCTCGCCACGTCTACCAGGGCCTGGAAGCCGAGAACAGCGCGCTGCTGCTGATGCTCTACCCGCGGTGAGGCGCCGGGCTCACCGGGGAAAGGGCTCACGGGCAAGCACTCGTCCCGCGGTCACCCGATGGACGGCGCGTGCTCTCTTGATCGCGGGTCATTACGGCAAAGCGCCCCAGCTAGGTCCGTTATTTCACCGCTTATGTCACGGTTTGCCGAGGCGCGAATTCAGTCGTTTTTATGATTGCGGGTCGTAGGTGGCGAATATCGCCACCTACGACCCGCAATCATCATTTCGCCTAGCAAGAAGGCGGTCCGCGCTTCGCAGTTGGCCAACCGGGCTACCTCTTGCACGCTTGGTATGGCCCGAATCTCGGCGCGGCGGTCAAAGATTGCGAGCAAATCCGCCGAGTCTCACTGTGTTAGGAGGTGAATAGTTTCCAGTGCCCCTCGGAGATGACTTCGACGTTGCCGTCGGTCACCTTGATGGCGGTCTGATAGTCGATCGCGTAGCCCGGCACCGGCATGGTGGCGGCCCATTTTTCGGCGCCAGCCAGGGAATTGTCCGGCATGTTCGGATGATCGAGGTGCGGGAAGATCGCGAAGTCGACGACCCCGAGCGTTCTGTCGCTGCCGCCGGGCGGGCTCCAGTTGACGAAGTCCGCTCCGATGCTGGGGGCCATGACCATGCTCCCGGCGCTCAGTCCCACCCAGACCGCGCGCAGCGACGGCAGGAGGTCGGCCAGTCCCGACTGCCGCATCCAGTGGCACAGATAGGTGGCATCGCCGCCCCCCACTAGCAGCGCGTCGGTCTCCTGGACCAAGGGGAGCCAGCGCTCTTGACCCATGCTGGGCAACGCAGTTAGCTCCAGTACTCCCACGGACTTCCAGTCCAGTTCGCACATAGGGGCGGGGCCTCGTCCGGTGAGCCAGCGCCAGGCCGCGCCCGGGCCGCCATCGGGGTGCCCGTAGGCCGCGGTGGGAATGCAGAGGGCGCTCGACTCGGCAATCGGCTTGCCCAGGAGGTCGACCAGCGCGTCGTGGATGCTCGGGTTCGTGATGCCTGAGTCCGTGAGGAGAAGTTTCACGAGGTCTTCCTTGCCTGCTTCGTCGCGGGCTTGTCCCCGCTGTCCGCAGTGATGACGTTGCGCGCGCCCGGATCTCACCGCCCTCTCGGTGAACCACGCTAAATCGGCCGGGCCGCCTTGCCCATCCGTGGCCAGGCGCGGTGGTCCGTCACGCGACGGCCGCGGTGGCGATGCCGGCCATGCTCGGCTCCTCCTGCGCCTCGTCATCTCGCGCCTTGTCCTCCTGCGCCTTGTCCTCCTGCGCCCCGGGGCCGGCCGCTTTCTCGTCCGGCCGGGCCCGCACGGTCGCGATCACGAGGAGCGGGTAGCACCAGGTGAGGTAGCTGTAGAACCAGTACCCGAGCAGGAGCTGCCCGCCGATGAGGAGCGCGGCGGCGAGCGCGGCGTGCTCCCGCGGGTCGGTTACGGGCGGGCGAACCAGCGGTGAGAGCGCGAGCAGCAGCAGCGCGGCCGCGAGCGCCGGCCGGGCCACGAGGGCCGCCTGCGGCAGGTCGGTCCAGATGCTGAACTGCACGCCGCCGCCCCGCTGGATCAGCTGGTAGCCCACCGTCGAGTCGAGGAACTGGGCCGGGCCCGCGGTGATGAGCGGCCACGCGAGCATCGCGGCGAGCGAGGCGACGAGCGCCAGCGCGTAGCGCCGCCGGCCCGCCCGCACGCCGAGGAACTGCACCGCGAGCAGCCCGGGGAGGAACTTGGTCAGCGTGACGGCCGCCATGAGCAGCCCGCGGGCGGCCGGGCGCTCCATCGCCACGGCGATCGTCCAGACGCAGAGGGCGGCGATCAGCGCGTCGTTGGTCTCCGCCGTCAGCGAGAGGTCGGGAAACGGGAAGATCAGGTACGCGAACACGAACGCGCGGGCCAGCGGCCGGCCGCCGAGCCGCCGGCCGAGCTTGTACAGTCCGGCGAGGGTCAGCGCGTCGAAGCACAGCGCGGGAAGCAGCGTCGCGACCACGGCCGGCGCCGCCGGGAGGACGGCCGCGAACGGGAGGTAGGCGTAGTAGGCGAACGGGCCGTAGCTGTCCGGGTGGTAGACGCTGAGCCCGGTGGGGCCCTGCCAGGACGCCGCGCCGTACAGGTGCAGCCCGTGCAGCAGGCGCCAGGCGCCGAGCGAACTCGCCTGGCCGACGTCCAGGATGTTGCCACCGAAGATGCTGCCCAGCCGGACAAGCAGCAGTAGCAAGATGGCCAGGCGCATCCGCCGGGAGCTGACGGACGGGCGCAGCTCCGGCATGGGCCACCACCCGAGGACCACGCCGACCAGGCGGCCGAACAGCCAGCCGAGGGCGATGGCCGCCAGCCCCAGGCCCGCCTGGCCTTCATCGTCGCTGAGCAGCATGGCCACGGGAAAGAAGGCGGCGAGCGCCAGCAGGTCCAGGTGCTCGACCCGCCACGGGTGACGCCAGTCCAGCAGCCCGAGAACGAAGCAGGCCGCCCACGGGACGGCCACCAGCAGCGGATGCAGCGTGAACACGCCGCCGACGACCGCCGGGGTGAACCAGCCACCGCCCTTCGGGGCGAACCCGTGACCGACCGGCACGAGCGCGGCGAGCGCCGCGAGGCCGCCGACGAAGACGCACACGAGCAGGCCGGTCATGGCCGGCCCGTTCGCCCTACACGGCCGCTTGCTCAGGCCCCACTGCTCGGTCGCGTGCCGCACGAGAGCTCCCGTCCCTGGGTCGGCCCTTAGATCATGGCCGAGAGGGGAACGCGAATGCATCACCTTTTAGGGCGATTCTGCGGGCTGGTTGGAGTAGGAGATTTCCTCCCGAAATCAATCCAGGGAGTGATGCAATTCGGCGCCGCGCCGCACTTCGGGTCAGCCGAAGCTGGTCGCGGTTACGTGTTCCGGCTCGATCAGGTAGACGACGCGGTCGGTGCGCTGCGGGTAGGGGCCGCCGATGTACTTCTGCGCGATGCGGTCGATGATCTGCCAGCCGCGGTCGCCTTCCACCCGCTCGGCGACGCGGCCGCGCACCGTGGCCATGACGAACGGCTGGTCCTTGTCGGTGACCGAGATGGCGACGCGGGGATCGCGGTCGAGGTTGCGCCCCTTGCGGGAGTTCGCGGAGGTGAGCAGCGCGATCTGGTCGCCCTCCAGGTCGACCCAGAGGGGCACGCTGTGCGGCGCGCCGTCGGGCAGCAGCGTCGCGAGATGGGCGGTGTTGGCCCCGCTGAACAAGCGGCGGACGTCGTCGGGCATTTCGCTCATGGGAGCACCATCCTCAGTACCGGCGGTCAACGCAGGACATCATTCGGCAAGTAAAACGGACCGCGCCGCCGAAACTAATCGCTCGGGCAGCCGGGCCCTACCCGATCGTGCGCCGTGGACACGCCTACGCGCCGCCGCCGCGCGAGGCGCCGCCCTAGCGTCGGCGCGGCGATCTGGGACGTCCGGGCACCTGCTCCTCTACTCAAGCGATTCTGACCCGCACGGCCACGGCTGACGGCGTCCCCGGACAACCTGCTCGCGTGCTCGGCGATCCTGGCTTGGGCTCGGGACGGCCGCGTGCTGCGTCGCTCCGCTAACGCCTGCCGCAGTTCGGGCGGCAGTGGCCGCGCGTCAGCTCGCGGCTATTCTAGCCGCACGGCCGGCTCGACCGGGCGCGCGTGCACTTATCAGCGCCCGGGCTTCCGCCGGCATTCGCCGGCTGGAGGTTATCCCCCAGGCCGAAGTTGGGTGACAGCCGGCTGCTCTGAAACGACTGCTCTCCGTAACGTCAGTTTTGCGAGGAAATCGCGCTGAATAGGGAGGACGGGCAATGATTGAGGCTCGCGGACTAACTAAGAGATACGGGTCGAGGCTCGCGGTCGACGACTTGAACTTCAGGGTGCGACCCGGCGTGGTGACCGGCTTCCTCGGCCCCAACGGGGCGGGGAAGAGCACCACGATGCGGCTGATCCTCGGCCTCGACCGGCCGACGGCCGGGACGGTCACGGTCGACGGCCGGACGCACCGCCGGGCGGCCAGCCCGATGCACGAGGTGGGCGCGCTGCTCGACGCGCGGGCGGTGCACGGCGGCCGGAGCGCGCGCAGCCACCTGCTGTGCCTGGCGCAGACCAACCGCATCCCGGTGCGCCGGGTGGACGAGGTGCTGGGCATCGTCGGGCTGTCCGACGTCGCGGGCAAGCGGTCCAAGGGCTTCTCGCTCGGCATGAGCCAGCGGCTCGGCGTCGCCGCGGCGCTGCTCGGTGATCCGCAGGTGCTGATGTTCGACGAGCCGGTGAACGGGCTCGATCCCGAGGGCATCGTGTGGATCCGCACGCTGATGCGGTCGCTGGCCGCCGAAGGCCGCGTGGTGTTCGTGTCCAGCCACCTGATGTCGGAGATGGAGAACACCGCCGACCACCTGATCGTGGTCGGCAAGGGCAGGCTCGTCGCGGACTGCCCGATGGCCGAGTTCATCGCCCGCGGTTCCGGCAACACGGTGCTGGTGCAGACGCCGGCGCCGGAGGCGCTCGCGCGGGCGCTCACCCGGGCGGGCGGCTCCGTGGCCCCGGAGTCGGAGCCGGGCCGGCTGCGGGTCCAGGGGCTGGCCGAGGCCGAGGTCGGCGGCGTCGCTTTCGCCGCCGGCGTCCCGGTGCACCACCTGTCGGCGGCCAGGGTGTCGCTTGAGCAGGCGTTCATGGAACTCACCGCGGACAGCGTGGAGTACCACGCTGCCCTGCCCGACCGTCAGCACGTGGCTTAGGAGGCTTTGACATGGCAACTGTGATCGCCGGGGTTTCCCGGCCGGCGCCCGCGCTGAGCGCGCGGGACGGCATCGTCGGAACGCTCCGCTCGGAGCTCACCAAGATCCGGACGGTGCGGTCCACCTACTGGACCCTGATCCTGCTGGTGCTGGCCGGCGTCGGGTGGGCCATCGCGGACTGCGCGGGCACGGCCGCGCACTGGGCCCAGATGGCGCCGCAGGATCAGGCCGGGTTCGACCCGACGCAGACGAGCCTGGTCGGGCTCGCGCTGATCGGCCAGCTCGTCATCGTGGTCCTCGGCGCCATCGTGATGACATCGGAGTACGGGACGGGCATGATGCGCACGTCGCTCGCGGTGATGCCGAGGCGCGGCGTGCTGTTCGGCGCGAAGGCCGCCGTGCTCGCGGCGGTGACGCTGGTCATCGCGCTCGTCGCGAGCTTCGCCGCGTTCTTCGTCGGCCAGTACCTGCTGCGCGGCACGCACTCGACGGCGACGCTGGCCCAGCCGGGCGTGCTGGGGGCCGTGCTGGCCAGCGCCCTGTACGTGGCGCTGTCCGGCCTGCTGGCCTTCGGGCTCGGCGCGATCGTGCGCAGCACGGCGGGCGCGATCACCGCCGCCTTCGGCGCGCTTTTCCTGCTGCCGCAGCTCGCCCGGGCGCTGCCGAGCTCCTGGTACGCGGACCTGGAGCGCTGGCTGCCCGGCGGTGTCGCGGTGAACAACGTCACCGCCACCAAGAGCGCGAGCCTCGACCCGCACCTGTTCTCCGCCTGGGGCGAGCTCGCGGTGCTCGGCGGCTACGCGGTCGTCCTGCTCGTCATCGGCGCCCTGCTGTTCAGCAGGCGCGACGCGTAGCCCGCGGACTTACGCTGTGTACGTGCTGAAGACGGCGAACGCCTGGCTGCGCCGCCACCCGCGATGGGCCGATGGCCTGCTGGCGGCGGCGCTGCTGGCGTTCAGCGCGGCGCAGTTCGGCGACATCTCCGCCGGGGTGCCCAATCGGGTGGGCTACATCGTCGTCAGCGTCGTGCTCGCCGCCACCGTGATACCGCGCCGCCGGTATCCGGTGGCGGCGTTCGCGACCGCGGCGGTGATCGGCGCCCTGCAGATCGCCTTCGGCATCCAGCTCGGCGGCCCCGGCCCGGTCTGGTTCTTGCAGCCGTCCAACGCCGACCTGGCGATCCTGGTGCTGCTCTACACCCTGGCCGCGCACCGGCCGCGCCGGGTGTCCATCGCCGGGCTAGTGATCTGCCTCGCCGGCGGGGCGGTCGCGGTGACCCGGTGGGGCCCGGCGCACCAGCCCTACGCGGGGACGTCGGTGCTGCTCGCCGCCGCCGGGGTCGGCGGCCTGACGCTGACCGCGTGGGTGCTCGGCGATTCCGTCGCCTACCGGTACCGGCGGACGCAGTACGCCGCGCTCGCGGAACGGGCGGCCAGGCTCGAGGTCGAGCGCGACGCGCAGGCGCGGATCGCGGCGGCCGCCGAGCGCGAACGGGAGCTCACCGAGCGCCGGGCCCGCGTGGTGGACGCGGCCGAGGCCAGGCTGCGCGGCATCGAGCGCAACCTGCACGACGGGGCCCAGGTGCGGCTCGCGGCGCTCGCGATGACGCTCGGCGAGATCAAGGAGAACCTCGAGCAGGCCGCGGACCCGGCGGGCACGATCGAACTGGCCAGCGCCGCGCACCGGAACGCCAAGGAGACCCTCGCCGAGCTGCGGGACCTGGCCAGGGGGATTCACCCGGCCGTCCTCGACCGCGGCCTGCCCGCTGCCCTGGCGGTGCTCGCGGAGGCGAGCGCGGTGCCCGCCACGGCGACCGTGGAGATCGCGCGGCGGCCGTCCCCGGCCATCGAGGCGATCGCCTACTACTGCGCGGCGGAACTGCTCGCCAACGTGACCAAGCACGCCGGCGCGGGGCAAGCGAGTATCAGCGTGCGTGAAGTCGACGGGAGACTGGTGATGAGCGTGACCGATGACGGGGCCGGGGGCGCCCGGCTGAAGCCGGGCGGCGGGCTCGCCGGGCTGGCCGACCGGGTGCAGACGGTCGACGGGCGGCTGAGCCTGCAGAGCCCGCCGGGCGGTCCGACGACCGTGACGGTCGAGCTTCCGGTGAGCGCCTGATGGGGCTGCGGATCGTCATCGCCGAGGACGCGGCGATCATGCGCGACGGGCTCACCCAGACGCTGGCCCGCCGGGGACACGAGGTGGTGGCGGCGGTGAGCAATGCCGTGGAGTTGCTGCGGGCGGTCGCTTCGCACCAGCCCGACGTGGCGGTCATCGACGTGCGCATGCCGCCGACGCATACCGACGAGGGGCTGCGCGCCGCGATGGCGATCCGCCGTGACCATCCAGGGGTGGGCACGCTCGTCTTCTCTCAGTACATCGAGGCGCAGGCCGCGGCGGAGCTGCTGGCCAGCTCCCCCGGCGGCGTCGGCTACCTGCTGAAGGACCGCGTCGCCGACGTGAGCGACTTCATCGAGGCCATTTCGAGCGTGGCCCGCGGCGGCACCGTGCTTGACCCGGAGGTCGTCAGGCAGCTTTTTAAGCGGACCGACTCGCTCGGCCCGCTCACCGCGCGCGAGCGGGACGTGCTCGCGCTGATCGCCGAGGGGCGCTCCAACGCCGCGATAGCGACCACGCTCTTCATCTCCCCCGGCGTGGTGGAAAAGCACGTGGCCAGCATCTTCGCCAAGCTCGGGCTGGCACCGTCGGACAGCGACAACCGCCGGGTCATCGCCGCCATCCGGTACCTCCAGGGACCGTGATGACGCACGGCCCTGGTGTCGGTCAGACCCCCTGCTATCCCGGCACTTCATTGCATACCATGAACATAGCGCGCTAACGGGGCAGGTGCGCAGGTCCCTTCACGGCGGGTAGCAGGGGGCACGATGGCATCGCTGCAGGACAGTGATCCGCGTCATGTTGCTGCCTACCGCCTGGTCGAACGGCTTGCCGTCGGCGGGATGGGGATCGTCTACCTCGGGGAGTCGCCGAGCGGCCGGCCAGTGGCGGTCAAGCTGATCCGCCCCCAGCTGGCCGACGACCCGGAGTTCCGGGCGCGATTCCGGCGAGAGGTCAAGGCCGCCCAGCTGGTCGGCGGTTACCACACGGCCGCCGTGGTCGAAGCCGACCCGGACGCGGACCCGCCGTGGATGGTAACGGAGTATGTCCGGGGTCCGTCCCTGCAGGCCAGGGTCGATCGCGACGGCCCGCTCGACCCGGGGGCGGTGCACCAGCTGGCGGCCGCGCTCGCCGAGGGCCTGCACGCCATTCACTCCCGTGACCTGGTTCACCGGGACCTCAAGCCGCCTAACATCATCATGGCTAGCGACGGTCCCCGGATCATCGACTTTGGCATCGCGAAGGCGGTGGGGACGAACAGCGATCCCCGGCTGACCGCCACCGGGGTGGTTGTCGGCACCCCTGCCTTCCTGTCCCCCGAGCAGCTCGATGACGGACTCGTTGGCCCCGCCAGCGACATGTTCTCCCTCGGCAGCGTGCTCGTCTTCGCGGCCACCGGCCGCGCCCCGTTCGACGCCGGCAACTTCACCGCAGACCAGTTACGCCATCGTCAACAAGCCTCCCGACCTGCGTTCCCTCACCGGGCCGCTGCTCGACATCATCACCGCCTGCCTGGCCAAGGACCCGGCCAGCCGCCCCACCGCCGCCGCCCTGCTCACCTACCTGTACAGAACCCGGCCGTCCCCCGTGCCCGGCTCACCCGGGCGCTCCGCGGACAGCGCGGATGCGGTCACGGGGCCCGAGTCCGCCGCGGTCCCGGCGCCTACCTACCCGGTTCCGCCGCGACCTGGCCACCGTGAGCCCCGCGGCCGGCCGCGCGCCGGCAAAACCGGCGCCCGTGCGCGCTTCGGTCCGACGCCGCGTCCTGGTGCGGCGTCCCGCTGCCCGCCCGCGTCGCGGGTCCCCTCGCTCCGGGAGATCGGGCCTTCCTCCCGCCGCCCGGATCGTCACCGGTGCAGGTGCGGCCCGGGCGCCACGGATGGCGGCTGGTCACCGCCGACGCGGCGGGCCGCTGGCTCGCCTCCGCCAACGGGGACGGGGTCATCACGGCCTGGCTCGCCGGCTCCGGCCTGCCGGTGCGCTCCTGGTCCGCGGGGCGCGGGTGCGCGCCATGGCCGCCGGTCCCGGTGACCTGCTGGTCGTCGCGACGGACGACGGGCGCGTCAGGGCGTGGGACGTCGCGACGGGGACCGCCTGCCGCTACCTGCCCGGTAGCGTGCCCGGCCTGACCGGCCCGCCGGTGCGCGTCCGCTGCCTCGCTCTCGATCCCTTGGGCAGCTGGCTGGCGGCCAGCGTTGAGGGCCGGCTGCTGCTCTGGGACGTGACCGACCCGGGCGAGCCGCTGCTCGCCGCCGGGCTGCCCGGCCGCGCCGAGGTAACGGCCCTGGGGTTCGACGACACCGGCTGCGGCTGGCCACCGGTGATGAGGACGGCAAGGTCCGCGTCTGGGATCTCGCGGAGCTAGCGGCTGCCTCACCCGTGAACGCGGCCGCCGGGGCCGCGGCGTTCGACGCGGTGCCCCTGGAAACCGCGTGGGTCGACCCGCCGGGCACGCTGCCCGGACGTGAGCCGGCCGCGGGCCGGCCGGGTGCTGGCACTGGCCTGGGATGATGCCCGCGAGCGCTGGCTCAGCGTCGGCGCGACAGGCCCGCGGGCCTGGCTCGACGGTGCCGGGCAGGACGGCACCGCGGCGGAGACCGGGATCGCGGGTGTTCCACTGCGGGCCGCCGCGCTCAGCCCCGGAAGGCGGCTTCGCGGCGATGGTCGATGGCGCCAGGGGCCGCGTGTACCTCGCTCGCCTGGACGATCCCGCGCGCTGCCCAGGCCCTGGAAGGGACCGACGTGAGCATCACCGGCGTCGCGTTCGCCGCACCGGGCGTGCTCGCGCTTGGCGGCAGCGACGGGTCGCTCCGCCTGTGGCACCCCTCCCGGCGCGTCATGCAGGTGGAACAGGGCCACGGGCAGTCCGGTGACCGCGGTCGCGGTCGCCCCGGACGGCGCCCGGCTGGTGGTCAGCGACAAGCGGGCCGGGCTGAGGTCTTTCGCCGCGGTGAACGGGTCGCTGCGTGCCGGCCTGGGCGGTGGACTCAGCGCAGGCCGCGGAGTGCCTGGCTTTCCTGGCGGGCGGGACCGGCGGCTGGTGACCGCCGGGGACGTGGTGCGGACCTGGGACGCGGTGGACGGGACGCAGGCGGGACCCTGCCGGGGCGGACCGGACGCGGCCCGGGCGGTCGCGGCTGACCACGACGGCAAGCGAATTGCGGCCGCGTGGGCGGAGGCGGTCGTCACCGTCTGGGAGGGCACCAGGCTGCTGTGGGAGCTGACTGGTCACAAAGGCGCCGTCCTCACGGTCGCGTTCGGCCCCCGCCCCGGCCTGCTGCATGTCGGCCGGGGACGACGAGACCATCCGGATCTGGGACCTGGCCGCGGGCAAGGAAACCGCGTGCCACTCCCTGCTCGGATACCGCGCCACCGTCCTCACCGCGAGCCCGTCCGGCACGACGCTCGCGGCCGGCTGCGCCGACGGCACCGTCCGGTGTACGACGGCGGGCGCGACCGGGACGCTCCCCGACTGGGCGGACGCGCCCATGCTGGCCGGCCACGTGCACGGGATCACCGCGATGAGCTTCGACGACAGCGGCCGGCTTCCTGGCGACGGCGAGCCGGGACGGGACCGCGCGCATCTGGGACCTGGCCACCCGCTCGGCGACCACCGTGCTGCTGCCCGGGGCGGCGCGGCCGTGGTATCCTCCGACGGGACCTGGCGCGGCCTCGGCGAGACCGACGGGCTCATCTGGCAGGCGGTCGGCCTGACGCGCGTGCCCCTCCCCTTCTTGGAGGCAGACACATGACGAGCGATGCCTCGGCGGAGGTATCGCGCCTGCGCTCGGAGGTAAAGGAGCGTCAGGCGAGGTCGCGAACCTGAGGCATCAGGTCGAACGGGTCTCCGGGCTTAGCGACCGGCTGCGCCGGATCGAGCAGACCGTGGAGCCGCCCTGGACCGAGCTGGAGCGCAAGCAGCAGGCGACGCAGGACTCGCTGAACGAGCTGCGCCAGATGTACGAGCGGGACCGCATCGTGACGGACTGCCTACAACGAGCTCACCGTCGCCGAGCGGCAGTGGCAGGCGAAGTTCGGCCGCTACGAGGAGGCCCGCAACATGGCCGCGAGCATCGTCGACGTGGTCGCCAGCGGCCACATCAACCGCTCCGTCATCCTGGACGTCACCGAGCGGCTCGCGATCCAGACGCCGCGCTACTGGGTGGCGCAGGCGACGCTCGCGGTCGCCGCGTGGCTCGACGACAACCCGCAGCAGCACCGCGAGGCCCTCGACTACGCGCTGGCCCTGGACTACGAGAAGACGTCGCTGTTCATGGCGCTCCTGCTGCGTGACCAGCGACCGCGACGAGGCCCTGCAGGAGTGGCTGGCCGCCTACCTGTCCCGGCTCACGCCGGTGAACCTGCCCCGCCACTTCCAGGTCGTCATCGACGCCGCGACCGGGAAAGGCGCTCGGCGACGGCGCGGCACCCGCGGCTGGTGAAGCAGGTGGGCGACTGGTACCGGACGAGGAGACGACCGCGCAGGACATCTTCGACGCCGCGGTCAGCGAGTGGAAGCGGCGGCTGCTCAGCCTGGGCGTGCGCTACGGGGAGCAGCCGGACTTCTCGCTGCTGCGCCGCCAACGAGAAGGCATGGAAGGTGCTGTCTCCGCGGCACGAGGCCAGCCGGGCCATCGAGCATCGGCCGCGGTATTTCCGCGAGCGCTTCGAGACGGGCGCGTACGTGTCGGATGACGTCCGGGGCGACCTCGCCGTCCTGCTCAAGCAACCTGGCCAGCACCGAGGACCCCGAAGAGGAGGAACTCCTCGGCGCCAAGCGCGAGAACCGGGCCATCACGCTGGCCAAGGGTGACCTCGACGCCGCGCGGGCGATGATCGTCGCCGAGGAGCAGGGCCGCAGGAGCGACGCTGAACATCGTGGCGATGGTGAGCCAGTCGGCGTTCCCGGCGCCCGATGGCGGCCAGCTGCCGGCCCCGACCGTGACCGAGCTTCTCGCGATCATGCTGAGCAAGGCGCTGATCGTGAGCGGCGGCGGACGAACTGCGCGACGACCTCCCCGCCGTCGGCACCGATCGAGATCGCCGTCGGGGAGCGGCAGTGGGAGTGCCGGTTCGACTGCGAGGAAGCGGCGAGGACGACCCGGCCAGCGCTGCGCGACCAGGCCGAGGAGCAGGCGGCTAAGGTCTGCGCCCAGATCGAGAAGGAGGCCGACCGGCGCCAGGGCAGGCTCCGGTGGCTCAGGAAGTGGGGCTGCCCGGGCGGGCTCGTCGCCGCGGTCGGGCTTGGCGGCGCCGCGTTCATCCCGGCCGCTCCCCCGAGCTGGTGGTCCCGGCCGTTGTGGTCGCGGGTCCCGTCGCATCCTGGGGATGATGCGGCTGCCCACGGTGGTCAGGCGCGCTAGCGACCAGACCGAGGTGGAAAAGCGCGCCGTTCAGCGGCCAGATCGACAAGGCGGCCGAGCAACTCGGCGACCTCATGGGCCGCCGACCGCCGCGGCGCCGGGATTCACCTTCCGGACCTGCGCGGCTACCTGCACGGCCTGACCGAGGAGAGCGTCAGGGCGGCCACCCGCCCCTTGGGGGCCGTCCCGCTGCCGAAGACACGCGAGTTCCCGTCGTGGACTCCGCGCCCGCCCCGGCCGCATCCCGAGATCGAGACCGAGGACGACTCGCCCGCCCTGCCCTAAGCCATACTGGGCCGCATGACGAAGGTCGCGATTCTCGATGACTACATTGGCGTCGCTCTCGAGTACGGAGACTGGGCCGCGCTGCCCGGCGACGTCGAGGTCACCGTCTATCGCGAGGCGATCCCGCCCGAGCGGCTCGTTGACGAGCTCGCCGATTACGAGGTCGTCGTCATCACGCAGCAGCGGGCCCGGTTCCCGCGGGCGGTGCTTGAGGGGCTGCCCAAGCTGAAGCTGCTCGTCTGCAACAGCCGGACCAGCAACGTCATCGATCACGAGGCGCGGATCGAGCGCGGGATCATGCTCTGCGGTACGGCGGACACGAGCCAGCCCGCCGGCGCCCGCCCCTCCGGTTACGGGGCGGCGGGCGGCATGCCCGCACCGTCGGAGATGGCGTGGGCGCTCATCCTCGCGGTCGCGAAGCGGACCGGGATCGAGGACAGGAACATCCGCGCCGGCGGGTGGCAGACCGGGTTCCCGGTGCCGCTCGCCGGCCGGACGCTCGGCCTGCTCGGCGCGGGCCACCTCGGCGGGGCGATGGTGCCGGTCGCGAAGGCGTTCGGGATGGACGTCGTCGCGTGGAGCCAGCACCTCACCGAGGAACGCTGCGCCGAGCTCGGCGTCCGGAAGGTGACGAAGGACGAGCTGCTCGCCTCCTCCGATGTCCTCGGGGTCTTCCTCGTCTTCTCCGAGCGGTCGCGCAACACGCTGGGCGCCGACGACCTGGCGGCGATGAAGCCCGGCGCCATCCTGGTGAACATCTCCCGCGGTCCGCTCGTGGAGGAGAAGGCGCTCATCGAGGCGCTCCGTTCCGGTCACCTGGGCGGCGCCGGCCTCGACGTGTTCGACCGTGAGCCGCTGCCCGCCGATCACCCCTTCCGGTCGCTGGACAACGTCGTGGTCACCCCGCACATCGGCTACGTCACCGAGCAAGGGTTCCGCACCGCCTGGCCGCGGATGGCGGAAGACGTCGCCGCGTACCTCGCCGGGTCACCGATCCGCGTCGTCACCGACCCCGCCGACTGCCCGCCGATGGCGCCGCAGTAGCCGCGGCTTACCAGCGCTCCGTCTTCTCGAAGCGCGGCTTCCACACGGCCTTGTACAGCACCCGCACCGGGGGCGGCAACTGGCTGGTGATCGCCCGCGTCGCATCGGGAGCCCCGGAGCTGAGCATCCAGGAGAACATCTCCCCGCCTCCGGACAGGCCGTTCCGCCTGGCGATCTTGAACCCGACGCCGCGCCACTCGGCGGCGGTGAGCGCCGCGCCGATGAGCGGCAGGCCGTCCTTCTCCTCGTGGGTCAGGTGCCCGGTGAGCGTGGCCACCAGCACGTCGACGGCGTCGGCGAGCCGGGGAGCTCCCGGGTAGCCGTCGGCCGATCCGGCCGCCGCGGCGAACCCGTCGTCGACGGCGGCCAGCAGCGGGTCGATTCGCTCGTGCTCGGCCTCCATCTCGTCGAGCACGGACAGCGCGTTCGCGCTGTTGGCGAGCCGCTCGCGCAGGACGGGCCAGATCAGCTCATCCTCGGCGGTGTGATGCAGGTGCAGCTGGCGCTTGAACAGGTCCCAGCCGGCCGCTATCGAGCGTTGCCGGTCGGGGCGGTGCCGGTCGGGCCCCTGGGCCGCCCGGGCCAGGCTCACCAGGTCGCGCCGGAACGCGTCGTGCGCGGCGATCATGATCGTCAGATCGGCCTCGCCGCCGCCGTGCCTGGCGGCCGCGCTTCCCGGCAGCTTCTGTGTGGTCATCGGTTTCCCCTCATCGGTTGGCTGATCCCTAGGACGAGACGGGGGCCCGATGTGTGACACCGCGCTGCTGGCGCCCCTGGACGGTGCCTGCCTCCCCGTGTCCCGGCCCGGCCGCGCATGTCCGTCCCAGCAGCGATACGGATCACCGCTATCCGAAATCCGCGCTTCTCCGTGTTAACGGAATGTGTCTAATATGACGTTAAGTTCGCCTCGCAAGTAATAGCGCGGCGAAACTAATACTTCGAATCTGCGCACGCCTGGTAATGGCGTCGCCTATGTCCGCGCCGTTCGGCAAGGAGCCGACGGCTGTTCGAGAAACATGTAGAAATCTCTGCTGCCCGAATGTGGGCATTCATGAACATTGCCGGGTCGTCGGAATGAGAGCGAATCAGCAAACACGGGCAGGAAGGAAAGGTAGGCAGATGAGAATGCGTCAACGGAGGAGAACGAGAACGGCAGGCAGACGGGGCTGGAGATACCTGGTACCGCTGGTGGCGATCGCCATTCTCGGCGTGGCCGCCTGCAGCAGCGGGAGCACGTCGAGCGGCGGCGGCAAGACCGCCGCGGCCAAGGTGGTTCCGAAATCGAAGATAAAGATCGCTATCGTCGCCGGCGGGCCGAATGTGTACTTCACGACCTGGGGGCAGGTCGCCCAGGCGATGTCCAAGCAACTCGGCGTGACCGTCACCTACGTCGTTCCGCCCACCCCGACGTACGACCCGTCCGTAGAGGTAAGCACGATCGACTCCCTGGTCGCGCAGGGATACAACGCCTTCGCGGTCTTCCCCGACGGGGAATCGGCGATTAAACCGACCTATCAGCGGCTGATCAGCCGGGGCATTCCCGTCTTCGACCTCGCGGGCTGCACCACGGACCCGACCCCGGCCCTGCTGTGCTACGCGACGAACGTCAAGGCCTCGGCGACTTACGAGACCCAGGTGCTCGAAAAGGCGATGGGCGGAAGCGGGAGCATAGCGTTCCTCACCGGACTACTCACCGACGGGAATACGGCCCTCCGTGAGCAAGGCGTCAACCAGGCGATCACGGCCTCGGGCGGAAAGGTCAAGCTCGCCCAGCTCGTGTCGAACATCGACAGCGCGAGCGCCGCGCCGCCCGCGGTCGAGAGCCTGCTCGCCTCGAAGGGCAGCACCCTGAACGGCATGCTGTCCACCGACTACTACCCCTCCATGGCGGCCGCGAGCATCTTGTCCAGCGACCCGCAGTTCCGCCATGTCCTGTTCATCGGGCAGGACAACAGCCCGACGGTGCTGAACGCGGTCGAGAAGAAGTACATCTACGGGACCATGTTCCAGAACGACTACGGCCAGGCCCAGGTGGCCATCACGTGGCTGGACGACATCCTCTCGAAGGGCTGCACGGTCAATCCGAACGGCCCGTTCACCCCGATTCCCGGACCGACGAGCCACTTCATCAACTCCGGCTACATGTTCGTGTCCCAGGCCGCCATCGGCCAGTACATCGGGAAGCCCGCGAACATCCCCTCCAACACGACCCAGGTCCTGGCGGAGACTTCCAAGTTCCTGTCCTGCCCGTAGTGAAGGTCCCTAACGGAGGAAGGGGTCGTGTGTGACTAGGTTCGCCGAATTCGGGTCGAACCGCGTGCGCGCCGTGGCCCTGGTCGCTGACCAGGGCCCGGCCGTCGGCCTGATCGTGCTGATCGCGGCGACCTGGACCGTGTTCGGGTTGATAAACGGCTCCTTTGTGAGCAGCTTCAACCTCTACGGCATCGGACAGCTAGCGGCTCGTGACGCCGTCCTGGGCATGGCGCAGGCGGCCCTCGTGGTCATGGGGCGGATGAACCTGGCCGTCGGCAGCGTCGGGGCGATCTGCGTGTCACTGCTCGGCTACATGCTCGTGTCGGCCGATATCTCGCTGCCGCTCACCCTCCTCGTCGTCGCGGCCGCCGGAGTTATCGCCTCGGTGATCATGGGGCTGGTCGAGCTGAGGAGCGGGCTGTCGAGCTTCATCGTGACGCTCGCCTTCACGTCGGCTTACGGAGGCGGTGCGCTCCTCTTCAGCCGCAGCGCGAACTTCCAGATCACGAACTCGGCCCTCAACTCGCTCGGCAGCGGCACGTTCCTCAGCGCGGCGATCTGCCCGTTGGTGGTCGTGGCCCTGATCTGCGGGGGTGTCACCTGGGTGGTCTACAACCGGACCAGCTTCGGCTGGAAGTCGCTCGCCATCGGCGCGAACGAGCGGGCCGCCCGGGCATCCGGCGTGAACGCCGGGGGCGTGCTGCTTGGCGCCTACGCGCTGTCCGGCCTGCTGGCCGCGCTCGCCGCGGTCATGGAGTCGTCCTATGAGCTGAGCGTCAATGCCAGCGTCGGGGCGGACTGGCTCTTGCCCTCGTTCGTCGCCGTCGTGCTCGGCGGCGTGACCTTGACCGGCGGGGATATCACGATCGGGGGCATCCTCCTGGCGGCCGTCTTCTTCGACAGCCTCCAGTCCGGGCTGACGATCCTGAACGTGTCGAGCTACTGGCTCAACCTGGCCGAGGGGCTCGTCCTGCTGGTCGCCGTCATCGCCGACCAGTGCGCCGCAACCGGCGCGGCCGGCTACGGCGCAGCCGGGCGGTTGTCGCGGTGGAGGTGACGCGCGGTATGAGCGGCCTGCTCCGGGCGCGCTGGGCGCCGCTGCTGGCCGCCACGATCCTGCTTGGCATCGTGATGGGCGCCGTGACGAGGTCATTCGGGACCGCCTTCAACGTCTACGTCATCTTGCAGACCGCCGCGCTTGACACGGTGATCGGGCTTTCCCAGATGGTGGTCCTCGCGGCCGGCGATCTCAGCCTGGCGGTCGGCGGGCTTGCCGCGATGTGCACGATCATCATCGGGGACCTGTTCCAGGTGCACCACTGGCCGGCCGGGCTGGCCGTGCTGGCCGGGCTGGTCCTCGGGACGGCCGGCGGGTTCGCGAACGGCGTCATCATCGCGCGGACCAAGCTCTCCGGATTCATCGTGACCCTGGCGACCGGCACCGCGTTCACCGGCATCGCCTACGGCATCAGCGGCTCCGCGGCCTACTCGGACGTGCCCTCGTCGGTCGTGAAGCTGAGCCAGGGACGGACCAGCTTCTTCCCCTACCTGATGATCCTGGCCCTGGCGGTGACGGTCATCATCTACGCGGGACTGCGCTGGCTGCCGGGCGGCCGCCTGATCCTGGCCTTCGGCGGTAACCAGGACGCGACCATGCTCGCCGGGCTCTCGTCGCGGCGAGCGCAGGTCACCGCCCACACCGTCTCGGGGCTCCTCGCCGGGGTCGCCGCGGTCATGTACATGGGGATCATCGGCACCGCCACGCCGGCCGCCGGCGGCGACTGGCTCATCATCTCGTTCGCCGTGCCGATCATCGGCGGGACGGCGCTCGCCGGCGGCGAGGTTTCCGCCTTCGGCGCGCTGGTCGCGGCCGTCGTCCTCTCGGCGATCAGCGACGCGCTGATCGTGCTGAACGTCAATACCAACGCCGTCGAGATGGCCGAGGGGCTGCTGATCCTGGCCGCCGTGCTCGCGTCGCGGCTGGGCGAGGCGGCCCAGCGGCAAGCGGCCGGCGCGGGGTCTTCAGGTGGCGGGACTTCGGGTGGCGGGCGTGAACCGCGACGGAGGCGGGACAGTGGACAGTGATGCCGAGGCGCCGGCCGTCTTCGAGGTCAGGGCCATCAGCAAGGTGTTCGGCGGAATCGTCGCGCTTGACGAGGCTAACCTCCGGCTCGGCGGCGGCGAGGTCCACGCGCTCATCGGCGAGAACGGGGCCGGCAAGAGCACGCTGATCAACATCGCGACCGGCGTCTACCCGCCGGACCGCGGGCAGATATCCTGGACGGGGCGCCGGTGGAACTCAGCGGGCCGCGCTCCGCCGCCGCGCGCGGCATCGCCGTCGTCCACCAGGAACGCAACCTTGTCGGGGCCTTCTCGGTCGCGGAGAACCTGTTCCTCGGCAATCAGCCGCGGTCATCCGTGGCGTGGTCAACTACCGGCGCATGTTCAGCGACGCCCGGCCGTGGCTGCGCGAGGTCGGCCTCAACGTCGACCCGTCCACGGAGGCGCGGCAGCTGAGCCCGGGCCAGGCGCAGCTGCTGGAGGTCGCGCGGGCGCTGTCCGCGCGCTGCCGGGTGCTGTTCCTCGACGAGCCCACCTCGTCGATCAGCGAAACGGACTCAGAGCACCTGTTCGCGATCCTGCGGGAACTCCGGGACCGGGGCACGGCGATCGTGTTCGTCAGCCACAAGCTGGAAGAGGTCTACGGCCTGTGTGACCGGGTCACGGTGCTGCGCGACGGACGGAACGTCATCACCGGGCGCCGGCTGGCCGACATCTCGCGGGCGGACATCGTCCGGGCCATGGTCGGCCGGGAATCGCAGGCGCCCGTCACCGCCAGCCGCCAGGGCGAGACCGGGACGGCGCGGCTCAGGCTCGAAGGCCTCGCGACCGAGTACGGGCACGAAGACGTGAACCTGACCGTCCACGCGGGCGAGGTCGTCGGCCTCTACGGGCTCGTCGGCGCCGGGCGCACCGAGCTCGCGCGCAGCCTCGTCGGGCTCGGGCGCATCACCCGCGGTACATACAGCATCGACGGCACGCCGGCGCGTATCCGGAATCCCTATGACGCGCTGAGAAAATACTCACTGGGTTATGTCAGCGAGGATCGTAAGGGCGAGGGCCTCATCCTTGGACATTCCATCAGCCGTAACGTCGGGATCACCATCTGGGACCGGGTTGGCGGACTGCTCGGCCAGGTATCCGAGCGGGCCGTCCGGCCGGCCGTGATGC
Source organism: uncultured Actinomycetota bacterium (assembly GCA_963850115.1). GTDB lineage: Bacteria > Actinomycetota > Actinomycetes > Streptosporangiales > Streptosporangiaceae > Trebonia. The sequence continues at coordinate 84,821 of CAWKKG010000048.1, forward strand.
GCCAGGCCGAGAACCTGCGACTTAAAATGAGCGGCCTCTCCCAGACCGTTTCCCGACTGTCCGGAGGTAACCAGCAGAAGGTCAGCCTAGCCAAGTGGCTGGCGGCGGAGACGGAAATCCTCCTGCTCGACGAGCCTACCGTCGGCGTCGACGTGGGGGCGAAGGCGGAAGTGCACGGACTCGTGCGCGGGCTCGCCGACCAGGGCAAGGCCATCCTGCTCATCTCCAGCGACTTGCGCGAGATAGTGCAGCTAGCCGATCGAATCGTCGTAATGGGAAACTTCCGCCTACTCGGCGAAATCCAGAACACTGGAGATTACACGTCGGTAAGCAAGGCCATCATGGAGCGGATCACCGGTGCTCCCTCCGTCAATCCGACCAGTTTATATCCCGCAATCGTGAGGACCGCGATATCCCATGGCTAAGATCACCGGATTTGTGACCCATGACGTCCGTTTCCCGACCTCGCTGCGGTTGGATGGCTCAGACGCGATGAACCCGAGCCCGGACTACTCCGCGGCGTACCTGATTATCAGGACCGACGAAGCGGATCCCGCGAGCACTGACGGCGAGCCGTTGTCCGGGTACAGCTTCGTGTTCACCATCGGCCCCGGCAACGACGTGCAGCTCGCCGCTATCCGTCTCCTGGAGCGGTTCCTGGTCGGCCGTGACCTGGACGAGGTCCTCGCCGATCTCGGCGGCCTGTACCGGACGCTGGTGGGCTACAGCCCGATGCGCTGGCTGGGACCCGAGTGCGGAATCGCGCACATGGCGGTCGGTGCCGTCGTGAACGCATGCTGGGACCTGGCCGCGCGCCGGGCCGGCAAGCCGCTGTGGCTGCTGCTCGCCGACCTGTCTCCCGAGGAGCTCGTCGGCTTGGTCGACTTCCGCTACCTCACCGACGCCCTCACCCCGGACGAGGCACTGGAGCTGCTGGAACGCGGCCTGGCCGGCAAGGACGAACGGGCAAAGACGCTGAGCCGGGACGGCTACCCCGCCTACTCCACGACGCCGGGCTGGCTGGGCTACTCCGACGACGTCCTCGCCACGCTCTGCGCGCAAGCGGTCGAAGACGGCTTCACCCAGGTAAAGCTCAAGGTCGGGGCCCGGCTTGACGACGACAAGCGGCGCTGCGCGATCGCCCGGGCAACGGTGGGCGAGACTATTGCCATCGCCATCGATGCCAACCAGGTCTGGGACGTGGCGGCGGCGATCGACTGGATCCGCGAGCTGGCCCCGGTCCGGCCCGCCTGGATCGAAGAGCCGACCAGCCCTTCCGACATTCTCGGCTTCGCCGCGATCAGGCAGGCCGTGCGGCCGGTGCCGGTGGCGACCGGTGAGCATGTCGCCAACCGGGTGATGTTCAAGCAGCTCCTGCAGGCCGACGCCATCGACGTCATGCAGATCGACGCCTGCCGGGTCGCCGGGGTCAACGAGAACCTGGCGAACCTGCTGCTCGCGGCGAAGTTCGGGGTGCCCGTCTGCCCGCACGCGGGGGGCGTCGGACTGTGCGAGGCGGTCCAGCACCTGTCGATGTTCGATTACGTAGCGCTATCCGGAACCACGGACGGCCGGATGATCGAGTGGATCGACCACCTGCACGAGCACTTCCTCAACCCCGCGATCGTCTCGGCCGGGCGCTACCAGGCACCCTCCGCGCCGGGTTTCTCCACCCAGCTACGACCGGAGTCACTGGCGGAGTTCTCGTTCCCGGCCGGACCCGCGTGGCGCGACACGGCCGTTCGCTGATCGTCCGAGCAACCGCCGTTAGGGCACTGGCCTGGTGCTCTGGTCACGTATCGGTTGTACGCCGGCTGGCAGCGGCACCTGCTGCTGTGCGTCGAGAAATGCTTTGACGACGGCAGAGTCCGCGCGGCGGCGCGTCCAGTGCAGGGCCACTTCCCGGTGCGCGCTGGGAGAGTCGATGGTCCGGATCGTCAGCCCTTCGGTGCTGGTGGTCTGCAGCGCAAGGCGGTTGATGACGCCGACGCCGAAGGCCGAGCGGACCAGCGCGACCAGGGTGGCCGGCTGATCGGTCAGGTAGGCGACGTCGGCCCGGCAGGCCGCGTCGGCGAGCGTGTTGCGCAGGTCGAATCCGCCGCCGTCTTCCTCGCTGCCCGCCGGGTTGCCGATCAGCGGCCGGCTGAGCATGTCATCGATGCTGACGGAGGCCTGCCTGGCGAGGGGATCGTGATCGCGCATCACGGCGACGATGTCCTCACGCCAGATCGTGCGGTGGCAGAGCGTGTTCTCGCGCATCTTCGGCAACAGCGGCCGGAACGCGAGATCGACGGTCCCGTTCACGACCATCTCCTCCAGCGACGCGGCGGCTCCCTCAACCAGGTCGACCGTCACGCCTGGGTACTTCGTCTTGAGCTCCCGCAGCACCGACGGGAGGTAGATGGAGCTGACGCTGGGGTAACTGCCGATCGTCACGCGCGCGACGAAGTTGTCGAGGGTGCTGCGGGCCGCGTCAATGCCGCTCTGCAACTCGAGCAGGGCGGTCAGGGCGTGCCCGCGGAAGAGTTCGCCCGCTTCGGTCATGCAGACCGGCCGGGCCTTGCGGTCGAACAAGCTGACGCCGAGGGCATGTTCGAGCGCCGCGATGTGGGCGCTGACCCGGGACTGGGACAGGTGCAGCACGAGGGTGGCGGCGCCGAAACCGCTCTTGTCCGCCACGGCGAGGAAGCTGCGCAGCCAGGCGGTCTGCAGCGACATGGCGTCCCGGGGGTCACGGGCGGTCAGGTCGGCCGCGCCGAGGTCAGGCCGCGCCAAGCCCGGCCGCGCCAAGGCCGACAGCGCAGGCCCGGCGCGGCCGGGCCGGCTTCCTCGGGGAAGGACGGCCCGTTCATCCCGGATGCACCATAAATCGCACGCTAGATCAACTTCCCGTCACCCGGCAAGCGCGCTCACGCGGCGGTCAGCCCGCCGTCGAGGACGAGGGCGGCTCCGTTGATGAACCGGCCGTCCGGGCTGGCGACGAAGGCGACCATGGCGGCGACCTCGTCCGGCGATCCCATCCGCCCGTCGAGCTGCCGCTCTGCCATCGCCTGGCGCACGGCCGCCGGGTCGGGCGCGTCGGCGATGATCTTCGCGATCCACTCAGTCTCCACGGTCCCTGGGCAGATCGCCACGCAGCGGATGCCCTCGCTGGCGTGGTCCACGGCCACTGCCCGGAGCCCGACGAGCCCGGCAACACCGACGGCGGCTGGCTGAACTTCAGCGTAGGCGAGCTCGTCCGGCGACCTGACGTCGCTGATCGACCAGGGCGGCGGCGAGTGAAGATGAAGGTAGGCCACCCGGACTGGCGCGAGGACGCGCGCCGGTGCAGGCGGTGCGCAGCCAGATCGGTGACGACGTGACCCTCATGTGCGCCGCCAACCAGCGCTGGGACCTTTACACGGCCAACCTGATCATGCCCGTGCTCGAGGAAGCGCGGATGGACTGGGGGAGGAGCCGTTCCATCCCGATGACCTGGACGACCACCGGCGCCTCCAGCACTCAACCCGCATCGACATCGCCACTGGCGAAAGCATGTACTCGCCCGCAGTTCGCCAGCTTCATTGCCGCGGAGCTGCTGCGCGTCGTCCAGGTCGACGCCACCCGGGTCGCCGGAGTGACGGAGTGGCTCAGGTAGCGGCCTGCGCCGGGAGCCGCGGCTGCGGCTAGCGCCGCACGCCGGCGACATGATGCAAGTCCACCAGCACCTCGTCGGCGACGGTGCTCTCGCGAGGCCCCGCCCCTGATCGAGTTCATTCCGTGGACGCAAGCGGCGTTCACCGAGCGAAGCCGCGTGCGCGACGGCTACCTGGAGCGGCCGCAGGCGCCTGGCGCGTCCACGGCCATCGACCCCGCCGCCCGGGACCGCTGGCAGCTTCCCGGGATCGGGCGCGCAGAACAGCCTCACCTGGTCGAGTTGATAGACGCGCACTGCATTCAGGCCGAGCACCTGGTCAAGTTCGGCCGGGGACATGGCGGGCAACGCGTCGATGAGGCCGCCGAGGACGGCGTGGTACGAGCCCGCGAGCAGGCAGACGGGCCAGTCAGAACCGAACATGAGCCGCTGGTACGCCGAACCACGCGGCGACCTCGCTGACGAACGGGCGGAGGTCGCGGGGAGACCACGTCGCCCAGTCGGCCTCGGTGACCATTCCCGAGAGCTTGACGGCGACGTTCGGCTGCGCGGCGAGCGCCGGCATGCGCTGGCTCCACGGGTCGTCGCGGCCGTCGGCGATGCGCGGCTTGGCGATGTGGTCGAGCACGAATCGCAGGCCGGGGAATCTCCGGACCGTTTCGACGGCGGCGGGCAGCTCCCGAGCGCGGATCAGCAGGTCGTAGGCGAGGCCGCGGGCCTGTACGGCGGCGAGGCCGCGGTGCACGTCGGCGCGCGCGAGCCAGTCCGGGTCAGGCTCGTCGTGGACCTGGTGACGTATGCCGACCAGCCAGCGGCCGGCCGGGCCGTCGAGGAGCGCGTCAAGGTCGTCGGCGACGCTGGGGGAGGTCAGGTCGACCCAGCCGACGACGCCGCGGACGAAGCCGGTCGCCGCCGCGAGGTCCAGGAATTCGCGGGTCTCCGGCACGCTGGACAGCGTCTGCACGAGCACGGTGCCGTCGACCTGCTCCTCGCTGAGCGGGCCGCGGAGATCATCGGGGGTGAAGGCGCGGCGGACCGGATCCATCGCATCGCCGGCCATCCAGGGGTAGGAGTACCGGGCCGGGTCCCAGAAGTGGTGGTGGGCATCGACGCGCAACGTCACTGAGTGCTCTCCTCACTCCGGCGTCGGGGTGTCGGCGCCGAGCAGTCCCGCCTGCCGCAGATCCGCCCAGAGCCGCGGCGGGATCTCCACCTCGAACAGAGACAGGTCCGTTTCGAGCTCGCTGATTGTCCGTGGACCCATCAGCACGGTGCACACGCGCGGGTGAGCCAGCGGAAACTGGATGGCGGCCGCCGCGAGCGGCACTTCGTGCTTGTCGCAGATCTCCCGGATGGCCGTCGCCTTGGCGAGGAGCGCTTGATCGGCGGGCAGGTAATTGAAGTGCGCGCCGGGAACCGGATCGATCAGGATCCCGCTGTTGAATACGCCGCCGATCACAACCGAGACTCCGCGACTTTCGCACAATGGCAGCAGGTCCGCCAGCGCGGTCTGGTCGAGCAGCGTGTAGCGGCCGGCGAGGAGCACGACATCAAGATCGCAGGTGCGGACGAGTTCCGCGAGCGGCGCGGACCGGTTCGAGCCGGCGCCGATGGCCGTGACCATTCCTTCGGCGCGCAAATCGCGCAGTGCGCGGTAGCCGGTGGTGGCGGCCTGCTCGAGATGGTCGTCCGGGTCGTGCAGGTGCAGGACGTCGAACCGGCCGACGCCGACGCGCTCCAGGCTCTCCTCGGCCGACTGGCGGACACCGTCGTAGCTGAAGTCCCACATCGGTCCCGCGGCCGGTACCTCCTTATAGAAGGAGACGCCGTCGTGGTACTGGGTGTCATCGCGCGGCGCGCCCGCCCGCAGCAGCCGCCCGACCTTGGTCGAGACGACCAGTCCGGCGGGCGGCGAGCCGGCGATGGCCATGCCCACGCGCCGCTCGGCCAGCCCGTGTCCGTACAGGGGGGCGGTGTCGATGTAGCGCACGCCGCTCGCCAGCGCGCGGCTGATCACCGCGACGGCGTCGGCGTCGCTGATCGCTTGCAGGAAGTTGCCGAGGACGGCGGTTCCCAGGCCGACCCGGGGGGCGAGGAGCTCGGTGTCGCCGACCCGTACGGGTGCCGCATCAATGATCATGGATCTCGCGCTCCGTCGGTTGCCCGTCGTGTCGTTGGGCTTGGTCTTGGCCCATTGCCGTCCCGTGCTGTTCACTCACATTCAGGCACGTGCGGCCGACGGCTGACAATGCCGTATAACGGATGCCGCCGTTCCGTACCGCGAATACGCCTGGTGGGTTCGCGGAAGTTAGGCGCGGACGGGGCGGCCGGGGCGCGCGGCGGGGTCCAGGTGGCCGTCGCGGACCACGAAGGTGCCGTTGACCAGGACCTGGCTGATGCCGGCGGACGGCCGGGTGGTCTCGACGTAGGTGGCCTGGTCGGTGATGGCCGCGGGGTCGAACACCACGATGTCCGCGTCGCTGCCCGCGCTGACCCGCCCCTTGCGGCGCATCGCCGGCACCCGGTCCTGCAGCAGCACCGCCGGGTGCAGGCTGCACTTGGCCAGGACCTCGGGCAGGGACAGCCCGCCGTTCCCGCTGAGCGTGCGGATCGAGCGCGCGAACGTGCCCGCCGTCCGCGGGTGGGTGAACGCGTGCGGCGGAAGTGGCCAGGAGGCGGGCTCCGGCGCGGCGTCGATCCAGGTCAGCGGCATGGCGTCGCTGGCGATCACCGAGCCGGGGAAGGTCAGGTAGCGCCGGAGGACGGCCTGGTCGCCTGGGTCATCCTCGTCGAGCTGCCTGATGATGGCCAGGCCGCCTGGGTCGGTGGCGCGCAGTTGGGTCAGCCGGGCGGCGTCCGCGACCTCCTCCCCGGTGGGGGCGTAGATGAGGGACCGCGGGGTCAGGCCGCGCTCGGAGAGCCGTTCCGGCGCCAGGAAGGCGGCGCCGATGCCGGTCATGCCCGCGCCGTACGGGTAGGCCTCGGTGCTTACCTGGGCGCCCGCCCGCTGCGCGCGCTCGATGAGCCCGAGCACCCGGTCGGCGTGCCGCATCGTCGTGCTGTTGACGTGGCAGTAGTGCATGTGGGCACCGGTCTCGCCGGCGGCGCGGACGATTTCCTCGGCCCCGTCGATAGGGCCGCCCGGGGTGAACTCGACGAGGTCGCGGGAGTGGGTGAAGGTCGGTACCCCGCTGGCGGCGGCGAGCGCGGCGACCCGCAGGTACTCATCCGGCGTCGCGCCGGGCGCGTACCCGACCAGCATGCCGATGCCGAGCGCGCCGTCGGCCACGTCCGCCTCTAGCATCGCCAGGATCCGGGCGATTTCCGCCGCGGAGGCGGCGCGCTCGCCACCGCGGGTTCGCCAGGTTGGCGAACAGCGGGCCGATCGAGCCGTCCAGCGTCAGGCCGGCGAGCACGTCCATCCTGGCCATCGCCCAGGACGCGGCGAACCCGTAGTTCAGCGGCCTGCCCGCCGCGGCGGCGGCCGCGTAGGCGGCGCCGACCGGCGTGACGCCCGCCTCGAGCTCAAGCGCGGTCGTGACCCCGTCGGTCACCTGGAGCCGGGCGCTGCCCAGGTCGTGGGCGTGACTGTGCAGGTCGATGAACCCGGCCGTGACCACCTGGCCGGTGACGTCCGCCTCCTGCCCGCCCGGCGGCAGGCCGGTGCCGACCGCCGCCACCCGGCCGTCCGCGATGGCCACGTCGCGCACCGCGTCCAAGCCCGATTCGGGGTCGATGACCCGCCCGCCGCGAAGCACCACGTCATACCCAGCCATGACCAGTGACGCTATCAGGCCAGTCCGCGCGCTCGGCTAAGCCTGGTGGGGCTAGCTGTGGGTCGCGATCATTACCACGAAGAGCGACCACGAGCGCGACGGCCACGGCCGACTAGCGACCACGGTGGTGACGCGCATGAGGATGTAGTCCTGGCGCAGCATTCGCTGCCGGTCCCGCTTCGGCATCCGGTTCCTCGGCGGCCGGTAGCCGGGGGGCGGGGTGTGCAGGTAGAGTCCCCGGCGCCGGGGACCGCGTCCTCGCGGGCCTCCGAGATAGACCATCGCGCCTCCTGCGACCTTCTGTTGCCAGCGTACTGCCGCGCGGGCGGCCGGAGGTAGCCCCATGACCGGCGTTGCTGGCCGGATGCCGCCGCCACGCGTCCGGGGCGACGGCGCGGGTGGGGACCGTGGCTTACCGGATTGCGCGGTCGCGACGGCCTGGCGGCCGCGTTCGCGGGTCGCGGTTGGCGGCTCACCGAGCACGCGCTGGTATTGCCGGAAGAAGTGCGGGTAATCGGTGTACTCAAGCTCGGCCGCGAGCGTGGAGAGGTCGGTGTCCGGTGACGAGAACAAGGTGGTCGCGGCCTGCTGGAGGCGACGGCACTCGATCAGCCACTTCGGGGTCATGCCGGTGTAAGAACGGACCAGCCGCTCCAGGGTGCGCGGCGACATGTCCAGGCGGGCGGCCAGGTCGGCCGCGCGGGTAAGTCCGGGGTCCTCTTCGGCGAGGCGGCAGGCCTCGTTGGCGAGCCGGCCACGGTCGTCGACCCCGGCCGCGACCGGGAGCAGCCAGGCGCGCAGCACCCGCGCCAGCTCGTCGCGGTCGTAGCCGGGGGCCGTCATGATCCGCCGCACCCGATCGCTGGGCGCGGCGGGCAGCGACTCGCTCGCGCCGACCAGCACAACGGGGTCGGTGCCGGTAAGCAGCGGGCCGGCGGCGGGCCGGAACAGGATGCCGACGGCCCAGGACGTGGCGCGCAGCTCCTGGACCTGGACGCGGGAGTCGGGGCCGTACAGGGCGGTCAGGCCCGGCTCGATCACGACGTTGAACGCGGGGTAGGTCAGCACGCGCTGCGGCCGGACCTCGCCGTCGGGCACGGACCAGCGGACGACCCAGACGTGCCGTGCGAGGTCGGACAGGCCGTCACCGAGCTCGAAGCGGTCAAAGCCGACGCCGCTCGATCCTGGGTTGAGATGTCCCTTCGACTCGGGCACCGCGCCGTCCTCCCCTGGCCGATGCGGGCATGCTAACAGCCCGGGCGTCACCGGGATCAGCCGGTCAGGGCGGCGAGCTTCCCCTGGCCTCGTCGGCGACGGGCGGCGGGACGTCGCTGAGGCCCGCGACGTGCCTGAGCGCCTTGGCGTAGGCGACGTCGTAGGCCTCGTCGGCGGTCGCCGCGGTATCCGGGATCACGCCGGTGCCCTGCCAGTTCGTGCCGGTGATGGGGTTGATCGAGCGGGCGAACGGTATGCCGATGTGCACGGCCGGGCTGATCGGGAAGCCCCTAGCGGGGTGGGCGCCGCCGCCGGTCACCTCGCCGATGACCTCGGCCCGGCCCTGCGCCTGGAGCGTGTAAGCGATGTCCTCGCCGCCGGAGAACGTGCGGCTGCTGGTCAGCAGGTACACGGGGCGGTCCAGGTAGCGGCTGCCCGGCAGGTACGGCAGCGACCAGAACTGCCTGGTCTCCCCGGTGTCGGCGTGGAAGACGTCGTTGAGGTGGACGGGTTGCTCGGGGAGGAGGTAACTGCACCAGAGCGCCGCGCCGTCGATCGAGCCGCCGCCGTTCCGCCGCAGGTCGATGATCAGCGCGTAGGTCCCGTAGACCAGTTCCATCGCCGCGGCGATCGCCGGGCCGGCGTTCTCCGGCACCCCCACCCGGCGCAGGTCGAGGTAGCCGACGTTGCCGTCGAGGCGTTCCACGCGGTGGATGCCGAAGTTGTCCATCCGTCCCATCTGGCGCATCTTCAGCCGCCTCGCCTCACGGTCGACGGGCTCGTCGTCGGGACCGTGATCGGGTCCAGGACCGCGGACCGGGCCTGGCCCGCGGACGGGGCCCGGCCCGCCGCCTGGCCCGCCGCCCGGTCCCGGTCCCCGGCGAGGACCCGGCCCGCCGCCGAGCCGCACCCCGAGGTGCTTGTCGCCGGTGGCCTCCTGCAGGTGGCCGGTGAGCAGCTCGGTGAGCGTGATCTCGTCCAGGTTGTCGTACTCCCCGGCCGCCAGCCGCGCCTCGACGGCGACGGCGGCCTGCTCGGCCAGCTCGGGGAACACGTAGTTCTCGCGGAGCAGCGCCATCGCCCGCGACCACGATCTCCCGGCTCGGCAGCTGCTCGGCGGCCTGCGAGCCGTCGTCCGGCATGCTGACCACCGGGGCGTCGGGGGCGTCAGAGGTGAACTCGAGCGACTTGGCCGACGGCAGCCGCAGCGACAGCTCGCCGCGCAGCTCGGCCATCGGTTCCTGGTGGGCGGCGGCCCAGGCGACCGGGTCTTCGGTCGCCGGGATGAACACCCGGACCGTCAGCTGGCCGGGATTGTCGACGTCCCGCAGCAGCTCGGCCCGGACCACCGCGCCGTCGGGAAACAGTTCGTTGACCCTGTGGTTGAGAATCCGTGTGATCTGTTCCACACTCCGTGAACGGCACGCGCCACCCGGGAAGTTCCGTTAACGCGGGGCGGGCACTCAGGAGTTCAGGTTCTCGCCCATGCGGCGCAGGGAAGACGTCAGGTTCGCGTCGCGACAGTCATTTTCCGTTCACGGACGGCAGGCGACCTCGGCGGCGCGGAACTGGACCGAGTCCAGGCGGCCGTCGGCGCCGGCGCCCGCGCCGACGGCGACGATGCCGGGGCCGGCTGGACGACGGACACGCCGCCGGCAGGGCTGGCGGGCATGGCCGGACCGCGGGAGCACGCCGCGGCGAGCAGCGTGAACCCGGTGACCGCGACCGTGAGCAGGGCGCCCGCCGCAACCCGGCCGGCGGGCACGCGCGCCGCGGGGAGCGCCGCCGGCCGCCGGAGTCCGGACCGCGCCCGGGCGACAGGGGGGCGCCGGGCCGGGGTGAGTCGCGGTTCGAGCCACGCGGCGGCGTCCACGGCGGACAGTTGCCCCGACGCCAGCGCCTCCACCACCACGACGGCGGTCGCGGGCGGGTCCAGGTCGGCGCGCCAGCCGTTGAGCGACAGGAACTGCAGCCCGGCCGCGACCGCCACCGGCTGGGCCTGCGCGGGGAACGGCGGGTGGCGCAGCAGGGCCCGCACCAGTTCGACGCCGGCCGTCGCGGCGGCGGCCCGGCCGGGGAAATCCCGGCCGGGTTCCGGCGGCCGCGCCTCGGCCAGCGCTTCCTGCGCGGCCGTGATGTCCATCTGATCGAGCGCGGCGTCGGTGCCGATGCCGATGGTGCGGCCGGCGATCACGACGAGGTCGGCCGCGTCGAGCGCGATCACGGCGGACTGTCCTGCAGCAGGTCGAGCAGCCGCTGGTGCCTGGCCAGGTTGTCCTCGAGCAGGCGGCGGAACCGCTTGTCCTTGCGGCGCGCCTCGACCAGCGCCGAGATCGCCTCCCTGGCAACGTCGGACACCGAGCGGCCCTCCACTTCCGCGACGGTGGCCAGCAGGTCGGCCAGGTCCGGGTCGAGTCGCAGCACCATGTTCTTGGTCCGGGCCTTGCCGGCCGCGGCGGATTCCAGCGCCATAACGGGATCATGGTATCGAGATATCTTCCGCCGACCAAGGGGGTCATGGGAGGCGAGTCGGGTGAAACACGCAGTCGTTCGGGATAGTTCCGTTCTTGACCGCGCCGCTGCACCAGGACGAACCACGCCAGCCCGACGAGGGTCAGCGTGATCGCGATGAAGAAGTTGAGCCGCAGCCCGAGGAAGTAGGCCGAGGAGTCGGTCCTGATCGTCTCCTCGAAGATCCGGTAGCCCGAGTACCCGGCGACGTACAGGGCGAACAGCCCCTGCGGCTTGATCGGCCGGTGGTGGCCGAGCCAGACCAGGAACGCGGCGAAGGCCAGGTCGAAGATCAGCTCGTAGAGGAACGACGGCTGGAAGGTGGCGTACTTCAGGTCCGCCGCCGGGATCCCCGCGTTCACCCGGGCCGCCGGGCTGATCTCCAGCGCCCACGGCAGCCCGCTCGGCTTGCCGAACAGTTCCTGGTTGAAGTAGTTGCCGATGCGCCCGATCGCCTGCGCGACCAGCAGGGCGGGCGCGACCGCGTTCATGAACAGGCCGACGTTCGCCCCGGCGCGGCGGACCCGCCACACGCCCGCCGCGGCCCCGGCGGCGATCCCGCCCCAGACCCCGAGGCCGCCCTTCCATATCGCCAGCGGCCCCCACCAGGCGTGCGGCGTGATGTCGAACGGGGTGGTGACGTCGAAGTAGATCCGCGCGCCGATAAGCCCGACCGGCACCACCCATACGACGACGTCGTAGACCAGCGCGCGGTCACCGCCCGCCGCCGCCCACCGCCGGGCGGTGATGTACACCGCCAGCGCGATCCCGATGGCGTACATCAGCCCGTAGACGTGGAGGAACACCGGGCCCAGGTGGATGCCGTTCGCCGGCGGACTCGGGATGAACGCTAGCGTTGGTCTCATGGTATCTAGATATCATGAGAATCAAGAGGTTCAGGAAAGTCAGCTCCTCCGCGATCGCCTCGATCCCGCGGTCAAGCTCGGCGAAGCTGGTGCTGAGCGGGGACAGCCCGATCCGGATGCCGTCCGGCGGCCGGAAGTCGGGGATCACGCCGCGTTTCCACACGGCCGCGGTCACCTCGGCGAACCTGGGATGGTCGACGGTGACGTGCGAACCGCGCTCGGCGGCGTCCCGCGGGCTGGCGAGCACGGCGCCGAGCGGCGCGAGCACGCTCGTCGGCCAGCGCGATCGCGCGCTCGGTGAGCGCGACCGACTTGCGCCGGACGGCCGCGAGGCCCGCCTCGGCGATCAGCTCGAGCATGTCCTTCAGCGGCTGCATCGCCAGCACCGGCGGGGTGCCCGAGATGAACTTGCGTATCCCCTTGGCCGGCTCGGTACTCCGGCCCCATCGCGAACGGGTCGCCCGCGCCCATCCAGCCCCAGATCGGCTGCCGCAGTTCCTCCTGCAGCCGCGTCGCGACGTAGCAGAAGGCGGGCGACCCGGGGCCGCCGTTCAGGTACTTGTAGGTGCACCCCGCCGCCAGGTCGACGTCACACGCGTCGAGTTCGATCGGCAGCACGCCCGCCGAATGGCACAGGTCCCACAGGATCAGCGCCCCCGCTTCGTGGGCCGCGCTGGTGATGGCCGCCATGTCGGCGAGGAACCCGGACCGGTAGGCGACGTGGCTGAGCACGACCAGCGCGGTGCGCTCGCCGATGGCCGCCGCGACGTCATCGGGGCGCACGCCCGCCGCGTGCGGCGGCGTCAGGTACCTGACCGTCAGCCCGCGCTCGGCCGCGACGCCGTCCACGATGAACCGGTCCGTCGGGAAGTTCGCCCGGTCGATGACCAGCTCGTCCCGGCCGGGGCGGGCGGCGACGGCGGCCCGGATCAGCTTGTACAGCAGCACCGTCGTCGAATCGGCGACGATCACCTGGCCGGCGGCGGCGCCCAGGGCGATCTCGGCCAGCCGGTCCCCCACGGTCACCGGCTCGGCCATCCAGGCCTCGTCCCAGCTCCGGATCAGCCGCGGCCCCACGCGCCGGCCACGAAGCCCGCGAGCCGCTCCCCCGTCACGGCCAGCGGCCGCCCGAGCGAGTTGCCGTCCAGGTAGGCGACGACGGACGGGTCGTCCGCCGCCACGAACCGGGAACGGAACGGCCCGAGCGGGTCGGCGGCGTCCAGTTGGCTGGCAGGCTCGATGCTCATCGGGAATCCCCATCTCACGGCGAACGGCTTTCAAGAACATTTATCCCGAACGGAGGCGGGCTCTACCACTAGGCATAGATTTCTCGGTGGGCGGGGCGAGGACTGGAGGGGCATTCATGAGCAACCTGGAAACTCACCCGGCCGAGCTGGCGGAGCGCGGAAGTCGGCTTCGCCCCGCCGCCGGCGGGGCCGAGGTGCTGACCGCGCGGGACGTCCCGCTCGGCGGGCCGCGGGCGATGCGCGTCCGGCGAACGCTCCCCCAGCGCCAGCGGTCGTTCATCGGGGCCTGGTGCTTCGCCGACCACTACGGCCCCGAGGACGTCCGGGTGAGCGCCGGCATGGACGTGGCCCCGCATCCGCACACCGGCCTGCAGACCGTGAGCTGGCTGTTCGCCGGCGAGGTCGAGCACCGCGACAGCCTGGGCACGCACGCGCTCGTGCGGCCCGGCGAGCTGAACCTGATGACCAGCGGGCACGGGATCTGCCATTCGGAGGTATCGACCCCGGCCACGACGGTGCTGCACGGGGTGCAGCTGTGGGTGGCGCTGCCGGACGCGCACCGCAACGGGGCGCGGGATTTCCGGCACTACGTGCCCGCGCCGGCCGACCTCGGCGGCGCGACGGCGCGCGTGTTCCTCGGCACGCTGGCCGGCCTGGAGTCGCCGGTGCCGACGTACTCACCGCTGCTCGGCGCCGAGATCGTGCTCGCACCGCGGGCCCGGGTCGCCCTGCCGGTCGAGCCGGCGTACGAGCACGGCGTCCTCGTGGACCTTGGGCCGGTCAGCATGTCCGGCACCCGGCTCCAGCCGGCCGAGCTTGGCTACCTGCCGCCCGGCGCGGTCACGGTAGAGCTGGCCAACCTGACCGACGGGCCGGCCCGGATCCTGCTGCTCGGCGGCGCGCCGTTTGCGGAGGACATCGTCATGTGGTGGAACTTCGTCGGCCGCAGCCATGAGGAGATCGCGGCGTTCCGCCAGGCCTGGGAGGCCGAGCTTGACCAGTTCGGGCGGGTCGAGGGCTACACGGGGACGCCACGGCGGCTGGCGGCCCCGCCGCTGCCCAATGCCAGGCTCAAGCCGCGAAGCCGGGGATAACACCGCTCAGGGCTTCCTGCCGACGCCGCCCCACAGGATCGTCGGGGTGGCGGCCTCCTCCGCCGATTCCGGGCGCCAGTCGCTGACCCGGACCAGGCCAGGCTCCAGGAGCTGGAGGCCGTCGAAGAAGCCCGTCACCACGTCGCGCGGGCGCGCGACGTGGTGTTGTTCCGCCGGGAGGTGGGCGTTAAGGCTCTTCTCGAACGCGGCGACGTCATCGGGCAGCAGGTCGGTGCCCGCGTGGGAGATCACCAGGAAGCTGCCCGCGGGCACGGCGCCCATCAGCCGCTCCACTATCTGCCGCGCTTCGGCTAGGTCCGGGATGTAATGCAGCATGGCCAGCAGCATGATGCCGACCGGACGGGTGAGGTCCAGGGTCGTCGCCGCGTCCGCAAGGATCGTGCCAGTGTCGCGCAGGTCGGCGTCGAGGTAGGCCGTGACGCCGTCCGCGCTGCTGGTCAGCAGCGCGCGGGCGTGCGCCAGGACCAGCGGGTCGTTGTCGACGTAGACGACCCTGCTTTCCGGTGCGACGGCCTGGGCCACCTCATGGGTATTGTCCGCCGTGGGCAGCCCCGTGCCGATGTCGAGGAACTGCCGGAGCCCTTCCGCATTGGCCAGGTAACGCACGGTGCGGCGGAGAAACGCCCGGTTGGCCTGCGCGGACAACCGGATACCGGGGAAGACCGCGATCGTCTCCTCGCCGACCACCCGGTCGGCGGCGAAGTTGTCCTTGCCGTCCAGCCAGTAGTCGTAGACCCTGGCCACCTGCGGGACGCCGGTATTAAGCCGCGGATCCCAGGCCGGATCCCTGGAATCCTTTGATTGCCGTTCTGACACCGCGGTACCGGCCTCCCCTGCACTCACGCCACGCTCTTCTGAGAGTAGCGCGAGTAGCGATATCTGGTGCATATTCGCCCGCTCATTCCCCCGTCAGCCGGAATCTGGGGCGGGCGGGGCCGTCGCCTCGGGCTCCTGATCGGGTTCCTCGTCGGGTTCCTGGTCGCGGACGGCCGGGCGTGGGGCCGGCACGGCGACCTCGCCCGGTCGCCGGGACCGCCGGGACCGCCGGGGCAGCAGCCGCGCCGCTCCGGCGGGGAACAGGGCCGCCGACAGCAGCCCGGCGGCGACCAGGGCGGCGGAGGCGGCCGGGGTGATCTTCCCGGCCGCGAGCCCGATCTCCGTCGCCACGATGACGAACGTCAGCGTGGTGGCCTGCAGCAGGCCGCCCGCCGCGGCGCGACGGCGGCCCACGGTGCGCGCGTACAGCGCCGCGGGCACTCCCCGCACGACCAGCAGGGCGAGGAGGAGCAGCGGCACGAGGGCGAGCGCGCCCGGATGCGTGAGCAGGCCCTTCAGCTGGAAGGAGACGCCGGTGCTGATGAAGAAGACGGGGACGAGGAAGCCGAACCCGATGCCTTCGAGCTTGATGAGGAAGTCCCGGTTCGGCTCGCGGCCGGAGATCTCGATGATCCGCACCAGCAGGCCCGCGGCGAACGCGCCGAGGATCGACGCGAAGCCGAACTGGTAGGCCAGCACGCCGCAGCCGAGCGCCAGCGTCAGCGTGGCGCGGACCCGCAGCTGGCCGCTCCGCCGCGACAGGTACTCAAGCAACTGGTCCAGCCTGCGCAGCCGGCGGACGCCCCCCACGGCCAGCCCGATCAGCACCAGCAGGGCGACGAATATCGCCAGCGACGCGAGTTGCTCGCCCGGCGACTTCCCTGAGACCGAGAAGAGCAGCGAAAGCAGCAGGATGGGGACGATCTCGGCGAGGGCGGCCGCCGTCATGATGAGCTGGCCGAACTCGGTGCCAGCCTCGCCCGCGTCCTTGAGCAGCGGCAGCAGCAGCCCGGCGGACGTCGACATCAAGACGATGCCGAGCAGGATCGGCTGGGTTGCCTGGCCGGCCAGCCAGAACAGGAAGCCGCCGCCAATGCCGAGCGCGGCGGAAACGGCGAACGCGGTGACCGCCAGCCGGGACAGCGGCCCGCGCAGCCGCTCGACGTCGATCTCGAGCCCGGCGAGGAACAGCAGCATGCCGAGGCCGAGCGTGCTCAGCACTTCCACCGGCGCGTCGATCCGCGCCCAGCCGAGGACCGACGGCCCGACGATGATGCCGGCGATGACCTCGAGCACCGCGCCGGGCACCGGCAACCGCGGGAGCAGCCCGAGCACGACGGGCACGAACACCGAGATCCCGGCGATGATCAGCACGCTGTTGAAGGAAATTGGAAGCATCCATCCCCCTTTGGACGCTCGCTTCGGTGTCCCACGGCCCCCGTGGCCGCGGTCTTCCGGGCCAGAGCCAGCTGCCATCGTTCGGGATCAATCGAAATTAATATTTATCCCGAAGGGATGCGCGCTGTAACCGTATCATCGCGTTTCGCTATAATCCTGCGGAAGGCGGCCAGCACGGGGGCAAGTTGGCCGCACCGTCTCGCGCTGCGGGCGCCGGGCGTGCGACGCTGGTGTCCGCTGTGCGGACGGACGGTGAGTGCGAAGTGCTCTAGGTACGGGGGGCGGCATGACGACGCTTGCGGCCAGCAGCCGGGGCCAGTCGAAGAGCTTGGTGCTCACCGCGATGATCTTCGCGGTGGCGATGACGTTCATTGACCAGACGATCGTGTCGATCGCCGCGACGACGGTCCAGCACGATCTCGGGCTGTCGAGCACCGGGATCCAGTGGGCGATCAACGCCTACCTGCTGGCGCTGGCGGCGCTGTTCGCGTTCGGCGGCCGGCTCGCCGACACCCTGGGGCACCGCAAGATGGTGGTGCTCGGCGTGATCATCTTCGCGGCGGCGTCGGCGCTGTGCGGGCTGACGCCGAGCGGCGGGGCGGCCGAGGCGTGGCTGGTGACGTTCCGCGCGGTGCAGGGCGCCGGCGGGGCGATCATGTTCCCGGCCGCGCTCGCCATCGTGGTGGCCACGTTCGACCTGGGCTCGCGCGGCCGCGCGCTCGCGCTGTTCTTCGGCATCGCCGGCGGGCTCACGGCCATCGGCCCGATCGCCGGCGGCTACCTGATCGAGTGGACCTGGCGGTCGATCTTCTGGATCAACGTGCCCGTCGCCATCATCGCGCTGGTGCTCATCGCCATCGCCAAGCCGGTGACCGAGTACCGGCCCGCGCCGATCGACTACCGTGGCCTCGCCCTGATCATCGGCGGGGTCGGGCTGAGCGTGTTCGGCTTCCAGCAGTCGCAGCTGTGGGGCTGGGGCAACCCCGCCGTCGAGGTGTGCATCGCGGTCGGCGTCGTGCTGCTCGTCGTGTTCTACCGGGTCGAGCTGCGCACCGACCAGCCGCTCATGAACGTGCGCATCTTCAACAACCGGCCGTTCCTGGTCGAGAACATCATCCTGGGCATCTCCATGATGGCGTTCATCCCGGTGTTCTTCTTCGCCAGCACCTACGGGCAGATCTCGCTCGGCTTGAAGCCGACGGCCTCCAGCCTGCTCATCTTGTACTTCTTCATCGGCTTCGTGGTCGCCGCGCAGATCGGCGGCCGGATGCTGGACCGGGCGGGCGCCAAGCGGCCGGTGGTGCTCGGCTGCGTGCTCGCGGCCGTCGGCTACTTCGTGTGGGCCGGGGAGGTGACCAAGCTGAAGTCGGGCCCGCTGGTGGTCTGGATCATCGTGGCCGGCGCCGGCATGGGGCTCATGCTCGGGCAGTCCAACACCGACGCGATTAACCGCGCCTCCCGGCTCTCCTACGGTGAGGCCACCGGCATCACCCAGACCGTCCGCAACTACGGCGCCAGCCTCGGGTTCGCCATCCTCGGCACGGTGCTGATCTCCGAGTTCCGGTCCAACATCACCGGGTCGCTCATCAGCCAGGGCCTGTCTGATCACGCGGCGGCCACCGAGGCGGCCTCCGTCGCCCAGTTGCAGGGCGGCAACGGCAACGTGGCCGACATCCCGCTGTTCATCCGCCTTGACTTCGCCTCCGCGACCCAGGAGGTCCTCACCGGCATGGGGGTCATCATGGCGGTGGCCGCGGTCGTGGCCTTCCTCTTCCTCAGGCGCGGAGTCCAGCGGGAGACCGTGGGCGAGACCGACGCCGAGCCGGGCGTTGGCCAGCGGTGGGCAGCGGCTCCCGGAGTAACGGGCGTGGCCTCAGTGCTCGGCTGTCTCGGCGGGGCTGAGCGGGTGACCGGGCCGGAGTTAGACCGGATATTGCTTCGGGCCTTGGATATAGATGCGGCCGCTTGGCGTTTCCCATTGGTGCCAGCCGGGCCTTGGCTGGGTGACGTTCCAGCCGGGCGACTGTTTGACCTGGTGGCAGGCGCGGCTGCGAGCGCCGGCGTTGCACGCGCACGTCCGGCCGCCCTTGTCATATGGCGTGGCGTGCTCGAAGTCGGTTTCCCTCGCGTGGCGGGAGCAGGGCGGGAACGTGCATTCCCCGTCTCGGATCTGGACCAGGTGGCGGAGGGTGTCGTTGGGCTGGTAGGCGTGCGACTCGTTCCGGTGGTCGCAGTCGAACGTCGGCACCGGCCGCAGTTGCACGGCGAGGGTCCTGCCGTCGGGCAGGGTGAGGGTCCAGGTGCCGTACCCGCCTGGCGGCCCGGGATCGGTATCTGGGGTGAAGCTCCAGGCTGCCTGGCCCGGTGGCCCGGTGGCTTCTGGCGAGTTCCGCCAGTTGCGCGAGACGGGCGGTGGTGATGGTGAGGTTTACCCGGGCGGGCAGCGCGGCGGTGCCGTGCCCAGGACCGGCGCCCGGGGGCTTGGTGGTGCCGCCGTGACTCGTGGTGCCGAGGATTCGTTCCCGGCGGGCAGCGCGGGCGCAGCCGTGGCCGATCGCGATGCCGTCGGGGTCGGTGACCGTGACGCACAGCCGACTGTCTTGGCTGCCGACGGCGGCTATGGCAAGCGTTCGGCACAGGTCGGGGTCGAGCGGGCCGAGGCGGTAGCCCTCTCCGGGCCGTTCGGTTAGTCCGAGGAGCGTGGCCAGCGGGAGCACCAGGTCCGCCAGCCGGGCCGGACTAACGGCCGGAGCTCCTGTCCGCTCCGCGGCCGGGTTCCCGCCCGGCACCGCCGGCTTCCGGGCCGCCGCCGTCGGCGGAAGGTCCGTCGGGCTCGCTGCCACCGGGCGTGCCGTCCTCGGGGGCCGGTCCGCTGGGCACTCCGCCGTCCGCGTTTCCGCCACCGGGCCGGCCGCCGTCGGGTGAAGGTCTGTCAGGTTCGCCGTCATCCGGGTCACCGCCTAGGTCGTCATCGCCGGGGTCGTCATCGTCTGGAGGCAGGCAGCTGCCGTCGCATTCTCGGCAGGAGCAGCCGTGCCCGCCGTCCGGGTCATCGCCGCCGTTATCACCGTCCGTTGGCTTACCGGTGGACGGCTTACCCGCGGACGGCTCGCCGGGCGACGCCTCACTCGCGGATGGCTCACCGACCGGGCAGGCGCCTGGCAGCAGGCCGGCGGCGATCCGCTCGCCCGCGGTGACGCCGTTGAGCAGGTCGAGGAAGGCCGCGACCCGATACTGGTCCATCCGGGTGCCGTCGGGGAACGCGCCGGATTCCTGGTACTCGACCGCGCGGCTGCAGACGTTGGCGTTGGCGGCCAGCGCCTGGTCGGTGGGCAGCTCGCGGCCGGCCAGGGCGGCCGCGCCGGACTGCTCGCGGAACATCTCCACCCGCGACCGGTTCCGCTCCGCGTCTTCGCGGCGGCGGGCGGCGGAATCCGGGTCGACGGTGACCGCCGCGTGCACGGCCAGCTTGACGACCTGGCCGTAGGTCTTGCCGGGCAGTTCGGGCAGGATCAGCGCCTCCGCCGAGGCGGCATCCTCATCCGACAGCTGCTGCAGCGCCTCGCCGACGGCCTTGGCCTTGGCGGCGGTGAGCTTCCCGGCCGCGAGCAGCCCGCCAACGCCGGGCAGCCGCCCTTCCAGGTCCCAGGCCAGCCACATCAGCCGGTCCGCCGACACGGCCGGCATCGACAGGGCCAGCGCCACCTCGTGGGCCAGCGACTTGGTCCACCCATCGGGCAGGTCGCCGTGGTACCCGCCGCCGGGCAGTGGCTCATCGTCTTCCCTGATGAGCGCCCGGAGCACGGCGAGCTTCCCGGCGGCGGCCCGCGACTCCAGCGCCTGCCACTGGCGCAGCAGGCCGAACATCTCGTCACGAGATGCGCCAGCGCACCGCCATTCCGGGCCAGAGGCGGCCTCGGCCGCTACTGCCAGCGCCGCCGACGGCGGGCAGTCGTCCCACTGCCCGCCCGCGGCGAAGCCGGCCAGGTGAGCATCACGGCCAGGCGCCCGGCCGGTTGTGCTGCCGGGCAGGCCGGACCCCGGCCGGGCGCGCGGGCGGCACCGTCAGGCTGCTCGAAGTCACGGTGAGGGGGGCGGCCGGTGCCGCCGGAGACGCCGGGGTCACGGTGCGGAGCAGCGCCGTCGGGCGCGCCCGGGTCACGGTCAGGCGACGCGCCCTGCCCGGTCCCGTGATCCGCCTGCTCCGCCACCGCCCGACCTCCGTTTGAATAGCCGACACATTGAAAGCTGATATTCGAATATTATCGCTATTCAAGATCGATAGCAGCGGAGACGACCTTACCTATCCGCTATTGTTTCCTGCCCCGCAAGCCCGGAATATCCGATTTACCGGAAATGCCGAGGGCTACTCGGACCTCACTCCGCCAAGGTCGCGCCGAGGAGGCCCTCGTTCGCGATGGCAAGGCCCGCTGCTGGTGATCGCAGGTCACCCGGGGCCGCAAGTGCTCCCATCGATCCACTATCAGTGGAACCAGGCGGGGAGTGGTCGGCAACTGCAAAGTGGGCGACAGCGGCTGACGGGACCGCAGAGGGAGGACCGCGGCGCGCGCGAGCATGGAGTGCGGCCGAGCGGGTTCGCCGACGCGGGCGGGGTAGCGCGAAATCCGGCATTAAGCGATAGAGCGTTACAGGGCTGACCGGTGCCTCATGTTTATCTTTGCGTGCAGTTATAAATATTTGATTATATGTACCAATAATGCGGCCGATCGGCGGGACGTCCGTTATTAAATGACGTCGTGAGTCTTTTGGGCGGGGGATCCCGCTCGGGACCGGTGGGGGTCACAGGCGGGGAAGACGACACCATTGTCACGGCGCTCTACCAGGCATACCGGGCGCCGTTGATGGCTTTCGTGCTGCGCCTGACCGACGGGGACCGGCAGCAGGCCGAAGATGTCGTGCAGGAGACCATGGTCCGCGCCTGGCGGGAGGCCGGCCGGCTCGACCGGTCCGGCTCGTCCCTGATGCCCTGGCTGGCGGCGGTGGCCCGGCGGATCGTCATCGACGAGCATCGCCGGAAAAGCGCGCGGCCCCGCGGAAGCCGGCGAGGGCACGGTCGGCGACCTGCCCGTGGACGACGACACGGCGGCCACCGTGCTGCGCGTCGCGGTGGCGGACGCGATGCGCCAGCTGACGTCCTCGCACCGGCAGATACTGCACGAGACGATCCTCAGGGACCAGACCGTCAACCAGGCGGCCCGGGCCCTGGGGATCCCCGTCGGCACGGCGAAGTCGCGGGTCTACTACGCGCTGCGCGTGCTCGAGGTCGTGCTGGCGGAACGCGGGCTTGGCCGCGACGCCGTGCAGTCCGGTTAGCCCTGGACGATCGAGGTTCCCTCGACCTTGATCGCGATGGCGGCCAGCGGCTGGGTCGCGGGGCCGTTGACGACCGAGCCGTCCTTGATGCTGAACTTGCTGCCGTGGCACGGGCAGTTAATGGTCCCGCCGGAGACCGTGCTGACGATGCAGCCCTGGTGCGTGCACACCGCGGTGAACGCCTTGAACGAGCCCGCCTCGGGCTGCGTGACCACGATGTTCTTGCCGTCGATGATCCTGCCGCCGCCATCGGGGACTTGCGCGGTGGTCGTGAGGGCGTTGGCCGCGGGCGCGCCGCCGCCCGCGGTGCTCGCGGCGGAGGCGGCGCGCCAGTGCCGGAGGCGACGGCCGCGCCTGAAGCAGAAGAGGCGGGGGCCGACGTCTGCCCGACGAAGCCGCCGTTGTTGGCGTCGTACGTGGTGCAGCCCGTGAGCATCGCGGCGCAGGTTGCCCCCGCGCCGATCAGCAGCGCGCGACGGCTCTGCGGCGGCTGACCGCCCGGCGACGCCGGGTCGCTGGCCGACTCGTTCATCTCATTCACCGCCTTTATTATCGCCGGAAGCCGAAGAACGAGAAGAACCAGAAGGCCGA
Source organism: uncultured Actinomycetota bacterium (assembly GCA_963850115.1). Classification (GTDB taxonomy): domain Bacteria; phylum Actinomycetota; class Actinomycetes; order Streptosporangiales; family Streptosporangiaceae; genus Trebonia. The sequence continues at coordinate 107,324 of CAWKKG010000048.1, forward strand.
GGTGAACCAGATGAGCACCAGCAGCGCGAAGGCCAGGCCGCCGAGCAGCGGCAGCACCCAGCCGGGCATCCCGCGCCTGGTCAGCGCCAGCATCTTAGCGGTGAACGTGCCGAAGAACAGGCAGCCGGCGATCGAGTGCACGACCACCCGGGCGTCGAACGTCTCGAACCCGAGCGCGTACAGGCAGTGCACCGCGACGATCACCGTGACGATGAACGCGATCCGCCCCGACCAGCGGTGCAGGCCGCCGATCCAGGACGGCGCGGCGATCCGCGGCACCTTCCCGTACATGACCAGGGCAGAGCCGAACTGGACAAGCGCGAACACGACCGCGACCGTGGCGAGCCAGGCCTTCACCGTGGCCGGGCTGGAGAATCCCACGATGTCCACGGCCACCCCGGTCGGCGGGTGCAGCCGCCCGTAGATGCCGAGCGTCAGGGCCACCAGGCAGCCCGCGAGGGCGGGCACCACGAGCAGCCTGGCCGACGGGTCGGGCTGGATGGGGTCCAGCCTGGTCGGCGGGGTCGGCTCCCATTGTGCTGCCATGCGCTGTTCCTTCTTGTCGATGGTGGCGGGATGTCAGAACCCGCTGCCGGTCTCGCCGTCGATCGGCGTGGCGGTGATCGTGGTGCCCTCGTACTGCGCCGTCAGGGAGGAGAGGTCGAGCTTCGGCGCCGCCTGCGACGTGCGGGTGGGCGGCGTTCTCGTTCGGCTCCATCGAGCCGACCTGCGGTGCCGTTGGCCAGGACGATCCAGCCGGCCTTGATGGTGGCGCCGCGCACGACGGCGATCGACTGGAACAGCCCGGCCGGCTTGTGCACCGCGATGATGGAGAAGACGTGGCTGATCCCGTCCACGACCACCGTGCCGCGCGCGTGGCCGAGCGCGTAGTTGGCGGTGAGAGCTGGCGTTGGCCCATGCCCGTCATGGACAGCTTCCCGTCGTGCGGCGTGCCCTTGAGCCAGGCCTCCTGCGTGCTGCCGTTGCAGAAGTAGGCGATCGCGAACGTGTCGTGCACGACGATCGCGACCGATCCCCGCGTTGCCCTGGACCTCGCCCGTCGTAGTTGGCGTGCGGCGGGATCACGAACCCGAGCGATGTGCGTGGGCGACGGCGAAGCCGACGGCGAATGCGCGGCGGTCGCGGAGGCCGCCGTCGACGGCCCGGCGCTCGCCGTGCCCGCCGGCGCGCCGGCGGTGGCCGCCGCGCTCGCGGAGGCCGCGGCGAGCGCGGCCTTCTTGGCGGACACCGCGGTCGTGTCGTCGAAGAACAACGAGAGGGCCAGGGCCAAGCCGACAATCAACGTGATGACAGGCGTCGCAATCTTCACGCCCCGTGGTACGCACCAGAGCCACCGGATGGTTCAGCGATCCGCCGAACTTGCCGAAAATCCCTGAATACCCGCCTTGCGGCAAGGCTCTCGCAGGCGCCGCCCGCGGCCGGTATGGTCGCATTCGTGGAGCCGTTGACGGGGGATGATCCGCAGCAAGTTGGCGGTTTCCGCCTCCAGGCACGGCTGGGCGCGGGCGGAATGGGGCGGGTATACCTGGGCTATTCGCCGGGTGGGCGGCCGGTGGCGGTCAAGGTCGTGCATCCGGACCTGGCCCGTGACCCCGATTTCATGCAGCGGTTCCGGCGCGAGGTGGCCGCGGCGCAAGCGGTCAGCGACGCCTATACCGCGGCGGTCGTCGGCGCCGGGCCGGACGACAGCCCGCCGTGGCTCGCCACCACGTTCGTGCCGGGCCCGCCGCTGGCCGACCTCGTCGCCAAGTCCGGCCCGCTGGCCGCGGACGCGGTGTGGCGGCTGGCCGGCGGCCTGGCCGAGGCGCTGCAGGCGATCCACGCCGAGGGCCTCATCCACCGCGACCTCAAGCCGGGCAACATCCTCATCGCCGCCGACGGGCCCCGCGTCATCGACTTCGGCATCTCGCGGACGACGAGCGGCACCGTGGTGACCGCGACCCGCACGACGATCGGTACCCCCGCCTACATGTCGCCCGAGCAGGCTCAAGGCAACCCGGTCGGGCCGTCGAGCGACATCTTCTCGCTCGGCAGCGTGCTGGCCTTCGCCGCCACCGGCGTCTCGCCGTTCGGCGGCGGCGAGGCGTTCGCGGTCGGCTTCCGGGTCGTGCACGGGGAGCCGGACCTCAGCCGCGTCCCCGCGTCGCTGCGCCCGGTCATCGACGCCTGCCTGATGAAGGACCCCGACGCCCGGCCGGCCCTGGCTCAGCTGATGGAGACCGTGGCCGCCGGGTCCGCGGCTTACCCGGGGGTCACCCCCGGGAAGTTCTGGCCCGACCAGGTGGCCGCCGTGCTGGAGTCCGCCACGTTCACGCCCGCGCTGCCGCCCCCCACCATGGTCCCGGCGCCCAGCCCGGCGACGCACGCGGTCGCGCCGGTAGCGCTGGCCGCCCATCCCGCCCGGTTCACGCCGGCGACGACGGGCCGTGCGGTTGCCCGTCGGCGCTACCCCCGCTGGCTGCTGCCCGTCGCCCTGGGCATCGCGGTGGTCGTCGCGGCCGGAATCGCCATCGCGCTGGCCGTCAGTCCGCCGCGATCGCCCCCGACCTTCCTGCCCGGGGAAAGCGGCTCGGCCACGGCGACGGCGACGGCCGCCCACGGGTGACGAGGCCCGCCGCGACCGCGCGGCGGGCCGCCGGACTTGCCCTATAGTGTGCAGCGTGCGCACCGGGAGGCAGGACAACCGCAGGCTGGTCATCGAGTCCGCGGCCCTCGGCCTCGGCTACGCCACCACGTTGATCTGGGTTGGATCGGCCTTCGTCGGCAGCTTCGGCGACTTCGACGACGCCTACCCGTACTGGCCCGCCATCCCGAAGCTGCGGACCGACACCGCCGGCTTCATCGCCTTCGGCATCGCCATCGTCTGCCTCGTGACCAGCAGGTACCTGGAGCTCGGACGGCGTAACCGCGCTCCCGCCGAGTCGGTTGTCGTGCCCCGTCCGGCGAGTGTCCTGTTGGTGCAGGCGCTGGCGGACGTCGGCGCGCTCCTCGGCACGGGCCTCGTCCTCTACCTGTCGGTGAACGAGGCCATGCACCCGTGGACCCTGCCGGTGCAGCTGACGCACCTGCTGCCGTGGCCGAGCGAGGGCACGGTGCGGGTGATGGCGCTCGGCGTCTGCCTGGTCGCCGTCGCCGTCCGGCGCTACCTGCGGGCCACGGCGACCAGGCCGCGCCCGGCGGCGACGGTTCCCGAGCGGACTAGCGCCACCGCGAACGGCGCGAACGGCGCCCACGTCGCGCCGGGCGCCCCATGGGACCCGCGGGCCACCCGTCCTAACTGACCCCAGATGTGTCGATGCGCGCCACGATCCGGTCCGCGTCGCGGGCCAGGCGGCGCAACTGCTCCGGGGAGAGGACGTCGATGACGAGCGACCGCACGTGGGCCACGTGCGCGGGCGCCGCCTCGGTGACCGCCTGATAGCCCGCCTCGGTCAGGATGGCGTTTGTAAACCGCCCGTCCGCAGGATCGGGCTCACGCCGGGCCAGGTCGCGCTGCTCTAGGCGCTTGAACAGGTGCGACAGCCGGGACAGGGAAGCGTTGGTGACCTCGGCGAGCGAGCTCATCCGCATGGTCCGGCCCGGGCTCTGCGAGAGCATCGCCAGTACCTGGTACTCCACCATGCTGAGGTTCGAGTCGCGCCGCAGCTGCTGGTCAACCGACCAGGGAAGCCAGATCGCCAGCCGGACGAGGGAGATCCAGGAGTCCACTTCCGCGCTGGTCAGCCACTTCACGGACGGCTCTTCCACGCTGCTTGGGATTGCTTCAGCCACGAGGTCAGCGTACCAGTCACTCGACGATTCAAGTGAATAACTGGGCATAACACCCATCTTGATGCCTGATTCAAGAGTTCATCGGCTCCTACAGACTTGACGCTTCAAGTCATGAGGACTAGCGTTTCACTTGAACGCACAAGTCAACGGTTTTAGCGAGGAGACTGACCGACAATGAAAGTCGCACTCACCGGGGCAACCGGATTCATCGGATCTCACGTACTCACCGAGCTAACCGACCACGGCCACGAGGTGACCGCGCTCGTTCGCGACGACGCCCATGCCGAGCAGGTCAGGGCGCGCGGCGCCGTGCCGGTCGTGATCGACCTGTCCGACCCGGCCGCGGTCGCGAGCCTGCTGCGCGGCGTGGACGCGGCCATCCACACGGCCAGTCCCGGGGACGCCACCAGCGCCGACCTGGACTCCGCGGTGGTCGACGCGGTGATCGCGGCGTTCGACGGCACCGGCAAGCCCTACCTGCAGATCTCGGGCGCGTGGGTCTACGGCGAGAACACCGCGATCACCGACGACTCCCCCTTCCGCGCACCCGCGCTGGTGGCGTGGAAGGAGCCGATCGAGCGACGCGCGCTCGGCGCGACCGGCCTGCGCGGAGTCGTGCTCGTCTCCAGCGTTGCCTACGGCGACGGCGGCGGCGGCATCCCCGGGCTGCTCCTCGGCTCGCCGCGGGACGAGGCCGGCAACCTGATCATGCTCGGCACCGGGCGCCAGCACTGGGCGACGGTGCACGTGGCGGACCTGGCGGACGCCTTCCGGCGCGCGCTGGAGAACGACGCGGCCCGCGGCTACTACGTCATCGGCAACGGCGAGAACGCCACCGTCGCCGAACTGACCGAGGCGGCCGCCGTCGCGGCCGGCGCCCAGGGAGCGGTCCCCGGCTCCGACGCGGAGGCCCGGGCCCGTCTCGGCGACTATTTCGCCGAGGTCCTGCTGCTCGACCAGGGCAGCGCCGCCACCAGGGCCAACAAGGAACTCGGCTGGCACCCGTCCCGCCCGTCGCTGACCGACGAGTTCCGCCACGGGAGCTACCGCAAGTAACGGGCCGGGCTCAGCCCTCCAGCTGGATGCAGCCGCCGGGGCAGGAGTCCACGGCGTCCTGGACGTGGGCCTCGCAGCCCGGCGGCACCGTCGCCGGGCTGTCGGGCCCTGGCGGCAAGACCCGGACTGACTTTTCGCGATTTCCGCCAACCACTCGCCGCCCAGCGACGTCAACACTGACGATGGGGCAATGCGGGGCGGGAGCAGGGGGATAGCGTCATGAGCCAAGCACGCAGCGGACGGTCGGCCGTCGGCGGAGGCAGGACGATCAGTGGCGGGCTCGCGGTGGCGGCGGCGTCCGCCGCCGCCATTGGCCTGCTGGCCGGCTGCGGCGGGTCGAGCGGGTCAACCGCGGCCGGCGCGACGGCCAGTGCGACAACCAGTGCGGCGACCGGCGCGACGGCCAGTGCGTCGCCGGGCGGCACGGCCACGGCCACGGCCGGCGCGGGGGCGTCCACCGGGGCCGCGTTCGTGGCGATCACCGAGCCGTTCGACCCCGGTCACCCGGCCGCCGCCAAGTCGGCGCCCGCGAGCTGCGGCGGCCAGGACACCACGCTGGCCATCGAGCAGTGTTACGAGGCCAAGACCGAGTCCGCGGACGCCGCGATCGACGCGATGCGGCAGGCCAGCTTCGCGGGCGCGTCGGCGGCGCAGCAGGCCGCCATCAACAGCGACGACAGCGGCTGGCTGGCCGCCCGGGGGCCGGTCTGCGCCAAGGCGTACCAGACGGGCGGCACGATCGACGGGATCAACATCGGGGGGTGCCTGCTCGACGAGAGCACGGCCCGGCTCGACGCGCTGAAGGGGATCACGCCACCCGAGGCACAGCTCAAGTCCACCGACAGCACGAGCCTGAGCCAGCTGTCCTGGTACACGACGCCGGAGGGCTCACGGATCGCGATGATCGACACCCAGGGCGACGCCACCGGCGGCGTCATCATCGCGTGGGTCGTCATCGCCGGGGCGGACGGCTTCGCGGTCAACCCGGCGCAGTTCTCCTACCGCGACGGGAGCTTCACCGACGCGGGGCAGGTCCAGGGGACCGGCGCCGACGGGCACCGGGTGGCGGCCGGGACTGAGTACCAGTTCAACGTCGACTACAGCACCCTGTCGGCCGACCCGCACGCGGGCAAGGCCGGCGGCTGGGTCTACGCGCCGGGGACGCCGGCCGCCGTCTGGCGCTAAGGCTCCCCCGCCTGGCGCTCCGCTGAGGCTTCCGCAACTGGATGCTCTGGGTCAGCGATGAGTCTGCTGGGAGATTCCTGGCAGTATGTCGGTTTTTCATCGACGATTAACTAATCAGACGCACCCTGCGTCGCATGATCACCCAACCCCGCCGTCGCCTCGACCACATCGACGCCATGCGTCCCATCAAACAGGCGGGCGTGGTCAGCACGCATACGATCGTGAACTTCGCGCCCGCGGCCGCGAGCCTGGGCTCGGGCGCCGTGCTGCTGCTCCTGCACGTGTCCAGGGAAGGGTTCTTCTTCATCTCGGCCTGCATGCTGACGTACGCCTACGCCGACCTGAGCTGGCACGGGCTTGGCCGCTTCTACTGGCGCCGGTTCGTCTCGGTCGGGGTCCCCTACCTGTGCTGGACGCTCATCTACTTCTTCTTCCTGATGCCGACGGCGCACTACCACGGCGTCGCGTCGGCATTGCACGGCCTGGCCGCGATGGCCGAGACCGGGTACTACCAGCTGTACTTCCTGCTCGTGATCGCGCAGTTCTACCTGGTGTTCCCGCTGGTGGCCGCGCTGCTGCGGCGGACTAAGGGGCATCACGGCCTGGTGCTCGCCGTCGCGGCGCTCGCCCAGGTGGCGCTCGCGGTCCTCACGCACTGGCGGCTGCTGCCCCCGCTCATGCTGAAGTACGCGCAGCAAGACGGTCTCAGCTACCTGCTGTACCTGGTCGGCGGCTGCATCGTCGCCTGCCACCTGGACGCGGTGGACGCCTGGGTCCGCCGCCACGCGCGGCTGGTCGTCGCGCTGACGGTGGCCGCCGCGCTCGCCGCGGAAGGCGTGTACTTCCTCGCTCACTACGGCGTGACCACCGTGCTCGGCGCGACCAGCGACCCGTTCCAGCCGAGCGTCATCCCGTTCAACATCGGCGCGATCGCCTGCGGCTACCTGGCGGGCGTGGCCCTGGTGCGGCCCGGCCGGTCCCGGTTCACCCGCGCCGTCGTCCGTTCTGGCTCGGACAACGCCTACGGCATCTACCTGTCGCACCTGCTGGTGCTGACCGCGCTCGGGTGGCTCGGCTGGCGGAGCGTCGCGGCGGTGCTCCCCTGGCCGCTGCTCTGCCTGCTGACCGTGGCCATCGTCGCCGTCTGCTGCGTGCCGCTGACCGCCCTGCTCGCCAGGACTCCGCTGGCGGTACCGCTGACCGGACGTAAGCGGGTGCCGTGGCGGAGGGCGGGAACCACGCCACCGTTCGGGATAAAGACCTTGACTTTCCCGAACGGAGGCGGGGTTGTACCGGATGCCGAGCCACTGACTTCGTGAGGGCCGGCGCGGCCCCGGCGGCTACGAGTTGGCCCCGATGACCTGGAAGGACTGGTTGACGAAGATGTGGTGCGGCCAGTTGACGCCGATGTAGTGGACCTCGTAGTCGCCGTCGCCCAGCTGGACGACCCGGTCGACGACGCCGCCCGGGTAGGCGGCCAGCGCGGCCTCGATCGCCTGGTCGGCGGTCGTGCCGGTGACGATCGTCCCCGTGCCCTGGGTGTAGTCCGCCGGGATCTGGCCCACCTGCTGGGATGAGCCCTGCTTGCCCTTGGCGTATGAGATCACCTGTCCTCCCGGCGAGGTTCCGCCGGCGGGCGGCGGCACGATGACCTGGGTGGCGGTGATCGTCGTGCTGTCGGTGGTGCCGAGCACGAGCACGGACTCGCCGGCGGTGACGGCGCTGGGCGCGCCCGTGCTGGTGCCCGTGCTGGTGCCCGTGCCCTGCTCGTAGGTGGTGGCGGAGGTCTCCTTGATCGTCACCTTCTGGCCCGTCGCGGTCGTCAGGGTGAAGCCCGCGGCCGACACGCTGCTCGCCGTGCCCACCGACCCGCCCGGCTCCGGCCCGGACCTGGCGTTGGAGCCCTGGCCGGATCCGGATCCGGACTCGGGGCCGTGGCCGACGGTGCTGGCCGTCGTGGCGGGACTGCCGGACGTGGCGGCGACGATCCCGTAGGCACCGCCGCCGATCACGACGGCCGCGACTCCTGCTGCGATGACCTTGGTGCGATTGCTGCGGAACATTTCCCTGGCTCCTGTCTCAGACGGTGTTGATCTGAGTTATGCCAGCCGCCCTTGGAATTTCGGTGAGGGGAGAATCACGGGAGCCGGGAGATTAGATGACGCGAGTTGAGCCGCAAGCCGTGCGCAAATATGTCGCAAGGAAACGCCAATACTGGCTTATCGGGGCGAGCTTGAGGAGCGGGCCGGGGACATTCCGGGCTCGGTGCCGCTAGTCAGGGTGGGGACAGGCCTGTGCGGTACGCGTGACTGAAGTGAAGCGTGGCGCTCCCCGGGAGACGTGTGCCGGTCAGCGCGCGGCCGGCCCGGTCCCGCGCGGGCCGTTAGCACGGATACTTTTCTTAGGACGGAACATTTGCCCGGCCCTGGCTTGTATTAGTTTCCGCGCTCGGGAAGGTTTCCGCGTTAAAGCGGCGGCGCCGCCCGGGGAGCGGGGATTTTCTTCGCAGAACAGGCCGGACGCGGAAGCCGGGACGAAATGTCGGGCAGGCCAGCGAGCACCCGTCGCGGCGCTAGCCTTGGGAATTTGTTGCGGCCGCCTGGAGGGTTTCTGGCTGCGGGAGGCGCAGGTGGAACGCGGCGCCGTGGCCCGGCTCGGTGTCGACGGTGAGCTCGCCGCCGTGAGCGGCCGCCAGCGAGGACGCGATGGCCAGGCCGAGACCGGTACCACCGCTTGCCCGGGTCCTGGCGTCGTCGGTCCGGTAGAACCGCTCGAACACGCGCGACGCCTGCTCCGGGGTCATGCCGGGGCCGCGGTCGGCGACGGTGAGCCGTCCGCTGCCGAGCTCGCCTGCCACGGTTACCGTCACCGGCGATCCGTCCGGGGTGTGCCGAATGGCGTTGCCGATCAGGTTGTCGATGACCTGCCGCAGCCGCTCCGCGTCGGCGACGACGATCACCGGGTCGGCCGCCGCCAGCGTGATCGGCCGCCCCGGAGCGACGATGCGGGCCTGCTGCACGGCCTCCGCCGCGATGCTCGCCAGGTCAACGGGCCGCGGGTCGAGCGGCCGCCCGGTGTCGAACCTGGCGAGCAGCAGGAGGTCGTCGACGAGCCGGCCCATCCGGCCGGCCTCGCGGGCGATCAGCCCCATCAGCCGCAGCAGTTCCTCCCGGTCGGCGTCGTCGCCCAGTTGCAGCCCGTACTCCGCGAGCCCGCGAACCGAGGTCAGCGGGGTACGCAGTTCATGGCTCGCGTCGGCGATGAACCGCCGCATCCGCTCCTGCGAGCGCCTGGCGTGCGCCTCACCGTCGGCTCGCGCCTGGTAGCCGGACTCGATGCTGGCGAGCATCCCGTCCAGCGCTCCGCCAGCCGCCCGACCTCGGTGTTCCCGGCTGGATGGTCGATGCGCTGGGAGAGGTCGCCGCCCGCGATCGCGGCCGCCGTCGCCTCGATCCGCCGCAGCGGCTTCAGGCTGGCCCGGACAAGCGGCACGCCGACGCCGGCCAGCAGGACAACGGCGACACCTCCGGCCAGCGCGTCGGCCACCTCCAGGCGGGTGACCGCTGCGTTGAGATCGCCAAGGCTGTAGGCGATCACCAGGTGGCTCCCGCCGGACAGCGGCTGGACGAGGACGCGCCAGGCCTGGGTTGCCGACGAAACGGTGAACGGCGTTCCCGTGTCGCTGAGCTGCGCGGCGGACAGCCTTGGCCCGTCGGCCGCGCCTAGCGGCCCGCCCGCCATGCTGACCTGGCCGCCGGCGCTGACCTCCTCGACCAGGAACTGCGTGGGCAGGGTCTGCGGACGCGCGCTTCCGTCGTCCGGCTGTAGCTGCTGGCGCTGCACGATGCGGGTCGCGACCGTGGCGAAGTCACGAAGCTGGGCATCCGACCTGGACAGCAGGTAGCTGCGTAGCAGGGTGGTGCCCAGAACGGCGGTGACGACGGAGGTCAGGACGACCAGGAGCGCCGCCACCGCCATCACCCGGGTGCGCAGCGACGCGCCCCGCCCGGCCGCCCTTGCCGTTAGTCTCACGGGGGCGGGATCCGCAGCACGTAGCCGAAGCCGCGGACCGTGTGGATCAGCCTCGGCTGCCCCTGGTCGACCTTGCGACGCAGGTAGCTGACGCACGGCTCGACCACGTTGCCGTCGCGGTCCTGGTCCCGTCCCCACACGTGGTCGAGGATCTCGGCCTTGCTGACCACGCGGCCGGCGTTCACCATCAGGAACCGCAGCAGCCGGTACTCGGTGGGCGTCAGCGTGACGAGGGCGCCGTCCAGCATGACCTGGTGCGCGTCCTCGTCGAGCTCAAGGCCGGCGATGCGCAGCCGCGAACTGGGCGCTCCCGGCCGGGTGCGCTTCAGCACCGCCCCGATGCGGCCGAGCAGTTCTTCCAGGCTGAACGGCTTAGTGACGTAGTCGTCCCCGCCCAGGGCGAAGCCCTTGACGCGGTCGGGCACCTCGTCCCTGGCGGTCAGGAAGATTACCGGGACCTCGCAGCCACCGGAGCGCAGGCGGCGGAGCGCTTCGAACCCGTCGCCATCCGGCATCATCACGTCCAGCAGCACCAGGTCCGGACTGGTCGCGGCGGCCGCGCGCACCGCCTCGCCGCCGCTCGCCGCGGTCACCACCTCGAACCCCGCCAGGCGCAGCGAGCCCGACAGCAGTTCCAGGATCGTCGCCTCGTCGTCCACGACGAGCAAGCGCGCCGACGTTGTTGCCCCTCTCATGGTCCCAGGGTGGGCGCTACACCTGACCAATCGCTGACCATAAGCCGGAAGGCAGCTTCAGAATCCCTGGCCGGAGGTCATTCGCCGCCGCGCACGAGCGCCGTGCCGATGGCCGTGCGGCGGTAGCGGATCTCGTGGCGGTGCCGCTCGCCGACGATGAGGCCCGCCTCGCGCAGCACCGTGAGGTGCTCGGACACCGTGCCGGGGGCCAGCCGGTGCTGGTGCGCGAGCCACGTCGTAGACGCCGGCTCGTCGAGCGCGGTGAGCAGCGTGGCGCGAGTGCGGCCGACGAGCCGGGCGAGCGCCGCGGCCGGGGACCGGGGCGCCGGCTGCCAGAGGCCGCCGAGGCCGCGCGCCGGGTACGAGACCGACGGCTGCCAGGGCGGCTGGGTGATCACGATCGCCTCCTCCCACTTGAAGACGCTCGGCATAAGCAGTACGCCGCGTCCCGCGAGTTCGATGTGCTCGTCGCCGCCCGTGTCGCGCACGAGCGTGTCGCCGGTCCAGCGCAGCGTCGGGTTCAGGTCGGCGAACAGGTGGTCGAGTCCGCCCTCGGCCAGCCGTCGGGCGCGGTAGGCGATGTCGGCCTCGAGGAGCGCCCGCACCTGCGTCCACACCGGCTCGACCAGCGCTTGCCAGGCGGCCCGGACGAGCTGGGTCAGGAAGCTGAGCACTTCGGCCGGGTCGCCGAGCAGCAGTCGCCCTAGGCTGCTCGCCGTCGCTTGCGGGGTCTCGCGCAGCGACATCTCGATTTCGTCCCGCACGACGGGAGCCGGCGTGGCGGCGATCCTGGTGAGCTCGGCCTCGATGTCGGCGGACGCGGTCGATGGGGGCGGGGCGAGGAAGTCGGGGGTGTAGCCCCGGCGCGGCTGCAGCAGCGTGACCGGCCGCAGGTCGAGGGAGCGCAGCCGCGGGCGTGCTTCATCCAGCCAGCGGCGATGATGCGGCCCGGGACCATCCGGGCCGGTCGCGAGGCGCACGGCGGCGAGGGTCTCGAAGACCGGGGAGTAGGCGAAGCGGCAGCGCGCCAGGTCGGCCGGCCCGAAGCCGAGGCTGATCGCCATGCGCCCCTCCGGTCTGATTCGGCTGGTGCCGAATGACTGGTGGCGATCCTACCGGCTCCACCACGATGGGCCACGTCCGCACATTCCCTCGTTGAGGAGCTCCCGATGCATGACGCCACCGACCTCGCCGACCTGCACGCGAACGTCAATCGGCGCGCCGCCGCCCTGTTCGCGCTCATCGACGACTACGCACGGGAGGACGCCTTCTTCGCCGAGGTCGACGCGCTCGCGGCGGAACTGCCCGACGGCGACGCCGACGGCGTGTTCCACCGTGCCTGCGCCCGGGACAGCTGGGGTCATTCCGACCTGGCCGTCCCGCTTTACCGCGCAGCGCTCGCGCGCGGCGGCCTCACCGGCGAGAACCGCCGCCGGGCGGTGATTCAGCTGGCCAGCTCGTTGCGCAACATCGGCGAGGCGGCGGCCGGGCTCGCGTTGCTCGAGGCCGAGCGCGCGCACGGGTCTGACCACCTCGACGACGCGCTCGCCTGCACCACCGCGCTGTGCCTGGCCACGCTCGGCCGCGAGCGGGAGGGCCTGTCCCTCGTGGTGACCGCGCTGGCCGGGCACCTGCCCCGGTACAACCGCTCCATGGCCAACTACGGGCGCGCGCTGCTTGAAAGCTAGGCCGCGCATCTTGTACGTGAGCCGGGTCCTGGATGCTCCGTAGTGCAACCGCTCCGTGGTCAACCACGGCCGGGCGCGGCTTGAGCACCAGGCCCGGCCCGTTATTTGCTTGACGGGCGCTTCGGCAGGACCATTAAATAGGTGAATAAAGATTCTTAAGATGTGGTAAAGATCCTGGCCTGAGATCTTTGGGGGCGGCCATGTCAGCTCGCCATGACGCGCAATATCCCCCGCGCGACCTGGGGTCTGACGATAATGCGCTGACTCGCGCGAAAGCCGCGCTTACCGAGGCATTGACGGAACTGAGCAGGCTTACACAAGATCCAATATTCACCAGGGCCGATGACGCCGTGGCCAATGTCGCTAATGTGCAAACTGGCGCACCAGTTGATTTGGATACTGTGCATAAACTGCGCGACTTGAGCGCGGGCCACCAGCGCGTCGCCATTGAGCTTGAGGCTGCCGCCCAGTACTGCCGCCTAGTCGAGCGCGAAATAAGCAAGCGCGTCGACGCGCTGCTCGCGGGCGGGGACCAGGAAGGGCTCTCGCCGGCTTCCGCCGAGGGCGGGAACGCCGCGCTGGCGCCGCCGTCGAACGCGAGACGGCGCCTCGGCCGGGACGGCTGGCTCAGTGAGATCTTTCATCGGGGCCGGACCGACTCGCCGCAGTTGGCGGAGAGCCCGGAACCGGTCACGCACGACCCTCCCCCGCCTCCGCTCCCTCCCCTGCCAGCTTGCGCGGCGCCCGCCGCCGACCAAGTGGCAGCCGCGCCCGAGGCCGATATAGCGGCCCACGCCCTCGGGCCGCTTGAGGTGCGCGTCGCCGGGCGGCTGGTGCCGCGGTGGAACAGCCTGAAGGCCAGGGCCGTGTTCCAGTACCTGCTGGTTCACCAGGACCGGCCCACCCGTCGGGACGTGCTGATGGCCTTGCAGTGGCCCGACCACAGCCACAACTCCGCCCGCAACAACCTCAACGTCGCGCTCTACAGCCTGCGCAACACCCTTGGACCCGGACAGGCCGCGCAGCCCATCCTGTACCGCGACGGCTGCTACATCCTCAATCCCGAGCTGGACTGGTGGGTCGACCGCAACGAGTTCCTGTCGGCCTTCGACGACGCGCAGCTGGCCCGGCGAGCGGGCCAGCCCGAGAAAGTCGTGCACTCCTATCACAAGGCTATCCGGCTTTACCGGGGGCCGCTGTTCGAGGATGACGGCTGCGGCGAATGGTACCTTCCGGAGCAGCGCCGCCTGAGAGACCTTTACGGTCAGGCGCTTGAGCAAGTCGCGGCGATTCACTTCCAGCTCGGTGAGGTTCCCGAGGCACTGCAGTTCGGCCAGCTCGGCCTCAGCAATGACCCCTGCTCCGAAGCCACTCATCGATTGCTCATGCGCTGTTACGCATCACGACGCGAGCAGCAGCTCGTGAGCCGCCAATATCAGGCTTGCGCCACAACCCTGCGCGAAGAACTCGGCGTTTCCCCGTCCGAGGAGACGACCCAGCTGCTCCACGAGCTGATTTAAGCGGAGCCAGCCGGCTTATGCGCTAAATAAGCGCTCAGCGGCGATATTTAGCGAAAAATAAGCGGCGGCTATGCGGCGGCTTTAGCGCGGCCAAAGCGGCGGTCCGGATCATCGATGTTATGGCCAGAACAGCCATGTCCAAGAACACGATCCGCACGAAGGGGACACTCTCATGGCGACGGACACCATAACCGAACTCCCGGCCGAGAAGCCCGACTGGCTCGACGGCGCGACCGAGATCTTCCTGTCCACCAGGCACATCGCGGCCAAGTGGGACGCCGACATCCTCGACGTCGACGACCAGAACAAGCACGACACGATCATTGAGCGCAAGGACGAGTTCGTGGTCCGGTTCCGCGTCTACCTCAAGGGGCGGATCTGGAAGTGCATCGGCGGCTGCTGGTGCTTCGACGCCTGCTTCACGGCCATCGGTGACGGCGAGGACTTCAACCTGTCCGACCTCCTCGCCGACAAGACCGAACTCCACGTCAGGAACTGGAAGGGCTGCGACGGGGTGTACATCGACAAGTACGTCACGGTGCCCCGCGGCACGATCCCCGTCGGGTACTGCGGGACGCTCTACGAGGTGGGGTGCAAGTTCGAGCTCCGCTGCTGCGGCTGCTGCGAGGACGAGGACAGCCACCTGGCCGTCGCGGGGCATGAGCGCCAGGGCGAGTACATGTTCGTGTAGGCCCCATCCGGGTGGCCCGCGTCGTGACGAGAGGAGCTTAGGGTGTCCGGTCACGAGCTGAGCTCGATCCAGGGCTTGGAGGACAAGCACCTGCGTGCCCTCGCCCGTCAGGGGGTCACCGACCTCCGCGGCCTGGTCGAGGCCGACCTGGAGGTCATCTACCGGGGGACGGCCAACTTGCGGCCCCGGCCGCCGCGGGGGCTGATAGCACGCTGGCAGGATGATGCGAGCAACCTGCTGGCCGAGGCTTCTGGGGCGGACGACTCAGAGCCGGATACTTCGGGCGCGGACGCTTCCGTGGCGGATGCTTCCGTGGCGGATGCTTCCGTGGCGGATGCCCCGGGGCCGGATGCCTCGGGATGGCAGACGGCGGCCTCGTTCGTGGTTGTCTTCAGCCAGCGCCGGGCGGGCGAGACGTGGGAGCGGCAGGTCGAGGCCGAGCGGACCGAGGTCGAGCCCGAGCTGAACACGCAGATATGGTCGGGCTGGGATGCCCGGCCGATCTGCGAGTGGATGGTCGGCCAACTGGGTCAGGCGAGCAGCGACGCGGCAACGGCGGACGACGCGGCCGACGAGGCTGGCCCGACTGGCCCGGCTGATGAGGTGGCCGGGCCCCCGGCGGAAGCGGCGGGGGCCTCGCGCGCCGCCTTGCATATCGACAGCGCCACGATCATCGACGCGGCGGGCCGGGTGAACGTGCTGGCCACGAGCCCGGCCGACCCGGCCAGGGAGCTTGCCGCGCCGGCGCGGGTGGCGTTCACGGTCGGCGGCGCGCCGCCATCGACGCCGCTGCGGGCGGTCGCCCGCGTCCGGGGCCGCGACGGACCCGGCTGGAACGCCGCGGATCCGCTGGTGGTGCCGGGTTCCGGCCAGGTGGAGTTCGACCTTGCCAGGGTGCCGGCGGGCGAATACGACGTGGTCCTGATCGCGTGGGCACCGGATGGCGCGGCGAGGCCGGTGTCCGTCCTGGTGCCGAAGGTAACGATCCGTCCTGGCTGGTGATGAGGTCCCGCGGGCTGGCAGAAAGCGATGCGGGCAGCGCGTCGGCGGCGAGCGTGACGACCGGGACGGCGGCGCGGTCCAGCTCGGCGGTTAGCGCGCTGGAGGCGCCAAGCACCAGCAGGCACCGGCTTGCCCGTTCGAACTCGGCGGCCGGCTCGCGCAGCGCGAGCGCGAGCGCGCGCGGCCCGTGAACGACGGTGGCGGTCAGGTCCACGATCACCATGTCGCTAGCGGCCGCCAGGTGGCCGAGCGCGGCGCCGAGCCGCCGCGCCGCCGCCTGGTCGAGCGACCCGGCCGGGCGCAAGATCGTGGTCAGCCACGCCTGCTCGGCCTGCTGGGCCTGCTCGCTCGCCGCCGTCGATGAATTCATGCTCGGGCTCCGTTCGATCGGGGACAGGCTTGTCACCAGCTAGCCTTGCCACCCTGGCTGAGCGGGACGTGCTAGGCACCTGATTGGCGGCTCAGAGCCCGAGGGAAGCAGGTGAACCCTTCAGGAACATCTGCCGACGGGGGTACGTTAAGAGCGGAAACCCTCGCGAGCAGGGAGGCTAGTCATGAAGCCAGGCGTTCATCCCGACTACCACCCAGTCGTCTACCGTGATCGCTCGGCGAACTTCGCGTTCCTGACGAAGTCCACCGTGACGAGCGACCACACGATCGAGTGGGAAGACGGCAACACGTACCCCGTCATCGACGTGGAGATCTCGTCCGCGAGCCACCCGTTCTACACCGGCAAGTCGCGTGTGGTCGACACCGCGGGCCGGGTGGAGCAGTTCCGCCGCCGCTACGGCGACAACCAGGGCCGACGGCCTCGGACGCCACCTGCCGAAGGCTAGAGCCCCGGCGGTTTGATGCCGCCCGCCCAGGCAAGTGGTGGTCTCGTGAGCAGGCGCAACGAACACGAGGCCACCCGGAGGACCGTCATCATCGCCGGGGCGGCGAACCTGCTGGTTGGCCTGGTCAAGCTGGCCGCCGGGATCCTGAGCGGTTCTAGCGCCATGCTCGCGGAAGCCGCGCACTCGGCGGCCGACACGCTCGACCAGGTGTTCCTGCTGACCTCGCTGCGCCGCGCGGACCGCCCGGCCGACCGTTCCCACCCGTTCGGCCACGGCCAGGAGCGGTACTTCTGGTCGCTGCTCGCGGCTTTCGGCATCTTCATCGCCGGCGCGGGGTTCTCGGTATTCGAGGGCCTGCTGAGCCTCTCGAGTAAGCACAGCGAGAGCCCGCTCATCGCGTACGCGGCGCTCGGGGTCGCGTTCGTCGCCGAGGGAACCTCCTTCGTGCGCGCCTTCTGGCAGGTGCGCGGCGAGGCGCGGCGGGGCCACGAGGAGGTGCTCCAGCACGTGCAGTCCAGCCCGGACATCACGGTCAAGGTGGCACTCTTCGAGGACAGCGCCGCCATGGTGGGCCTGGTACTCGCCGCCCTCGGCGTCGGGCTGCGCCAGCTGACCGGCTCCCCGGTCTGGGACGGCGGCGCGTCCATCGCGATCGGCGCGCTGCTGGTGGCGGTGGCTGTCAAGCTGGGCATGGACAGCAAGGACCTGCTCATCGGCCGGGCGGCCAGTCCGGAAATCGAGCGGCTGATCCGCGAGGAGATCGAGTCGCGGCCCGGTGTGGACACGCTGCTCGAGCTGCTCACCATGCACGTGGGCCCGGACGGTCTCATCGTCGCGGCCCGGGTCGCGCTCAACGACGAGCTCGGCGC
This sequence comes from uncultured Actinomycetota bacterium, assembly GCA_963850115.1. Classification (GTDB taxonomy): domain Bacteria; phylum Actinomycetota; class Actinomycetes; order Streptosporangiales; family Streptosporangiaceae; genus Trebonia. Next base: position 124,690 of record CAWKKG010000048.1, read on the forward strand.
CGATGAGGCGGAGGACCTCGCCGACGAGGTCGACCGCAGGCTGTCGGAAAGTCTTCCGCTGCAGCCCTACGTGTTCATCGACCCGACCCAGACCCGGCAGGCCGAATCGGCCGGCTGGCCAGTCCCCGGGGAGTCAGCCAGGGACGGTGATGACCGGCCTGCAATGATCTTTCTCATGACGCGTCCTTTCCGCGCATTCCGGCGGCCGGTCAGGGGATTATCTGGACGAATCGGATATGGTTGCCCGACAGGTCACGAAACGCCGCGTCGATACCCCAGGGAACCTTGTTCGGCTCCTGGATCATCTCTACGCCGCGGTCCTTGAGCTCGGCGTAGGTGGCCTGGCAGTCATCGACCTCGAAGCTCAGGCCGCTCATCGCGCCCTTGGCTACCAGTTCGCTCATCTCCTGGCCGCAGTACCGGGGTCGTGGACCGGCGGCCCGGGCACGCCGAGGATGAAGTGGATGTCGGGCTGCAGGGCCGGGCCGACGGTGAGGTAGCGGTAGTTGCCGAACTCGGCGAGGGTGACATCTTCCGAATCGGCAGGGAGGGCGTGGTCCTGAGCGTCGGGCACGATCGAGTAGCGACACTGAAAGTAACTCCTTGTTATTTTCCGCAGAGGTAAATATCCTTACCGTTGTGGAAAATAACCCGTCGTGGCTGCTGCCGCTGCTGCGTTCGCGGGTTACCGGAGCGTTGCTCGCGTTGCTCTACCTGCACCCTGACCGGGACTACACCCTTACTGAGGCCGGGAGAGCGATCGATGCTAGCCCCAAGGTCATGTCTACCGAGACCGACCGGCTCGTCAAGGCCGGACTCGTGCGCGAGGCCAGGCGGGGCCAGGCGCGGCTGATCCGGGCGGAGACCACCGGCCCGGTGAGCCGTCCGCTCACGGACCTGCTCGCAGTCACCTACGGGCCGCTGCCCGTCCTGGGGGACTTGCTGTCCGGCGTCGCCGGCGTGGAGCAGGCCTACATTTACGGCTCCTGGGCGGCAAGGTACCTCGGCGAACCCGGCCCGGTTCCCCGTGACGTCGACGTCCTGATTGTCGGTACCACCGACCAAGATGTCCTTTACAACATCGCGCGCGAAGCCGAGGGGCGTCTGGGCCGCGAGGTGAACGTCAGCGCGATAACCCGGCAATACTGGGAAACGCCGGACCCGGCGGACTCCTTCATGCGGCACGTCCGGGAACGGCCCCTTGTCAGACTGGAGCTATCCCCATGAGATGGAACCAGGGCCGTGCGACGGTCGACAAGCTGATCGCCGACGGGGAATTGCGGCGGGTTCCGCCTAGCCGCGAGCACGCCGACCAGCTCATCGCACAAGCGAGCCGCTGATGGGTACGGTCCTGAGACCGTTTGACCGCATGCGGCGGACGCGGAACCGGTCCGAGTACCCTTCGTTCACCACGCCGGAGGTCTCGGCGGACAACGTTAGTGCGGACTTGCCGACTGCCACCGCAATCGTCGAGACCTGCCAAGGTGTCTTGGACGAGATGTCGCCGTTTTGACGGCACTGCCGTTAGGCGCTGGCCTCCGCGGGGGTGCCAGCGGTCGCGGGCGCGGCTTCCTGGCGGCGGACCGCCGTGCGGCCCAGGGCCAGCCAGCCGAGGAACGCGACCGCCAGCGCGACGATCACGCCGAGGTTGGCGTACTCCCACGTGCCGGTCTTGCCGCCGAGGCCGAACGGCCCGAGCAGGTATCCCTGCCAGGACAGCCAGCCCGCGTAGGTGTTGACGACGAGCCCGAACCCAAGGACGCTGCCGAGGACCATCAGCCCGACCGGCACCCACCGCACCACGCCGTACCGGCCGCGTTGACGAGAACAGGTCGGCCTCCGCGTAAGCCTTGCGGCGCAGGGCGATGTCGGCGAGCATCACGCCGCACCAGGCCGCGATCGGTACGCCCGAGGGTGATCAGGAAGCCCTCGAACGGCCCGATGAAGTTGCTGGAGAAGAACACGACGTAGATCGTGCCGATGATCATCAGCACGCCGTCGAAGCAGCGCGGCCGACCAGCGGGGCACGCGCAGCCCCGCGGCGAGCAGCGTCAGGCCCGAGGAGTAGATGTCGAGCACCGCGCCGCCGACGAGGCCGAGCACCGCGACGATCACGAACGGCACCAGGTACCAGGTCGGCAGGATCGTGGCGAGCGCGCCGATCGGGTCGGTGTTGATCGCGGTCGACAGCGAGGCGGACGACCCGGCGAGCAGCAGCCCGAACCCGAGCAGGAAGATGGGCGCGATCGACGCCCCGAACGTCGTCCACCAGACCACGCCGGCGCCCGATGTCCGCCGCGGCAGGTAGCGCGAGTAGTCGGCGCCGGTGTTCACCCAGCCAAGGCCGAACCCGGTGGCCACCAGCACGGTCGCGCCGAGGAACGCCTGGGCGGAGCCCGAGTGCAGCCCGGAGACCGTGGCCCAGTGGATCTTGTCGCCGACGAGGATGAAGTAGATCACCGTCAGGATCCCGGTCACCACGGTAATGACGGTCTGCAGCCGCATGATGGTGTCGAAGCCGAGGGCCGCGCTGCCGACGATCAGCACGGTGATGACGAGGAAGGCGATCACCTTGGTGACGTCGCCGGAACTCCAGCCGAGCCGGTGGAACACCGTGGCGGTGGCCAGCGTCGCCAGCACCGTGAGCACGATCTCCCAGCCGACGTTGAGTATCCAGGACACCAGGGCGGGCAGCTTGTTGCCCTGCACGCCGAACGCCGCGCGGGACAGCACCAGCGTTGGCGCGGAACCGCGCTTTCCCGCCACGGCGATGAACCCGACCAGCAGGAAGCTCACGATGATCCCGATCAGCCCGGCCACACACGCCTGCCAGAACGAGATGCCGAAGCCGAGCACGTAGGCCCCGTAGCTGAGGCCGAGGACCGAGATGTTGGCGGCGAACCACGGCCAGAACAGGCTCCGCGGCGATCCCTTCCGCTCGTCCTCGCTGATGACGTTGATCCCGTTAGTCTCGAGACCGAGCGGGCGCTGCTGCGTGTGGTACTCACCCGCTGCTCCTTCCCCTCGCTGGTAGATGAAAGAAGAAGTCCAGCCGAGTAGCCCGGCAACATACAGCCAACCGGGTAAACCGCGCACTAGGGGGATTGCTTCCTTTGCCTGCACAGCATCATGGGCACAACAGCAACGGGACCGGGCCAGGGGCGCCCTGTACGGCCTGGCGATCGGCGACGCCCTCGGCATGCCGACCCAGATGCTGTCCCGAGACCAGATCATCAACCGCTGGGGGCCGCTGCTCTCCGGATTCGAGCCCGCCCCGCCCGGGCATCCCATCGCCGCGGGCATGCCGGCCGGCGCCGTCACCGACGACACCGAGCAGGCGGTCCTGCTCGGCCGCCTGCTGCTGTCCGGCCCGGTGGACCCGCGCGAGCTGGCGGACGGCCTCATCGCCTGGGAACGTGACATGATCGCGCGCGGGTCACTCGACCTGCTCGGGCCGTCCACCCGTCGCGCGATCGACGCGGTGCTGGCGCGGCACGCCGCCGGAGGAGGCCGGCCGCTACGGCGACACCAACGGGGCGGCGATGCGCATCACCCCGGTCGGCCTCACCGTTGCTGCCGGAGCCGGCCTCGGCGATCTGACCGCCCTGGTCGACGCGGTGCAGCAGGCCAGCCTGGTCACCCACAACACGTCGGTGGCGCTGGCCGGCGCCGCCGCCGTGGCCGCGGCGGTGAGCGTCGGCCTGAGCAGCATGATCGCCGGTGGGGCGGCCCGGGTCGCGCTGGCGACCGACGTGGCGGTGGCCGCCGCCGGACTGGGGGCCGAGCGCGGCCACTGGGTGGCGGGCGCGGATGTCGCGGCCCGCATCTACTGGGCGGCCGACCTGGTCTCCGGTCGCTCGGCGGCCGAGGCGGCCGAGGTGATCTACTCGCTCGTCGGCACCAGCCTGGCCACTCAGGAGTCCGTGCCCGGCGGCCTTCGCCGTGCTCAGCGCCGTTCCCGAAGACCCGTGGCGGGCGTGCCTGCTGGCCGCGTCGCTCGGCGGGGACACGCGACACGATCGCCGCGATGGCAGGCGCCGTCGCCGGCGCCTGCCATGGCCTCGCCGCCTTCCCGCCGCACGCGGTCGAGGTCATCAACGCCCAGGGCCTCGGCCTCGCCGACCTGGCCGATTCCCTCCTGGAACGGCGCCAATGAGTATCCAGAACGATGAAGTGCTTCGCCCGTCCGGCCCGCGGCGGCTCGTCTTCGCGGGCGAGGCCATCGTCGACGTGGTCATGCGCGTCCCGGCGCTGCCCCCGCGCGGCGGCGACGTCCTGGCGACGTCCTCCGAGGTCACGGCCGGCGGCGGGTTCAACGTGATGGCCGCCGCGGCCCGGCTGGGCCTGCCGGTGCTCTACGCCGGCGGACACGGCACCGGCCCGTGGGGCGACCTGGTCCGGGCGGCGCTGGCCGCCGAGGGCATCGGCTTGTTCCGGCCCGCCGACCCGGACCGCGACACCGGCTTCGACGTCGCGCTGGTCGAGCCTGACGCCGAGCGCACGTTCGTCACGCATCTCGGCGCGGAGGCGGTGCGCGAGCCCAGGGCCTGGGACGACGTGCCGGTCGGACCGGGTGACGCGGTCTACGTGTCCGGCTACGGCCTGGTCGCGCCGGACACCGGCCCCGCGCTGGGCGAGTGGGCGGCCGCCCTTCCGTCCGGTGCCGCTGCTGTTCGTGGACCCCGGCCCGCTGGTGGCGCAGATCCCGGCCGCGGTGCTCGATCCCGTGCTCGCCCGCTGCGACTGGCTGAGCTGCAACCAGCGGGAGGCGGCGCTGATGAGCGGCACCGGCCCCGTGTTGGCAAGTACGGCTGACGCGCCCGGCGATCCCGCCGCGGCCGCCCGCCGCCTGCTCGCTCGCGGCGCCGCCGCGAACGTCCTCGTCCGGGCCGGCGCCGCGGGCTGCTACGTCGCGCTGCTCGGGTCGTCCGACGCCGTCCACGTGCGCGCCCCGAAGGTGAACGCCGTCGACACGACGGGCGCGGGCGACGCGCACTCCGGCGCGTTCCTCGCGGCCCTCGCCGACGGCGTGCCTCCGCTCGACGCCGCCGCCCGCGCGAACGCGGCCGCCGCCTTCGCGGTGACCCGTCCGGGACCCGCGACCTCGCCCACCCAGGCCCAGCTCGACGCCTGGATTGCCGCCGCGCGGGACTAGCCCGCCCCGACCCGTGGCGGCCCTCGTGTTCATTCCGTTATCTGCCGGGTAGCCTCGGATGAATCTGCTGGACGAGAAACGAAAGGGTGACCAATCATGCTCGTCCTGACCGAGGCAGCTGCCGAAGTCGTCAAGTCCGTCATCGACACCCCGCAGGCTCCGGATGGCACCGGGCTGCGCATCACGCAGTCGGGCGAGTGAGCCTAGCGCCGCGAGCGCGCTCGAACTCGCCGCGGCCGCCGAACCCGGTGTCAATGATCAGGTTGTCGAGGCCGCGGGGGCGCGGGTGTTCCTTGACCCGCAAGCGGCCGCGTACCTCGACGACAAGGTTCTCGACGCGCAGGTAGACGCCGAGGGCCAGGTCCGCTTCATGCTGGGCACGCAGCGCCCACCGAGCGAGTAACCAGGGGGCGGCTTGCCGATTCAACCGGCAAGCCGCCCTCGCCGCGTTGCCTTGGCACCTCTATTCCATGTCCGACATTTCACGGTATCCGCGCCGGAATTAGCGGCTAAATTGCTTTCCGCGAGGGCGCCTTCGATGATTGTGTGAATTTTGCGCGTTATACGCGTTCAGAATCCACACAATCATGAATCGAGGCCCCCATGCCCGGAAATTTAACGCCAATCGTCGCGACACAAACCGGGCAGAGAGTGCTATATCCGCCGTGCGAGGCGTCCGGGTCCGGGCCTCGTACGTGGGGCGTTGCTCGCGGATGGGTGGTTGGCAGGTCAGTGGCGCCCGTTTAGGGCGCCACTGACCTGTCGACCACCCAGGCACAGCCAGCAAAACCGGACCACCACCGCCCCCCGGTTACGGCGGGCGTCTGACCTGACCGCACCACTGTCACGGCTTAGCCATGTGTGCCGCACGAGCAGAATATTCTGGTCATGAGGCACCCAGGCTCGTATCTAGTGGCCTAGTGGCACCCTGGCGCACATTTTTTCGGCCTTGCGGCACTCACGCGCATAATCACTTTGGTCTTGTGGCACTCGGACGTGTGCCTGCCCCTGACCTAAGGGTCGCAAAGACAGAAGGCCGTTCGCTGCCGGACAAGGTATGCCGGATCTGGGCCAGGAACGCGCCCGAGAAAGCGTGAAGCCCCGCGCGCCTCTGCCGTGGGGCTCGGCGCGCGGGGCCTATGTCGCGGGGCGGTTGGGCTGCTCGCAGTAGGCGTTGGGTCGTGGGCTAGGCGGTGGGGAGCTCGCCGGGGGACGCTTCGCCGTTGCAGTGATCCATGTAGTCCATGACAGCGGTGAAGATGCCTTGCGCGTACCAGGCGAGCCAGGTCATCGCGTCGGCGAGCTCGTCCGTGGTGCGCCCGCGCAGCCGGTCGGTGCCCGGGACCTCGGCGAGGGGGTGCGCGGCAGGGGCGGGGTGAGTCACACTTGCATTCACGGTTGTCCTCCGGTTGGTCGGATGGATGGTCCAGGGCCGCGGCGGTGTTACCTCACCGCCGCGGCCTGCCCCGATTCCTGGGGGAATCGGGGCGATGGGACTAAGTTACCGGAATTGTGTGCGAAGGAAATGGCGACACGCGGTAGCACGTCGATTTTGTTCGGTAAGGCATCGAGCGGCCCCGCCGTCAGGCGCCTTCCGGGGTGAGCACGAAGACCGGGATGACCCTGTCGGTCTTCTTCTGGTACTCGGCGTAGTCGGGCCAGGCCGCGACCGCGCGCTCCCACCAGGCCTCCCGCTCGGCGCCCTGGACCTCCCTGGCCGTGTAGTCGTTCTTGGCCGGGCCGTCCTGGAGTTCGACGTGCGGGTTGGCGGTCAGGTTGTAGTACCAGACCGGGTGCTTGGGCGCCCCGCCCAGCGAGGCGACGACGGCGTACTCCCCGTCGTGCTCGACCCGCATCAGCGGGGTCTTGCGCAGCTTCCCGCTCTTGGCGCCCACCGAGGTCAAGATGATCACGGGCTTGCCGTTCAGCTCGTTTCCCGCCGTGCCGCCGGAGCGCTTCGTACGCTTCGACCTGGTCGCGGGACCATGACGCGGGGCTTGGCTCGTATTCACCGGTAAGTGGCATGTCGCCTCCGTCGAATCGGGTGCAGAGGTCCAGCGCGGAACTACCTGTTCCGGGCACATAACCGGACTTTACCCCGTTTAACAGTCCCGGCTGGCCGCCTCAGGCGTTGCTCCGTGGTCTGCATACCCGCCGCACCAGGTCTTCCCACCCCCGGCCGAGGCGGTCCGATACTTCCGGTGGGTCCGTCGGCGCCCGACAAGTAGAGGAGCAGCGGCGCGTCGAGCGCCGCCGTCAACTGGAGGGCGAGCACGTCCAGGTCGGCGGCGCCGAGCCGCAGTTCCTGCAGCAGGTACCTGATGTGCACCTGGGAGATGGGTGACTGCTGGCCGACCGGGAGCGTGCTCCCGGCCGTCGAGCGCCGCGCGAGCGATCACCCGGTGCCCCGTCATGAAGCCGGTCCTGGCGCGCCCGTAAGCGATCAGCCGGTCGAGCGGCGGGGCGCCGGGGCCGAGCGGCGGCGGCCCGGAGAGCACTTGCTGCTGGAAGTCGCGCTCGTCGTCGTCGAGCAGCGCCTGGAAGATCCCGGCCCTGGTGCCGAACCGGCGGAACACCGTGCCCTTGCCAAGGCCCGCCCGCTCGGCCAGCGCGTCCATGGTCAGCCGGTCCGCCCCCTGCTCGGCGAGCATCGCCCGCGCGGTCGCCAGCAGGTGACGCCGGTTGCGCGCGGCGTCGGCGCGCTCGCGTGGCGGGGGCCCCAGGGTCAGGCCGGGCTGGTTCATGACGACCACTCTACGGCCAGGAATATAAGCGGGGTAAAGTCCGTTTTCGTCCGCAGCACTGCCAGGACAACAGGAGCTTGCCGTGACGTACACCTTCGGGCTTGACACCTTCGGCGACCGGAACAGCGACGCCGCGGGTCAGCCACTCTCTCACGCCCAGACCATCCGCAACGTCGCGGACGAGGGCATCTTCGCCGAGCAGGCGGGCGTGGACTTCTTCGGCATCGGCGAGCATCACACGGACGCCTTCCCGATGCCGGCCGCGGACGTGGTGCTCGCCGCGATCGCGGCCCGCACGTCCCGGATCCGCCTGGGGTCCGCGGTCACGGTACTCAGCTCCGACGACCCGGTCCGGGTATTCCAGCGGTACTCCACGCTGAACGCGCTCTCCGGCGGCCGGGCCGAGGTCATCATCGGGCGCGGGTCGAGCGTCGACTCGTTCCCGCTGTTCGGCTACGACCTCGCCGACTACGAGGAACTCTTCGACGAGAAGGCCACGCTGTTCGCCGAGCTGCTCAAGGGCGGGCCGGTCACCTGGGAGGGCAAGACCCGCGCGCCGCTGCTGCACCAGGACGTGGTGCCACACCCCGAGTCGGGGCCGTTCCCGGCGTGGATCGGCGTCGGCGGCAACCCGCGAGTCGGTGGTCCGGGCCGCCCGCCTCGGGTTCGGCCTGGCGCTGGCCATCATCGGCGGCCCGCCGCCCGGTTCGCCCCGTTCTCCGAGCTGTACCAGCGGGCCCTGGAGAAGTACGGCCGCCCGCCGCTCCCGGTCATGGTGCACTCCCCCGGCCACGTCGCGGCCACCGATGAGCAGGCCAAGGCGGAGTTCTGGCCCCGCTGGCGGGACATCATCACCGCGATGGCGGCCGAACGCGGCTTCGCGCTGCCCACCGAGGGCGTCATTCGAGCGGGAAACCGGGCCGCACGGCGCCCTGTACGTCGGCTCGCCGGAAACCGTGGCCACGAAGATCGCCGCCAACCTCCGCGTCCTGGGCGCCACCAGGTTCGACCTGAAGTACGGCATGCCGGGCTTCACCCACGACCAGCTGATGACCAACATCGACCTCTACGGCCACCAGGTCATCCCCCGGGTCAGGGAACTGCTGGCGTCAGGTACCGCGGGCATCGAGGGTTAGGCGGGCCTGTCGCGGGAAGCTGGGGCGCCTACTAGCACCAAAGGAGGGGCGACATGGGCTTCATGGACAAGCTCCGCAACCGGTTCATGATGGGCAAGGGCCACGCCAAGCAGGACGTGGGCCGGGCGGCCGGCGATCCGTACCTGGAGGCCAAGGGCAAGGCCGAGCGCGTCGAGGGCGCCGGACGGCAGGTCGGCGAGCAGGTCAAGGACGCCGGCAAGAACGTCAGGGACGCGTTCAAGTGGTAGCGGGGACGGTACTGAGCAAGCCGCATCCGTTCGGGAAGATCAAAGTCTTTCATCCCGAACGGATGCGGCGTTTAACCAGCGCGCCCAGGGACCGCCACGGGCGGGCGTTAGCATCTCTTATGGATCTTGATGACCCGGTGACGATGGCCGTGGACTTCGCGGCGGTGCCCGCCGCCGACCGCGCGGCCGAGATCAGCCGGCTGTGCGATGCCATGGAGGCAGCCGCGGCGGCCGGTCACTACCCGCTGGTGATGGTCGAGCGGCCCTGGTCGGCCGACAACCCCCGGCTTGAGGGCGAGTTCGCCTCGCCGGCGGCGATCCGGTGGTACCTGGAACGGGAGCTTGGCCCGGCTGGCGGCCGACGGGGCCAGGATAGCCGTGTCCGGCGGCCGGGAGGCCCTTGACCTGCATGACCCGCGGCTCGGGCCCGCCGTCGACGAGACCCAGTGGGACCTGCGGCGGAAGAAACTGTTCCTGTTCGCGCCCGAGCGCATGGCGCTGTCCATCGACCGGCTGCAGCACTACACGGGCACCAGCGCCGCGATGTTCCAGCGGTACGTGCTGCTCACCAACTACGCCTGGCACATCGAGGAGTTCCTGGCCATCTTGCCGCACAGCTTCGGCCCCGACGCCGATGGTCGCCAGATGCCCGCCTGGCACTACATGCTGCCCGGCAACAAGGGCGTGAGCATCGTGAACATCGGCGTCGGCCCGTCCAACGCCAAGACGCTCACCGACCACCTCGCCGTGCTCCGGCCGGACATGATGCTGATGATCGGGCACTGCGCGGGCCTGCGCAATCACCAGAACATCGGGGACCTGGTGCTGGCCACCGCCTACATGCGCGACGACCGGGTGCTCGACGACATGCTGCCGCTCAGCGTGCCCGTCGTCTCCAATCACACGCTCAACGAGCTGCTGCTCGGCGAGCTGACCGGACGCGGCCTGCGCAGCCGGATGGGCATCGTGTACACGACCGCCAACCGGAACTGGGAGCTGCACCTGGCCATGGTCGAGGACCAGCTGCGGGTGTCCCGCGCCCTGGCCGTGGACATGGAGTCGGCGACCGTCGCGGCCAACGGCTTCCGGTACCGGATCCCGACCGCCACCCTGCTCGCCGTCAGCGACAAGCCGCTGCACGGCCAGCCCAAGATCAGCACCGACGCGCAGGACTTCTATACCGCCAGCCGCCGTGAGCACGTCGAGATCGCCATCTCGGTGGCCAGGTCGGTCAGCGAGCTATACCCGGGCGGGCTGCCCGCCGCGGGCCTGCGCTCGCCCGACGAGCCGCTGCTCGGCCTCGCCAACCACGAAGCCAGCCACCCGGTAGACGAGGACTGAGGCCGCCCGGCGGTTGCGCGCGCGACGCCCGCACGGCCGCGAAGCCGTAGTCGGTCATCCGCCGTTCATAGTCGCCGACCGCCTGGAGGAGGGCCTTCTCCCCCCGGGCGGCGGCGGCCAGCTCGCCGCTGAGCAGCGCGGCGTCCCGCAGCGCCGTGTTGGCCCCCGAGCCGCCAGCCGGGCTCATCGCGTGGATGGCGTCGCCGAGCAGCGTGACCCGGCTTGGCTGCCAGGCGGCGACGGGGACCGCGGTCCTGACGGTGACCAGGAACGTCTCCGGGACGGTGGCGTGCTCGAGCAGCCGGACGAGGTCGGGATGCCAGCGGCGGATGGCGCGCGCGGCGGCGGCGTGCAGTTGGGCGGGGGTGAGCTCGGCCAGCCGGTCCCGCTCGCCGCCGAAGCGGCGGGCGGCGCCGGTGACGGCCCACATCAGGTAGGGGCCGGCCGGACTGAGCCGGACGTCGGGCGCGATCCTGACGGCCGCGTCCGGCGGCGGCTCGCGGAAGTCCACCGGGCCCGCGGCCAGGCCGACGCCGTCGCCGAGCACCGCGGCGAACCCGTCGCGCAGCGGTGCGGGCAGCAGCGGCCTGGTCTGGCCGGTGAGCGGAGTCCGGCCGTAGACGCAGACGATCCCGGTGTCCTCCACGAGCGCGTGCGGTAGGTACTGGCGGCGCACCGGCGAGCCGACGCCGTCCGCGCCGACCAGCACGTCGGCGTCCGCGCTGGACCCGTCGCCGAACCGGACCGTGACGCCCGTTGCCCGCTGCTCGAACCCGACGCACGCGCGGCCGAACTCGACGACGCCGCCCAGCCGGGCGGCCAGGACCTCGCGGAACGTCTGGCGGTTCACCGGCATCGACAACGTGGCCGGGTCCAGCGGGTCGGCCGGCGCCGCGGCCTCGATGCGCCGCAGCGGCCGGAGGCTCTTGCTCAGGACCGTCAGCGCCGTGCTGGGACGGCCGCTGGTGGCCACGCACAGCTCGTACAGGTCGGGCGGTAGGCAGGCCCGCAACGCCGGCCCGGCGTCGATGTGCAGCCGGTATCCCTGGCCGCCCGAGTTCAGTTCCGCGTCCCGCTCGTAGACCGTCACCTCGAGCCCGGCCCTGAGCAGTCCCTGGGCCAGGCAGAGCCCGCCGATCCCCGCGCCCACCACCGCGACCTTCACTGTGGGTCTCCGGGCGCTGGCGTGCCGGGCGGTCATGGTGGTCATCGTCGTTTCCTTCCGTTCGGTTGGGCGTTCCTGGCAGGCGGCGTCGTTAGCCGGCGGCGCGGGCCGCGTCCAGGTAGGCGGCGAGCTCGCCCCAGTCGGCGCCGCCCTGGCCGGGCGGCTGCCGCCTGCCCCGGTCGACCCACATGGCGCGGACAGCGTCGCTTACCGCGGTGTCCGGGCCGCCGCGGAGCAGCGCGGAGAGCTCGTCCAGCCGGCTGGCGATCCGGCGCACGGCCGGGTCGCCCGGCGGCGTGCCCGACCTCATCTCGGCCAGCGCCTCGCCGTACAGCCGCGGTATCTCGACGCTGACCACGTGCTCGCCGACGACTCCCAGGTCGCTCATCCGGCGCTGCATCGCGTCGATCTGCTCCGGGTCCAGGTACCCGGCCAGGTCCCCGGCCAGCTTGATGATCTCCGCGAACCGAGCGCCGTCGGCGGCGGCGGCGCCGGTTTCCCTGGCCGCCGCGAGGAGCTGCTCGCGCAGCCGCGTGGCCATCCGGATCTGCCGGTCCACCTGCGCGAGCTGCTCGTCGATGACCTGGCTGACGTCGGCGCGGCCGGCCAGCAGCACCGCGATCTGGTCGAGCGGGAGCCCCAGTTGCCGCAGGGCGGTGACCTGGTAGAGCACGACCAGGTCGGCGTCCGTGTAGAGGCGGTGACCGCCGGACGTCCGCCCGGACGGCACCACCAGGCCGATCTGGTCGTAGTGATGCAGCGCCCGGACGGTCAGCCCGGTTGCCGTGGCGACCTCGCCGATCCGCCAGGTCCGCTTGTCCAGCGTCATGTGGCCAGGATCGCACCTGACGTAACGTCAGATTCAAGACCCAGAAACAGGACGAGGGAGCGCTTTATCGTGATCATCAGGCGGGCCACCGCGCGGACTGGCCGCGGATCTACCCGATCTACGCGGCGGTCATGGCCGAGGGAAAGACCTACGCCTTCCCCGAGCGGCAGTCGCTTGACGAGGCCCGGCCCTGGTGGATGGAGGAACCTCCGGGTCAGACAGTGGTGGCCGTGTCCGACGGCGAGATCGTGGGCTCGGCGAAGATGGGCGCCAACCGCTCCGGCCGCGGATCGCACGTGGCGACGGCGTCGTTCATCGTCGACCCCGACCGGCGGGGCAAGGGCAGCGGCCGCGCGCTCGGCGAGTACGTCATCGACTGGTGCCGGGCGCAGGGCTTCGCCAGCATCCAGTTCAACGCGGTCGTGGAGACCAACGCCCCCGCCGTGCACCTGTGGCAGGCACTCGGGTTCCGGATCATCGGCACCGTGCCTGACACCTTCGACCACCCGGAGCACGGCCTCGTCGGCCTGCACGTCATGTTCCGCTACCTGTGATCCCCTCCAGGGGCGCGGCTCTGGTGGACCCGGGCGCGCGCTGGTTGAAGAATGGGCTGACGCGACCCAAGTAAGCGGCGAATGGCGTGCGCTACTGTGGTCAATAGCACCTGCTCTCAACGGAGGCTGCCATGAAATTGACCCGGAAGATCATTTTCGCAATTCTCGTGGGCCTGTCGCTGCTCGGCGCGGCCTCGGCGATCTCCAACGCCGCGCACATTTCGGCAGCGACGGCGATCGAGTACTAACCTGCTCACAGGGCCCGATATGGGGAATGCGTATTCGGCTTGATCGTGAAGACTTGTCGTTTCCCGAAATGCGCTCTCGCCTTTTCACCGTCGCGGTTACCGCGGCCAGTCTCGCAGTGGCCGCGCGGCGCTCAGTTGCGGCTCAGTCGGCCTGCGCCTAGCGCGGCACTGATGGTGGCGATGATCGCCCCTGCGAGCGTGACCGAGACCAGCACCGCCGACCGGTAATGAGGATGAGGAACGGCAGTCGCTGGCTTAGGGGCGGGCGGAGCGGTGATCGACGAGGCTGCGCCTAACGGCTTGCGGGCCACCCCGCACCACATGGAGGAGGGCCTGGCCGCGACGAGGTCCGATTCTGGCCGCCACCTGGCGACGGGGACGACGCCAGGCTCGACGAGGTCTAGGCCCTCGAAGAAGCGGGCGGTCGCCGCCTGGTCGCGCACGACCGCCTGCTCTGCCGACCGCTCGTTGTACACCTTCATCGACTCGCCCTTGTTGGGGTTGAAGTCATCGGTCGGGTGCGAGATCACGAGGTAGCTGCCGGACGGCAGTGCGGCCACCAGTTCGGAGACCAGCCCGTAAGGCTCCTGCTCGTCGAGGATGAACTGCAAGACCGCCAGCAGCATCAGCGCTACCGGCTGGCCGAAGTCGATCGTCTGCGCCGCCCTGGCGAGGATCGCGCCCGGGTCGCGCAGGTCGGCCTGCATGTAGTCGCATGCCCCCTCGGGGCTGCTGTCCAGCATCACCTGGGCATGGAGCAGCACGGTGGGGTCATTGTCGACGTAGACGACCCGGCTGTCGGGCGCCTCGCGCTGGGCGACCTCGTGCGTGTTGTCCGAGGCGGGAAGGCCCGTCCCGATGTCCAGGAACTGCCGGATGCCCTCGCCGGCCAGGAAACGGACCGCCCGGCCCAGGAAAGCCCGGTTGGACCGTATCGCCTGGGCCAGCTCAGGGTAGGCCCGCAGCGCCAGCTCGCCAGCCTCCCGGTCGGCTGCGAAGTTGTCCTTGCCACCCAGCCAGTAGTCGTAAATGCGTGCTGGGTGTGCCCTGCTCGGGTCGATCACCGGGACTCCGTCACCGCCGGTCACGGCTGGCCGCCCCGCGTGCCCGGCCGCCTGAACGCTGCCGCCATGAAGGGCAGCCTACCGCCGGCCCGCCTGGAAATATCGGGATTGCCAGCGTCCACGTCCGGCAGCTGCCGGGCGGACCGCCGCTCGGTGGCGGGCGCGCTGGTAGCCGTCGCCGGCCTCCGGCCGGGCGCGCTCGTCCTCGCGGCGGTAGCCGTCGCGGCCGGGACGACGTGCCTCCTCGGATAGCCGGGAATTCGATTGCGTGCTCTGCCCGGCCCCTGGCGCTGCCTTGCGGTGCACGGGCGGAGGCTCAAATACCGCGCGGGTAACACCAGTAAATGCCGGCAATGTAATAGGTGATCGTCCCGCCACTAATTCTGGTCATGTGTGCCGCAGGGCCAGAATATTCTGGCCCTGCGGCACACATGCATGCATCTATTGGCCTTGTGGCACCCGGACGCCTTTCGTTTTGGCCTTGTGGCACCCAGGCGCGCACTCGGTACTGGCAGGGACCCACGCGGGCAGAATCCTGGCGCGACGGTGATGCCTACCGGATGCGGTTAGGCCGGCTCGATGCGGTTGGCCGGCTCGATGCGGTTGGCCTGCCGATGCGGTTGGCCGGCTCGATGCGGTTAGGCCGGCTGGGCGGCCTCGTAGGGGATTTGCTCGCCGGCCTCCACCGGGATCGGGAGGCGGTTTTCCGCTGGGGGCAGCGGGCAGGTGGCGAACTCCGTGTAGGCGCACGGCAGGTTGGTGGCCCGGTTGAAGTCCACGACCACGGTGCCGTCCGCGTCCGGCGGTGCGACCTGCAGCGAACGGTTGGCCGCGTAGGTGGTGACGCCGCTCGTCGCGTCGGTGAACAGGATGTGCAGGCTGCCCGGGGCGTGGCCGTTGAAGGCGGTCAGCGCCAGCGGCTGCCCGTCGACCTCGAACTCGACGGCGCCCGGGGCCGCGTAGACGTGCTGCAGTCCCTCGACCACCGAGCCGACGGTGGTGTCGCGCGGCGCGTCGAAGGGCCGGTAGTGGCCCGTGATTACCCAGCGGGGGTCCGGGGCGTAGGCGGGGGTGCCGTGGAACTCGGCGCGCAGTCCATGGTCGGGACGGCGCGGGCGCAGGATGTCGTTGCCGCCCCGCCTGGCCACCTCGTACACGCCGTGGGCGTCCCGGGGGAAGACTCCACCGCGCTCGGGTATCCGGCCGAAGTGGTGCCTGCCGCGCAGCACCGCGCCGTCGAGCTCCAGTTCCTCGCCGTCGCCGAGCTCGACCCAGACGCCCGAGTCGTCGGCGGCCCACGCGCCCGGGGCGTCCGCGAAGCGCGCGGGGGTCTCGTCGAGCCAGTTGATGCTGGTGATCGCGAGGAAGCCGTCCGGTGCGGCCAGCCGGTCCTCGTGCTGCTTGTGCCAGCGCTCCCACTCGGCGGCGAACTCGGTGGCCTGGGCGTCCTGAACGGTCATGATGGCGGAACCCTCCCGGTGTGGCTGCTACCTGCCTACAACCGGACAACAGGGAACGCCGGCCGTTATTTCCCGTGCGGCAAGTTCCCAGCTAACCGTGGTGGTTGCGGGGTTCGACGGTGAAGCCCAGGTTGCCGAGGACCTTGACGGCGCCGGACTTGCCGCCCTCGAAGTCACCGGAGGCCAGGCGCTGGCCGGTGGCGAACTCGTAGGCGGTGCCGAGGATCGCCTTGGGCGGGTAGCGACGTTCGTCCCAGATCAGGTCGTACGTCGTCGTGGGCGCGAAACCGTGCGCGGAGAAGAAGGCCTCCGCGCCGAGGCGGTCGTACTCCTGGATGGCGCGCACCACGTCATCGTGGGCAACCTTGCCCCATTCCACTGGCATTGGTCTCTGCCTTTCTCAGTATTCCTGGACCCTTCAGGGTAGTCCTGGTCAGGTCAGCGGCTCGCCGCCGTCCGGAGGACATGACGAACGAGCCGCCCTTGCCCATCCGCGGCGCCAGGTGCTTGGCGAGCGTCAGCGGGCCGAGCACCTTGTTGACGAAGCTCGGCATCAGGTCCCGGGTGGAACTGGCGCACCTGGCGACCACGCGCGGCCTGCCCGCCCGGGGGTAGTTGATTCGGGTATCCGGGTCGGGCGTTAACAAGCTATTGACAGCGCTTACATCCATTCTTAACGTCACCATGTAGCGGTCGATGTAAGCGCTGTCATCATAAGCCGACCCCAATGATGATGATCGGATCCGTATGACGACTATCTACGACGTCGCCCAGGTGGCCGGGGTGTCCATCGCCACCGTGTCCCGGGTGGTGCGCGGGTCTGACCTGGTCCATCCGAAGACGCGGCAGCGCGTGCTCGCCGTCATCGAGACGCTCGGCTTCGTGCCCGACGCGTCGGCGCGCGGCCTCACCCGGCGGCGGAAGGACATCATCGGGCTGGTGGCCGTGGAGCGCGGCATCGCGGAGATGGACATCGAGCGCAGCAGCCTGCTGTTCGTCGACCACATCGTGCACGCCGCCGAGGCGGCGCTGCGCGGGACCGAGTACTCGCTGCTGCTGACCTTCGGCACGCGCGACGCGCTGTTCGAGAAGCGGGTGCGGTCGCTCGCCGGGCAGGTCGACGGCCTGATCATGGCCGAGGAAATCCTCGCGCCCAGCGAACTGCGCGCGCTCGCCGCCCAGATACCCGTGGTCGTTATCGCCGGCCGGCCTGACCAGGACGCGATGGACGTCTTCCGCGGCGACAACGCCGGCGGCATGACGGCCGTCACCCGGCACCTGGTCGAGGACCACCGGTACCAGCGGCTGTGCTTCGTCGCGGGCCCCGAGGACGCGCCGGACGCCGTGGCCCGGCGGCTCGCGTTCGAGCAGGTCGTCGCGGCCAGCCCGGGCAGCGGCATCACCCAGGTCATCCACGGTGACTTCGCGGAGGACAGCGGGGTCGCGGCCGCCAGGACCTTGCTCGGCCGCAAGTCGCTGCCGCAGGCCGTGGTGTGCGCGAACGACCAGATGGCCATCGGCCTCGTCCGCGAGCTGCAGCAGCGGGGCGTGCGGATCCCGGCCGACGTTGCGGTGACCGGGTTCGACGACGTGTACGACAGCCGGGTCATCGACCCGCCGCTGACCACGGTCAGCCAGCCGTTCCGCGACCTTGGCAGCCGGGCCACCCGCCGGCTGCTCGCCCGGATCGACGACCCGTCGCTCCCCCCGGCAGTGGAGGTGCTGCCGACTCAAGCCGTCATCCGTGCCAGCTGCGGCTGCCCGCCGCGGCAGGAGCGATTAGGCCGCCTCTCACGGCCCCTCCAGGAAGGAGATTCTTCATGCGAAGCCACCTCATTACACAGATGTGGCGGGGGACCAGTCCATGGGGGGCACGGAATGGGAAGAAAAGACGGCTGGCCGCGATAGGGGCGGTGCTCGCGCTGGGTACCGCGGCCGCGCTGGCCGCGCTCGCCACCACGGCGCCGGCGGCGTCCGCCACCACGGTCCCGGCACCGCCGTCCGGCTGGACGACGGCGTACAGCGACAGCTTCTCCGGCGCGGCGGGCACCGGCGTGGACTCCAGCTGGACCTATGACGCCGGCCCGCAGTACAACGGGACCGGCTGCGCGGCGAACTACGGCACCGGCGAGGTCGAGAGCAACACCAGCTCGACGGCCAACGTGTCCGAGGACGGCAGCGGGCACCTGAACATCACGGCGGTGAAATCGGGCTCGTCGTGGACGTCGGGCCGGATCGAGACGACGGCCGACAACTTCGCGGCGCCGTCCGGCGGCGAGATGGAGGTCACCGCGTCCATCAAGCAGCCGAACCCGGCCACCGGCGTCGGCTACTGGCCCGCGTTCTGGATGCTCGGCTCCGGGTTCCGCGCCGGCGGCGCCGGCACGTCGGGCACGATGGACTGCGCGAACTGGCCGTCCACCGGCGAGATCGACATCATGGAGGACGTCAACGCGCTGTCGGAGCACTCGGGCACGCTGCACTGCGGCACCGACCCGGGCGGTCCCTGTAACGAGACGACCGGCATCAGCAGCGGCCTGGAGGCCTGCTCAGGCTGCCAAACCGGCTACAACACCTATTCGGTGATCGTCAACCGGACCAACCCGAGCGCCGAGTCCATCACCTACTACCTCAACGGAACCGCGTACTACACCGTGACCGAGAGCCAGGTCGGCACGTCCGCCTGGCAGGCCGCGGTGGACCACGGCTTCTTCATCATCCTCGACCTCGCTATGGGCGGCGCTTACCCGAACGGGGTCTGCGGCTGCACCTCGCCGAGCGGCTCGACCAGCTCGGGCGCGGCGATGAGCGTCCGCTACGTCGCCGTCTACACGACGGCCGGCAGCAGTAGCGGCGGGGGCGGCAGCGGCGGCGGGGCGAGCGGCAACCCGCCGTACGTGAGCCCGCACTACTTCAGCTTCCCGGCTACCTGATCATGGCTGGCCGTGGGCAGCGGCGCTTGTTCTGGTCGCTTGCCCACGGCTGCCCGGGCGCGTTTCCCGCGTCAGCTGACGAGTTCCTTCAGGTCGGCCTCAAGCGCGGCCAGGTCGAAGCCGGCCGGGTTGAGTCCGTTCGCCTCGATGAAGTCCTGGCTGATCACCGCGTACGCCTCGTCGGCGTAGGCGTTGTAGAAGCCCCAGCTCATCGGCTTGATCTCGCCCCACGTGACGACGTAGAGGTTTTCCGCGTCGTACGCGACCGCGGGGATGCAGTGGCCGTTGCTTGGGTTCGGCGCGGCGTTGCCGACCGGGCCGCCGGACGGGACCACCCACGGAACGGCGAGCATGTCGCCCGTCGTCGCGAAGTCCGGCAGCGAGACGCCGATGTAGACGCTCCCGAAGAGCCAGGTGGCGCTCTGCGCCTGCTCCTGGTTCTGCAGTTCGAGGGTGGTGAAGGCCAGCACCTTGTGATCGCCGAGCCCGTCCCGGCGCCAGTACTTGAGCACCGACAGCATGTTGCAGCCCCGGTCCGGGGGCGGCGGGGTGCCCACGAAGTGCTCGTAGAACGAGAGCACGCTGTCCTGCGGCACGGTGACCTCGGCCGCGGCGTTGGCCGTCCAGTTCTGGATCATGTGCCCGGCGGCGGCGCAGGTGCAGTCGCCGTACTGGTCGTTGTAGTACATCGGCCAGGTCGGGACCTTGGTGCCGTAGCTGACCGCCGCCGGCGGCGACGGGAGCGCCGGCTTGACGTAGGTGGCGAAGCGCATGGTCCGGTTGTCGACGACTGGACGGTCTTTACCGAGCATGTATGCCATTGCCGGTCCTCCCTTTTTGATACATGACGATTTGTTCGCGGCAGCACGGGAAGAATTCACCACACGAATAATCAGGGACGCGATATTACTGCTCCCGGATTGGATCCCCGCCCAGCCCGAGTTCACCGGTGATTACATCGCGTCTCGGTAGTGCTTTCTGACCCCGTGACCGCTAAGCCTGTAGTGCCTATCCCCGCTCTGATCGAAACTAGGCTGGCCGTCCTGCGCTCCCTTTTCCCCTGGGATGACCGCTACGAGCCCAGCCGAAGCCATTTTCGATCTGCCGCTCCCCGAATGTCAATGCATTCTTAGGAAGAATCCCAGTTTATAATTCGGGAGCGCCGGGGCGGGACGCCCGCCTAGCTCATTGACGCTGTAACCCGGCGTTCTCGACCCCGACGCGGACCGGGCCGCCGCCGGGATCCAGCTTGCCGAGCCACGAGGCCCGCAGGTACACCGGGCGGCCGGGGATCAGCCGCAGCGGCCGTGACCGGGCGAGCAGCCTGCCGTCCTGCCGGGCCTCCAGCCTGCCCGGCCGGCGGAACTCGGCGGCCCGGAGCGTGAACCGGCCGAGCGGCGGCAGTCCCCCGCCGGCCGCGACGGCGTTCGGTGAGATCCACCGCAGCGGCGGCTCGGCGACCACCGCGATGCGCGGGGAGGTCAGGCGCGCGCGCCCGGCCAGGAACGAATGGATCTGCCGGGCGGCGTGCCGGCCGGAGAGCGCCGCCACGTCGGCGGTCTCGGCCGCGTGGACCAGGTTCCCGGCGGCGAACACGCCGGGCGCCGATGTCGCCATGCCGGTGTCGATCGCCGGGCCGCGCGTCCCGGCGTCGATTGCCAGGCCGGACGACCGCGCGAGCACGTGATCGGGAATCCAGTCTCCGGTGAAGACCAGCCAGTCGCACGCGACCGTCCGCGCCTGCCCGCCCGCCTCGTCCGCTAGCTCCACGCCGGCCAGTTTCCCGCCGGCGCCGACCACCCTGGTCACGGCCGTCGAGGTCCAGACGGGGACGCCCCAGCGCAGCGCCGCGCCCAGCCGGAAGGCGGCGTAACTCTGCTGCCGCTCGTGCTCGGTGACCAGTGCGACCACTTTGGCGCCCGCGTGCGCGAGCGTCACCGCCGCCGAGAAGCTCACGTGCTCGGCCCCGACGACGAGCGCACGGCCCGCCAGTCGTTCCCCGTCGAGGTAGACGCGCTGCTGGAGCTCGCCGGTGGTGAGCACGCCGGGCGGCCGGTCGCCGGGCACCAGCCGCGCGCTGCGGGGGCGCTCCCGGCAGCCGGTGGCCAGCAGCACCGACGACGGGCGCACCTCCTCGATGCCGGCCGCGCTGGTCAGGACGGCTGACAGCGTCTCGCCGCCGGCGCTGACCTCGGTGACCGTGCAACCGGTCCGCAGTTCCGCTCCCGACCGGGTCGCGGCGTCCGCCAGGGCTCGCGCGTACGCGGGGCCGGACAGCACCCGGTGCAGGTCGCGCAGCCCGTACCCGGTGTGCCAGCTGTGCCGGGGAATCCCGCCGGGCGCCGCCTCCCGGTCGGCGACCAGGACGCGCGCCACGCCGCGGCGGCGCAACTCGGCGGCGGCGGTCAATCCGGCCGGGCCGGCCCCGACTACGAGGACGTCAACGTCCACCCTTGACCGCCTCCCGGAACAGGGCGGACACCGCCGCGCCGCAGTAGAACGCCTGGCACCGGCCGTTCATCGCGCGGGTCCGCCGCCGCAGCCCGTCAACCCCCGCGGGCGGGATCTCGCCGGCCAGCGCGTCACGGATCTCACCCCGGGTGACCCGCTCGCAGTGGCAGGCGATCGCGCCGTACGCGGGGTCCGCGCCGATCCGCTCCGCGTCCTGGTAGGGGCGCCGCCCGCGCTCGCCCAGGTAGGGCATCCGCGGCAGCTCCCGGTCGCCGGCCGGGCGCGGCTTCAGCGCCAGGCCCGCCTCGTCCAGCAGCCCGGCCACGTGCTCGGCGATGCCGAGCGACGCGGTCAGTCCGGTCGACCTGATCCCGGCAACGCGTACGTAGCGGCCGTGCGCGGCCACCTGGTAGTCCGAGTGCTCCGTCGCGGCCCGCAGCCCCGCGTACGTCGCGGTCACCTCCTCCTGCTCCAGGCCCGGCAGGATCCGGTGCCCGGCGGCCAGCAGCGCCGACAGCCCGGACGCGCTCGTCGAGGTGTCCGCGCGGTCGCCGACGTCTTCGGCGGTCGGCCCGAGCAGGACGTTGCCGAACACGGTGGGCGCGACGAGCACCCCCTTCGTCCGCGCGGTGGGGACCGGCAAGATGATCGACGTCAGCAGCGGCCGCGCGAGCTTGTCGAACACGATCAGCTCGCCCTTGCGCGGGCGGATCGTGAAGCCGCCGCCGCCGAACATCCGGTCAACGTCGTCGCTCGCCAGCCCGGCCGCGTTGACCGCGAACCGGCAGCGGACCGGCTCCGCCCCCGGCGCGACGGCCAGCTCGAACCCGTCGCCGCCGTCCAGCTCCGACACTCCGGTCACCCGCGTCCCGAGCCGCAGGTCCACGCCCGCGCGGACCGCCTCGATCGCGAACGCGAGCGGCACCGACCACGGGTCGATGACCCACTCGTCGGGAATCCACAGCCCGCCGAGCGCGCCCGCCCCGAGGTCCGGCTCCCGCTGGTAAACCTCGGCCGCGGACTCCGAACGGATGCGGGTGTACCCGTTCGCCCTCGATTTCTCCGCGATGGCAGCCAGGCCGTCCGCCTGCTCCGGCGTCCACGCGACCAGCAGGGCCCCGGTCCGCTCGACGGCGATGCCGGTGCGTTCCGCGTGTTCGCGCAGCAGCGCGCTCCCCCGCGCCACCAGCCGGCTCTCCAGGGTCCCGGGCGTGGCGTCGAACCCCGTGTGCAGGATGGCGGTGTTGGCCTTGGACGTGCCCGTGCCGACGTCGTCCGCGGCCTCAATCAGGACGCAGCGCAACTGGTAGCCGGCCAGCTCCCTGGCGATGGCCGTGCCGACCACGCCGGCGCCGATGATCGCTACGTCCCAGCTCATGACAGCGTGGAAGCGAGCGCACGACGGTAACGCGACAACCGCTCGCGCCGCTTGATCTTGGGTTATCGCGGGGTGCACCGTGAGCTCGACCTCGGCCGGCGACCCGGCCGCTTCCTCGCCGGCCTCGCCCAGGGCGAGGCCCGCGAGGGCCGCGACGCCGAGCGCGGTCGCGTCGGGGGTGCGGCTGACCAGCACCGGCACCTGGAGCAGGTCGGCCTGGGCCTGCATGAGCACCCGTGACCGGGTAAGCCCGCCGTCGACGCGAAGCGCGGTGAGCGGGCCGCCGAGGTCGGCCGCGGCGGCCTCGGCCAGCAGCGTGACGGAGGCCGCGATGCCCTCGGCGACGGCCCGGGCGATGTGTCCCTTTTCCGTGGCCAGCGTGAGGCCGGCGAGCTGGCCCCGGGCGTGCGGCGCCCACTGCGGCGCGCCCAGGCCTGCCAGCGCGGGCACGAACGTGACGCCGCCGGAGTCGGGCACCGTGCCCGCCACGCGGTCGAGGTCGGCCGGCGCGGCCAGCACGCCGACCTCGGCCAGCCAGCGCAGCGCGGACCCGGCGGTGTACACCTGCCCGTCGAGGCAGTAGGCGGTGGCGCCGGCCAGCCGCCAGGCGACCGACGCGGACAGGCCGGCGCTCGACCTGGGCGCCCTGTCCCCGGTGGCGACCAGCAGGAACGCGCCGGTCCCGTAGGTGCACTTGGCGTCGCCGGGGCGGACGCAGCCGTGCGCGTAGAGCGCGGCCTGCTGGTCCACGGCGATCCCGGCGACGGGAAGCGGCCGGTCTCCGAACAGCTTGGTTTCCCCGACGACGCCAGCGCAGTCGGCGACGCGCGGGAGCGCTCCGTGGTCGACGCCGAACGCCGCGCACGCCTGGTCCGACCACTGGACCGCGTCCAGGTCGAGCAGCATCGTGCGGGAGGCGGTCGCCGCGTCGGTCACGTAGCCGGCGCCGAGACGGTGCAACAGCCACGTGTCCGTGGTGGTGACCACGCCGTCGGTGGTGACGTTCTCCCGCAGCCAGGTGATCTTCGGCGCGGCGAAGTACGGGTCGAGCGGCAGGCCGGTGATGCCCGCGAGTTCGGCCGCCCGGCCGCTCAGCCGCTCGCAGATGGCCGCCGAGCGCCGGTCCTGCCAGACGATCGCCCGGCTCAGCGGCTTTCCGGTCGCCCGGTCCCAGGCGAGCACGGTCTCGCCCTGGTTGGCAAGCGCCACCGCGTGCGCGGGGACGCGGGCCGCGGCCAGCGCCTGCGCGCCCGCGCTGACGACGGAGCGCCACAGCTCTTCCGGGTCGGCCTCCACGCCGTCGCCGTCGACGGCCGTGGTGCGTACCGGGACCTCCGCCCGGCTAAGGACCTCGTGACCGGGGCCGATCAGCAGCGCCTTCGTCGCCGACGTGCCCTGGTCGATGGCGAGGATGTTCACTCCGCGTCCGGCGTTGACCGCATCGCGGCAGGCTCGGTCACCAGCTGGACGACGTAGAACACCAGGCCAAGGCCGAGCGCGCCGAGCACGTAGTACTGCGCGTCGCGGAACGCGCCCGGCCCGATCAGCACGATCAGCTCGTACGTGAGCCAGATGACGGCCCCGGCGATGACCGGCCACTCCCACCGGCCGTAGCGGCCGTGCCCGCGGCGGGTCGCTATGTAGAGCAGCACGGTGCCGGCGTACAGCAGCGCGGGCATGATGGTGGAGGCGGTGAACAGCGTGAACAGCGCGTTGGTGTCGGCGAGCAGGACGAGCACGATGATCCCGCCAAGGACCGCGGCCAGGACGGTCGCCCAGGACGGCCCGCCGGTGCTCCTCGGCACCCGGCTGAGGAACTGGTGGCCGGGCAGCCGCCGGTCGCGGGCCATGGAGAAGATCAGCCGGCCGTTGGTCACCATGATGACAAGGCCGCAGGCGAAGATCGAGACGCAGACGAAGACGAGGAAGATCTTCTGCACCACGCTGCCAAGCACCGCGCCGACGATGTACGCGACCGGGGCGGAGCTTGAGTAGGCGCCCTTGTCGGTGGCGAACGCGAGGATCAGCAGGAACACGAACCCGACGGCGCCGGACAGCAGGACGGCCCGGACCATGGCCCGGGGGATGACCTTGTGCGGCTCGTGCGTCTCCTCGGCCAGGTTGCTCGCCGACTCAAAGCCGACGATCGTGTACGCCCCGAGCAGGGTGGCCAGCATGAACGGGCCCAGCCACGCGTAATACCCGATGGCGGGCACCGGCCCGGTGCTGGTGAGGTTGGACCAGTGGCCCAGGCCCCTGACCGCCGCGACGATCAGCAAGGCGACCGTGAGGCCGACGATGCCGATGATCTCGGTGGCCACGGCCGTGTTGTTCACCCGGGTGGTGAGCCGCGTCGACGTGATGATCAGCACCGCCTGGACGGCCAGCACGACGAGGGTTTCCAGGGCCGCGCTCGTCGGTGTGTACGACTCACCGATCAGCGGCTGGAACGCGACCTGGATGAGGCCGTAGTCGACGGACACGGTGACGATCGTCAGGAAAGCGAACGACGTCCAGCCGAACCACCAGCCCACGTGCGGGCTGGCCAGCCTCGATGCCCACTGGTAGGAGAAGCCCGACAGCGGGATGCGGGACGACAGCGCGCCGTACAGGAGGGCGACGAGCGCCTGGCCGACGACGACGATCAGCCAGGTCCAGATGGACCGGGTGCCGCCCGTCGCGAGCGCGAAGGCGTAGGTGGTGAAGATGCCGGTCGTGATCGAGATGAACGAGAACGCGACGGCGAACGACTCGAAATGGTGCAGTGAGCGGGTGAACTGCTGCCGGTAGCCAAAGCTGCTGAGCTCGGCGTCCTCGGCCAGCGGCGTGGTGACCTGGTCCATGGATATCGCGTCTCCCTCAAGGGAAGGGTCAATCGGGTTATTGCGGTGCCGCCTCCGGCATCGGGTTCATGGCGGCCCGCAGCAGGTCGCAGCCGGCGTCGGCGAGGAGATCGGCGGCGTCGGCTACGGGTTCGCGGTTGTCGGCGTTGGTGATGACGGCGGTTACCTGGGTGAGCGCGCAGACCCGGTGCACGGCCACCTGGCCGAGCTTGCTGGAGTCCGCGAGCACGTAAGAGGAGCCGGCGTGGGCGATCATCACTCGCCGCGCCGCGACCTCATGCGGGTAGTAGTCGGTGAGCCCGGCCTGAGCGTCCACTCCGCCGGAACCGAGGAATGCCTTGTCCGCGTACACCTCGGCGAAGAAGGCGTCGGCCTGCGCGCCGTAGCAGGCCGCGTCGCCCTGGCGCACCTGCCCGCCGGACAGCAGCAGTTCGATCTGGTCCCTGGCCGACAGTTCCATGGCGACCGGGACGGAGTTGGTGAGCACCCGGCCGCGGAAGTCAGCGGGCAGCGCCCTGGCGACCTCAAGGGCGGTCGTGCCGATGTCGATGATGATCGTGTCCTGCGGCGCCACCAGGCTCGCGGCGAGCGCGGCGATCGCCCGCTTACGGTCGTGGTGCCTGACGCTGCGCGCGGCGAAGGTGCCCTCGGTGGACTGCACGGGCAGCGCACCGCCGTAGACGCGCTCAAGCAGGCCCTTGTCTCGCAGTCCGCGCAGGTCACGGCGGATGGTCTCGACCGACACGCCGAACATCTCGGCCAGGCCGTCGGCGGACACGGCGCTCGCCTTGCGCACCTCGGCGAGGATCGCCTGGCGTCGCTGAGTCGGCATCATGATGACCACCTCCTGACCGTTGTTGACCGATCATGTCGCGATCTTGTGTACGGGTCAACACCTCGAGGTGAAAATCGTGTTACCGGGGAGGCCGGCCCGGGTCTTACGGTTGTCGGGCCCGGGCCGGCGTACCGACGGCCGCCAGGAGGCGCGGAAGTAACCTAGCCATAGCCCGAACCGGGGAAGACCTGAGGAGACGAGAACGACATGACCGCCCAAGCGACTGCGCAAATCGGCGTTACGGGACTTGGCGTGATGGGCCGCAACCTTGCCCGCAACTTTGCCAGGCACGGCTACGCGACGGCGCTGCACAACCGGACCACCGCCAGGACCGACGCCATCATGGCGGAGTTCGGTCACGAGGGCACCTTCGTCCCCGCCCGCACCGCGGAAGAGTTCGTCGCGAGCCTGGAGCGCCCGCGCCGCCTGGTGATCATGGTG
>CAWKKG010000049.1:0-177331 GCA_963850115.1 uncultured Actinomycetota bacterium
TGATGGTAACTCCTCGAAGTTGAGTCTCAGCGGTGAGTTTGAATCGAGAGTCAGGACCGACGCGTGGCGCGCGCCCGGGGGCACCACCACCTCGGCGGGCGACCACGAGAAGCCGTCCCGGCTGGATACGGCGCCATAACGGCCCTCGAAGGAAGTGATCGAAGATGAGGACCCATTCGTCGTCGCGGCGGAACAGCGCCTGTCTCTTCACGGGGGCCGGGCTGACCGGGCCGAACGCCGGCTCGAAGGTTCCGCCGGGCTTCTTGAACGTGGTCAGCAAGATGTGCTTGTAGCTGGTCGTCAGTTCGTTGACCCGCGCTCGTCCTTGAACGCCATGAGGAACCGGTCGCCCTCGCGCGCCACGGTCGCGTCGATGACGGGGAAACCGGGGTCGAAGAAGACCTCCGCCGGGGAGTAGCTGCGGAAGTCCTTCGTCACGCACCCCCAGATGCGGTGATCCTGGCCGGTGTCCTGCCAGTCCCTGGCGCAGTCCACCCCGCTTGAGTCCTCCACCACCGACGACCAGATGAGCTGGTAGCACTGCCGGTCCGGGTCATAGAAGAACTCGGGTGCCCACGCGTTATGCGCGCCGGGCACGGCGTCCATGACGGGGATCAGTTCCTGCCACGGCCAGGCGCGCAGATCCGCGGAGACCGCGTGCACGATGGACCGGCTGGTCCAGCCGTCGGTAGCCAGCAGGTGGAACATGCCGTCCGGACCGAGTCCGACGAACGGGTCGCGCAGGGTCCGGGTCCCCACCGTGCTGCGCAGCAGCGGGAGGCCGCCGTTGAGCACCGCGAAACGGTCCCGTCCTGGCTGGCGGCCAGGTGCAGCGCCTGATCCCCAGCGGTGAAGTAGGACATCAGAAAGCTCACCTGGCGTCCTCGTCACCAGGTGCGCTGGCGTGGTCCTCGCCCTCGGCGGGCTCGGGTGTTCCCTCCGGCGGCGGGGCGGTCGTTCCCCGGACAATCAGTTCGGTTGGCATCTGCATGTTCTGCATCAGCAGCGGGTGCCCGTCGATGAGGCTGAGCAGCATGCGCGCCGCGAGCTTGCCCATCTCGTGCAGCGGCTGCCGGACCGTGGTCAGCGCGGGGAACATCTGCGCCGCCTGCGGCAGGTCATCGAAGCCGACCACCGAGAAGTCCTCGGGCACGCGCAGGCCGCAGGCGCGGGCCGCGTCCACCGCGCCGAGCGCGATCAGGTCACCGCCGGCCACCAGGGCGGTCGGCCGGTGCTCGGCGATCAGCGCGGAAGCGACCCGGAAGCTCTGCGTGTAGGTGAAGTCGGACTCGGCGACGAGGCTCTCGTCGACGTCGACCCCGGCCAGCCGCAGCGCGTCGTGGAACCCCTGGTACCGCACCGCCGAGCTCTCCAGGTCGGCGATGCCGCGCAGGTACGCGATCCGGGTGTGGCCGAGATCAAGCAGGTGCTGGGTCCCCTGCCGCATCCCTCCGTAGTCGTCGACGGTCACCCGGGGCAGCGGGAGGTCAAGGCGCCGGGGGTCGATGACCACGCAGGGCAGCCGCTTGCGGCGGAGCACCTCCAGCGTGCCTCCCTCGAGCGCGGGCGCGACCATCAGGACGCCGTCCACCAGCCCGCGGGCGAGGAACTCCACGCGCTCCCGCTCGCGCACGGCGTCCTGGTAGGTGGCGCTGATGAGCATCTCCCGCTCGTCCGACGCCAGCTCGTCCGCGATGCCGCGGACGATCTCCAGCCCGTACTGGCCCGTCAGGTCAAGCGTCATCACGCCGATCAGCCCGGTGCCGGCCGGCCTTGAGGTTGCGCGCCGAGAGGTTCGGCTGGTACCCGAGGCGCTCCGCGGCGCTGAGCACGCGGCGCCGGGTCTCTTCCGAGGCCCCCGGCCGGCCGTTCAGGACGTTCGAGACGGTCATCGCGGAAACGCCCGCCTCCTCGGCGACCTGCGCGATCGTCACCCGATCAGACAACCCAGCCTCCAGCAGATACAGACTTTCATTGATATTTATCGTTAAAGAGTTGGGCCCGAGAAGTCGGCGTCAGTTGCCGTCAGGAAGGGGGGTGTGAGAGCACGTCCAGAGTCGCTGAGCAGCGCGACTATCTGCCATCTCGTCGAGCTTTGGCGTCACCTTAACGTTAAATAGAAGTGAACGTCAAGGGATCTTCAAGACCTCGATCTGATCGCCAGGGCAGATCTGCCCGGCCGGCGAATGTTCAGGGGTCCCCGGTGAGCGCCGGAGCTACTTCACGCGCGAACAGGTCGAGTCCGCTGCGGTCGTAGGCGGCTTCGGGAAAGTACAAGATCGCGTATTCCAGGCCGAGCGCGGTCATGCCGGCGAGGCGCTCGGCGATCCGTTCGGGGGTGCCGACCAGCAGGCCGTTCGCGAGTCCGCGGCACGCGTTCTCGAGCTCGCCGCCACCGACGAAAGGCGCGTAATGGGAACGGAACCAGTCGAGCCGGTCCTTGACCTCGCCTTCCGTGGCGCCGACAACGACGTTGTACTCCGTGCTGCGCACGATGCTGTCGAAGTCCCGTCCCAGGTCCGCGCAGTGTGCGGCAAGGATCTCGGACTTGCGGCGGAATCCCTCGGGCGAGCCGTCGAAGTTGGTGTAGGACGCGTAACGGGCGGCGATGCGCAAGGTCTTCCGCTCGCCGCCGCCGGCGATCGACAGCGGGATACCCCCGGCCTGCAGCGGCAGGGGCTGGCAGATGGCGCCGTCGACCTGGAAGTGCTTGCCGTGGAACGTCGCCGCACCGGTCGTCCAGAGCTGGCGCATGATCTGGACGCCCTCGTCCAGGCGCGCGATCCGCTCGCCGGCCGGGGGAAAGCCGTAGCCGTAGGCACGCCACTCAGGCTCGTACCAGCCCGCCCCGATGCCGACTTCGAGCCGGCCACCGGAGACGATGTCCACCGTCGCCGCGACCTTCGCCAGGTAAGCGGGGTTGCGGAAGCTCACGCACGTGCACATCTGCCCGAGCCGGACCCGGCTCGTGCTCGCGGCCAGGGCGGCCATCAGCGACCAGGCCTCGTGTGTCGCCTCCTGGGTCGGAACGGGCACCGTGTGGAAGTGGTCGTAAACCCAGACCGACTCGAAGGGGCCGGCCTCGGCAGCGCGGGCGACCTCGAGCATGGTGCGCCACTGGGCGGCCGGCTCGATGCCGACCAGGTCCAGTCGCCAGCCCTGCGGAACGACTAGTCCGAAGCGCATATCGCAGTCCTTACGTGGGAGCGGTGAGTGATCGACGGCACGCTGCGCGCCGTGCGGTCAGTCGATTTCGACGGCGGCCAGCACGTGGGCGTTGACCGCGACCGAGGCGGTGTCGGCGAGGTGCGTGATGATGGCGTTGTAGCTCGCCTGCTCGAAGTCCTGGGTTACTTCGTCCTTGACTTGCGCGAACGGCTGCGGGGCGGACGCCGGGCTCGGCCCGACTTGGTCGGGTGAGATGCCGCCGCCTTGCTGGTAGTCCGATATGTGGTGCCGGTAGTACTGCTCGAGCGCAGCGTCAGTGACGTGGATGACCCCGTGGCTGATCAGCGTCTTGGTGATGCCGATGCCCAACTGGGTCTGGACGTAGGTGAAGTAGCCGGATTCGGTGAACTGCGTGGGGCCGTAGAGTGGCTGGTTCTCGCTCAGCGCCTGCCTGCGCTGCGCGTTCTCAGCATTGAGTGACTGAAGGAACGCGGCGTAGCCCGGGTCGGCGAGCAGTCCAGATGTGCGGCCCAGTTGCAGCGTGACGGTGGCGCGCGTCGCGTCGGCGATCGCGGCCTTCCTCAGGTAGTCCTGTGGCGTCTGGCCGCCGTAAGCAGTGGTCCAGAATCCGGGGCGGTCGTTGTCGTTGTATTTCTGCTGAAAGTAGGCGAAGGTGGCGGCGCGGTCCTGAGCGAGGAAGAGCCAAGCTCCCTGACCGGCACGCCCTGCCCGTTCACGGTGACGACGGTGGCCATCGAGTCTGGCGATATCCATGCGGCGGATTGCACGGATTGCGGAGCGCTGCCGCAGCCTGCGGTCGACAGCACGGTGACGAGGGCCGCGACCGCGGCGATGAGCGCGCCCGCACCGAGGTAAAGCAGCTTCATTGGTGTTCCCTGCGGATTGGTCCGATACCAGCGCGGCGGGGCTTCCCGCCCCCGGCCTGTGCGGACGCCGGGGGCGGGAGCTGGTTGTGGCGCCGTGGCGCCTTGGGTCAGTAGGCGCCGCGGTTGGGCGCCGCCGTGGAGGAGACGGAGTTGCCGAAGAAGTCCTGTCCGCTGTTGTTCGCGATCAGAACACCGGAGCCCAGGTCCGGGGAGCCGGAGTCCAGGTCGTACGCCGTGGCGGTGCTGCGGCTCGTTCCCCCGCCGCCGGCGTCGGCGAAGTCCGGGTTGGACGTCAGCTTGTGCGCGTCCGAGGGTTCGCTGGAGGGGTGGTTGCCGTAGAAGGTGTTGTAAGCCCAGGTCTCGCCGCTGGTACTGGCGTACCCGCCGCTGCCGGTGTTGTAGATGATGTTGTTGGTCAGGTGGAGGTTGTCGCCCGCGGGATTGTCGGTGGTGATCGCCGAGTTGTCCGAGCTGTCAACGTAGATCGTGTTGTTGTAGATGGACGAGGTCCCGGACGTGTTGACGCCGAACAGGCGGAAGACCGCCTGATCCGCGCCGTCGTCCTGGCTGATGTTGTAGCGCACGGTGCCGTTCTCCGCCGAGTTGGCATCCGCGTCGCAGCAGAACTCGAAGAAGCCCCACACGTTGTCGAGCGAGTAGTTGTACTCCAGGGTCGTGTTGTCGGTGCCCAGGTCGATGTCGAAGGCCTGGCCGTCCGAGCCGTGCTTATGCTGGTCATAGACCTCGTTGTCTTCAAAGACCCCGTTCTCGGAGATGGCGGTCCATATTCCCGCCCCCGAGTAGCGCGAGCCGCCGTCCTCCGCGAGGTTGTTCGCCACGACCGCGCCGTTGCAGAACACGCACACGATGTCGTTGCCGCCGGCGTTGGTGAGCGAGTTGTTCGAGATGGTCACGCCGGTGGTGTCCTCGTCGTGTCCCGTGCCCTTCACCGAGCCGAGGTAGATCCCGGAGGCGTCGGTATCGACCAGGGTGTTGAGGTGGATCAAGACGTCATTCCAGCCGTTGGTGGCGTACGAGTCGCTGAGGTTGAACGCGATGCCCGCAGAGGTCGAGGGCTGTCCGGTGGCGTCGGTCCAGTAGCCCTTCACGTTCTCGACGTAGTTGTACTTGATGGTGATGCCGTTCAAGATCCCGCTGGTGTCGTTCTCGAGCTGGATCCCGCTGCGTATCGCCGCAGCTCCCGAAGTGGTGTTGGTGACATACAGGTCCTCGATCGTCCAGTACTGCTGGTCGTCCAGGTAGACCGCCGCCGCGGCCCCTGCGCCCGCGATGATCGGATCCGCACCGCTGCCGTAGCTCGAGAGCAGGATGGAATCGCCGTTGGTACCCGAGCCGAGCGGGTGCAGTTCACCCGTCCACGACCCGCCGGCCTGGAACAGAATCTGGTTGCCCGCCGAGAACGTGGTCGCATTCACCTTCGCGATGGATGCCCACGGTGCGCTCGCGGAGCATCCGCTGTTGCTGTCACTGCCGCTGTTCGAGACGTAGTACGTGGTACACGCGGCCTGCGCGGGGGTGGCCTGCGCGGCGATGAGGCTTAGCCCCAGCAGGGAGAAGGCGGTGGCCGCGGCAGCGGCCAGTCGTCTATATCGCCAGATGGACATCGTTGTCGCCTTTCGGGAGGGTTTGATCCGGGTGATGGGGCGGTGCTCGCGGGCCACCGCCGGACCGCACATCCGGCGACGCCCCGTTCCTGGTCGAAGGGCAAGACCAGGAAGTTTCCTCGGCGGGACCGCGCGCAGGAAGGAGCGGCGCGGTCACGAGCCGGTCGCGGTCACAGGACAGCAGCCGGACAGGCGCAGCCGGGCGACCGGCGCGTCATAACGTCAACGCGGACATTCAGCGTTCGGCACCTTCTTTGCCGGGCGGCGGCCGCTATGCCTCCTAGAGTCCTGCCTGCCGCTGTGACCGCGTTACTTTATCGATAAATTATTGCCTCGAAGCCCGACCTGGCGATCCACCTGGGTGTTTACGCTAGGCACTGCCGCTACCAGGCGGTTCCTCGCCTGTTTGCTCCACGGGTGCGATATAGGCAAATTTAACGCTACAGTTTCCGCAAGTCAACGATTAAG
This sequence comes from uncultured Actinomycetota bacterium, assembly GCA_963850115.1. GTDB lineage: Bacteria > Actinomycetota > Actinomycetes > Streptosporangiales > Streptosporangiaceae > Trebonia. The sequence goes on from CAWKKG010000049.1 coordinate 6,149, forward strand.
TTTCATCGATCAGAAGGACGAGAGCATGCGCTTCGGATTGGTGGTGCCGCAGGGCTGGCGGCTAGGCCTGACCGGCTCGGCCTCGTGTGAAGGGCGGCGACCCTGAGCCGTTCCCCGACGTGCGCGGCTTCGCCAGGGTGAGCACCCCGGGGACGGAGTCACCAGGCACCCGTTTGGATAAAAGATTTTCGTGGAAATAACTGTCGCGGCCTGTCGATAGGCGGCAGTCTGCGCCGTAGTTATGGGGAATCATGACAACGGGAGGCTAGTGATGAAGTACGCACTGCTTATCTACACGGAGACCAGCGGCGAGGAATACCACCGGATTACGACCGGGCTACGGCAGCCCGGGGCCGCGCAGGGGCCGTGGACTGACTACACGCGGGCGGCCCGCGAGGCGGGGGTGCTCACCGGGGCCGAGCAGCTCGCGCACTCAGAGACGGCGACCACCGTGCGGTACACCGACGGCCCGCCGCTGATCACGGACGGCCCTTATCTGGAGACCAAAGAGCACCTGCTCGGGTTCTACCTGGTTGACGTCGATGACCTGGACGCCGCACTCGACTGGGCGCGGCAGATGCCGGTGCACCCCGGGCAGACGGTCGAGGTGCGGGCCGTGCTGTCGGGGATGCCATGGCAGCGGGCCCTGACCGAGTAACCGGGATCGAGCACGCGTTCCGCGAGGAATGGGGCGCGGTCGTCGCGACGCTCGCGCGGCGGCTCGGCGACCTGCAGGCGGCCGAGGACGCGACGGCCGAGGCGTTCGCCGCAGCCTCGGTCGCCTGGGCACGAGATGGCGTGCCACCCAATCCAGGCGGCTGGCTGACCGTGACCGCGTGGCGGAAGGCGGTCGACACCTACCGCACCAGCGGACGCTCGACCGCGGTCGACCCCACGATACTGAACGAGGTCACGGAAAAGCCGGAGGAGACCGTCATGCCAGAACCACTGGGCGACGACCGGCTCGGACTGGTCTTCGCCTGCTGTCATCCGGCGCTCGCGGTCGAGGCACGGGTGGCGCTCACCCTGCGGTTCGTCGCGGGGCTGACGACCAGGGACATCGCGGCGGCCTTCGTCGTGCCCGAGGCGACGCTGGCGCAGCGGCTGGTCCGGGCCAAGCGGAAGATCCGCGAGACCGGGATCCGGTTCACCGTCCCGTCCTCCCCCGCCCACCTGGCCGAGCGGCTCAGCTCGGTGCGCATGGTTGTCTACCTGGTGTTCAACGAGGGGTTCGCCGCGTCGGCCGGTGCCGCGCTCGTCAGGGACGACCTGTGCGACGAGGCGATCTGGCTGGGGCGGCTGCTGCGTTCGCTGCTGCCCGCCGACCCGGAGACGGCCGGGCTGCTCGCGCTCATGCTGCTGCATTCCTCGCGCCGGGCCGCCCGGCTGGCCCCCGACGGGCGGCCGGTGCCGCTGGCCGAGCAGGACCGCGCGCGGTGGAACCGCCCGCTGATCGAGGAAGGCTCGCGCGTCCTCGACGACGCGCTTGAGCTGCATTCCCCTGGGCCCTACCAGCTCCAGGCGGCGATCGCGGCGCTGCACGCGTCCGCCGGTTCCTACGAGTCCACCGACTGGCCGCAGATCGCGCTGCTCTACCGGGCGCTTGCGCGCCTCGACCCGTCGCCGGTCGTCGAGGTCAACCGCGCGGTCGCGGTCGGGATGGCGGACGGACCGCTGGCCGGACTCGCCGTGCTCGCGCCCGTGCTGGCATCCGGGGCACTGTCTGAGTACGCCCCGCTGCACGCCGCCCACGGGTTTCTCCTGGACAAAGCCGGTGATCCCGAACGGGCGCGTGGTGCCTGGGGCCGGGCAGCCGAGACGTCGGGAAACGCGGCGGTGCGCGATGAGCTGCTGCGCCGCCATGAGACTGACTGATTATTTTTCCGCGATTTTCCGCCGGGGCTGTCGATTCTGAGCCCGGAGTCCCGTAGGTCTGGCATGGAACACATCTCATCGGTATCCCCGGCCCCGCCCGCCGTCACCGTCACCGGATCGCGGTCGGCGGCAGGCGCGCGCGTCGTGTCGCCCGGCCTAGTTCTGCTGCTCACTTCGGTCGCGTTCTTCATGGTGTCGCTCGACGCCCTGGTCGTCGTGACCGCCCTGCCCGCTATCCATCGCTCCATCGGCGGTGCCATCGGCACCCTGGAATGGTCCATCAACGCTTACGGGCTCACCTTCGCAGCCGGGATCATCATCGCCGCGGCGCTCGGCGAACGGCTCGGGCGACGCCGGGTCTACATAGCCGGCCTCGCGGTGTTCACGCTCGCCTCGGCGGCGTGCGGGGTGGCACCGAACGCGGGCCTGCTCATCGCCGCCCGCGCGGTCCAGGGCATCGGCGCGGCCGCGGTGACGCCGCTGGCCCTGACGCTCCTCGCCGCGGCGTTCCCGGCGGCGCGGCGCGGAGCCGTGGTCGGGATCTTCGGCGGGATCAGCGGACTCGCCGTCGCGGGCGGCCCGCTCGTCGGCGGCGCGGTCACCCAGGGACTCAACTGGCACTGGATCTTCTGGATCAACGTGCCGATCGGCCTGCTCGCCGTGCTCGGGTCGGCGCTGTTCCTGCCCTCCGGGCAGGCCGCCGGACCTGCTGATCCGGCGTCCACGGGAGCGGCGGCGGCCTCGAAGCCGGCTTCCGCGCGGATTGACGTGCCGGGTGCCGTGCTCGTCGCGAGCGGCTCGGCCCTGCTCATCTGGGGTCTCGTGCGGGTCGGCGGGTCAGGCCTTGGCGACCTTCCCGGGCTGCTCGGGCTCGCGGCCGGGCTCGCGCTGCTCACCGGGTTCGTGGCCTGGGAACGGCGCGCGGTGTCGCCCATGCTGCCGCTGCGGCTCTTCCGCAGCCGGACGTTCGCGGCGGCCAACGTCGCCGGGTTCATGTCGTTCGGTGCGATCATCTCAGCGGCCTTCCTCACCGCGCAGTACTTCCAGCTTGGCCTCGGCTATTCGCCGCTGGCGACCGGGCTGCGGCTGCTGCCCTGGACGGCGACGCCCATGCTGGTCGCTCCCGTCGCCGGGGCACTCGCCGACCGGATCGGCACCCGGCCGCTCCTGGTCACCGGGCTTGTCTTGCAGGCAGGCGGTCTTGCCTGGGTTGCCGCGCTCGCGTCCGCCGGGTCGACTGGCTACGGGCTTTACGTGGTGCCCTTCCTGATCGCGGGAGTCGGAATCTCGATGGCGATCCCCACGGTGCCGACCGCCGCGCTCGGCGCGGTGTCACCCGCCGACGTCGGGCAGGCCTCCGGGGTGATCAACACGATGCAGCGGTTCGGCGGCGCGTTCGGGATCGCCCTGGTGAGCGCCATATTCGCGGCCCACGGCCACCTCGGGTCCGCGGCCTCGTTCACCGCCGGGTACCGGCCCGCCATGCTGGGCTCGGCGGGGCTCTCGCTGGTCGGCGCGGTCGTGGCAACCGGAATCGCGCGGCGACGGGTCGCGTCACCGCCGCGGCCAGCCCCGGCGGAAGCCGGCGGAGTGCCGGCGTCAGCCGCCCCCGAGATGGCCAGGTAACGGAGTCGCAGACCAACTGGGGCTGCGCGAGCTGCTTCCCGCCCGCGCCGCCACACGCGTTGGCTGTACTCCCATCCGCGATAACTGTTGGCCGGACGCGGCCCCGTCCCGGAGGATGGACGAGATGTCTCGCTACGCCAGTCCGTCCCGCTACGCCTCGAGCCCGTCACGCCCGACGCTGAGCGCCAGCTCCACGAAGCTGCGCACGGCCGGGCGCTCGTCGCCCGCTCGCCAGGCCACGCACAACGACGTCAGTGGCACGTTCTTGGCGGGCACGAAGACCAGGTCCGGCCGCGCGTTGAATGCCTCCGACGAAGCGGGGCACAGGCTGATGCCGTGCCCGGCCACGACGTGCTCGCGCCATTCGTCGATCGTCCGGGCCTCCGCGCCGATGACCGGCACGTCCCCGCCCGGGCGCGGGCTGAGCAGCCACTCGTCCCGCCAGCGGGCCGGTGCGCAGCCGTCGGCCGCCAGCGCCGCCGCTACCCACGGCATCCCGGCCACGTCGGCCAGCTCCAGCACGTCCCGGCTGGCCAGCGGATGAGCCGTGGGCAGCACGAACACCCGTGGCTCCTCCTCGACCACCGCCAGCGTGATCCCCGGTGCGTCTACCGGCGGCCGGATAAGGGCCACGTCGGTGCGGTGGTCGAGCAGGCCTGCCGCGGGCGCGGACAGGTCGAAGGTGACCAACTCCAGTTCCACCGCCGGGTACGCGCCGGCGAAGGCGGTCAGCAGCCTTGTGCGCGTCTCCCCCGCGGCGGCCACACTCGACCCGACGGCCAGCCTGCCGGCCACCGCGCGGGCCGCGTTGACCGCCGCTGCCACTCCGCGTTCCAGGCCGGCCAGCGTCGACCGGGCGGCGTCCAGAAATGCCGTGCCGGCCGGGGTCAGCAGCACGCCACGGCTGGTCCGCCGCAGCAGCTGGGTGCCGACCGCGGCTTCGAGCTGCCGGATTTGGGTGGACAGGACCTGCTGGGCAACGTGCACGCGATGCGCGGCGGCGGTGAAGCTCGCCTCTTCGGCGACCGCGACGAAGTACCGCAGATGCCGCAGTTCGATGTTCATCGAGAGCGCAACCCCAACCTCTGCGCGATCACAGCAACCGCGAACACTATAACCTCCAGGGAGCCTGACAGGACATGAGCGAAAACCAAGCCGGGGGCCGGCTCGCCCAGGTGATTGCCACGCGGGGCGGGCTGGCCCCGCCCGAGGCCCCGTTCGTGATCGAGCACCGCGAGGCGCTGATCTACATGCTGTGCGAGGCGGCCGAACTTGAGCACGGCATCATGTGCCAGTACCTGTATGCCGCGTTCTCGCTGAAGCAGTCCGAAGACGAGGGCCTGACCGCCGGAGAACTGGAAGCGGTCCGACGATGGCGCAAGCGCATCAGTCACGTGGCGACGCAGGAGATGCTGCACCTGTCCCTGGTGCAGAACCTCCTGTCGGCCATCGGCGGCGCCCCGCACCTGTCCCGGCCGAACTTCCCGCACCCGGCCACCCACTACCCGGCGGGCGTCCACCTGGTGCTGCTGCCGTTCGGCGAGGCGGCGCTGCGGCACTTCATGTTCCTTGAACGCCCGGAGGGCATGGACATCGACGACGCGGAGGGGATGGCCGCCTTCGGCCGGGCTGCCCCGGCGGTGCAGCAGGGCGAGATCGTCCCCCGCAGCCAGGACTTCAAGACCGTCGGGCACCTGTACCGGTCCGTCGAGGCCGGGATCGCGCACCTGGCCGAGAAGTTCGGCGAGCGGTGGCTGTTCGTCGGCCCGCCGCGGGCCCAGGCCACCCGTGAGTACTTCAGCTGGCCGGAGCTGGTCGCGGTGACCGGCGTCGAGTCGGCGCAGCAGGCCATCGACGAGATCCTCGAGCAGGGCGAGGGCCCGCGCGGGCACTGGAAGGACGCGCACTTCGGCCAGTTCGTGGAGATCCTGGACGAGTACACGCAGCTTCGTGAGGCCAATCCGGCCTTCGACCCGGTCCGGCCGGTGGTCACGGTCAACGTACGGCCCAGCGAGCACGACACCGGGGTCCCGCTGGTCACTGACCCGCTGACCACACAGGTCATGGACCTGTTCAACGTCAGCTACGAGGTCCTGCTGCTCATGCTGCAGCGTTTCTTCGCTCACACGGAAGAGACCGACGCCCAGCTCAAGGCCCTGGCCGACGCGAGCGTGGCGCTCATGTTCGGTGCCGTCAAACCGCTCGGTGACCTGGTCACCACGCTGCCGGCCGGGACGGACTACCCGGCCCGCACGGCCGGCCCAAGCTTCGAGCTGTTCTACGAGTCGGACTACGTGCTGCCGCACCGCGAGGCGGCCTGGATCCTGCTCGCCGAGCGCCTCCGCCAGGCCGCCGCGTTCTGCGAGCCAGGCGCTCCCTGCGCCCCCGGCGTCGCCGGCGGCCTGGCCGCGGTCCGGTCAAGCCTGACCGAGATCGCCAGCTCCCTTGAGGCCCACCTGCCGGCCCGTGACCTCCCGCCCGAAGCGCCGGCTCCGGCTGAGGCCGTAGCTGTCCTGCTGGCCCGCGCCGAAGGTTTTTACCGAACGGGCCGGTCTTTCACCGGTGACGCCAACGGGCCGCTTTTCGGCCTGGCCGACCTGATCCGCTCGACCTACCCGGTCGTGCTGGCCCGCCAGGGCGACGCCAGGACGGTCGCGCGTGCCCGACCGGCGCGATACCTACCCGGGGGAACAGGTCACGATCTTCGACAACCGGGGCATCTGCCAGCACTCGGGCCTGTGCACCGACCGGCTTGCCACGGCGTTCCGGACGAAGGAGGAGCCGTTCGTCGCGCCCAGCGGCGCCCGGATGGACGAGCTGGTCCGGGCCGTCCGCGACTGCCCGTCGGGGGCGCTGGGCCTGGCTTTCGACGAGCAGGAGGCCCGGGACCTGGCCGACTGGCACCGCACCAGGGACCAGGCCATTGAGATCACCCAGGACGGTCCTTACCGGGTGACCGGCAGCGTACCGCTGACGGACTCCGCGGGGGGTGACGTGCCCCGGGCCGCTGGCTCGTCCCGCGAGCACTATGCCCTGTGCCGCTGTGGTCACTCGCAGAACAAGCCGTTCTGCAGCGGCATGCACTGGTACGTCGAGTTCCGTGACCCGGTGCGCCGGCCCGGCTCCGAGCCGACCCTGTTCGAGTGGGCCGGCGGCCTGCCCGCGCTGACCCGCATGACCCGCCTGCTGTACGACAAGCACGTGCCCGCCGACGACCTGCTCGCCCCGGTGTTCGCGGCCATGCCGCCCGGGCTCCCGCAACGAGAGGCCGCCGTGTTCGCCGAGGCGTTCGGCGGCCCAGCGGCCGGCGCTGGGGCCACCGGACGGCCGAACCTCACCGAGGAGCAGCGCGCCCGCTGGGTCGCCCTGGCCCTCCGCGCCGCCGACGAGACCATGCTCCCCGCCGACCCACAGTTCCGCGGGGCGCTCACGTCCTACCTGGAGTGGACCTCGCGGGTCGCCGCTACGCCCCCGCCGACGTGGGGCTGGGGTCCCGCCGGACCGCCCGCCGAGGCGCCCGCGCACAGGAGCTACCTTCGACGATCAGGAGGCCATCCCGCTGCCCGGACCCGGCGAGACGGTGAGCTTCGAGGCGAACATCAAGCCGCTGTTCCGCGAGCACGACCGCAAGTCCATGACGTTCGCGTTCGACCTGTGGTCCCGTGACGACGTCCAGGCGCACGCCGCCGGCATCCTCGACCAGCTCAGCAAGGGCACCATGCCATGCGACGGCGGCTGGCCCGCCGAGCGGGTCGAGGTGTTCCGGCGCTGGACCGAATCCGGCTTCCAACCGTAAGCGAGGCCCGCACGCATGCAATTCCTGGTCATCTGCCGTCCCGCTGCGCCCGGCCGGGAGCACCAAGGTACCGGAGGTGATGACCAGCGGCTTGCCGGATCCGGCGAGCGCGTCGCCGAGCGCCTCGATCACTTGCCGGTCGCTAAGCGGGTTCGGTACGTTCCGCCGCCGACACATCACGCGTCGGCGAGGCGCTGGATCGTGGTGCTGAGCCAGGCCTGGAGTTCGGCCGGGTCGCCGAGCTCGGAGCGCAGCACCCGGCGGCGGGTCGAGACGCCGAGCACGAAGGCGTCGATCGCCGCGGCCCGGTTGCGGGCGGTCGCGTCGTCCAGGCCGCTGTCGCGCAGGTAGCGGTGCAGTGGCTCCAGTGAGCTCCTGTCGAGGAAGGCCGCCAGCGCCTCCGCCGCCTCGGGCCGCTCTCCGGAGGCGCGTTGCAGCACGAGCAGCGGGTCCTCGCGGGGCAGGCTGAACCAGCGCTGGACGATGCTCGCGGCGAGGCGCGAGCCGAGCGTGGACAGGTCGCCGTCGAAGGACTGCTCGACGGGGATCTCCACTCGGGTCGCCGCCAGGAAAAGGCCGTCCTTGCCACCGAAGTAGCGCGTGATCAGGTTGGGTGAGACGCCTGCGGCGTCGGCTACGCCTTTGACGGTGATCCCCGCGTACCCGTGGCGGGCGAACTGGCGTTGTGCGTGTTCCAGGATCCGCCGCCGGGTGGTGGCCGCATCGCGAGGAGACATGTGTACGAGCATACACATGTATGTGTATGCTCGTACACATGACGAGTGAACTGAGCGAACGGCTTCGGCGAACGCGCCGTGTTAGTACTCCGTGGGGCGATGACCGCACGCGCGGCGTCACCGGCCTTTCCCTCGACGCGCTGCTCGACCGCTGGGCGAACGGGTACGACTGGGGCGTGCACGAGCGCCGGATCGGCGAGCTTCCCTGGGTAACGGTGCCGGCGGGCGGCGCCGAGCTGCACGTGATCCACCAGCGGTCCGCCGATCCCGGTGCTCCGGTGGTCGTGCTGCTGCACGGCTGGCCCGACTCGGTGCTGCGCTTCGAGCGCGTCCTTCCCCTGCTCACGGACGTGCACGTGGTGGTACCCGCGCTGCCGGGCTTCCCGTTCGCGGCCCCGCTCACCACACCCGGCATGTCGGTCAACCGGATCGCCGGGATCGTCGCGGACGCTCTCCATGAACTCGGTTACCCGAGGTACACGGTGTCCGGCGGTGACGTGGGCGGCACCGTCGCGGAGATCCTCGCGGCCGAACACCCGGACCGGGTGGCTGCCCTGCACCTCACGGACATTTCCCCGCGGCATGCGCTCACGGCGCATCCCGCGAAGCTCGCCCCCGACGCGGCAGCCTACCTCGACCAGACGGCACAGTGGTTCCGGACCGAGGGCGGGTACATCGCCGAGCAGTCGACGCGGCCGAACACGCTCGCCGTCGCCCTCGGCGACTCACCCGCCGGCCTCGCAGCGTGGATCGCCGAGAAGCTCATAGCCTGGTCCGGCGAGTCGGCCTTCACGCCGGACGACCTCCTCACCTGGGTCACCGCCTACTGGGTCACCGGCACGATCGGCACCTCGTTCGCCACCTACACCGAACCGGCCGCCATCCCCGACCGGATCGACACGCCGACCGTCCTCTCCGCGTTCCCGCACGACATCAAGCCGGCGCCGCGCAGCTACGCCGAAGAGTTCCTGAACGTCCGCGAATACGTGGAACACCGTGCCGGCGGCCACTTCGCAGCCTGGGAACAACCCCAAACATACGCCGACGACGTACGCCGCGCGGTCAAGCTGGGCGGCTGAGCAGCGGCCACGAGCGTCGCTGGCAGTACTGACTGACTCGAGACACTTCTTGCTGTTATCTGAATGCCGACCGCGCGATGCGGGCCATGACGAGGGCTGACGCTACCTGGTGGCCATCGCGTTGGCCATCAGGTATTCCAGCAGCCGGACCAGCACCTGCTTGCCTGAGCCACGGTCGCGGGCGTCGCAGTGCCGGACCGGGACGTGCCCGTCGATGTCGAGGGCCTGCCGGACCTCGTCCTCGTCGTAGATGTCCGCGCCGTCGAAGCAGTTGATGAACGGGATGTTCCTGTACCTTGACCGCCTGCGCGCCCGCGAGGTCAGAAGACTGGGCGAGGTCAGAGTTTGCGTACACCGTCGAGTACCGCCTGTAGCAGTTGGAGGTCGGGCGTCGCCGCGGCCTGCCGCGGCGACTGGTAGATGAGGTAGCCGGAGTCGATCAGGTCGCTGATCAGTACCTTGACCGCGGCCAGCAGCAGTTTCAGGTGGGCGGCGATCTCGGCGACCGACAGCGCCTGGTGCTGACACAGGCGCAGGATCTCCCGGTACTCCCGGTCCAGGCCGGTAATGTCCGCCTCGGTACGGGCGGCCATCACCATGGTGAGCAGGTCGAGCCGGTGGATGTGCTTTCCGGCGCGTCCCCGGGTCACCGCGAACGGGCGGACAAGCGGGCCAGGATCGTCGTCGGGGGAGAAACCGCCGGTCATGGCGCTCGGGGGGCCGGCGAGTCCGCTGGCAGCGCGCGCGGGCCGGCCGAGAGGGTGCTGCCTACCTGCTGCACGATGACGTTCATCTCGTAGGCCACCATGCCGAGGTCGGCGTCCGCCGAGGAGAGCAGGGCCAGGAAGGCGCCCTCCCCGCCTTCGGTCACCAGGAGATACCCGTGCCCCAGTTCCACGGCCCTCGGATGCCCTCTCGGCGACGATGTCGTTCCATCTCAGCTCGTCCGCCGGCGAGGAACGTGACCCGCGCGGGCCCGGTGCTGACGCCGGGCCCGCGCGACGCGGATTTCCGTGCTGTGCTGGATTGCGGCCCAGCTAACGGGGCGCTGTGGCTACTGGACGACGGACCACACAAAGGTGGCCGTGCCGGAGACTCCTTCCGTGTCGGTGGCGGTCACGGTGACGGTGTAGGTCCCCAGCGTGGTGCCGGAACCGGAGATCGTCCCGTTCGCGGCGATGCCGATTCCCGGTGGCAGCCCGGTCGCGGTGAAGGCGAGCGTCTGCGACTTGCTGGAGTCAGCCGCCTGCATCGTGAACGAGACTGCCGCGCCCTTGGGGCTGCTGTAGCCCTGAGGGTTGACCACGCCGACAGTCTCCGCGCCCGGCACGCCCGAGTTCGGGGTGACGTTCGCGCTGACCGCGGTGTTGGCCGCGGAGACCCCCGCGCCGGAGGCGCCCGCGGCGACCTGCCCGGTCAGCTCCTCGGCGAGGCTGGTCGAGCCGGTCAGCGGCAGGTTGGCGGAGGAATCGCCGACCTTGATCGAGTAGGCGCCGGCCTTGGCCTCCCACTGGTTGTCGGTCGGTGACCAGGAGGCGAGGTCGTGGATGGTGAGCGGGAAGGTGACGGTCGCGGCCTGCCCGGGGTTGAGGGTGACGCGCTGGAAGCCCTTGAGTTGCTCGGGCGGGTCCTGGCTGGCGGCCGGGTCGCCGACGTACATCTGGGCGACGTCCGCGCCCGCGACCGAGCCGGTGTTGGTGATCGTCGCGGTCACCGTCGCGTCGCCGTCGGCGTTGAACGCGCCGACCTTCTCATTGGAGAACGAGAAGCTCGTGTACGAGAGCCCGTACCCGAACGGGAACAGCGGGGTGATGCCCGCGGACTGGTACCAGCGGTAGCCGATGTCGACGCCCTCGCTGTAGACCACGCCGGTCGCGGTGCCCGGCCACTGTGCGGTGGTCTGCGCCGGGACCTGGCTGAGGCTGGCCGGGAAGGTGACGGGAAGCTTGCCCGAGGGGTCGGCGGTGCCGAAGATCAGCGCGGCCGTGGCGGCGCCGGTCTCACCTCCGCCGTACCAGTTCTCGAACACCCCGGCCACGTCGTTGAGCCACGGCATGACGACCGGGCCGCCGCTGTTGATGACCACGATCGTCTTCGGGTTGGCGGCGGCCACGTCCGCGATCATCGTCTCGTCCGCGCTGGACAGGTCGAGCGATGTCAGGTCGCTCTCCTCGCCCTCCGGGAGGTTGACGTAGATGATCGCGTAGGTGGCAGCCTGGGCGGCGGCGACCGCCTGGGGGATGTCGTTGGTGCCGTTGTCGTCGCCGGCGGTGTAGGTGACGGTGACGTTCGGCCCGACCGCGTCCTGGATCCCGGTCAGCGGCCACACCGTGTTAGAACTGTCGACCCCGCCGCTGCCGCCGCCGGCCAGCTCGACGGCGGCGCCGCCGTCGGTGCCGATCACCGCGATCGACTCCTTGCTACTGGGGTTGGGGTTGAGCGGCAGGATGCCGTTGTTCTTCAGCAGCACCGTGCCCTCCTCGCCGAGTTGCAGCGCGGTCTGCTGGTGGGCCGCGGTGGTGACGGTGGCGGAGAGGGAGCCGGCCTGCGGGTTGTCGAAGTTGCCGAAGGCGAACATCTGGGTCAGGATCTCCGACACCAGCGAGTTGACCGTCGCCTGGCTCAGCGTGCCGGCCGTGAGGGCGGCGGTGATGTTGCTCGCGTCCGAGAACGGCATCGCGATGGCCATTCCGGCGTTGGCGTCCCCGACCGCGGAGCCGGCCGCGCCCCAGTCGGAGGTGACGAAGCCGCCGTAGTTCGCCTGCTCGTAGAGGCCGTCCTGCAGGAGGTCGGCGCTCTCGCAGGAGGCGGCGTTGTTGACCACGGCGTAGGAGCACATCATGGCGGCCGGGGCGGACTGCTGGATGGTGGTCTGGAAGGGCGCCAGGTAGAGCTCCTCCAGTGCCTGCTGGCCGACCGTCTCGTTGTTGGTGCCGTTGGGGTACTGCTCCTGGTCGTAGGCGGCGACGTGCTTGACCATGGCCATCACGTCCTGGCTCTGGATGCCGGTGACTTCCGCCGAGGTGATCTGGCCGGCCAGGTAGGGGTCCTCGCCGTAGGTCTCGTAGGTGCGGCCCCAGCGCGGGTCGCGCACCAGGTTCGTTGTCGGGCCGAGCGAGACGGTGGCGCCCTTGCCGGCGAACTCGGCCCCCATCGCCGCGCCCTCCTGCTGGACCAGCGTCGGGTCGAAGGTCGCGGCCGCGTTCTCGCCGTCGGGGAAGGCGGTCACGCCGCCGTTCCCGTCACCGACTCCGGACGGGCCGTCCTCCATGTTGATGGACGGGATGCACAGATCGGGGATGGCGTTGACCTGGCCGATGTAGGACGAGGTGCCGTCTCCGGAGAGCAGGCTGGCCGCTTCGGCCTGGTCCATGGTGTTGAGCACTTCCTGCACCCGGGTGGCGACCGGCGCGGTGGAGCCGACCCACGGGCAGGTGCCGTTGCCGCCGTTGCCGTTGCCGCCGGCCAGCGGGGCCACGTTCGTCAGCCCGTAGACGTCGAACTCGAAGATCGAGTAGCCGAACGTGGTGGCGCGCGCCGTGCCGTACATGCGGACGTAGCGGGCGGTCGTGGTGATCGGGAACGTCTCCTGCCCGCCGGTCCCGGTCGTCGTCGAGTAGACGGTGGTCCAGGTGCTGTTGTCATTCGACACCTGGATCTGGAACGCGGTCGCGTACGCGGCCTCCCACAGGATGCCGATACTGCAAATCTGCTGCTCGGAACCGAGGTCGACCTCCAGCCACTGCGGGTCGCTGGACGCGCTTGACCAGCGGGTGCCGGGATCGCCGTCGGTCGCGTAGAAGGGCAGGTAGTCGCTGCCGCTCTGGACCGACGAGCCGGTGGTCGGCTGGTCCATCGCGAGGTCCGTCGTGCCGCAGTACTGGCCGCCGGTGCCTCCCCCGCCGCCGGTCGATCCCGTGGCGAAGGCCAGGTAGTGGAAGTTCCAGCCGTTGGAGTCCTGGTCGACGGTCAGCGTCTGCTGCCCGGCCGGCAAGGTCACGGTGGCGGTGACCGTGGTCCAGGTCTCGTAGCCGCCGGTGTTGGGGACGGCGACCGAGCCGGTCAGGTTGACGTTGGAGGAGTTGGTGATGTGCAGCGCGTCGGTGACCCCGTACGGCGAGGCCACCCGGAAGCTGACCGTGTAGGTCCCGGCGGTGGCTACCTCGACGGTGTACTTGAACCACTGCCCCGGGTTCGTCCAGCCGATGTCGTACGCGCCGCCGGCCGGACCGGTGTCCGACGTGTCGGCGGTGGCCTCGAGGTCGATCCCGTCGGAGCGGTAGCTGTTGGCACTGCCGTTGGCGGAGGTCACGTTGTAGGCAACGCCCTGCCCGCCGGTGTCGTAGTTGGCGGCCTGGACCGTGCCCGGCACCGGGGCCGGCGTCCCGCCGAACGGCTGGTCACCGGTCGAGCCGCCACCGCCGCCGTTCAGGGTGAAGGTCATGAAGTGGAAGTTCCAGCCGTTGGAGTCCTGGTCGACCGTCAGCGTCTGCTGCCCGGCCGGCAGGGTGACGCTGGCGTCGACGGTGGTCCAGGTCTCGTACCCGCCGGTGTTGGGGACGGTGACCGAGCCGGTCAGGCTGGTGCCGGAGGAGTTGGCGATGTGCAGCGCGTCGGTGATCCCGTACGGCGATGAGACCCGGAACGCGACCGTGTAGGTGCCGGCGGTGGCGACGTTGACGGTGTAGTTGAACCACTGCCCGGCCGTCGTCCAGCCGATGTCGTCGGCGCCGGCGCCGGCGTTGTCCTGGGTGTCGGCGGTGGCCTCGAGGTCGACCCCGTCGGAGCGGTAGCTGTTAGCACTGCCGTTGGCGGAGGTGACGTTGTAGGCCACCCCTTGCCCGCCGGTGTCGTAGTTCGCCGCGTAGACCGTGCCCGGCACCGCCGCCGCGGTCCCACCGTAAGGGGCTCCGGTCGCAGCCGACGCCGCGGGCGGCGTGCCGCCCGCCAGCGTGAAGGCGGCCAGGGCCGCGACTGCCAGGACCGCAAGGCCCCTTCGCCCCCGCCGTACCCTTCCCCGCCGGGGCCAGCCCAGCCGCGGGACGTGAAGTGATCCCATTCCTCTACTCCCTCTTCTCGTTTCGGCCCGGGCTGGGTTCTCGTCCCGTTCCCGGGCACGCGCGTTCCGTAAGCCGATGGAATTGATCCGGAAGAACGACAGCGTGCTGGCCGGGGCCACGAAGGCTGACCAGGAGAGCAACGGCGGCTACGGCGACGTAAGCAAGGGACCTGAGGCATACCGTACGCAGATAACGGCGTCCTGCCAACGAACACGGGCGTCGTCGCCTTCGCTGTTCGGGATGCCCGGGCTTGACTGGAGCCCGGGCATGACGGAGCTGTTCGACGCGGCCTTTCCCGGCAGGGACGACCACTCCCTGATCAGCGTGCACGCGCCGGTAAGCGGCGGGGTTCCAGCCGGCGATCCGCCGCTACTTCAAACGGCCGGGAGGACCACGGGCGACGGGCTGCGCGCACATAGCCGCCTACAAATTCAGAGCTTATATTAAGTCCTGCATAATAGCGTCATGCCGCTTCGTCAAGGGGTTCCAGCCGATTAACGGAAGCCGCGTGAGCATCTTCGTTTCGCTAGCTCGCCCGTCACGTGGAGTCGGCCGGGTCCACACGCGACCTCGACCTGACAGCAGCGCGAGCCTTTTTCACTGTGCGCTTCTGGGGCGCACTCGCGGCGGTCGAATCGCTCACCCAGTCGCGCAGCCAGGACGCTAGACGGTGAACTCGCGAAGACCGGGCCGCCTGCCGGCGAGCTACGTACTATGAACTGTAGTAGATGCGGCGAGCCAGGCGGGACGTGACAGTGGCGCGAGCACGTGCGGTAGTGATCGGCGCGGGGATCGGCGGCCTGGCGGCGGCTGCGGGCCTGTGCTCGGCCGGCTGGGATGTCACCGCCTGCGAGCGGGCAACATCGCTTGAGCCGGTCGGGGCCGGCCTGGCGCTGGCTCCCAACGGGCTGCGCGCGCTGGACGTGATCGGTGCCGGGAACCCGCTGCGGGCACTGGCGGTCCCGCAGGAACTGGGCATCCGCCGGTCCGACGGCCGGTGGCTCATGCGCAGCACCACCGGGCACATGATCGCCGACCGGTTCGGGGACCCGGTCATCCTGGTGCCCCGGGCGGCGGTGATCGACGCGCTGACTGCCCGCGTCCCGGACGGGGTGCTGTCCCTGGGAACCGAGGTGACGTCAGTGGAACCCGGCGGGACCGCGGCAGCCACCGACGTCGTCCGCTGGTCCCGCCGGGCCGCCACCATGACAACCTGGGCCTCGCCTCCCGCCGTCACCACACGCAACGCGCTGATCCGGCTCACCGGCAAACTCGCACCAGGAGCCGCCCTCCGCAGCCTCACCCCGATCTACAGCTGGCAGCCCCCGGCAGAAGCCAGGCCCACCAACGACAGTCACGCACCGTAACGATGAGGCAGGACCGTCCACGCCGCCGAGCGCCGACGGAACAGTCGCCCAATGACCTATTGACAGCGGTTACATGATTATCTAATCTCCCCAGCAGAGACGGCATTAACCGCTGACAAAGGGACATGCCGGCGCATAGGCCGAGAACTCGGCCGGTGCGCCGGTACCCCCAGTGCCTGGACTTTGAGCGGTCCCCGTTGCGGCAGTACACCGGCAACGGCACCCGGCCCGGGCATTGGCCTGGTCCGGAGGCAAGTCCTGATAGCCGACCCGACCGGCTACCAGCGAAAGACCAGGAGTCAAAGGAGACCTGAATGAAGATTTCTCGCCGGACCAATGCTCGCCGGTTCAGCGGCGGCGGCGGCCACGCCCCTGCTCACCGTCGGCACGGGCTGGGCCCGCGCCGCCACCGCGGCCACGCCCGCTACGGTCTCGTTCAGCATCAAGAACAACACCGGCTCTAACACCGTGTATGCGTTCGTCACCTGGACTGGCGATCAACAACGGCAACGCGCTGATGCTGCTTGAAGCCAACGGCCGGACTCCCTACTACCCGCCGTCCCCGTCAGCGCCCCTGACCCCGCTTGGCGTGAACTGCGCGATCCCGCTCGGCGCCTCGGGCGGCGCCCCCATCACCATCACCGTGCCGCAACTAGCCAGGCGCCCGGCTGTGGTTCTCTATCGGCAAACCGCTGACGTTCCTGGTGAACCCTGGTCCGGGGCTCGTCGAACCGTCCGTCACCAACCCGTCCGACCCCAATATCGGCATTCAGTGGGACTTCGCCGAGTTCACCTACAACTCCGCGCAGCTGTTCGCCAACATCTCGATGGTCGACTTCGCCTGCATCCCGATCGGCCTCACGCTCACCGATACCTCGGGGCACTCCCAGGTCGTCTCCGGCCTCCCCGCCGGCGGCCTCGACAAGGTGTGCGCGGGCCTGACCGCGCAGCAGGCCGCCGACGGCCACCCCTGGACCGACCTGATCGTGACGAGCGGCGGGCAGAACCTCCGCGCGCTCGCCCCGCAGAACGCGATCGTGATGAACTCGTCCCTGCTGTCGGGCTACTTCAGCAGCTACGTCACCCAGGTCTGGCAGAAGTACCAGTCGACGACACTGACCGTCGACACCCAGGCGGCCGCCGGCGTCGTGACCGGCCGAGTGAGCGGCGGCGTGCTCACCTTCCCTGGCATCGCCTCGTTCGCCCAGCCCTCGACGACCGACATCTTCAGCTGCGCGACGGGCCCGTTCTCCACCGCCGGGGCGAGCCTCCCGGTGCTCGGGATCATCCCCCGGCTGGCGGCGGCCTTCAACCGCAGCACGCTCCTCATCGACACCAGCCAGCCCGACGGGGAGAACCCCGCCAACTACTACAAGAACGCGATCACCAACCACTATGCGCGGCTCGTGCACGCCACCCTCACCGGCGGCCTCGGCTACGCCTTCCCCTACGACGACGTCACCCCGAACGGCGGGGTCAACCAGGCAGGACCAGTGTCAAGCGGCATCCCGCAGGTGCTATCGGTCACCGTGGGAGCGGTGCACTGACGGTTACGCGCGCGGGCTGGCGGGCGGGGCGGGGCGCTGGCTCGTCCAGGGCGCGGAAGCCGGCCGGGCTGGTGACCTGGAAGCGGTACCCCATCACGGCCAGTTCCTTCCGGAACCTCGCGGCTGACGCGTCGTTCAGGTGCGCCCGCCAGTTGAACGACGGTGAGCAGCTGTAGGCGAGCAGCTTGCCCGGGTACTGCGAGTGGATGACGCAGGCGAACGCGCGGGCCGCCGCGAGGTCGGGCGCCGGGGTCTCCATCCACAGCAGGTCGGCGTAGGGAGCGAACGCGAGCGCGCGCGTGCCGGACGCGTACAGGCCCGGATCCACCCGGTGGAGCCCGTCCGCGGTGCGCTCGCCGGTCAGGAACTCGTGATCCCGCTCGTCGGTATCCGACGTCAGCAGGGACGCCGTGCGCGCGCCGGTCCGCGCGATCACCAGCGACGGGACGTCGAGCACGTCGGCGGCGAACCGGGCCGCGGTCAGTGTCTGGATGTGCTGCCCGGTCGGGATAAGGACTTTCCCCCGAAGGTGCCCGCGCTCCTTGTCCTCCGGCAACTGGTCCTCGAAGCGCACCCCGGCCGCGCCCGCCTCGATCATCGCCGTCATCAGCTCGAACGCATCCGGCGCGCCGCCGGCGTCGGCCACGACCGGGGCCAGCCGCCGCCCCGCGGGCACGATGCCGCCGCCGGGCTCCCCGGCCCGGCCGACCTGGTCGGTACGCAGCAGCGCGTCGTTGACTCGGCGCACCATCTGGGTCATCGGGCTGGCCGGGTACGGTGATTGACTAGGATCGGCGTGCGCGGCCGGATTCCCGTCCGCCGCCTGCCCGCCCGGCAGGTAGATGGCCTGCAACCCGGCCCTGGCCAGCTGCACCGCGTTGCCGGGGACCGCGCCGAGCGCCGCCACCGCGTCCTGGCTGCGCAGGAGGCCCCAGAGCCTGCTGGCGCCGCGACGAGCATGCCCGTGCTCCTGCGCGACGCGGCCGCGCAGCCGGATCACGTCCCCCGCGCTGTAGTCGCGCGTGATCCCGGCCCAGCGGGGGCTGGTCTGCCACTCGTGCTGCAAGAGCGCCGCCTGCTCGCCGATCGCACTCATGCCGATCACGCCTTCCTGGTTACGCCGGCCGCAATGCCCGGCTGGCCGTGAACCCATGCTGCGGTGCCAGCGGGCGAACCGGGGTCACCTTGCCTGGTGAATTTTTTCCATTTTTTCCATATCCGGCTACTGATTTCATTCTTACAAGCGGAAAATACGTTGAAATTGGTTTAGATCAAAGGTCTAGGCCACCGCCTGCCGCGGCGACCTCATGATGGGAACAGTGTTCATCATGGGTGAACGATGTTCGGAAATTAGGGCTGCGGGGGTTGCGCGGCGTTGCGTCCGGCGCCGAGCTCCCGCGAGATCTGCCTGGCGACCTCGCGAACGGCGACGATATGGCTTTGACGTGCAGAGTCGTCCAGAATGCGCTCCGCCGGGCCGATAATCCCAATGGCCCCGGCGGCGCCCGTCCGGTCGAAGACCGGGGCCGCTATCGCCGCGTCCCCGAGTGTCGACTCTTGGTCCTCGAGCGCATAGCCGGTCTGGGTGACCGCTTCAAGTTGCCTGCCGAGTTGCTCGCGCTCAGTCACGCTCCATCCAGTGAGCCTGGCCAACGGCTCGGCCAGCAGTGCCGCTCGCCGCTCAAGAGGGAGGAATGCGACGATGGCCTTGCCAAGCGCGCAGGTACTCCACGGGATGCTGGCACCGACCTCGAGGATCTGCACCATGCCCTCGGGCCTGAAGGCGTGATGGACCACGGTGACGTGGTCGCCGGTCAAAACGGCAACCCAGACGGCCTCGTCCGCCCGCTTCGACAGGGTGTCCGCCCAGATCAGCGACCGGGCGCGTAGCTCTTGAGTGTCAAGGTAGGCGTTGCCGAGCGACAGCAGGCCGGGACCGAGCCGGTATTTGCCCGTCTCGCTGTCCCGCATGACCAAGCCCTCGTCCTCGAGCGTGCGCAAGAGCGCGTGCGCGGTCGGCTTGGCCACCCCAACCCGCTCGGCGATCTCGGTCACCCCGAGGCGGGGGCCGCCGACGGCTAGTTCCCGAAGGATGCGCACCGCGCGCTGGACCGACTGCACCACAGCCCTACTCCGTTTCGGTATTGCTGAACACCCTGATGCGATTTAACATCACGCGGCCAGGTAAGCGCGCGAGACCGGCAAGCTCGACGCGCCCTGACCCGGCGCCGCTTTAGCATCCTCGGCGTCCACCCGCCGGTTGAAGCAGCTGATGCAGGTGGCGGCTGCATTTGCCCTCTTGACGAGCCGGTCCCGCAATTGTACGTTGCGATGAAACGTCGTTCGACGATGTCGAACAGCATTCAGGAAGTCTGCTTCGCCAAGGGAGGCGAACCGTATGGCAGCACCACTACCATCGACCCCGCAAAAGCTCATCGCCGAGGGACTCGGCACCGCGTTCCTCGTCTTCGCGGGCGCCGGGTCCGCGGCGGCTACCGGCGTGATCTCGGCCGGCAGCAAGGTCCCGTTCTCAATGGCTCAGCTCGGGGTCATCTCGTTTGCGTTCATGCTCGTCATCGTCGGCGCGGTGTACGCGATCGGCCACATCTCCGGCGGGCACATCAACCCGGCGGTCACCCTCGCGCTGGCCGCCACCGGGAAGTTCCCCTGGCGCGAGGTGCCCGGTTACATCGCCGCGCAACTCGTGGGCGCGATCGCCGGCGCGGCGGCTATCTTCGTCACCCTCGGCAAGAGCGCCGCGGTCGCCGCGGGTGGCGGGGTGACTTCTTACAACTCCGCCACCATGGGCTTCGGCCGGGCGTCGCTGATCGAGGCGATCGGCACGTTCATGCTGGTTTTCGTGATCTTCGGGGTGATCGACCATCGCGCGGTACCCGGCTGGGCGCCGATGGCGATCGGCGCGGTGGTGTTCGCGATCATCATCATCCTCGGGCCGGCCACCGGGGCGGCCATCAACCCGGCCAGGTACCTCGGCGCCGTTTTCATGCAGGACGCGTTCGGCGGCACGGTGTCCTGGGGACAGGTGCCCGCGTACCTGATCGGGGAGATCGTCGGCGGCCTCCTCGGCGGGGCGGCCTATATCGGCATCGCGCGGGTCCGGGCAGATGCCGCGTTGACCCACCTGTCACCCGACGTGCCGGGCGAAGACAGTTCAGCGGAACCGACAGTCAGCGGAGCGACGTCATGAAGAAACTCATCAACTCGGTCGACAGCGTGGTCACCGATGCCCTGGCGGGCGTGGCCGCGGCGCACCCCAGCCTTAGCGTAGACATGGAAAACAAGGTCATCACCAGGGCCGGCGGCCCGCGGGCGGGCAAGGTCGGCCTCATCTCCGGTGGCGGCTCCGGGCACGAGCCGCTGCACGGCGGCTTCGTCGGCTACGGCATGCTCGACGCGGCCTGCGCCGGCGAGGTCTTCACCTCCCCGGTGCCCGACCAGATGCTCGCGGCCACCAAGGCGGTCAACGGCGGGGCCGGCGTGCTGCACATCGTGAAGAACTACACCGGCGACGTGCTGAACTTCCAGATGGCCGCTGAGCTAGCCGGAGACGAGGGCATCGAGGTCGCCAGCGTCGTCGTCAACGACGACGTGGCGGTCCAGGACTCCCTCTACACCGCCGGGCGGCGTGGCGTGGGTGCGACCGTATTCGTGGAAAAGATCGCCGGCGCCCTCGCCGAGGAAGGCGCGGACCTGGCCACCGTGACCTCGGTGGCCGCGGAGGTGAACGAGCGCTCCCGGTCGTTCGGCATCGCGCTGACCTCGTGCACGGTTCCCGCGGCGGGCAAGCCGACATTCGAGCTCGGCGAATCCGAGATCGAGCTCGGCATCGGCATCCACGGCGAGCCGGGTCGTACCCGGGCCCCGCTGGCGCCGGCCCGCGAGCTCGCCGGGGCCGCGCTCGACGCGATCGACGTCGACATCGCCCTCGACGCGCAGCTCCTGGTCATGGTCAACGGCATGGGCGGCACGCCGCTGCTCGAACTGTACATCGCCTATCAGGCGGTGGCCGACTACGTCGCCGCGCGCGGCGGACGCATCGTCAGGAACCTGGTTGGCAACTACATCACCAGCCTGGACATGCAGGGCTTCAGCGTCACGGTTTGCGCCCTGACACCCGAGCTGACCCGGCTGTGGGACGCCCCGGTAGACACGCCCGCCCTGCGGTGGCGGCGCTAAGCGGCATGAACGTTAACGTTTTCCGTGCGTGGATCACCTCGGCCGCCGAGGTGATCCAGGCCAACCGGGACCACCTTACCCAGCTAGACGCGGCGATCGGCGACGCCGATCACGGGGGCAACATGGCCCGTGGCTTTGCCGCCGTGCTCGCCGCGCTCGACGCGAAGCCCGCCGCGACCCCCGGGGCGGTGCTGATCCTGACCGGCTCCACGCTGGTCTCTAAGGTAGGCGGCGCCTCCGGCCCGCTGTACGGGACGGCGTTCCGCCGGGCCGGGCAGGCCCTCGGCGACGCCGAAGTAGTTGACCTGCCCCTACTCGGCCAGGCGCTTGAGGCGGCCCTGGCCGGAGTGCAGCAACTTGGCGCCGCCCAGGAGGGAGACAAGACGATGGTCGATGCCCTCGCCCCGGCTGCCCGTGCGTTCACCAAGGCGGTCACGGAAGGGACGGCCCAGGCTGACGGCCTGTCGGCGGCCGCCATGGCGGCCGCCGAGGGCGCGGCCGCCACCGTGTCGATGCAGGCTCGCAAGGGCCGTGCCTCTTACCTCGGCCCGCGCAGCGTCGGTCACGAGGACCCCGGCGCGGCCTCCACCGCACTGATCCTGGCCGCCCTGCGGGACGCGGCCGCTCAAGATACCAATGCCGGAGCGCTATGACCACGTATCGAGGAACATCTGTCTCGGAAGGGGTGGCGGCCGGGCGCCTCTACTTGCCCGACGTGCATGCCTGGAGGGCATCTGGGACCGGCGGCGACGGCGCGGCAGCGGACGGCACCGTGACCGCCGATGACGTTCGTGAGGCCTTCGCCGCCGTCGCCGCGGACCGCCGTGCACTCGCGAAACGGCTTGAGACCGCAGGACGCGGCCACGAGGCGGACATCGTCATGATCGGCGCCCTGATGGCGGTCGACCCGGCGCTGTCCAGCCAGGCGGTCGAGACGCTCGCTTCCCTTCCGCCCGCCCCCGCGGGAGAGGAGTCATCGGCGGGCGAGGAGGAACACGCGCCCGTTCGGGATAATCCACGGCGGTTCCCGCTGGCGACGGCCGCGGCCGCGATCACCGCGGCCGCGGAAACCCAGGCCGCGATCTTGGAGGCATTGCCCGACCGGGACCTCGCCCAACGGGCGAGCGACGTCCGCCAGGTCGCCGTCGCGGTCACCGCCTGCCTGGCGGGCGCCACGGCCGCGGTCCCGCCGCCGCCCGAGACCGCGTTCATCCTGGTCCGCGCGGAGGTTGATCCGGTCGACCTGATCCGCCTCATCGACAGCGGCCACTTGGCGGGGGCGGTGTCCGTGGGCGGCGGCGCCAGCTCGCACGCGGCGATCATCGCGCGCGGTCTCGGCGTCCCGATGCTCGCCGGCGCCGACCCGGCCGTGGTTACGGCCGCCGCCGGGCACGCGGCCATCCTCGACGCGAGCCACAACAACACAGGCAGCGGCGAGCTGCGGGTCGACGCTGAGTTCATCGACGCTGAGTTCATCGACCCTGGGCCAGCCGAGCTCGCCCTGGCGGGCGCCGCCAGCGGGCGCGCGGGCGCGCAGGGCTCCGGAACGGCGCGAACCGCTGACGGGGAGCTGGTCACGATCCTGGGCAACGTCGCCTCGGCGCCCGAGACCCGGCTCGGCCTGGCCAACGGAGCAGAAGGGGTCGGACTGCTCCGCACCGAGATCCCCTTCATGCACGCAACGGACTGGCCAGGCCTCGCCGACCACCTGGCCGCGCTCACCCCAATCCTCAGCCTGCTGCCAGGTAAGCGCGCGGTCGTCCGGCTGCTCGACTTCGCCGGCGACAAGGTCCCGCCGTTCCCCGGCGCGGAGGGCCTGCCCGCGTTCCTGCGCGCCCCCGGCGCGCTCGCCGCCCAGCTCGCCGCGATCCTCCAGGCCGGCGCCGGCTGCGACTTGGCCATCATGATTCCCATGGTCCGGTCGCTCGAGGAGGTCGAAGTCGTCCGCGCCGAGCTGGCTCGCATGGCCAAGGCGGCCGGGGTTGACCCGCCGCCGCTCGGGATGATGGTGGAGCTGGCCGCGACGGCGGAGGCCGCGCCCGCTTTCGCGGCCGACGTCGACTTCTTCTCCATTGGCACGAACGACCTGACGGCTGACGTCCTTGGCCGCGACCGGTCCGAGCTCCGACCCTCCGATGCCGCGGAACGAAGGGTGCTCGCCGCTATCGCCACTACCGTCCGCGCGGCGCGGGAGGCCGGCATCGGGCTGTCCGTCTGCGGCGACGCCGCCGCCGACCCCGCCGTGCTGCCCGAACTGCTTGATGTGGGTGTCCGGACGGTTAGCGTCGGCGCGGCGAAGGTTCCCGCGGTCGGCCGCTGGATCGCCGATGCTCATGCGTCCAGGCGGGCAGGCACTGGACCAGAAAGGACCGCGATCCCCCGTGTCGGCTGACTTCCCTGGCGACTGCACAGTCACATTCGATAGTGCCGAGCAACATTCAGGACCTGACATGTCACCGGTAGCGCCACGAGTAGGGATCGTGCTGGTCTCGCATAGCGTCCGGCTCGCGGAAGGAGCCGCTGAACTCGCCGGCCAGGTCAGCGGCGGGACCGTCCGGGTGCTCGCCGCCGGCGGCACGGAGGACGGCACGCTCGGCACCAGCCTGGAGAAGGTGACGCAGGCGGTGGCGGTCGCCGAAGCGGGCGCAGGCGTGCTCGTGCTCCCCGACCTCGGCAGCGCGGTCCTCACCGTCCGGGCCTTGCTCGAGGACGAACCGGGCGCGCGCGTCGTCCTGGCGGATGGGCCGTTCGTGGAAGGCGCGGTGGCGGCGACGGTGACCGCGGCGGCGGGAGCGGACCTGAAGACGGTCGCCCGGGCCGCCGAGGAGGCATGGCATGCCCGCAAGCTCTGAGTCCATCACCCTGGTCGGCGACCTGCACGCCCGCCCCGCGGGTGCCCTGGCGGTCGCGGCCGGGCGGTTCACCGCGACCGTGTCGGTCACCGCGGGCAGCAAGACCGTCGACGCCAAGAGCGTCCTCGGCGTCATGGGGCTGGGCGCGACCAGCGGCCAGGTGGTCACCGTCTCCGCCGACGGCCCCGACGCCGATGAGGCGGCAGCGGTGCTGATCGGCATACTCGGCGAGGCGACCCGCGTCGGCGGGTGAGAGAGCCAGCGGCGATCCCCCACGTGCCCGGCCCGGCCACGTGGGGGCTAGCCCTAACCGGGCTTTGGTGCCTTCCCGGTGGACTGCGCCCGGTCCATCCGCGATCGTCGGTCTTAGGTTAAGCCAGACCAGGGAACGACGGCTCATGAGTGTTAGCGCTAACAACCAGGCAACGGCAAGCGGCGAGCACCTGCGCACGCTGCTGCGCGAGAAGGACCCCGGATTCTTTGCGGTCCTGGAGCTGGCGGTGGCTCGTGTTGACGCTGAGCTGTCTGGCGAGTGCCTGGAAACCGCCCCGCGATGATCACCAAGGCGCTGTTCCACGGGGACGGCTCGGTGTGCGCCGACCCCTGGTCATGCACCCAGGACGACCATACGCCCGTTCCGCCGCGGTGCCGTGGACGTGAGGCCGGCCAGGAAGGCGGGTGCCAGCTCCCCGCCGGCCACCCCGGTGGGCACCTGGGCGGCGACCGTGGATGACAGCCGTCATGCCGCTATCACGCCTTTAGTCCTCGCCAGGAGACCTCGAGGCATCCGGCACCGCTCTCGTCCACGTCGATGCCGGCTTGCCACCGCGCCCATGGCGGAACGCTCTGCCCTGCCAGGGCCACGTCGAGGGCACGTCGCGGAGGCTGGCTGAAGGTCAGGTAGAGCGCTACATCTTCGGCGGAGGCCAGGACCGTGAGCGTAACGGGTTGCGGCGGCAGCGTCCCGAGAACGCAGTCGATCGCCGCTAGCGCAGCAGCGGACACCTCGGGTCCGAGCGCGCCGTGATCGCCGATCGTCTGGACGTCCACTAGAAGACCCCGATCACTCGCGGCGCGAAGCGCGGGTTCCAGCTCCGCCACGAGTCCCTGCTCCGCGCCGCGGAATCCGTGCGTGAGGGACCGCCGGAAAGTGGTGGCGAGCCGTGCACACCGATCCCGCACCGCACTGTCGGCCGGGTCGAGAGTTCCCGCGGCGATCGCGTGCAGCAGGGGAAGAGCCTCCGCGTCCAGTAGCGCGAGCCGGTCGCGGCGGTCCTCGCGTATCGCCGCCGCCGCGTCGGCTTCCGCCGCGGACTGGCTGGCCAGCGCCGCGCGGCGCACGGCGATACGCGCCTGTGCACGCAGCGTCGGCCGGATGGCGGCGAAGATGATCCCGATCGCCGCGAGCGCGTGCGCGCTGGCCGTGAGCTTGGACAGGCCCAGCGAAGGCGTTCCCAAGAGGTTCGCGGAGAAGGCGAGATGGGCGGCGAAGGCCAGCAGGGCTCCGCACACCCACTCCCAGGCGGGGCGGCTGACCGCCACCAGTGCGATCAGCCAGCTCGAGCCGGAGATGGACCAGTCCACCGCGCCCGCAGAGCCGGGCATCTGCCCCGCCCAGCCGTCGAGTGCGACCGCCACGACGACCAGGGCCATAGCGCAGGTAGCGGCCCGGCCGCTGAGGTCGCCCGCGCCGGTCTGCGGGATCAGCCAGAACGCTGCCGCAGTGAGAGCGGCCCACACCAGCACCGGGACGAGCGGCTCACGGTACTCGTGAAGGTAGGCGAGTACCTGGATCAGGAAAGCCAGTTGCCAGAGCGCCGCCACCACGCCGAGCACCCGCGGCAACTCCGACTCGTAGGCGCCATGGACCAGCCGGACCTGGCTCGCCACCAAGTGGCGTCCGTCGCTGCCTCCGGCGATAGCCGGGGCGGCTCGCGAACCGGTCGGCCACCGCAGCTCCACGACGGTTCCCTTACCGGGCGCGGACTGGATCGACGCGTGCCCGCCCCGGTCGGTCACGCGCTCGATGATGGAGTGCCGCACGCCTAGTCTGGCTGAGCTGACCAGGACGCGGTCGAAGCCGACACCCGCGTCCCGCACGATGACCCGAAGTTCGCCATCGGCCGCCGGGTCCACCTCGACCCACGCCTCGCCGGTCCCCGCATGATTCATGACATTCGTTAGGGCCTCGCGTACTGCGTAACGCGTCGCACGGACCGCTTGCGGGTGCAGGACGGGCTCAGCGTCAGGGGCCAGCACTCCCTGAACGTGCACGATCAGACCGCGGGTACGCAGCTCAGCGGCGACCGCCGTGATCGCGTCACCCAGCCCGCTTCCGGAGAGATCATCATCGTCAGGGTCACCCAGCATCCCCTCCATCAGCGCGATATCGTCCTCGCAATGACGCATCAAGGCGCCGGACCCGCTATCCAGCCGCGCCAGGGCGGTCAGGGTGTTGAGCACGGTGTCGTGGAGCATCCGCTCCTGCTCGCGACGTTCGGTCAGCCGCGTCAGCAGGACGTATTGCTCGCGATAGTCCTGGTCGGCGAGCGCGAGAGCCGCGTCCGCTGCCATCGCACGGGTGTAGAGCATGCGGCGCCCGGCCCACGCCGCCACCGCGACGACGACAATCATCACCGAAGCGATGGCCGGCCTGGCGGCATAGGTACCCGACTGCGCGGATAGCGCCGCGCCCGCCCAGTACGCCGCCCCGCTCCCGAGCGCCAGCGTCGCCAGCACCGGGGACGGGGTGAACCAGGCGGGGGTGACGATCTGCCCGATGATCGAGAGATCCAGCCAGTTGAACGTGTCACCGCTGAGCACCGGCGGCACGTACCACCGCGCGCACAGCGCAAGCGCTATATAGACCGTGGAATCGGTGACGGCGAGCGGTGCTGAGGGCCAGTGGCGCGATATATACGCGACTGCCAGCCATTCCCCAGGCCATTGCGAGGATCGGGCCAGCTAGCCGCCATGGAACGGCACCGTAGAACGAGCGCCAGATGATCACCTGGGCAGCCGTGCACGCGATGCCAGCCAAGCGAATGATCGATACCGTCCTGGTAGCCGCGATCCGCAAGGCGGCGATCGCGGGACCGGCCGAGCCGCTCGCGGCTCGCGGCGAGCGCGGAGCACCTCCTACCATCCACTTTCCCGGCCACATAAGCCGATAATAGGACGCAGACCCAGGTACGGCCTGATCGGATCGCCCGGGGAATCGCCGCCCTCTTCCAGTACCCGCAGGAGGCGCGTTATGCCGTCTCCGCCTATGCGGTTAATAATGGAATAGCGTCCCCGGCGAACCCGGAACCGGCCTGGCGGCTACCGGCAGGCGACGGCGTCGAACTCGCAGACTTCTGGCGCCGTCTGGACTCCCTGGGCGTCCAGGTAGACGCGCAGCGTTGCGCCGGGAGCTATGGCCGACCCCGAGGACGGCGGCTGGAGCAGCAGATAGGGACCACTCATGGACCCCGTGGCGTTCGCGACTTCGGTGATCTGGTCATATGGCAGTGCCAGGACGATCTGCCAGCTGGAAATGGCCGCGGATCCGTCGTTGATCACCTTGACCTCGGCCTCGAACGAGTCGCCCGCCTGCCCTTCCACGTTATAGCTGACCGTGACCGCCAGCTGCCCGCTCGTCGCGGCCGTCGGCGGCGGGCGGCGCGGGGATGTCACCGCCGGTACCTGCGACATGCGAGGGAGGGCGGGCTGGGTGGCGGGCGCCCGGGCGGGTGACATCCCCGTCCGGTCCAGCCGCGCGGGGGACGCGGACGGCGAACCAGTGGCGCTTGCGGTCGCCGGGGGCGGCACCAGCACCGGGACGACCAGTCTCGGTGCGGGGGCGCGGTTGTTGTTGAAGGCGCCTGCCAGTGCGGCCCCGCCCAAGCACGCGGCGACCGCGACCACGGCCAACACGGCGACCAGAAATAGGTTCCCGGTGCTGCCGCGGAACCTTTTTCCACCCCAGAGCCTGGCGGGCCCGCGCGGCGGCCCGGCGACGTCGCCCGGCCGCAGGAATAGGTTGTCCGGGTCGGGCTCGAAGGAAAACAGCACCGAGAACCGGCTGGGGCGCCTTCGCCGCCGGGCCCGGTCGCGACGATTGCGGTGCTGCGCTGTGCCTGCCCGGTATCCGGGGCATGGGAGTCGTCCGCTGATTGACCGGGAATTCGCTGCCAGGTGGCTCCGACTCTGATGTGAACATGTTAGTCACCCGGCCCCGCCGCAGGGATCTAATGGGAGATGAACCTGTGTCTTTGTGGTATATATTTTCCTCTTCAACTAGAGCCGCTCTACCATCACAGGCCGGCCATAAGGATTCGGTAATAAAACGGGTGGTGGTTTCACCGTATAAGGGCGCGTCGGCCCCGGGGGCGGGATGCCAGCGGTGCCGGCGCGGGTCGGCGTAGAAGCGCAGGAGCTCGCGGACGTCCGCCCCGCCGAGCAGTCCGGCCTCCCGCGCGCTGTCCAGGACCTGGGGATAGCTGGTGACCGCGCGGACCGTCCAGGGGGCCAGCTGGTCGCGCATCTCCGGGAAGTTCCAGTTGGCGATGGACTGGATGCCCGCTACCCGCAGGCTGGTCTCGGTGAGCAGCGCCCGGATGGCCCGCGCCGCGCTGCCGCCGCTCGCCACCACGTCCTCGATGATGACGGCCCTGGCCCCCGCCCGCGGCTCGCATTCGACGAGGTGGCCGCCGGGCTCGCGGGCCTCGGCGCGCACGTACGCGAGCGGAAGGTCGAGCCGCTCGGCGACGGTCTTCGCCCACGGGATGCCGGCGTGCGCGACCGCCACGATGTAGTCGGCGCCGGGGAACGAGGCGCGGGTGGCGTCGGCGAGCGCGTCGTCGACGAGGCGGCGGAGGGACGGGACGGCGTTAAGGCGGCGGCAGTTGCAGCCGCAGGGGGCCAGGATTCCTGACTTCCAGCGAAACCACTGATCCTGGGGAATGCGCAGGTCGGCGGTGAAGGCCCCGGACGCGACGAGCGCGGCGGCGACCGGGCGGGCGTGTCGCGCGTCGGTCAGGCCGGCGGGTGGCCCGCCCTCGGCTCCCGGCGGGGTGGCCATTACGCGGGCGGGCAGGCCGCGAGCGGGCCGCCTGACCGGACGCTCAGTTCCGCGCGGACGAGGGCATGGCTCGGGGCATAGGGCGCCATCCGCGCGTAGCCGTCCCGGCAACTGTTCCAGTGCAGGTCGCGGATGAACCAGTCGGGCATGCGGCGCAGGAACCGCGGCAGTTCTCCGTGATTGGCCGGGCTGAGGGTGAACTTGCACACGCGGACGTTCCAGGCGAAGTCTCCGGCTTCCACGAGTTCGGCCAGGTCGTCAAGGGTCTTAACGGCCGTGTGGTTGAGCGCGTCTTCCTGGGCGGGGTCGAAGCCCCCGCTCGGCTGACCGTTGAAGGCGGCGACGTAGAGGAAGGTCCTGGCGGCGAGGGGCAGGGCCGCACTCGCGCGCATCAGGCAGCGCTGGTGGGCGCCGGTCACCCGCACGTCGTCGACGACCAGCAGGTGCGCGCCGCGGACCTGCGCTGGCGGGAACCGGCGGAAGGACAGGACGTTCGCCGCCATGTGCAGGTCGCGGGCCCGCGCGGAGAGCGTGCCGTAGTCCCCGGCGGACGTGCCGATCCGCTCCACCCGCAGGAGCGGGACGGGGGCCAGCCCGTGCGCTGCCCTGGCCGCGTTGAGCACGGGCTGCAGCCCGCGGGCAAGCGTGGTGGCGGCCGCGGGGACGTGGGCGTAGGGAGAAGAAGCCATTAGCAGCCGGGGCGCGAGGGCGAGTTCCGGGTGGGCCTCGCAGAAGGCCGCGCCAAGGGCCCGCGCGAAAGTCTCCGCGGCGGCGACCGAACCGTATTTGTACTTGCTGTAGCGCGCCGGGCTGAACGGCAGGCGGCAGTCCCCGTTCGCGGCCGGGCTCGGGCCGCCCAGGGAATACAGGGCGAACTCGCGCGTCGGAATAACGGGCGCCAACCGGGTACCTCTCGATTCCGTCGTGGAATTGGCGACAGCGCGCCGACGTGAACCCCCTGTGGAAGCTAAATCAGATGACTTTGGCTGTCAACAGCCCTCGTTCGGAGTCCCGGCGTCACCGCGCGGGCCATTGCCGGCCGGCCCGCCGAAGGCCAGGACGCCCGGCTCAGCCGCGGTCGTGGAGGGTCACCTGGTAGCCGTCGGGGTCCGCGAACGTGAAAGTGCGGCCGAACGGGCCGTCGACGGGCGGTGAGACGATCGTCGTGCCGGCGGCGGCGAGGGCGTCGTGGATGTCCTGCGCGTCGGGGGCGTGCAGCCACAGCGCCATCCCCTGGCCCGGCTGCGCGATCGCGTCCAGGTCGGTGCCCGCGACGACGTCGCGGACGGCGAACGCGATCGGCTTGGTGCCGAACACGACGGCGTGCGGCGGTCCCGCGTCGGAGCGCTTCAGCCCCAGGTACCGCTCGTAGAAAGCGGCGGAACGCTCCAGGTCGCGCACCTGCAGTGAAATGAAGTCGGGTCCGGTAACGGCCATGATCCTTGCCTCCTCATTGGATGTCAGTCTTCTGACACACCACAATGTATGTCAGACTACTGACATGAGTCAAGGCGAGCCCGGAGTCGAGCTGGACACATCGCTGGGGTACATGCTGAAGGCGGCCGCGAGCGCCCTGCACTCTGCCCTGGAGGCCGTGCTGAGGCCGCTCGGCATGACGATCACCCACTACGCCTGCCTGGAGCTGCTCGCCCAGCGGCCGGGCCTGTCGAACTCCGAGCTCGCCCGCGGCGCCTTCGTCACCCGGCAGTCCATGAACGTGCTCCTGCAGGCCCTCGAACGCCAGGGACTCGTCGTCCGCCCGGCCCAGGCACCCGTCGGCAGGGCCCTGCCGACCGAGCTGACCGCCCGCGGGCGCCGCCAACTCGAGGTGGCCAGCGCCGCCGTCCGCCGCGTCGAGCAAGGCATGCTGGCCAATCTGGATGCCAGCGAACAAGACCAGATGCGGCGCCTGCTCACCGCGTGCATCGCCGCACTGACCGAAGCGCCCGCACCGGCGACGTAACCGCTCCGGACTTGACGACTTTGCCGTGTCCCTGGACCCACGTGGGAGGCCACGCTCCGTACAGGATTAGCAACCGGACCTGCCGCGCGTAAGCCACCGGTAATATTTTTTCTGTTCGGCGGTACGCTCCGCGAGGAACAGGTGTTGCATGTCAACGGACGCGGACGGCTGCCCGTCAAGCTGGCTTCTTCTCCTGACCCAGCTCCCGAGGTCGGCGTCCAGCCCCCGGGTTGCGCTGTGGCGCCGCCTGCGGGCCGCCGGCGCTACCACGCTGGTCACCAGCGTGTGGGTGCTGCCGGAGACGGCTCCGCACGCGGAGTTGCTCGCGCAGTTGCGGGACGGGCTGTTCCGACAGGGCGGGATCGGGTTCGTGCTGAGCATCCCGGCGGCGGCACCGGACGTGAACGAGGCCATCGTCTCGCGCTTCCGGGCCGACCGGGCCCGGGAGTACGACGAGTTCGCCGAGCGCTGCGCCGCTCTCCTGGACGAGCTCGGCAAGGAGGGCAAGGCCGGGAAGTACACCTTCGCTGAGCTGGAGGAGAGCGAGCAGGACCTGGAGAAGCTCGCCCGCTGGCTGGCGAAGATCCAGGCGCGCGACTTCTTCCCCGATGAACGGGGGCAGGAAGCGGCCGCCGCGCTGGCCCGGTGCCAGGCCGCGGTGGAGGCCTTCTCGCAGTCGGTTTACGCGGCCGAGGAAGTGACCGGTTCCGGTGCCCGCCGGCTTCAGGCGCCCGGTGACGCCGACACCGGCCAGTTGGACCCGATCCAGCCGGTGTGAACGGAGAACGGCCGCCCTAACAGCCCGTCCGGACCGTGCTCTTATCCGTCCGCTCCCGGCAGGCTGGTCGTGACCGCCGTGGGCGCCGGCGCGGGCTTGACCTTGTGCGGGAACACGGAGTGGATGAAGTGGGGGAAGGCGTGGTCGGCCAGCGGGGGGCCGACCAGGAGGGCGGCCGCCAGCGTGACCAGGATGCCGCCCGCTATCAGCTTGGTGCCGGTGGAGACGCGTTCCACGCTGATCCGGATCTTCCCGTCGCGCATCTTCCGGCCGAAGTACAGGCCGGCCATGAGGGCCAGGAACGACTGGACGACGATGGCGATGATGGCCTCAGGCGTGGTGAAGTACTGGCTGTAGCCGATTGTGAAGCCCACGATCAGTTCATCCACGCTGATGCTGATGCCGAGCGCGATGATGGAGCGACCGCGCGCTGCCACCAGCGCCCTCGCCTTCTCCGCCTCGTCGTCGTCATCGTCGTCGTTGAAGGCCTCGTCCAGCATCAGGATGCCAATGACGCCGACGATCACCGGCACGACCAGCGGGACGACATACCGGCCGACGAAGGTCAGGTCGACCTCATCGGCTAGGTGGGAGCGGTAGGCGAGCTGAAGTTCCTTCAGCTCGGTAGGGCTGCCGAGCTGGTAAGGGTCGATGGTTATATGAGCGGGGCCGGCGATCAGGTGAATCAGCGGCGTCCCTATTGCCAACCCGATCAACGGCATTGTGGCTTCGAATGCCATGAACACCACTATGACGCGCAGCAACTGCGCGCGCGTCAGCCGAATTTCCCCCAGCACGGCGAATGCGATGGCAAAATTATCGAGGCACAAAGGCAGGGTAAAAGCCAGCAGTCTAAGCATCTCCCCAACCTTTCGCTACCGTGCCCGAGTGCCGGTCGGGACGGTACCACCGGGTGAAGACGCACGCAGGCTTGTTAGTAATATGTAATTGAATGGTCGCGTTCAGTCACCGGAGGATGAGGCCTGGACGTTTGCCCGGGCGTATCTCGGGATCATCACCCCACAATCACCTTACGGTAACGCGCTCCATCTGGGGCGTTAGAACTGGAACATCCGAATTTCCCGCGTCACGCCGCCTGCCTGGTCTAACCTGTGCCGATAAGAGGGGAACGGCGGACGTGGAGGTGGATTGGTGCGCGGCAGGACGCGTGTTGCCGGCCAGCTCGCCGTTCCCGCGGTGCTGGGGCTGGTAATCGGAGTG
Organism: uncultured Actinomycetota bacterium; assembly: GCA_963850115.1. GTDB lineage: Bacteria > Actinomycetota > Actinomycetes > Streptosporangiales > Streptosporangiaceae > Trebonia. The sequence continues at coordinate 39,309 of CAWKKG010000049.1, forward strand.
GTGCTCGCGTACCAGTCGGGCACGAGCAACTCGGGACTTACCCAGATCCCGCTCGGCACTTACGTGACCCCGACCGCCTCCGAGACCGCCGCGGCGTTGACTGGCCAGGCGGCGAGCATGAAGTCCAATACCACCTGCGACATCATCGTTCCGGCGAACCCGCTGAGCGCGCAGGGGCTGGCAACTCCCTATCAGCTCACTGGTCCCAACGGGACGACGCCGGCGCAGTCCGGCTGCGAGATGAGCAACGGGGCGAAGGTGGGGGCCTTCGTTCAGGCCACGATCCTGGACCCGGCGACCGGGGCGCTGTCGGTCTATGAGCCGCTCGTGATCACGCAGGGCACCAGGCCGGACACGCCGGACCGGAAGCTCAAGCCGCCCGTTATCCCGGCCGACGCGGTCGTGACGATCGAGTTCGGGTTCAACGGCACGCACTTGGTCCAGGTGGGGGCGACCCCGACCACGCTCGCGGATGCCCACTGCGTCAGCGGCCAGGCGGGGCCGGCCTTCGGGCCGACGTCGTTCTGCAACGGGGTCAACTTCTTCACCGCGGTGCAGCAGGCCGAGCGGAAGGGTCTGCTCAAGGTGCCGTCCCCGGGTACCTCGAACGCGATCGTCCCGTCGGGCGGCGACCTGGGCACGGGACGGTCGTGCCCGGTCATCAGCAACTACGAGGTAGCCGGCGTGGACCCGGGCGAAAGCGTGACCACCACCTACCTGCTCAACCCGCTCACCGGCCAGACGACGCAGAACAACTCGACGTACCTGGGTTACGTCGCCGGGGCGACGCTGCTGCACCACAACAGCGCAAACGCCGTGCTTGACCAGTACGTCGACCCGCTACTCGGGTGCACCCCGTTCGAGGCGCCCGACCTGTCCAACGCCAACGCGCCGGCCTTTTCCGAGGCGCTAGACGAGATAGCGGCGGACGCGTACCAGCCGAAGGCCGCCGCGCCGGAGAACGACAAGGTGGTAATGGGCGACGGCAAGTCCGACCCGGCGACGTACTGCCAGAACCTCGTCGACATCCAGACGCCGTTCCTGGCGGCCAACCAGAAGCTGCTCGCCACCGGGCAGTCGCCGGTGACGGCGACCGCTGATAACCTGCTCACCTTCCTGGCGAGCGACCTGAGCACGTCCTTCACCAGCCTTGGCTGCCAGCAGTTCCACCTGACGAATCCCGTCACGCTCAAGCGGAACAGCGCCGGCGTGGCGATCGCGGCGACCTTCGACACCGCCGTGCAGACGGCCCGGTGACAAAGGAGTCAGACCATGGATGTTCGGGAAGTCGGCGAAAGCGGACGGCACCCGCGCTCGGACGACGATGACGATGACGACGTGAGCACACCCGATGTCGAGGACTCCGACGACAACGACGACGATGACGATGACGATGACGACCCGGTCGTCCCGGAAGCCTGGCGGAGCAAGCCCTTCAGGCTCACCGTGATGGCGGCGGTGGTGGTCCTCCTGGCCGGGGTCGGCTTCGGCGCGGGCAAGCTGATCGGGGTCGGCAACAACGTGGTTCGCTCGGACATCCCCAAGCCGGTGGCGACCGCTGACCCGTTCATCGAGGGCTCCGGTACCATCGCCGACAACAGCCACGCGAACATCCTGTCGACGACGGCACCCGGCATGGTCCACATCCTGGCGGGCGGGAAATCGGTCGGGATCGGCCTGGTGCTCACGCAGTCGGGGAAGGTGCTGACCACGTACCAGCCCGCCAAGGGCGCGCAGAACCTGTCCGCGGAATACGTCCTGTCCGGTGCGACCTTCAAGTCCACGGTGATCGGCACCGACCCGGCCGCGGGCCTGGCCCTGCTTCAGATGGCACCCCATCCGGGGTGGCCGTTCGTGACCGTCGAGGTCGGGAACTCGGACCGGCTCGTCCAGAACGCGGAATCCTCCAGCTTCAACTCGTACCACGTGCCCGGCGAGGTCTACGACACCGCGGTCGGCACCACCGGCACGACGACCCAGGTGACCATCGATGCCGGCACCCTGACCGCCATGAACGTGACCGTCGACGTCGCCGGCACCGATAAGACGCGGAGCGGGCTGATGGCGTCGGCGCTGCAGTCCGACATGGTCTCGGTGCTCGGCGGCCCGCTGGTGGACTTGAACGGCAAGGTGATCGGCATCACCATCGGGGGTTCGGGGACCAGCGTCAACAACACCGGGTACGCGATCCCGATCAATGCGGCGCTCGCAATCGCCACGCAGATAGCTGACGGTCACTCCTAGCAGCGAGTTAGCGCCGTCGCCGAAGAACCGAGGTGATCACGTGCCAGGCCTGCTGACTGCCGCGGTAGTTTTCTGCACGGTTTTCGTGGCCGAGTTGCCGGACAACTCCGGGCTGGCGAGCTTGGTGCTGGGCACGCGGTACCGGGCGGGCGGGGTGATCGCCGGGGCGTTCGCCGCGTTCGCGGTGCACGTGGCGCTTGCGGTCACGTGCGGCAGCCTCCTCGCGCTGCTCCCGCACCGGATCGTGCAGGTCGCGGTCGCGGTGGTGTTCCTGGCCGGCGCGGTGCTGCTGCTGCGCGCGGATGACGACGACGATGACGATGAGGAAATCCGACTGAAGGCGGACGCGACCGGGTTCTGGGCGGTGGCGGCGACCTCGTTCGGGGTGATCCTGCTGGCTGAGCTGGGTGACCTGTCGGACATCGTGATCGCCAACCTCGCGGCCAGGTATCACGACCCGGTGGCGGTGGGCATCGGGAGCGTGCTGGCGTTGTGGTCCGTGGTCGTGGTGGCCATCGTCGGCGGACGGGGACTGCAGCGGATCCTGCCGTTGCGCTGGATCACCCGCCTGGCCGCGCTGCTGATGGTCGTCATGGCGGTGTTCACTCTGGTAGAGGCGCTGCGCTAAGGTCGGCGCCGGATTGAAACCCGATCCCGTCCCGCGCAGGGACGGTCATCGGATTACCGAAACACGTATTACATTTTATTGAAACACCTATTACATTTTGCAGGTCAGAGCCATGTTAATAGGATCCTGACCTTGTCAGCAGTTCCACTCTCTGAGCGGCTTATCCCGAACTGGTTGACATCAATACTGCACTGTTTTAACGTCCCCAAGTGGGTAAATCGCACCGCCCATGAGGAGTCGAGAATTGACGGTTGATAACCCCGATACGCCCGAGCTTGACGACGCACCGGGGTCTCATGGCCCGGCGGTGCTCGATCCCCAGCACGTCGGCGACATCGTCGGCGCGCTCGGCACGCTGAAGCGCAGCGAGACCGGCAACACCAGATCGTGGCGCCGCAAACTCAGGTTGTTGCTGGTCATCGCCGGGCCCGGCCTGATCGTCATGGGCGGCGGGAACGACGCGGGCGGTGTCTCCGTCTACGCTCAGATGGGCCAGGACTACGGCATGAAACTGCTGTGGACCCTGATCTTGCTCTTCCCGATCCTTTTCTTCTGCCAGGAAATGGTGGTGCGCCTGGGAGCGGTCTCAGGCGTGGGACACGGCAAGCTTATCTACGCCAGGTTCGGGAAATTCTGGGGAACTTTCTCGGTGGCCGACCTGTTCATTATCAACGCGGTCACCATCGTGGTGGAATTCATCGGAGTCGAGCAGGCGCTCTCGTTCTTCGGACTGTCCAATCTCTGGTCCGTACTCCTTTCCGCCATATTGCTGTTCGCGGTGATGGCGGGCGGGACCTACCGGTACTGGGAGCGGTTCCTGATCTTCCTCGTGATCGCGAACTTCGTGACGTTCCCGCTACTGGCCCTCTTCTCCCATTCCAGCGCCGCCACGACCTTCGCGGGCGTGGTGCCCAGCATGCCCGGCGGCCTGAACGCGACCCTGCTGCTGCTGATCGTCGCCGTGGTGGGCACCACCGTCGAGCCGTGGCAGCTCTTCTTCCAGCAGGCCAACGTGGTGGACAAGCGCATCACGCCGCGCTGGATGAACTACGAGCGCCTGGACACCGGCATCGGCGTCCTGATCGAGGTGGCCGGCGCCCTGGTGCTCATGGGCGTCTGCGCCTTCGGCCTGGCCCACACCAAGGCGTTCGGCAACTTCAACGACCTGAGCGACACCGCCGCGGCCCTGCAGCACTACGTCGGTCACGGCACCGGCGACCTGCTGGCCATCGTCGCGCTCGACGGCTCGCTGATCGGCGCCAACCTGACGGCGCTGACCACCGCCTACACGCTCGGTGACGTGTACCCGAGGATGCGGCACTCGCTGCACTGGAAGCCGAACCAGGCCCCGTGGTTCTACGGCCTGTACGCGGTCCTGATCGGGCTGTCCGCCGTGGTGACGCTGGCCTGGGGCAACGACCTGGACGTGGTCATCAACGGGGTGGAGGCGCTCAACGGCATCCTGCTGCCGTCCGCCCTGGTCTTCCTGATCCTGCTCGCGAACGATAAATCGATACTCGGGCCGTGGACCAACAACAGAACGCAGAACTGGATCGGCGGCCTCATCGCCTGGATCGTGCTCACCTTCTCGCTGGCGCCGCTCGTCACCACCTTCTGGCCGGTCATCACGCTGAGGCAGTCCGTCTGGGGCCTCGCCGCCTGCACGGTCCTCGGGATCGTCGCCGCGGCGCTCCTGGTGCGGCGACGGCCGGGCCGCGATGAAGTGGCCGATGATCCCCGCGGCAACCGGCGCCCGCCGGGGATGGACCGCGCCCAGTGGCGCCGGGAGCTCAGGGAGCGCCGCGTCGCCTGGCGCACCCCGCGCATCGACACGCTCGAGCGGCCCGCGCTCAGCATGGCACGCCGGATCGGCCTGCTGGCGCTGCGCGCGTACATCGTCTTCGCGATCGTCATCATGGTGATCAAGCTCGTCCAGGTGACCACCGCGCATCACTGAGCGAACTGTGCCCAGCTAACAGCCAGCCCGCCGCCATCACGCCGGAGAGGCCGATCAGCATGATCGCGGCCACGAGCTCGCCGCGCTCGCCGGTCACCGTGCCTAGCTTCGCGCCGAGCTGCAGCCCGATGATCGACATGATGAAGCTCATCAGTCCGAACGCGGTCACCGCCAAGAGGATCGGGAAGCGCACCGTTCCGAGCGCGAGTCCCACCGCGAGGTCGTCCAGGCTGAGCGCGGCGCCGCTGACCAGCAGCCGCCACCCGTGCCAGATCCGCGGGGCGTCATCGTCGCCGCGCATTACCTCGATGAGTCCCCACACCGCGGTCACGAAGAGTATCCCGGCGCCGGCCCAGCGGGCGGCGGATCCCAGCGGGCCGGCCAGACGCGTGCCGATCAGCATCCCGGCGGCCGGCATCACGACGTCGCACAGGCCGAAAACCGTGGCCACCTTAAGCTCGGTACGCCGGTCCACGCCGCCGACCCCGATGGCGATCGCCGCCCCGAAGTTGTTCAGCCCGAGTGCGAGGGCCACGATTAGCAGCGCCACCATTGTTAAAGATCATCTCCCGAACGGATCGTGGTTTCTGCCAAGGACCAAGTCCTGTCATCACATGAATAACCCGGGCCTCGCCAACTCAGTGGCGAGGCCCGGGTCGTGTAGCGGTTGAGGGGCTGAGGGGGCGGCGGTCCCGGTAAGGCCGGGACCGCCGCTCCTACGAGCGGGAGCAAGCCAGTGGTGGCTACGCCCCTGAGGGGTCCATGTACTCGTGGTGCGGACGGCCCCGGCGGTGCCCCGGAGCGGGCGGCGCCGTCGATGCCGATGCCGATGCCGACGCGGATGCCGACGGCGATGCGGTTGCCGTTCCCGTTCCGGTTGCCGTTCCGGTGGTGTTCGTCACCGTCTGGACCGCGGTGTTGAAGGTCGCCGCGACCGCCGCGCCGTTGCCGTCCAGGGTGACCGTGACCGGGTTGGTCAGGCCGAAGTTCTGGCAGCCGAGGTTGGTGAAGGACATGTTGAGCCTGTTCGCCAAGAAGGTGAGCAGGTTATTGCCCGTTCCCGGTACCGGCGTCGGGCCGGTCGCGAGCAGCGTCTGGTTGGCCGCCAGGAACGGGGTCTGGATGTTGACCAGGTTCTGGCAGTACATCGCCGGGCTGTCTTGCTGGTTGTTCTGGTTGTTGACCGGCGTCTGCCCGACTTCCGCCCGGTACATGTTGGTCTTGGTGACGTCGAAGTTCCCGTTGCCGTCCAGGGTCATCTCGTCGTTCTCCGGGACGAGCGCCGTGATCGCCGTCGTGTTCTTCGCGGCGGAGAGCTCGGACAGCGCCTGGGAGGTCGCCGGCGTGTTGTTGTTGCCCAGGTCCGGTGCCATGAACGGGGTGCAGCCGAGCGTCGGGTCAAGGAACGCGGCGAGCAGGATGTTGTCACTACCGTTCGCCACCGTGGTGTCGCCGGTGAGGTTACCCGCGTTGGCCGTGGTGTTCTGCGCGGTCTGCCCGGTCGCCGGGTTAAGCAGGTACAGGCTCGTCACGTTGTCCGACTGGTCCTGGTCGACCATGTCGAAGTTGCGCACGGTCGGGCAGGTCGTGCCGGTGCCGAGGTTGCCGCCGGAGGCCACGATCTTGTTGGAGGTTCCCACCGCCGGCACGGTCAGCCTGCCCTCGCGCTCGAGCTGGAACGCGTCGTTGAAGAAGGTGGGCCCGTTGCAGAACGACACCTGGCCGAACACCGAGCCCGCCTGGCCGTTGACGCAGTTGCCCTGGCGAAGGGCGTTCCCCGTGGCGCCGACCTGGGTGAGGTCGGTGCCGTTGAACCCGAAGTCGATCGTGACCACCGCGTTCCGCGGCAGGGTGGGCACCACCGGCGCGACGGCCGGCGTCGTGCCCTGGGTGATGACCAGCGGGTCGTAGACATAAAGCTGCCCGGTCCGCGGGTTCAGGATCGTCGCCTGGACGAACGCGCCGAGGGCGGCCGCGTTGGTCATGGTGCAGCCGGACTGCGCCGGGGTCATCCCGTTCGGGCCGGTGAGCTGGTACGGGGTCGCCAGTCCCTGCGCCGACAGCGGGTTCGCCGGGACGATGATGTCGCAGTTGACGTTGGCCGCCGCTGCCGCCGCCGTGGCGGTGCTGGTCGCTGACGTGGTCGGGCACGGTGTCGCCGACGCCGAAGTGGTCGGCGTCGTGGTGGTGGTCCCGGTAGCGGCCGTCGTCGCGGTGGCCGTGCTTGAGGCCGTCGCGGTCGGGGCCGTCGTCGCGGCGGCCGTGCTTGAGGCCGTCACCGTCGGGGCCGTCGTCGCGGCGGCAGTGCTTGAGGCGGCGGTCGTCGGGGAGGCCGCTCCGGAGGCGGCCGCCGTGCCCCCTGACCCGTGGTGGCCGTGGCTTGCCGCGTTGGCCGGCACTACGTACGCGGCCGGCGAGGCGCAGTTGGCATTCGCCGCGTCCGTAACGTTGTTCGCGCCGGAGTGGTCGACGATGGCGACGATGGCGCCCACCGCGACGACCAGTGCCACCGGAATGGCGATAGGCAGTGCCAGGCGCTGTAGCGGGCTTCTGGACCCACGCCTCGCGGACCGATGCCTCCTCGGCATGCAATCCACCTCCATGTCTGAGGGAATGTTCTGTGTTCTTTCTCGCTCTCGACTGGAGACGGTAGACCTCGGGCGGGCCGCAGAGAGGCAGTTACTGAAGTCGTAAGATATGCGGCTGCACTTGCCGTCGGTCCAGTGAAGTCCAGCGAGAGTTATTACCGGAAAATAACGTCAAGGGAGAATGCCGGAGCCCGGCCGTGGGGCTTAGCCCGCACAGTCGTCATGCCGCCAGGGGCAGCGGCCTCCCACCCCCCTGGAACGCAGCGATAAGACCGCGATCTATACGGCCCTGCAGCCGACGACGCCGCCATGCGGACCGATGCCTGATCGGCATGCAATCCACCTCCATGTCTAGCGAAGTTCTGGTCGTCGACGCTCCCGAGAGGACAGAGTAGACCCTGAGGCGGTCATAACGTGGCGATAACGGAGAAGTAACCAGATACCCTCGGCAACCGGCCCCGTGGACCGCCGCCGCGGGGCTTCTTGCCAGGTCCCGGCATCCCGGGAAGGCCGCCAGCCCGAGCAGCCGGCGGAATCGGGCCATGAAAGCACTTGGGCCGTAAGGTCTCTTACTCATCGACCGCAGCCGCTCACATAACGTAACGATCAATCCCGCACAAGAAGCTCGGCCGGTTCCGGCCGCCCGGCGGGAGGCCCGGACGGACGTCTCGTAACTTTTCCGTTATTGCCACGTTATGACCGCGTCAGGGTCTACCCTGTCGTCTCGGGAGCGTCGACGACAAGAAACTTCGCTAGACATGGAGGTGGATTGCATGCCGGACAGGCATCGGTCCGCGTCACGGCGTCGTCGGCCGAGAAGCGGGGCAGCGCGCGTCGCGGCCTCCATCGCTATTTCGGTTGCGCCGGGCGGCGAGCCGCTTTTCTAGGGCAACAAATAGCACCCGAGAGCGTCACGAACAGAGGCCAGGTCATCAGAGCCTGACTTCTCTCTTATCTGTGCCCCGGTCCGCAAAAGAAGGCGAAGCCATGCCCTAATGCGGACTATGCAAATCAGCGAACCGGCGAAATTCGATGCGATCCATGTTGAACCAGGGGCCATGGAGGTCCGTTCAGCTTAATGGGGATCGTGATGCTGATCGCGAGCGCGAACCTGCGGCCTCGTAAACGGCTTTCCGCCGGTCACGAAAGCCAAGCTCCGAGTTTTCTACTTCCCGGGAGGCTCCATGCCACGAGTGCGAGGCGTCCGACGGCGCTCTCAGACTGCCAAACGAAGTTGGGCGGTAGCGGCCGTCGCCGTAGCGCTGGTCGTTGGCGCAGGGGTGGTGCTCGTCGCCAACAGCAACGGCGCGGCACCGACTCAATCCCTGCAGACGAGCGCGTGGGTCCGCTGGGCGTCCGGCTATGGCCACGGCGGTTACGTCATAAAGCCCGCTTCCAGCCAGGGCGGGACGGCCAATGGCACCGCCGCGCAACTCAGCCGGCAAGCTCGCCAGCGGCTGAGCGTCAGGCGCGAGACCAGCAAGCAGTTCCTCGCCTCATACCAGCGCCAGCACGCGCAGCAATACCAGTATTACCTCGGCCACCGGCGCATCCTGGAGCAGGAATACCAGAACCTGCTCAAGCAGTGGCGTCACCACCATGGCGGCCGACCTTCGTCAACGCCTACGGCGACGACAACAGTGGCCGCCAGTTCCACGGTGACATCAACGGCCACGGCCACGGCGACGACCGGCCAGACGACCACGCCAACCGCGCCGCCTTCCACGACGACACCGACCGCCACTTCCACGGTGACGTCAACGGCTATGCCTACTGCCACGGCGACGGCGACGCCCACGGCGACGGCGACGGCCACGCCCACGGCCACGGCCACGGCCACGGCGACAACAGCGCCACCCACCGCCACGGCGACGGCTACACCTACCGCGACGGCGACAACGTCAGCCACCGCCACCGCGACGGCAACGCCGACCACCACGCCGACGGTCACACCCACGGCCACCCCCACCACGACAACCGCGGGCGGGGTCACGCAAGTGAACAGTCCGACCTGGGCCGGCTATGCGGCGACCGGCGCGGCCGGCACGTTCACCAGTGCGGCCGCGAACTGGATCGTTCCGCCGGTGGCCTGCAACGGCACGGCGACCGAGTCCAGCTACGCGGTCGGCCTCGACGGTGACGGCACCGGCACCACTGAGCAGATCGGGACCGAGGGCGACTGCGCGGGCGACTTCGGGCTGTATTCGGGATGGTTCCAGATGGCCCCGAACGCCCCGGTGTTCTTCAAGAATCCCGTGAAGCCCGGCGACGCCATGACCGCCTCGGTCACCGCCCTGGGCGGGGGAAGCTTCATGCTGACGCTCTTCGACATGACCCAGAACTGGACTCAGACAACCCAGCAGACCTCGACCGCCGCCACGCTCGGATCCGCCGAGATCGTCGCCCAGGACCCGCCGCAGAACGGCCAGGCGCAGCCGCTCTCCAACTTCGGCATCGTCGACTTCCTGGGAGCCGCCATTAACAACGCCGCCATCACGGCCCCCATCAATGAGGTCACCTTGGTCTCGGCGGCCGGCAACACCCTGGCGATCCCGTCCACGATCACCGGAGGTGTCGGCAACTTCGCCGTCGGCTGGGACGCTTCCGCTTAACGGTCAATGGCATCTGATCCCCCCGCGCGATCTCTTCTGAGCCGCACGGGGGGATCAGTTTGCGGCTGGCGCAGGCGAAAGGCCGCGATGGCCGCGGCGGCGCCCGCTCCGGCGATCAGCCCGAGAGTCAGCGCAACCGTCTCCGAGGTCGCGTCCCTGATGTCGTTGAAGCCCTGGACCTGGGGGTTCCCGGCCAGGGCGGTGAGCCCGCGCAGGGCCACCGCGCCGACGGTGAGGGCGAAGAACCCGGCCAGGATCGTCACGCCGCGCGGCGGCAGGTCACGGAACTGCTCAAGCACCCCGGCCGCAAACGCCAGGACCGTGGCCGCGACGAACACCGCGGCCGTCGCCCCCGTCTCGCCCTCCTGGGGGACGACGAGCGAATGGGCGAGGACGAGTTCCTGAACTCCCCAGGCCAGGTAGACAAGCAGCAGCATCCACGGGACGTCCCGCATCCTCGCGTTGAACGTCAGGGCGAGGCCAAGGGTGAACGGGAGCCACGCCACCGCGATCAGCCAGTCCGGCAGCGAGTGCCCGGGAGCCGCGGGCTGCGACAGGACCCGGAGTCCGGCGCCGGTGAGTTCGGCCGCGATGATCACGCCCGCGGCCAGCTGGACAAGCGTGACCGCGGCCTGCGCGAGGCGTACGGCACCAGGGGTGAACTCGCCAACCGCGATCTCCGCGGTCGCCGCGCACAGCAGGTCACCGGGGATCAGGATGAACAGCCCGGGAATCATGAGCAGCACCGCCCCGCCCGGGGCGTCCTGCGCGTGCAGCACCTCGAAGGCGATGACCGCCACCACCAGCGTCGCGACGATGGGCAGCAGCACCCGCAGGTCGCCGACCCAGTCCGCCGCGACGAACAGCACGCCCATGACCGCGCCGAGGATGGCGGCGGCCGCCACCTCGCGCCAGGTTTGCTGCACGCCCGGAGCGAAGCCGGCCGAGAACAAGGTCACGCCGATGACGCGCAGCCACCACGGGTACGGCTCCCGGCTCGATTCCCAGCCAGCCAGTTCCCCGATGCGGCGGCCGCGCTCAGCTCGCCCGCCAGAATGCGATTGACCAGGAACTTCGCCTTGGAGACAAGGTCCAGCCGGGTCAGTTCTGGACCGATCCGCACGGTGTCGTGGTACGTGGGCCCGACCGGGTGCCTGACGGTGAGCACCGCACCCTCAACGATCACCAGGACCTCGGCCTGCACCCCGTAAGCACGACCCACCGCGCGCACGGTGTCCCGCAGCTCGAATGCGCCCTCAGCGCTGTGCAGCAGCAGAAACCGAGTCAGCCCGCTCAGCAACCGGTCAACATCATCCATATCCAAGCTGCTGTCGGCCCCAGTGCTTGTCATCGCGAGAGGTATACCCACCGAACTCTGAGTAATGTAGAACTACGGTGAGTAATCAGATCGACTGGGGTTGGTGAGCCGGCCGCCCAGCCTCTTACGGGAGTGCGGCTAGGCGGAAGACCGCGATCTCGGGCAGGTGCTGGCGGATCGTGGACGCGGGGGCCCCGCCGGGGAAGGGCCATTCCTCGCTGGTGCGGCCGAGGGCGCCGAGGTAGGCGGCCACTGCCTCGGCCGCGTCGTCGTCCTCGGTGAGCATGGCCGCCTGCCCGGCGGGATCGTCGCCTTCTAGCGTGCACCAGCCTGACTTGAGAAGGTTGCGCACCCAGTCGCGGCGCCGGTTGGGCGCGCACAGGTAACGCTGGCCCCGCAGTTGGACGACGGCGATCGGCCACGAGCGGGGCTCCCCGGTAACCCGGCCGGGAACGGTGAGTACCCGCAGCACGTAGCCGCCCTCGCGGTACGGGGCCGGAGCGTCTGCCGACCGGATTCTGGTGATCATGAACTGGTTGCGCTCATGGGGTGTCATCTCTTCGGTAGCAGCCACCGGGCCAGGTTAACTGACCTCGACTAGCTGAGCCTCGACGAGGGCGCCGTCCGCGACGTGGAGGACACCGAGCGTGCCGTGCGGCTGGCGGCGGCGGTCGGTCGGCGAGCCGGGGTTGATGATCCGATAGTGAGCTTCGCACACGAGCGGCGTCTAGGGGAGATGTGCGATTGAGGCGCGAAGGTGTGCTGACGGGCCGTGTGACACCGCCGGGAACCTGGCCCGCATCCCGGGGTCGAGCTACGCCCTGTGCTCCCCGCGCCGGGCGCGCTGTCGAGGGACGGCAGTCCGCGAGGGTTAGCGGCGGCCACCCGCGGTCAGCAAGGCCGCGTCGGCCGCGCGGGCCCCGCGGCGACCAGGCGGCCGAAGACCGTTCGCGGCCGCCCGCGGGCGACGCTCACTTGGCCAGTGTCAAGGACCGGTTGAAGATCCGCAGGGACGCGGTCGCCGGCGTGCAGGATCAGGTCAGCACCGCGCAACTGGGACGCGACGGCGGGCGGGCAGGACTTCCAGCGCCGCGGGGCGTGCGTGTCGGAGAGGACGACTATCCGCATCGTTGCCCTGGCCTCCCGTCGAAGTGTGAGCGAGATCGGAGTCACCACCATCCGTTCGGGATAACCCTAAGATATTCCTAAGGCGCACTGCTCCAGGACCCGCGGCTGTGCCGGTGGCCCGCCGCCCGTGACCCCGGCCGGGCGGCCGCCGGCTTCCCCTGGGATTACCTGAGCGGTACGTTACGTCGAGACGTGGGGGGTGTCTGACTTGCCGATTTTCATGGTGGAACGCCGGTTCGCGGACGAACTGGAGGCCTCGGCCGAGCAGGCCGACCAGATCAACCGGATCAACGATGAAGAAGGCGTGCGCTGGCTGTACTCGTTCCTGTCGGCGGACAAGCGGAAGACCTACTGCCTGTACGAGGCGCCGTTCGCGGACTCAATCCGGCGGGCGGCGCAACGCGCCGGGCTGCCCGCTGACGCCGTGGTGGAGGTCAGCGGCGTCGTCCTGCCCGACGGCTCGCAGGCCCGCATTCCCGATGAGGTGCCGGCCGACTAACGCGAGCCGGCCGGCCGGGACTCAGGGCCCGGGGCGGTGACGGGATCGGAGATCCAGCCGCGGGACAGGGCCAGCATGGCGACCTGGGTCCGGTTGGCCGCGCCGGTCTTGAGCAGGATGCTGCGAACGTGATTGGCCGCCGTGTTCTCGCTGATCCGCAGGCGGCAGGCGATCTCCCGGTTGCTGCTGCCCGCCGCGAGCAGCCGGAGCACGGCGAACTCCCTGGGTGTCAGCCCGGACGGGTCGGGGCCGTCCCGGTTGTCCCGCTCGCCCGGCTGGCCGGCTGGCGGCGCGTCCGCCTGGTCAAGCAGGCGTAGCAGCCGTCCCTGGCCGGTACTGGCCGCGATCCGCCGCGCCTCCGCCCGCATCTCGGTGATCCGGGCCCGGGTGTCAGCGCCCGCGTGCGCGTCCAGGTGCGCCGCCCACATGGTCAGCGTCGAGGCCCGGTGGATGAGCGCGCCGATGCCAGTCGCCTGGGCCAGCGCCGCGGCGAACAAGCGCTCCGCCGAGTCGCGGTCACCCAGCAGCGAGTCAAGCGCCGCCAGGTACGCGTCGGCCGGACCGAATACCGCGACGAACTGGCCGGCCATCAGCTGCTGCCCGGAGTACGGGGCGAGCAGCGGGCGCAGCCGCCGTGCCGCGGAGACGTCTCGCAGTGTCAGCGCGGCCTCCACGAGAAACACCAGCACCGCGGTCCACTGGGCCCAGGGAGCCTGCTCGGCTACCGTTTCGTCGATCCGGTCAAGCAACTGCCACATCAGGTCGCGGGCCTCCTCGGCGAGCCCGAGTTCCGTGTACAGGGCGAGCAGCCCAGGCTCCCAGGTTCCCGATGACTGGCGGATGGCGCCCAGCAGGGGCCGGACCTGCTCCAGGGCGCCGGTTTCCCGCTGGATCATGTACATCTGCAGCCCGTACGTGCCCTCGGTGTCGTCCGGCCCGAACGACCGCCCGCGTTCCAGCAGGTCCTCGGCTACCCGGGCGGCGGCGGCAAAGTCGCCGCGGAGGAAAGCGTGGGCGTAGTCGCCTGCGCGGCGCATGAAGGCGATGAACGGCTGCCCGGTGCCGCGTACCGAGAGGTCCAGGTCGGCGGCGGCCACCGTCCAGGCGGCCCGGTCGGCGTAGAGGTAGGCGATGGCGCAGCGGAACACCGCCGCCGTGCCGAGCGCGGACCAGTCCTGGGCTTCCTTGGCGAGCGGAGTGAGCTCGGTGGCCAGCGCGAGGTGCCGGCCGACCGATGCGGGCCTGCCCGGCTGCCACATCATGGTCTCAAGCGCGTGCCTGAGCAGCTGGCGGTCCCCGAGCCGGCGCGCCTGCCCGAGGGCGAGGTCGGCCAGGGGCCGCGAGCCCTCGGCGTCGCCGGTGAACGCGGTGGCCCGCCCGAGGCTGGCCAGCGCCCGCACGTACCTGGGGTCGTCGAGGTCCTCGGGAACCCCCTCAAGCGCATGGGCGAGCAGCGCGCGGGCCTGCGTGCCCGGCAGTCCCGGACGCCAGGCCGCGTTCTCGTAACCGATCGCCGCGCGGAGCCTGACCGGGGGGTCGCGGGAGTCGGTCAGCCGCAGGTACCGGGTCCGCGCGCTCGCGAAGTCGCCGGCCCGGACGTAGGCATCCGCGGCGTGCAGCCAGAGCTCCTCGCGGTCGGCGTCCGCTCCCTGGGTGAGGTCGGCCGCCCGGGCGTAGCAGGCGGCCGCGTCCTCGAACGCCAGGCTCCGCTCGGCCTCCCGCCCCGCGAGCAGCAGGTACTGCGCGGCCGTGTCTCCGTAGCCGAGGGCCGCGGCCCGGCCGAAATGGTAAGCGAGCTGCCTGATCACGGCGGGCGACCCGGATCCGGAGGCCCGCAGCACCTCCCCCACCTGCGCGTGCAGCGCGGCCAGCCGGGAGGGGTCGATCAGGTCGAGGACCGCCTGCCGGGTCAGCGTGTGCGGAAAGGCGATCCGGCCGCGGGCAAGCTCGTCGCCGTCAAGCAGCCCGAAGCGCACGGCCGCATCGAGCGCCGCCAGGACCGTCGCCGCGTCCGTGGCGCCCGCCCGGATGAGGACGGGCACCTCACCGCCATCCCCGAGGACCGCCGCGATCTCCACCACGGCCCGGTCGCCCGCGGCCAGCCGGGACAGGCGCCGCTGCAACGTGTCCCGGACGGAGACCGGCGCGCGGGCCCCGAAGGCCCGGGTCGGCAGCCCGCCGGCCCCGCGCCCGTGAACGCGTCCGTGCCCGCCAGGTCCCGCCACAGCTCGCGCAGGAAGAACGGGTTCCCGCCGGTCTGGTCGCGCAGCACGGTGGCGTACTCCCGGGCCCGGCGCTCGCTCACCGCGCACTCGGCCACCAGGTACTGGGCAACCTCCTCGACGCTGAGCCCGGCCAGGTCGAGCCGCCGCACGCCGTCCAGCCGGTACAGGTCCGCGATCGCGTAGGTGAGGTCGTCGCTGCGGTCCGGCGCGGTCGTGCGGTGCGTGCACAGCAGCAGGAGCCGCGACCTGGCCGACCGCTGCGCGACGTGGTCGAGCAGCTGCAAGACGGGCTGGCGGGCCCAGTGCAAGTCCTCGAGGACGCACACGACGGGCCGCTGCTCTCCCACGGCGTGCAGCAGCGCCGCGACCGCGTCGAACAGTTCACGGCGGTAGTCCCCGCTGTCCCCGGCGGGCGCGGTCAGCTCCGGCCGGTGCCGCCAGACGAGCGGCGTCAGCCGCAGCAGTTCCGCCGCCGAGTCCGGCAGGCAGGCGGAAAGCGCGCCGGGCTCCGTGCCGCCGAGCAGCTGCTCAAGGCACTCGGTGAACGGCTGGTAGGGACCACCAGGCCCGGGCGGGCAGTTCCCGAGCAGCACGACGGCGCCCTGGCCGTACACCGCCGCGGCAATCTCCGCTGCCAGCCGCGACTTGCCCGCTCCGGGCTCGCCGCCGATGAAGATGATCTGCCGCCCCCCGGCACGGACCGCCGCCCATGCCTCCTCGGCCGCGGACGTCTCGGCGGCGCGCCCGACAAACACCGGAATCGCCGCCCCGGCTACCCGGATCGGATACGGCGGCGCATTCCAAGCCGCCATGCGCCCAATGTAACCGCGCAGGCCATCGCGGTCGATAGCCAGAATTGGCTACGCGGCGAAAAGCACGCGCTACCAGGACTGGTCATGACGCGAACCGCGGCTGTCCATAGCGTGAGCCTCAGATCACTCTAGGGACGCGACAAAGGGGGAGTCTCTCATGTCCACCAGCGCACTGCACACGGTCGTCACCGGATCGGTCATCGGCCCGGAAGACGCCGAGTACGAGGACGCCAGGCGCGTGTACAACTTCATGATCGATGCCCGGCCGGACGCCATCGTCCGCTGCGCCGACGCCAAGGACGTGCAGGCCGCCGTGGCGCACGCGATCGCCACCGGCCGGGCCGTGGCGGTCCGGGGCGGGGGGCACAGCGTGCCCGGCTTCGGCACGGCCGACAACGCGATCGTGGTCGACCTGTCCGACCTGACCCGCATCGAGGTCGACGCCGCGAGCCGGACCGCGAAGGTCGGCGGCGGTGCCACGTGGGCCATGATGAACGACGCCACCACGGCCCACGGGCTGGCCACCACGGGCGGCATCGTCTCAAGCACCGGCGTCGGCGGCCTCACTCTCGGCGGCGGCATCGGCTATCTCACCAGGGCGCACGGTTTGTCCTGCGACAACCTGGTCTCCGCCGAGGTCGTGCTGGCCGACGGCAGCATCGTCACCGCGAGCGAGCGCGAGCACCCCGACTTGTTCTGGGCGCTGCGCGGCGGCGGCGGGAACTTCGGCGTGGTCACCGAGTTCACCTTCCGGCTGCACCCGGTGCCGGAAAACGTCTACGCCGGGCTGATCCTGTTCGAACGGGAGGCGGCGGGCGACTTGTTCAGGTACTTCGACCTGTTCATCGACGGCGCGCCCCGCGAGTACGGCGGCTACCCGGCCTGGCACCTGGCCCCGCCGCTGCCGTTCATCCCGGAAGACCGGGTCGGCGAGCCGTTCCCCGTCCTGGTCTCCTGCTGGACCGGGGATCACGACGAGGGCGCCAAGATCCTGGACTCCTTCCGGGATGTCGGCCCGGTCATGGCCGAAATGGTCGGCCCGATGCCCTACTCCGCGCTGAACGCCCTGTTCGACCCGCTGCTCCCGCGCGGCCTGCAGCATTACTGGAAGGCGGTCTTCGCGGGCGACCTCACCGACGAGGTGATCGCCGTGCACGCCGAGTACGCGCAGCGGTTGCCCGCCGTCAACTCCGCGGTGCACCTGTACCCGGTCAACGGCGCCGTGCACGACGTGGCCCCCGACGCGACCGCGTGGGGGCACCGGGACGCGAAGTACGCCTGCGTGCTCGCCGGGATGTGGCCGGACCCGGCGGACAACGAGGCGAACATCGCGTGGGTGAAGGACTACTACGCGGCGCTCGCGCCCCACTCGCTGGCCGGCGGCTACGTCAACTTCGCCTCGGCCGACGACCAGGCGCGGGTCAGGGACAACTTCGGCGCCGGCTACGAACGGCTGATGCAGGTCAAGCGGCGGTACGACCCGGGCAACGTGTTCCATCTCAACCAGAACATCGTCCCCGGCTGACCGGTCACGCCCCGCGGGCCCTCCGCCGCTAGCGCCCGGCTAGCGGTGGGGGGCCAGGACCGCGTGCGGGTCGGTGCCCTGGCGGGCCTGCGGGTCGGTGTGCACCAGGGCCGCCGACAGCCGGGGCAGCGCGTGCAGCAGGGCGTGCTCGGCGCTGACGGCGATCTCGTGGGCCGCGGCGGCGGTGATCTCGCCGTCGACGGCGATCTCGCATTCGGCCCAGAGCTGGTGACCGACCCAGCGCAGCCGTACGCTCCCGACGTCAAGCACGCCGGTGGTCGACGTGAGCGTGCCCCGGGCGCGGTCGACCAGGGCCGGGTCGACCGCGTCCATCAGCCGCCGCCAGACCTCGCGGGCGGCCTGGTAAAGGACCACGAGGATCGCCGCGGTGATCACCAGGCCTACGACGGGGTCGGCCCACTTCCAGCCCAGCGCCATGCCGCCCGCGCTCGGCGAGCACCGCCAGCGAGGTAAAGCCGTCCGTGCGCGCGTGCAGCCCGTCGGCGACCAGGGCCGCGGAGCCGATCTTGCGGCCGACCTTGATCCGGTAGCGGGCGACCACCTCGTTGCCGGCGAACCCGGCGAGCGCCGCGGCCGCCACCGCGATCAGGTCGGAGACGCGCTGCGGGTGCGCGAGGCGGTTCACCGCCTCGTAGGCGGCCAGCACGGAGGACGCCAGGATCAGGGCGACGATCGCGACGCCCGCCAGGTCCTCGGCCCGTCCGTACCCGTAGGTGTAGCGGCGCGTCGCGGGGCGCCTGCCCACGATAAAGGCGACGCCGAGCGGCACCGCGGTCAGCGCGTCGGCGGCGTTGTGCAGCGTGT
This sequence comes from uncultured Actinomycetota bacterium, assembly GCA_963850115.1. GTDB lineage: Bacteria > Actinomycetota > Actinomycetes > Streptosporangiales > Streptosporangiaceae > Trebonia. The sequence continues at coordinate 57,670 of CAWKKG010000049.1, forward strand.
CGCCGAGCAGCGCCACCGAGCCCGACAGGGCCACGACCGCGGCCTGGATGACCGCGGTGGCCCCGAGGACGGCCAGCGAGACCCACAGCGCGCGCATCCCCTCGGCGCTGGCCTCCATCGCCGCGTCCACCTTGTCGGCGGCCTCGTGCGAGTGCGGCCGCACGACGTGGAGCAGGCGGGCGGTCACCCCGGTCCCGTGCCGGTGCTCACCATCGTGCCCGTGCCCGTGCCCGTGCCCGTGCTCGTGCTCGTGGCCGTGACCGTGCTCGTGGTGCGGGTCGCTCCTGCCGTCCATAGCCTCCAGCATGCGCGGTAAAACGCATTGCCGCACATCAACACGTACCAGGGGCGCGCAGTTGCGAATTGACGGCAACACCATCCGAACAAAAACCGACGCTCGGCTTATCCCTGCCATTGCTGTTATCCTGCGGTTTGCCACGAGCGTGGCTTTGAGGAAGGTTGCCGGCCATGAGAAACCCCCGACGCGTGGTTAACATCAGTCTTCTTGTCGTCGCCATCCTCGCCGTGGGCGGCGCCGCGATCGCGGCCACTTCCGGCGGGCACTCGGCGAGCACGGGGAACGCCCAGGCCTGCACCGCGTTCTGGAACTGGTACGACTCGACCGGCAGCACCACCCCCGCGCTCACCGCTTACAAAAAGGCGACCACGCAGCCGCTGATCGCCGACCTTTACAACGTCTCGGTGGGGCTGCAGGACCAGGCCAAGGGGCTGGGCGGCAACAAGGCGGCCAACGCGGCGTTCGCGCAGACCGCCGCGGGCAAGGTCGAGACGGACTGCACCAACGCCGGCTACGCCGACCCCGCGAGCTGAGCCGGGCGCGCCGCCCCGGGCGCTAAACGCGCAGGGCCGCGACGATCAGGACGGCCGCCGCGAGCGCGGCGAACAGCAGGTAGGCGCCGAGCGCGCGGCCCCGGTCGCCGTGCCCGAGCTGCCGGGTCAGCACCCAGCCGAACGCCGCGGCCTCGAGCCCGCCGCCGGCGATGGCCGCGGCGGGCACGAAGAGGCCGACGATGACCGCCGCGCTGCCGGCCAGGTGCACGCCGCCGAGCAGCGGCGGGACCCAGAGGTTGCGGCCGTCGAGCAGGCCGAGCCGGGTGAGCTGGTCGAGGCGGGTCAGCCCGACCTTGGCCCGGGTCAGCCCGGCGACCGCGGACGGCAGCGTCTCCAGCAGCAGCAAGACGGTCAGTACGACGGCCAGTATGAACACCAAAGCTCCTTCGGTCCGCCTCAATCGCGCCGTTCCTGCGCTCCCGCCACTATTTGAGCATGCGGAGGCGGGCCGGGCCCAGTACCGTCACCCTTCTGGTTCCGCCAACCAGACGAGATCCAGCTGCCGGAGACGGACCGGGTCGGAAAGGATGTCCATCTCGGCGATCTTGCCGTTCCTGACCGTCGTGGCGATCACGGCGAGCGCCTCGCCGTCCTTGACCACGAGGAACCCGGGCGCGCCGTTGACCAGGACCCGGCGGGCGAAGCGGTGGAGCGACGCGAACCGCTGAGCCTGGGCGATCACTGCGCGCGGGCCGCGGATCAGGACCGAGGGGCCGAGCGGGCCCTGGCCGGCGTCGGCGCGCAGCACGATGTCCGGGTCGAGGATCGCGAGCAGCCCCTCGAAGTCGCCCTCGCGGGACGCGGCGAGGAACGCGTCGACGACGGTCCACTGCCGGGCGAGGTCAGCAGTTCTTTCCAACCCGGGCCGGGAGGCGGGACGCTGGCCAGGTCGCCGTCGGCCGAGGTCGCGCCGGGGTGCGCGGGGGCGGCGCGCAGGCGCTGCCTGGCCCGGCTGGCCAGCTGCTTCGCCGCGGCGGGAGTCCGGTCGAGTATCGGGCCGATCTGCTCGAAGGGCACGGCGAAGACGTCGTGCAGGACGAACGCGAGCCGCTCGGCCGGCGGCAGCGTGTCCAGGACGACCAGCAGGGCGATGCCGACAGAATCGGCCAGGACCGCCTGCTCGGCGGGGTCATCGTCGACCCGCGTGACGATCGGGTCGGGCATGTGCACGTCGAGCGAGTCCTCGCGGCGAGTCGCCCGCGAGCGCAGCATGTCCAGGCACACGCGGGACACCACCGTGGTAAGCCACGCGCGCAGGTCCCTGACGTCGCCGGTGTCCGCGCGGGACAGGCGCAGCCAGGCCTCCTGCACCGCGTCGTCGGCCTCGGTCAGCGAGCCGAGCATGCGGTAGGCCACCGAGCGCAGGTGCGCGCGCTGTGCCTCGAAGTCCGCCGCCGGCGAATCGGTTCTGTCCACTGTCACCTTTCTACGCCCCCTTCCGTCTTACCCAATGACGATCCGGAAGGGATCGAGGTAACACACTGAAGGGAAGCGACCAATGACCGACCAGTCGGTGAGGGGCAAGATGACCGAGTCAAGCGCGATACCGGACCCCCGGGCGCAGACCCTGGCGATCCAGGGCCTGGCCAACCGCGTCGTGCGCGGAATGCTGCGCACGCCGCTGCTGTCCAGCGCCATGGGCAGCCGGCTCGTCACGCTGTACATCGTGGGCCGCAAGTCGGGGCGGCGCTACACGATCCCGGTGGCGTATACCAGGGACTCCGGCGACCTGCTGATCGGGACGCCGTTCGGGTGGGGCAGGAACCTGCGGACCGGCGAGCCGATAGAGATCCTGCTCAAGGGCCGGCGGCGGCAGGCCGACGTCCGCGCCTTCAAGGACGAGGCGGACGTCGTCGGCCTGTACGCCGCCATGTGCCGGGACAACAAGCAATTCGCGAAGTTCAACAAGATCGGGTTCGACGCTTCCGGTAAGCCAGAGCCCGACGACCTGCACATGGCGTGGATGGCCGGGGCGCGCGCGTTCCGGCTGACGCCGCGGTAGCCCGCGCTGACGGAGACAACCGGGCGCGGGCCGAGGAAGCCGCGGTCGTTCGGGATAAGCCGAGGAGCTTGACCTGAACGCGGTCGCGGAGCTCGGCCAGGCTGATGCCGTAGGTGGCCAGGACGTGCACGCCGTCGGTGCGGATGTCGAAGGTGGCGTAGTCGGTGTAGACGCGGCTGACGCAGGCGACGCCGGTGAGCGGGTACGTGCACGCCTGGACGAGCTTGGGCTCGCCCTTCTTGGTGAACAGCGTCATCATCACGTAGACGTCCTTGGCGCCGATCGCCAGGTCCATCGCGCCGCCGACCGCCGGGATGTCCTCCGGCTTGCCGGTGTGCCAGTTGGCGAGGTCGCCGTTCGCGGCCACCTGGTAGGCGCCGAGGACGCAGACGTCGAGGTGGCCGCCGCGCATCATCGCGAACGAGTCGGCATGGTGGAAGTACGAGGCGCCGGGCAGCTCGGTCACCGGGACCTTCCCGGCGTTGGTGAGGTCGGGGTCGACGTCGTCGCCGGTCGCCGTGGGGCCCATGCCGAGCATGCCGTTCTCGGTGTGCAGGATGACGGTCTGGTTGCCGCTGGAGTCGGTCGGCAGGTAGTCGGCGATCTTGGTGGGCTGGCCGATGCCCAGGTTGACGTAGGAGCCGGCCGGGATGTCATGACCGATCACGGCGGCGAGCTCGTCCGTGGAAAGCGGGCCGCGGCCGGTGTTCTCGATGGTGACGGTGTCCATGGCTAGCGGGCTCCCTGCACGGTGTAGCGGCGGGCTTCGACCGGGACGACCCGGTCGACGTAGATCGAGGGGGTCACCACGGCCTCGGGGTCCAGCGAGCCGACCGGGACGACGGCGTTGACCTGGGCGATCGTCGTGCGCGCGGCGGTCGCCATGACGGGGCCGAAGTTCCGCGCCGTCTTCCGGTAGACCAGGTTGCCGAGCGTGTCGGCCTGGTGGGCCGCGATGAAGGCGTAATCCCCCTTGATCGGATACTCCAGGACGTAGGTCCGGCCGTCGATCTCGCGGGTCTCCTTGCCCTCCGCGAGCGGCGTGCCGACCGCCGTGGGGCAGAAAAAGGCGCCGATGCCCGCGCCGGCCGCCCGCATCCGCTCGGCGAGGTTGCCCTGGGGCACGACCTCAAGCTCGATCTTGCCCTCGCGGTAGAGGCCGTCGAAGACCCAGGAGTCGACCTGGCGCGGGAAGGAGCAGAGCACCTTCCTGACCTGGCCCGCCCCGAGCAGGGCGGCGAGGCCGACGTCGCCGTTGCCCGCGTTGTTCGAGACGATCGTCAGGTCCTTCGCGCCCTGCCTGATCAGCGCGTCGATCAGGTCGAACGGCATCCCGGCGAGCCCGAAGCCGCCGACGAGGATCGTGGACCCGTCCTCGATCCCGGCGACCGCCTCGTCCGTCGTCTGGAGTACCTGCGCGCGGCTCACTGCGTCGTGTCCTTTCCAGGAACCTGGCTCATCCTCTTCAGCTTCCCACATCGCGATCAGCGTGCCGGCCAGGTTACTGCCGGTCGCGGACGCTGGTAAGGGTGATTTGGGTCGCTCGAAGCCGGCGGGTTACAGGGTCCCGGTCAGGGCCTGGAGGCCCAGGCTGGCCGTGGCCACCGTGACCCAGAGCAGGGCGCCGAGGAGCAGCGGGCGCGCGCCCGCCTTGCGGAGCGCGGCCACGTTGGTGGACAGGCCGATCGCGGACAGCGCGACGGAGACGAGGAACACCGACGTGCGCTCGAGGGGGCGTGCGCGCCGGCCGGGATGACCCCGGCGGAGTTGACGGCGGCCACGAGGACGAAGCCGATCAGGAACCAGGGCACGAGCTTGAAGACGCGGCGCGGCGACAGGCGAGCGGGCGTCGCATCGGCGGAGGCGCCGGCGGGGTGGCCGCCGGGGCGGCCGCCGATAGCCGCGGCCGGGGCCGTCGCGGCCGCGGGGCGCTGCTTGCGGGCGGTCAGCGTGGCGAGGCCCAGGCAGATCGGGATGATCATGAGAGTGCGGACCAGCTTCACCACGACCGCGTGGCTCGTCGCGCCGGTGCCGTAGGTGGTCGCGGTCGCCACCACGGACGACGTGTCGTTGACCGCCGTGCCCGCGAACAGGCCGAAGGACTGCTGGCTCATCCCGAGGGCGTGCCCGAGCAGCGGGAAGGCGAGCACCGCCGCGATGTTGAACAGGAAGATCGTGGAGATCGCGTAGGCGACGTCGGTCGACGCGGCCTCGATCACCGGGGAGACCGCGGCGATCGCCGAGCCGCCGCAGATCCCCGTGCCCACGCCGATCAGCGTGCGCAGGTCGCCGGGGACGCCGAGCAGCCGCCCGTACAGCCACGCCGCGCCCAGGCAGACGGCGAGCGTGCCGAGCATGACCGGCAGCGAGGACACGCCGACCCTGGCCGCCTCGGCGATCGAGAGCTGCGCGCCGAGCAGGACCACCGAGCACTGCAAGACGAACGTGCTCGCCCACTTCACCCCGGCCGCGAAGCGCGCGCCCGGCCTGACCACGATCGCGATCACCGCGCCGATGACGGCGCCGGGGACCGCGCTGCCGATCAGCGGCACGCGCTCCCCCACCACCGTCGCCACCGCCGCGACGGCGAGCGCGAGCGCGAAGCCGGGGGCGACGGACCGCGCGCGGCGGGCTCCGTGGCGCGGTCCGGGGCTGGCCGGCGCGGCGGGCGCGGCGGGCGGCGCGCGGGGCGAGGGATGCAGGGCGGTCATGGTCATTCCAGCGTCGCCACGACGCTGACCGGCGGGAAGGAGGGCGGCCTTGTAGGGGTACAAGCTAACGTTGTAGCCGGCGGCGACCGCGGGGCGGAGGGAGGCGCGGCCCGAGGATGAGCGAGGCGGTGCACGACCTTGGCGCGCTGCGGGCGCTGCGCGAGGTGGGCAGGCACGGGTCCATCGCCGCCGCCGCGGTGGTGCTCGGCGTGTCGCAGCAGGCGCTGTCCGCCCGGATGCGGACCCTGGAGCGAACGACTGGTGTCACCGTGCTCGCCCGCTCGCCGGGCGGGTCTCACCTCACCGAGCAGGGAAGCCTCATCGTCGGCTGGGCCGAGGACGTGCTCGACGCCGCCGACCGGCTCGAGGCGGGGCTGCGGTCGATCAGGTCCGGCGTCTCGCGCCGGCTGGCGATCGCCGCGAGCCAGACCATCGCCGAGCACCTCGTGCCGCACTGGCTCGTCGAACTGCGCAGCATCGAGCAGGCGACTATCGAGCAGGCCGGCCGCTGCCGAGCAGGCCGGGGCCGAGCGGGCGCCGGAGTCCGCGCCGACCGTGGTGGAGCTGACCGTCGCCAACTCCACCCGGGTCATCGAGCTGGTAAGGGACGTTAAGGTGCGACTCGGCTTCATCGAGACGCCGCACCTGCCGGCCGACCTGGTGACGGCCCGCCTGCGCGACGACGAGATGCTGGTCGTCACCGCGCCGAGCCATCCGTGGGCCCGCCTGAGGCGCCCCCTGTCCCTGGCCGAGGTCGCCGCGACGCCGCTGGTCATGCGGGAGGCCGGCAGCGGCACCCGGGTCACCCTGACCGATTACCTGGCCGCCCAGCACCCGCCGCTCAGCGCGCGGATCGCCATGGAACTCGGCACGAGCGCGGCGGTCCGCTCGGCGATCGCGGAAGGCGTCGGGCCGGGCGTGCTCAGCCGGCTGGCGGTCCGCGATGACCTCGTGCTTGGCCTGCTGGTCGCCGTCGAGGTCGCCGGGCCGCCGCTGAAGCGACAGCTCACCGCCGTCTGGCGGCCGGACCTGGACCCGTTGACACCCGAGGCGTCCCGGCTGCTTTCCGTGGCCAGGAGAGCGTGATCTTTCCCCCGGTGCACCAATGATCTTTATATGAATCGCGCGCATTGCCGGCGTATCGGAATAAACGCCGAATTTGGCGAAATTCATAACGCTCACTACGCTAGCGTGCGGGGAATTTGACGTCACACAGAAATGCGCAGTCGGTGATTTTGCGGCTTACTGTTCAGAATATTAATTCCCGGGAAATCGGGGACATTGAGATAAACGCGTCACCCGATGACTGGGTGGGCACGCTGCTGAGCGTGCTGCCTGGAGTGTCTCAGGGGGATGCCTGTTTCGTCGGGGCCGCGGTGCTTGACCCGGCGGCCAGGCTGGCGGGCAGCCCGCTGCTGCCCGGCGCGGTGCTCAGCGTGGGCGGCGCGGGTCCCGACTACCAGCCCGTGCGCGGTGCCGCCGCGGGGACCCTGCACGTCATCGCGGGACCGGACGCGGGCTTCGGCGTGGCGCTGCGGCCCGGCCGCTATTTCATCGGCCGGGCCGCGGACGCGCACGTGTGCCTGGACGACGTGGACGTGTCCCGCACGCACGCGCTTATCGAGGTGTCCGCGGCGGGCGGCGCGGTGATCGCGGACGCCGGCGCACGGAACGGCACCTGGGTCAACGGGGCCCGGGTGACCACGCCCACCCCGCTCGACGGCGGCAGCGTGGTCCGGCTCGGCCAGGACACGCTGCGCTGGGCGCCCGGGGCCGAGCGGACCCTGCGCGTGGTGCAGACCGTGGACGGGCGGCTGGAGTTCGACCGGCTCCGCCCGGTGCCTCCGGCGATTCCCGCCCAGGAGGTGACCGCGCCGCCGCGGACGCCGGCCCCGCGGAACTTCGCCGCGATGGCCACGTCCGGGCTGGCCGGCCTCGTCGCCGGGCCCGCGCTGCTCGCGGTCACGCATGACCTCGTTTCGTTGCTCGCCAGCCTGGCCGGGCCGGCCGCCTGGTGCGCGGTGTACGCGATCGACGGCCGCGCGCGCAAGAAGCAGCTCCGCGCCATCGCCGAGGCCGGGGCGGTGGCCCGCGAGCAGCTCGCCGTGTGCGTCGCGGAGGAGGAACGCATCCGGCACCTGCTCGCCCCCGGGCCCACGGAGGTCACGGCGATGGCGGCCGGCCTGCGGCCCGACCTGTGGTCACGGGACCGGCGGTCACCCGGTGGCCTGGTGCTGCGGGTCGGCGTGACGAACCAGCCGGCGTCGGTGCGGCTGCGCGGCGCGGCGGGCGATGACCTTGACGTACCGGAGTTGCGGAACGTCCCTGTCCCGGTCGACCTGCGGGAAGCGGGGCCGCTCGGGGTGATCGGCACTGGCGAGCCGGCGACGGCGCTGCTGCGCTGGCTTATCGTCCAGCTCGCGACCCTGCGCTCGCCCGACGACCTCAGGATCGTCCTGCTCACCAGCGACGACGAGGACCGGGAGGGCCTCGGCTGGGCGCGCTGGCTGCCGCACCTGGACGGGAGCGGCACCGCGGGCACCCGCTGCCTGATCGGGAACACCGACGCCACCAGGGCCGCCAGGATCGACGAGCTCAGGAAGCTCATCCAGGCGCGGGTAGCCGAACCGGGCCAGGCGCCGGCGGGCAACGCCTTCCGGGCGGGCGCGGGGTTCGACGGTGATGTCGTGGTGGTGCTTGACGGCGCGCTCGCGCTGCGGAACCTGCCCGGCATGCGAGACATCCTGCGGCTCGGTCCCGGGGCCGGCGTTTACCCGCTGTGCGCCGACAGCCAGGGCCTGAGCGAGTGCCGCGTCGCGTGCGAGCTGGTGACGGGGACCGATGCCGCCGCCGACGGCCTGCGGCTGATCTCCGGCCCGGACGCCGAGCCGGTGACCGGGCGGCCCGACGGCATGGACCGGGCGCGGGCCGAGCAGGTCGCCAGGGCCCTCGCCCCGATGCGGGACCGCCGGCCCGCCGCCGCCCAGGCCGCGATCCCGTACCCGGTGCGGCTGCTCGACCTGCTTGGCATCGGCGTGCCGAGCGCCCAGGACATCCTGGCGCTGTGGAGCGGTAAGCGGGAGGGGCCGACGACGCGGGTGATGCTCGGCGCGGACGCGTCCGGTCCGGTGACGGTGGACCTCGCGGCCCAGGGCCCGCACGCGGTGCTCAGCGGCGCCGCGGGCGCGGGCACCACCGTCCTGGTGCAGACCCTGGTCACCGCGCTGCTGCTGGCCAACCGGCCGGACGAGCTTAACCTCGTCCTCATCGACGGGCAGGGCGGCGGCGCCTTCCTGCCGTTCGCGCACTGCCCGCACGTCGCGGCGCTGATCGGGTCACCGGGCGAGACGGCCGGCGGCCGCGGCGAGGCCGACGCCGCCCGCGTGCTCGCCTCGGTGCGCGGTGAGATGCACCGCCGGGAGGCGATCCTCTCCCCCTACGGCGGCGATATCGACAACTACTGGCGCGCCCGCGAGCTGCAGCCCGCGCTCCCCCCGCTGCCCAGGCTCGTGCTGGCCTTCGACGAGGTCGCCGACGGGCCGGGCGGCGCGCCGGGGCTGCTGAGGGAGCTGGCGGACGTCGTGGCGAGCGGCCGCGCGCCCGGCGTGCACCTGGTGCTCGCCACCCGGTCGCCGCGGCGCGCGCTGCCGCCCGAGCGCGCGGAGGACATCGGGCTGCGGATCAGCCTGCGGCAGGACGAGGCCGCGGACAGCGTCGAGCTGCTCGGCATCCCGGACGCGATCACGATTCCCTACCTCCCGCGCGGCCGCGGGATGATCGTCTCCACCCGGGACGAGCCCCGGGAGCCCCGCCTGTTCCAGTGCGGCTACCTGGGCGACCCGCCCGTGCCCAGGCGCGGCAGCCGGCTGATGGTCAGGCCCCTGGCCTGGGCCGATCTGGGGGCCGCGCGCCCGCTGACCAGGACCAGGGCGGGCGGGCCGACCGACCTGGACCTCGTCACCGCGGCGGTCGAGGAGGCCGCGCGCCACCTACGGACCGCCACGCGGCCGGCCTGACGGTCTCCGTCGCCTAGGCGAGCATGGTCCGGCCGTACCAGTCGCTGGAGTCGCTGACGCCGGGCAGGGTGTAGAAGTAGCCGCCGCCGAACGGCTGCACGTAGTCGATCAGCGGCTCGCCGATGAGCCGCTTCTGCACGGTGATGAACTGGCGTTCCAGGTCCTGCTGGTAGGCGATGAAGATGTGGCCGGCCTGGAGGTTGCCGTTCTCGTCCATGCCGAGGTCGTAGTTGTAGGAGCGGCGCAGGAGGCGCTGGTTGGCGGTCGCCGCCGTGCGCGGGTTGGCCAGGCGGATGTGGGCGTCGGTGGCGATCACGTTCCCGTTCGGGTCCGCCTTGTAGTTGGGCGTGTCGAACTCGTTCGTGCCGTCTAGGGGGGCGCCGGTGTCCCGGCGGCGGCCGAACATCCCCTCCTGCTCGTTGATGGACACGCGGTCCCAGAACTCCACGAGCATCCGGATCAGCCGCACCGCCAGGTAGGAGCCGCCCTGCGCCCAGGCGGGCTCGGCCGCGTCGTCAACCCAGATCAGGCTGTCGGCCAGGGCACCCGTCGGGTTCGCGGTGCCGTCCTTGAACCCGAGCAGGTTCCGTCCCGTGCCCGACGGGCGCGGCGGCGAGTTGTATCCCTCGATCTTCCAGCGCAGCTGCATGCCGCCGCGCGTGTGCTTGGTGATGTCCCTGATCGCGTGGTGGACCGTGTCCTGGTGGTTGGCGCTCAGCTGCAGGAGCAGGTCGCCGTGGAGCCAGGCGGGGTCGGGCGAGTCGTTCGGGAAGGCGGTCAGCGGCTGGAGCTTCAGCGGCTTGCGGTCGGCCAGGCCGTAGCGGTCGTCAAACAGCGTCGATCCCACGGACAGCGTGGCGGTCAGCCCGTCGGCGGGGATCACCGGGCCCAGCACGTCGCTGTCGGACGGCGGCTGGCTGACGCCGAGGTTGGGGGCGATACCGCCGGTGGTGAGGAACCGCGCCCTGGTGGTGATCGTCTGCAGCAGGTCGGCCAGGGCCGCCTTGTCCGTCGCCGTGGAATTGAAGGCCGCCACGCAGGTGGCCGCCTGCTTGGCGAACGGGGTCATGATGCCCGACTGGTTCGCGCCGTGGAAGGGGTACGACGCTTGCTCGGCCGAGGCGTCGGTGGCCTGCGTGGCGGCGTTCGCGTCTTCGTGCGCGCCGCCGATCAGCACGCCGCCGACCAGTGCGGTGCCGGCTGCACCGGCCGCGGTGCCCTTGAGGAAATTGCGGCGGTTGACGTCCACGGGGTTAGCTCCAGAGGGGTTTCTGTCGGCTGATGGCGAGGTTCATGTGCTGGTCAGTGGGTGGGCGGAACTTCAAGGAGGTTAGGAACCTCGGCCAGTGTCTCCAGGAGCTGACCGATGGCCGCGTCCACGTCCTGACGCTGGGTGAGGCTGACCGCCGACGCGGGCTGCCACTGCCCGTTGGCCTGGGTGGCTAGCAGCGCCTGGTCGAGCGCGGTCAGCTGGCTGTCCGCGGTGGCGACCAGGCCGGGCTGGCGCTCGTTGATCTGGCCGGCCAGGTAGCCGAGCACCACCCGGTCGACCTGCGTGTCGGCATAGGTCATCGCGTCCGCCTCGCCGGCGCCCTGGTCGTCGATGCCCGACAGGTGGTCGCGGAGCGCGTCCTCGATGATCTCGTGGGCGCGCAGCGGCAGCTGGGTCGGGTCGCCCGCGAGGTCGTCGGTGGTCAGGTTCTTCTGGACCGTGGCCACGTTCTTCGCGAGGGTCTCCGTGACGGGCAGCAGTTCCTTGGCTGACTGGCCGTGGTAGAGGCCGTACTCGAGGCGGTGCAGGCCGGTGAACCCGGTGTCGTTGACGCCGTTGGGCAGGCCGTCGGGGAGCCCGTCAACCGCGCCGCCCAGGTCGCCGAAGCTGTCGTAGGACGCGCCGACCCGCTCCCAGTCCAGCTGGGCGGTGAGCCAGTCCTTCTTGGCCTGCGGGATGTTGTTGTGGCGCAGGTCGGTCGCGATGACGGTGACGGCCTTGGCCAGGTCGGTCAGCTGGGCGGCGGCGTAGCCCTGGTAAAGCTTGTTCGGGGGGGTCAGGTCGTTCAGCGTGATGGGCTTGATGGCGGCCGGGGCGGCGGCCGTCGTCCCGGTGTTCGCGGTTACCGTGACCGGCTGCGAGGCCGTCACCGGCTTGGAGCCCATGAAGCAGCGGAAGGTGTAGGTCCCGGACTGGAGGGTCGCGGTCAGCTGCGCGGACGTGCCTGGGCCGATCGTCTCGATCTCGCCGACGACCGCGCCGGCGGCGTTGTCCAGGTTGATCTCGCCGGCCAGGCCAGAGTTGTTGGTCACCGTGATCGTCTGGGAGCCGGACTTCGCGGCGGACCACTCAGGCGCGCAGTCGGTTTTGGTTATGCTCACGGTGCTCGCGGCGCTGGTCGCCTTGGCGGGGAGCGCGGCGATCATCACGCCTGCCGCGAGCGCGGGCACGGCGACCAGGACTCCGGCGACGAGCCACGGGCGGCCCGCGGCGACGCGCTCCCAGCGGGGGAGTTCGCGCGGTGCGTCGGACTCGCCGGCGGGGCCGGGGTCAGCGGGGCCGTCAGGTCCAGCCGGGCCGGGCGGCTCGCTGGGGTTGGCTGACGTGCCTGGGTTGCCTGAGGTGCCGCCGACCGAGGCGGCGGCAGGCACCGGGACAGCGACCGGGGCGGAGGCGGCCCCGGCCGGAGCTGAGGCGGCAGCGGGCGCGGCGGCGGCGGTCTTCTTGACGTCCGCCGTGCGGCCCGCGTTCACGAATGCGGGGATGACCACCACGAGGTAGGCGAGCCAGGCGGTGACCTGGAGTACGGTCATCTTCGGCGACAGCTCGGTGATGCCGGTGATGATCGACGCCCACCAGGAGCTGGGGTCGATGTGCGACGTCAAGTCGAACGCGAGCCAGGTGTGGCCGGGCAGCCACCCGGCGTCCTGCAGGTCGCCGAGGCCGTAGGCGAGAACCCCGGCGGCGATCACGATAAGCGCGATCGCGGTCCGGTTGAAGAACACGCCCACGTTCAGGTGGATCGCCCGGCGGTAGAGCAGCCAGCACAGGACGACCGCGGCGGCGATTCCGATCGCCGCACCGACGATCGGCCCGACCGTCTGACCAGAAGCCTTGGCCGCCGTCCACAGGAAGAGGGTGGTCTCAAGTCCCTCGCGGCCGACGGAGAGGAACGCGGTCAGCGTGAGCGCTCCGGTGCCGATCGCGGCGGCCCGCGCCACCTCGCCGCGGATGTGCGCCGACAGGGTGGCCGCCGTGCGGCGCATCCAGAAGATCATGCCGGTGACGAGGCAGACGGCCAGGACGCTGAGCAGTCCGCCGACCGCCTCTTGCCCGGCGCTGCTCAGCACGCTGACGGAGAACGTCAGCACGGCTGCGAACGCGGCGGCCAGGGTCACCGCGCCGAGGACGCCGAGCCAGATCGGCGCGGTCGATATGGCCGGCTTGCTGGTCCCTGAAGAGCCGTCCCGCTCGGCCCTCGCCGCCGCTGTCTTGCGCACGGCCGCCAGGAGGATGGTCACCACAAGGCCGGCCTCGAGCCCTTCACGGAGCCCGATCAGGAGGTTAGGTACGCTGTCAGCCCAAGTCACGTGACTAAGGTAAGGCTTACCTAACTTGGCGTCCACCCTCGGCTGTCCGGTGTGATGCGGTTCACAGAGTTTAGGCAGATGCGATTCAGAACATTACGCCTGTCCGCCGTTACTCTCCGTCGAGCCTATCCGCCCACCAGGACTGATGCGCCTTCGACTGGTCGGCGGCGGGGCCCAGCTCGCGCAGGGCCGCGGACCAGCGCTCGTCGGTCAGGGCAAGCACGGGGGCGTCGGCCGCCGCGGCCCTGATCACGCTTTGCGCGATGCGGACGTCCTTGGCCATCAGGCCAAGCATGAAGCCGGTCGCGTAGGCGCCGTTCAGCACGTTCGCGCCGAAGACGTTCTCGCTGACGAACGAGCGCCCGGTGGAGGCGTTGATGATGTCGATCATGGTCGCCGGGTCGAGGCCGAACCGCGCGCCCGCCACGATCGCCTCGGCGGTGGCGCAGTAGGTGGCGGCGCCTACGACGTTGTTCAGCGCCTTCATCGCGTGCCCGGTGCCGAGCGCGCCGGTGCGGAACTGCCGCGCGGGGTCGCCGAGCACGCGCAGCACCGGCTGGGCGTCGGCCACGTCCGCGTCGTCGCCGCCCACCATGAGGGACAGCTCGCCGGTCACCGCCCGCGGCACCCCGCCGGAGACCGGCGCGTCCACCATCCGCACGCCGCGGGCGGCCAGGTCCGCCGCCGTCTTACGCGTGTCCGCCGGGTCGGCCGAGCTCATCTCGATGACCAGCGCGCCGGAAGCCAGCGCCGCCGCGATTCCCCAGTTCAGCAGCGCGTCGGCGACGATGCCGCCGTCCGGGAGCATGGTGACCACGACGCTCGCCGCCGTGAAGGCGCCGGGCTCGCCGGCGGCGACGGCCCCCGGGTGAGCGGCGCAGAACGCGCGCTGCCGGTCCGCGTCGGCGTCCCTGACCAGCAGCGGGAACCCGGCCGCGTGCAGGTTCGCGGCCATGGGCCAGCCCATGTTGCCGAGACCGACGAATCCGATGCTGACCTCGCCCATGGCTCATGATCTCCGCGCGCTCGGCCTCCGCGCGCCCGAAGCCCCTGTTTCCTCCCTCGTCGGTCAGTCGCTCGACTCCGTTTCCCCGCTCGCCTCCGCGCGCCCCGAGGGCGGCCTGTGCTCCCTCGTCGCTCAGTCACTCGTCCCCTCGCTCCCTCCCTCCTCAGTCCGCGCAGGCCGCCGGCGCGCTCGGCTCGCGGGAAGGCTCCCTCCCTCCTCAGTCCGAAAACACGGGCGCGCGCTTCGGCTCGCGCTCAGAGCGTGCACGGCACAACGTTCCGCGCGGCTCTTGGAGAAGATAGTCAGTATCGACTTATCAGTGTAGATTGAATATATGACCGCGCAGCAGGAGGCAGCGAGCACGACCGCGCAGGGCGCGTTCGACTGCCCGGCCCGCTACCCGGTGAGGCGTGGTGCCTGCGGGGGGCGTGCGCTGGCCGAGCCGAGGCCGGCCAGACCTGGGCGGGCCGATACCGCGGAAACATTTCCCAAGACGGAACATCCGCCGCCTGGCGAGTAAAAGTATCCGCGCTCGGAAAGGTATCCGCGCTATCGCGGCGGAGCCGTCGGCGGCGCACTGGACGAACGGGATGCACCGGACGAACCGGCCAGCAGGCGGCGGAGACGCGAACGCCGCCCCGGGAGGTTTCCCTGGGGCGGCGTCCGGCGGTGCGCGGTTACAGGTTCGGCAGGTCCTTGTCGGCCTGCTGGTCGAGCAGGTTGCCGCCGTCCTGAATCTCCGAGTCGAACTTGCCGCCCGTCTCGTTGTCCAGGAACTGCTCGCCCTCCTGCGTCGCCTTCTGCACTAGCGAGTCCTCGCCGCCCTGGCCGCCCTGGCCGCCAGCCAGGTTCTCAACGTCGTCAAAAAGACCCATGGGAACACCCCCGTTCGTCCGGATGCCGATCAGGTGCAGCGTAACCGATCCGTGTCACCTGGCACTCGTTCGGAATGAATATCTTTCCTAACTCTCAGTTAACGCTCGCTTGCCGCTGCGCGGGCAGCGGCGGTGACGAAGCTGGCGATGATCGCCGACCCGTGCGTGGTCAGGATCGACTCGGGGTGGAACTGGACGCCCTCGACCGGGCGGGTGCGGTGGCTGACGGCCATCGTGATGCCGTCGGTCCTGGCCGTGACCAGCAGTTCCGGCGGCAGCGTGGCCTCGTCGATGATGAGCGAGTGGTAGCGGGTCGCCTGGAAGGGGCTCGGCAGGCCCGCCAGGACCCCCTGGCCGTGGTGCGTCACCGGGTACGCCTTGCCGTGCACCGGGCTCGGCGCCTTGACGACCCGGGCGCCGAACGCGGCGCCGATCGCCTGGTAACCCAGGCAGATGCCGAGCAGCGGGATGCGGGCCTGGGCGCAGGCGGTCACCGCGGCGATGCTGATCCCCGCCTCGGCCGGGGCGCAGGGACCCGGCGAGATCACCACGCCCGTCGGCCCGGCGGCGACGACCTGGGACGCGGTCACCTCGTCGTTCCTGACCACCTCGACGCGCGCGCCCGCGGTGCTGAGGAGGTGGGCCAGGTTCCAGGTGAAGGAGTCGTAGTTGTCGATGAGGATGACGAGCGGCGGGCCCGCCTGGGCGGCGCGCGGGCGGCCCGCCCACGTAGGGGCGCGCCAGGCGCGGCCCGGCCGCCGCGGGCGCGGACGGCGCGTCCTCCGGCCTGGCGGCCAGCGTGGCGGCGAGCGCCGCGGTCACCGGGCCGGGCTCCCAGGCGCGGCGCACGGTCTCGATCGCGGTGACCGGGACGACGCCGACGACCGCGTTGGTGACGAAGACCTCGGTTGCCGAGGCCAGCTCGTCGAGCGTGAGCGGCTTCTGGCCGATCCGGACGCCGTGGCCGTGCGCCGCGCGCAGCACGGCGGCGCGGGTGGTGCCCGGCAGCAGGCGGCCGTCGGCGGGCGGGGTGAGCAGCACGCCGTCGATCACCGCGAACACGTTGGCGCGGTCGGTCTCGAGCAGCTCGCCGGTCTCGTCGGTGAGCAGCAGCTGCTGGTCGGGGCCGGTCTCCGCCTTGGCGGCAAGCTCGGCGAGCAGCCGGCGGTCACGGTACTTGTGCGCGCCCAGGCCGCCGGGGACGATCGCCGGGCGGAGCGTGACCGCCGGGCCGCCCGCGGCCTGCGCCGTCGCCGGCACCACGGGTACGACCTCGATCGTGGCCTGGAGCGGGCCGCCGACCGGGCGGACGGTGATCCGCAGCCGGCCCGACGGCCGGGCCGCGAGGCACCGGGCCAGGTCGGCGGTCAGCGACGCGGGCAGCGGCTTGCCGTAGAGTGCCCGCACGCTGCCTTCCAGCCGGGCCAGGTGGTCGGCCAGGCCGTGGGTCACGCCGTCGGTGACCAGGAGCGAGCTGAACACCCCGGCGGCGGGGCGCGGCAGCAGCGCCGCGTCACCCGCGGCCCCGCCCGGCACCGGCAGGTCCGCGTCCAGCCGGGCGCCGAGCGCGTTGAGCAGCGGTGTCGCCTTGATCAGGCACTCGGCGTACTCACCGGCCGGGTCCGAGTCGGCGACGATGCCGCCGCCCGCGCCGATCCACGCCTTGCCGGCGGCGAACTCGAACGTGCGGATGGCGACGTTCAGCTCCAGCCCGGCGACCGGGGAGCGGTAGCCGATCGCGCCGGTGTAGGCCTCGCGGGCGGTGGTCTCCAGCTCGTCGATGATCTCCAGGGCGCGGACCTTCGGCGCCCCGGTCACCGAGCCGGGCGGGAACGCGGCGCGGAGCAGGTCACCGTCACCCGCGCCCGGGCGCAGCGTGCCGGTGACCGTGGAGACCAGGTGCCAGACGCCCGGGTGCGGCTCGGGACCGAGCAGCACGGGGACGGACACCGAGCCCGGGGCGCAGACCCGGCTGAGGTCGTTGCGGACCAGGTCGACGATCATCACGTTCTCCGCGCGGTTCTTCGTCGAGGCCTCAAGCTCGGCTCGCTGGGCGGCGGCGGCCGCCTCGTCGTCGGCGCGGCGCGCGGTGCCCTTGATGGGCTTGGAGGTGACCGTGTCCCCGGTGCGGCGCAGGAACAGCTCGGGCGACAGCGACGCCACGGCGGCGTGTCCCGCGCCGGGCGCCGAGACCCCGACGAAGGCGGCGTAGGGCGGGTTGAGCGCGGTCACGCCCTGGCAGAACGCGTCGAGCGGGTCACCGCTGAACTCCGCCTCGGCGCGCAGGGTGATGTTCGCCTGGAAGATGTCGCCCTGGTGGATGTACTCGACCGCCCGGCGGACCGCCTGCTGGTGGTCCTCAGCACCGGGGATGAGGCGGAACGGGCCGAACTCGTAACCGCGCCGGTCGCCGCCGCGTGCTGCTGCCCGTGGCCCCGCCGAGGACGAGGGCCGCGCGGCAGTTCAGCTCGTCGAACCGCCGCTCAAGCTCGTCCGCGCGCGGCTGCGTCCACAGCGCCTCGAAGTGCCACTCCCCCGTCGCCCCGTCCCGGCGCAGCACGTGGTCGTAGTAGCCGAACCACCAGGCGGGCAGTGCGCGCGGCCCGGTCGGCGGCAGCGCCTCGCCGCCCGCGCTGTAGCCGAGGTAGCCGATCCAGCCGCCGCAGAACGCCTGGCCGTGGCCGGCCTCGCCGAAGTCGCCCTGGTCGCTGTCGAGTACCTCGGCAAGCGGGCCCGGCGCCGCCCGGACGACGAGCGGCGCGGCGCCGATCACGTCGCCGCCGCCCGCCCAGGCGCCGCACAGCGCGACCGGGTGCGCGTCGGATCTGACTAGGCGCAACACGTCGGCCGTGGTCAGTGCCCACCCGAGTGGCCGCCGCACGAGGCGCGGCTGCGTTACGTCTGACATAGCGAGAGGGTAACCGGCCGACGTGGCACGGCACTTTAGCGAAGCCGACAAATCGTACACCCCCGACTCGAACCCTGGTCCCAGGCCCCGAACCCCGTTTCCCCGCGATTAGACGGCAACGCTAACAGAAAGCGCGCACCCAATGTGATCGATTGCTCACACTCGGGCTTTTCCCCTGCACATGGTGGCCTTCGGCCAGGCCGCTCGGTCCCCGGCGGCTTACCCGCGGGTTACGCGAGCTGGCCGCGGCAACGGATCTACGTTGCTTTTCGTTTACCATTCCGTGGGCTGGGGAGCCCGGACACCCGAACGAAGGAAGGCGGGCCTATGAGCTGGCCGGGGGCCCTGTGAGCTGGCTGGGAGGTACCGCGGGACGGCTGCGGCGGCTGGTGTCGCGCTACCCGGGGGCGGGCGTCGGTGTGGCGCCTGGTGTCGCGGCACCCCGTGCTGACCGCCGCGGCCGGCGCCACCCTGGCGGCGGCCACCGCGGTGTCCCTGACCCTCGCCCTCACGGCGGGCGGGCCTCCCCCCGCGCCTGACCGGTCGGTGGCCGCGGCCACGGTCGCCCCGTCGCGCACGGCCACGCCCACGGCCACGCCGCGGCCCACGCCCACCGGACCGCTGCTCGACCCGTTCACCGGGGAGCCGGTCAAGTCCCTCGGCCCGGTCCTGGCGGTGAAGATCGACAACATCGTGTACGCGAGGCCGCAGACGGGCCTGCAGTCCGCCGACCTCGTGTACGTGATCCCGGTCGAGGGCGGACTCACCCGCTTCATGGCCGTTTACTCGTCGCATATCCCGCCGGTCGTCGGGCCGGTGCGCAGCGCCCGGCAGAGCGACCTCGACCTGCTGGCCCAGTTCGGGCGGCCCGCGTTCGCCTGGTCGGGCGCGACCCCGCACCTCGTGCCGTTCATCGAGCGGGCGCCGGTCGTCGACCTCTACGCGCTCCAGGTGGGCGGCTACTACCGGAGCCAGGACCGGGCGGCGCCGTACAACCTGTACGCGGACACCAAGCAGCTGATGAGCGAGGCGAAGGGCGCGAGCAAGGCCAGGGACATCGGGTTCCGGTTCGGCGCGCAGCCCGTGGGCGGGACCGCGACCGCGTCCTACTCGGTGAAGTACCCGGCCGCGTCCTACACCTTCCGCTGGTCGGCGAAGGACAAGCGCTGGCTCGCCTGGATCGACGGCGCGCCGGCCATGGCCACCGAGGGCGGTCAGCTCGGCGGCAAGACCGTGGTCATCCAGTACACGCAGATCACCACGTCACGGTTCGAGGAGTACGGCGGGCGGCCGCCGTACGCGAAGTCGACCGGCTCCGGCCGCGCGGTCATCCTGCGCGACGGCAAGGCGTACGCAGTCCGCTGGTCCCGCCCGACCCTGGACGGCGGCACCACCTACACCCTCGCGAACGGCCAGCGCATGCTGTTCGCGCCGGGCCAGGTCTGGGTCGTGCTCGCGCCGGACAACCACGCGAGCTACGTGAACGCGTCCAAGGTTTAGCGCGGGACCCTGACATTCCAGCCGTGAGGGCCGCAAGGCCAGGCGGGTGCTGGCGTTGGGTGCCGCAAGGCCGGTTTGGGGTGCCAGACGTGGGTGCGCGCAAGGCCAGGCGAATGCGGGCCGGGGTGCCGCAAGGACGATAGAAGCGCGCCTGCGTGCCGCAAGGCCAGAACATTTTGTCCCGGTGGCACACAAGGCCGAGTACTGGCAGCGGGGGGCGCGGTCAGCAGGACGCGGCCAGCCCCATATGTACGGCTTACGTCGTTAGTCGCTTCCGCGGCGCGGTGGTTTAGTCGCTTCCGCGGGCGGTGGCGGCGGGCGGCGGGGCCGTGCTGCCGCGGACGATCAATTCGGTGGCGACCACGGTGGTGTCGGCTTGGGTCGCGGGGTCGGAGACCTTGGCCAGGAGTTTCTGGATGCTCAGGCGGCCGACGGCGGTGAAGTCCTGGCGGACGGTGGTGAGCGGGGGCCAGAACGACGCGGCCATGTCCATGTCGTCGAAGCCGACGATGCTGACCTCGCCGGGGACGTCCCGTCCCAGCTCGTGGAGGGCCCGCATGACCCCCAGGGCCATCTCGTCGTTAGCGGCGAAAATCGCGGTCACGTCGGGCCGCTTGCCCAGCGTCAGGCCGTGACTGTACCCGGACTCCGCGGTCCAGTCCCCGCGCAGCAGCGCGGGCGGGGTGATCCCGGCCGCCCGCAGGGTCCGCTGCCAGGACTGCGCGCGGTGGGCGGCGGAGAAGGACGTCTCCGGGCCGGCGACGTGCCAGACCTGACGGTGCCCGAGCCCGAGCAGGTGCCCGGTGGCCTGGCGCGCGCCCAGGGCCTGGTCGGTGTCGACCACGGTGTAGCCGGGCCCCGCGCCGGAGTCGATGACGACGACCGGGATGCCCGGCGGCAGCACGAACTCGGCCCGGTCAAGGAAGCGGGCCTCCAGGATGATCACGGCGCCGTCCACCGCCTGGGCAGACAGCCGCTGGTAGGCACCGGACACGCCGCGCAGGGTCGGGTCGGAGATCGGCATCAGCAGGACCGAGTTGTCGGCCCGGGCCGCCTCCCGCGCGATCGCGTCCAGGGTCCGGATGTTGCCGAGGGTCTGCAGCGTGGTCATGATCACGCCGATGGTGTGGAAGCGGCCGCTCTTCAGGGCGCGGGCCGCCCCGTTCGGGCGGTAGCCCAGGGTCTGCATGGCGTCAAGGACGCGGGCGCGGGTGGCGTCTTCGACGTTGGCCTGACCGTTCGATACGCGGGAGACGGTCTGTGAAGAGACGCCGGCCAGGCGGGCCACGTCGGCCATCGAAGGCCGCGGCGTACCCGCGCGGCTCCCCCGAGTCGGTGTCATGGTCCCTCGCTCGTGTCCAGCGGTCGTGTCCAATTTGACGCTTGCGCGCCATGTTAGTCGCGCGTTATGTTCGCGTAAACATATCCATGTTTACGCAAACATACTACCGAACAGGACGAAAGCGACGATGACCCTCAACCCGGCAGTCACGGCGGGCGCCGGCGCGCTTCCGCGTCGGCGCCGACCCCCACGGCGGTCAAGCCGCCGGCGGTGGACGGGCTGGGGGTTCGTCGGCCCCTTCCTGGCCGTCTTCGTGTTCGCGCTGATCGTACCGATCGGCTACGCGATCTACCTGAGCCTGTACCGGCAGGAACTGATCGGCGGCAACGCGTTCGTCGGGCTCGGCAACTACAAGCTCGCGCTTAGCGACCCGCAGTTCTGGGCGTCACTGCGCCGCATGCTGCTCTTCCTCGTCGTGCAGGTGCCGGTCATGACGGTGCTCGCGCTGCTCGCCGCGCTCGCGCTCGACAGCGCCCGGCTGCGCTGGGCGCCGCTGTACCGGCTGTCGATCTTCCTGCCGTACGCCGTCCCCGCCGTGGTCGCGTCGCTCATGTGGGGCTTCATCTACGGGTCGCAGTTCGGCCTGGTCGCGCGGGTGCGGTCGCTGTTCGGCGGGCACTTCCCCGACCCGTTCAGCAGCAACTGGGTGCTCACCTCGATCGGAAACGTCGTGACCTGGGAGTTCGTCGGCTACAACATGCTGATCTTCTTCTCCGCGCTGCGGGCGGTGCCCGGCGAACTGTACGAGGCCGCGGAGATCGACGGCGCGACCCAGTTCGCGATCATCCGGTGGATCAAGCTGCCCGCGATCCGGGTCGCGATCGTGGTCTCGCTGATCTTCTCGGTCATCGGCAGCCTGCAGCTGTTCAACGAGCCCGAGATCTTGCACTTCCTGACCCCGGACACGATCCCCTTGAACTACACGCCGAACATGTACGCCTACAACCTCTCGTTCGCGGGCCAGGAATACAACTACTCGGCGGCGATCGCCATCGTCATGGGCATCCTGACCGTGATCATCGCCGCCGCCGTCCAGTGGTACGGGCGCAGGAGGGCGGCATGAGCGTGAGACCAAAAGGGCACGGTAACGCCTGGGCTGGAGCTAGCGAGGGCGCCTCCCCGCGAGCCGAAGCGCGCCGGCGGCCTGCGCGGACTGAGGAGCGAGGGAGCGAGGGACGAGCGACTGAGCGACGAGGGAGCACAGGCCGCCCTCGGGGCGCGCGGAGGCGAGCGGGGAAAACACGGTCGGGCGGGCTCCGCAAGCGTCCCTCGGTGCTGCTGAACATCCTGATGACGGTCATGCTGCTGTACGCGCTGCTGCCGCTGTTCTGGCTGGTGGTCAACTCGACGAAGACGCAGAGCGCGCTGTTCTCCACCTTCGGGCTGTGGTTCGGCGGGAAGTTCGCGCTGTGGTCGAACATCCACCAGGTCTTCACCTATGACAACGGCGTCTTCCTGCGCTGGCTCGGCAACACGCTGCTGTACGTCGTAGCCGGGGCCGGCGGGGCCACGCTGCTCGCCACGCTCGCCGGGTACGGGATGGCCAAGTACGACTTCCCCGGCAAGCGCCTCGTGTTCGCCATCGTGCTCGGCACGGTCGCGGTCCCGGCCACCGCGCTCGCGGTGCCGACCTTCCTGCTGTTCAGCAACCTGCACCTGACCAACACGCCCTGGGCGGTCATCCTGCCGTCGATGGTCAGCCCGCTCGGTTTCTACCTCATCTGGGTGTACGCGGCCGAGGCCGTGCCCACCGAGATCCTGGAGGCCGCGCGGATCGACGGGGCGGGCGAGTTCCGCACGTTCTTCGTCATCTCCAGCCGCCTGCTCACCCCCGGCATAGTCACCGTGGTGCTGTTCACCGTGGTCGCGACCTGGAACAACTACTTCCTGCCGCTGATCATGCTGAGCACCCCGAACTGGTACCCGCTGACCGTGGGACTGAACGACTGGAACCAGCAGTCGTTCACCGCGGGCGACCAGTCCGTCTACAACCTCGTCGTCACCGGCTCCCTGCTCACCGTCATCCCGATCATGGCCGCCTTCCTGTACCTGCAGCGGTACTGGCGGTCGGGGCTGGCCGCCGGGAGCGTGAAGGCGTGACGGGACTGGTTTCCGATTCTGACCTTGATCTTCACCTGACCACAGAAAAGACAAAGTAGAGAGGCGCAACGATGCCCAGAACCCGTCGCTCCCGTATCGCCAGAACCGTGGCCGGCGCCGCCGTCGGCCTGGCCGCGGCCGGCGCGCTCGCCGCGTGCTCAAGCTCCAGTTCCACGTCCGCCCCCGCCTCGACCGGCTCGTCCGCCGCGGCCAGCGGCTCCGCCAGCGCGTCGTCGCTCGCGGCGGCGCTGCAGACCCCGACCACGCTCACCTGGTGGGCCTGGGCGCCGCAGGACAAGCAGCTCGTCACGGCCTTCGAGAAGCTGTACCCGAAGGTGAAAATCAACCTGGTCAACGCGGGCACCAGCACCACCGAGTACACGAAGCTGCAGAACGCCATCAAGGCCGGCTCCGGCGTCCCTGACATCGCGCAGATCGAGTACTACGCGATACCGCAGTTCGCGCTCGGCGGGTCGCTCGCCAACCTGAGCAGCGACGGCCTCAGCAGCGACCAGAGCCAGTTCAGCTCCGCGGTGTGGGGCTCGGTGAACGTCAACGGCGAACTGGTCGGCCTGCCGCAGGACACCGGGCCGATGGCGCTGTTCTATAACAAGACGACCTTCGACAAGTACGGGCTGACGGTGCCGACGACGTGGGCGCAGTACACCGCCGACGCGAAGAAGCTGCACGCCGCCAACCCGAAGGACTACATCACCGCCGACACCGGCGACCCCGGCTTCTATACCTCGATGATCTGGGCCGCCGGCGGGCACCCGTACGCCACCAGCGGCACGAAGAACGTCACGATCGACCTGGCCGACCCGGGCACGCAGAAGTTCGTGAACCTGTGGAGCCCGCTGGTCTCCGGCGGCCTGGTCGCGCCGATCACGCCGTGGGGCACCCAGTGGTACACCGGTCTCGCCAACGGGAGCATCGCGAGCCTGGTGACCGGCGGCTGGATGGGCGTCGACCTGGAGACCGGCGTGGCGGGCGCCAGCGGCGACTGGCGGGTCGCCCCGATTCCGCAGTGGACCGCGGGCACGAACGCCGACTCGGAGAACGGCGGCAGCTCGGACGCGGTGCTCTCGGCGAGCAAGAACCAGCTCGCCGCGGCCGCGTTCGTGCAGTGGATCAGCACCGGCCAGGGCGCGCAGATCTCCGCGTCGACCGGTGACTTCCCGGCGTCGACCGCGATCCTGAACTCGTCGTCATGGCAGGACCAAAAGCAGGCCTACTTCGGCGGGCAGGCGATCAACCAGGTGCTGTCGCAGGCGTCGAGCGACGTGCTGCCCGGCTGGAGCTACCTGCCCTTCCAGGTCTACGCCAACAGCATCTTCCCCGCCACCGTGGGCCAGGCCTACACGGGCAAGAGCACCGTTAGCGCGGGCCTGCAGGCCTGGCAGCAGCAGTCGGCGTCGTACGGGACGCAGCAGGGCTTCAGCGTCACGAGCAAGTAGCGGCCCGCCGCGGGCGCTCTTACGTGGTGGCCGGCCGGGTCTCCCGGCCGGCCACCAGCACGCTACGGCCACGGTACGGAAGGAAACAGCCAAGAAATGCAGTTCGCCATCGGCGACACCGACTTCCTCCTCGACGGCTCGCCGTTCCGGGTGCTCTCCGGGGCCCTGCACTACTTCCGGGTGCACCCCGGGCAGTGGGCGGACCGCATCCGCAAGGCCCGGCTGATGGGCCTGAACACGATCGAGACGTACGTGGCGTGGAACGCGCACGCGCCCACGCCCGACTCGTTCCTGCTTGAGGGGCAGCTTGACCTGGGGCGGTTCCTTGACCTGGTCGCGGCGGAAGGGATGCACGCGATCGTCCGGCCGGGGCCCTACATCTGCGCCGAGTGGACCAACGGCGGGCTGCCCGCCTGGCTGCTCTCCTCCAGTCGCGGGGTGATCCGGCGCAACGACCCGACGTACATGGCCGCCGTGGCCGGTTACCTGGACGCGCTGGCGCCGGTCCTCGTGCCGCGCCAGGTTGACCGCGGCGGCCCGGTCATCCTCGTCCAGGTCGAGAACGAGTACGGCGCCTACGGGTCTGACAAGGACTACCTGCGCGCGCTCGCCAAGCTGCTGCGAGGTATCGGCATCACCGTGCCGCTGACCACCGTGGACCAGCCGATGGGGTCCATGCTCGCGGACGGTAGCCTGCCCGAGCTGCACGCGACCGGGTCGTTCGGGTCGCATGCGCCGGAGCGGCTCGCGGCCTTGCGGCGGCACCAGCCGACCGGGCCGCTGATGTGCTCGGAGTTCTGGGACGGGTGGTTCGACTCCTGGGGCGGGCACCATCACGTGCGGTCCGCCCCCGACGTCGCGGCCGAGCTGGACGCGCTGCTGCAGGCCGGGGCGTCGGTCAACATCTACATGTTTCACGGGGGCACCAACTTCGGGCTCACCAGCGGCGCGAATGACAAGGGCACGTACGCGCCCATCATCACGAGCTATGACTACGACGCGCCGCTTGACGAGGCCGGGCACCCGACCGCTAAGTACTGGGCGCTGCGGGACGTCATCGCCAAGTACGCGCCGGTGCCCGCCGAGCGTCCCGCCGCGAGTGCGCCCGCCCCGGCGTTCGCGGTCCCGGTTACGCAGGTCGCGCCCTTGTGGACCGTCCTTGGGCAGCTGGGCACCTGGCACGCGGGCGACGAGCCCGTCAGTGCCGACGAGCTCGGCCAGGTCCAGGGGTTCACGCTGTACCAGGCCGAGATCGGCGGGCCCGGCGGCGACGAGCCCGTGCTGCCGCCCGCCCAGCCGGTGCTGTCGGTCGGCGAGGTCCGCGACCGGGCGCAGGTGTTCCTCAACCGGCAGCCCGTCGGCGTGCTCGCCCGCGACCACCACGACCGGGCGCTGACGCTGCCGGCCGGGGCCCGGGGCACGCTCGAGCTGCTGGTCGAGGACCAGGGGCGGGTCGACTACGGGCCCCGCATCGGGGAGCCGAAGGGGCTCATGGGACCGGTGACCGTCGACGGCGTGCCCGTGCGCGGCTGGCGGGTCATGCCGCTGCCGGTCGACCAGCTGGCGCCGGTCACGTCCGCGCTCCGCGCGATGCCGGCCGTCACGGCGGAGCGCGGCGTGGCCGGGCCCGCCTTCGCCCGGGCCACGTTCGACCTGCCGTCCCCCGCCGACCTCTTCCTCAGCACGGCCGGCCTAGGGAAGGGGATCGCCTGGCTCAACGGCTTCTGCCTCGGCCGTTACTGGTCACGCGGGCCGCAGCGGACCCTGTACGCGCCGGCGCCGGTGACCAGGAGGGACGGGAACGAGCTGATCCTCCTCGAACTGGGGGCGACGGCGCGCGGGGCGGTCGAGTTTGTGGCCGGCCCCGACCTGGGGCACACGGAACTGTGAGCGCGGAGCACGCTCCCGTTCGGAAGCATCACTCGGTTATATTCTTGAGGAGATGCCTGGTCAGACGAGTCACAGATGAGCGTAAGAGCACCGCGAGGGCTCGGCAGCCACATCCTTCTCGATCTGACCCCGCTGCGGCGATCGGGCGATTACCGGAAGCTGATCACCGGGCTCGGCGTCTCGGTGCTCGGCAACCAGCTCACCACCGTGGCGGTCCCGTTCCAGGTGTACGCCATCACCCGGTCGTCCCTCGTCGTCGGGCTGGTGTCGCTGGCGCAGCTGTTCCCGCTGATCTTCGGGTCGCTGCTTGGCGGGTCGCTGGTCGACGCGGTGGACCGGCGGAAGATCCTGATCGTCGTCGAGACGATCGGCGCGCTGTGCAGCGCCGCGCTCGCGCTGAACGCGGACCTCGGGCCGCAGCTGTGGCCGTTGTTCCTGTTTCCCGCGGTGACGGCGGCGCTGTCCGGCATCGACAGCTCGGCGCGGAACGCCATGCTGCCCCGCCTGGTCGGCATGGAGCTGCTGCCCGCCTCCAACGCGATCTTCCAGTCGCTGTTCCAGACCGGGGCGATCGTCGGCCCCGCCGTCGCCGGGCTGCTGCTCGCCGGCGCCGGCGTGCACCTCATTTACTGGATCGACGCCGTCAGCTTCCTGCTCGCGGTGTCGGCGGTGCTCACGATGTCGCCGCAGCCGGCGCCCGCCCTGGAGACGGCGGGGACCGCGGGCCAGCCGGGTACCGCGCCGGCGCGCCCCGGCTGGCGGTCGACGGTCGAGGGGCTGCGCTTCGTGCGCCGGTCCCAGCCGGTCCAGGGCGCCTACCTGATCGACGTGAACGCGATGGTGTTCGGCATGCCGCGGGCGTTGTTCCCCGCGCTTGCCGCGACGGTGTTCGGCGGCGGCGCGACCACGGTCGGGCTGCTCTACTCCGCGCCCGGGGTCGGCGCCCTGCTCGGCGCGCTGACCAGCGGCTGGGTCGGGCGGGTCAGGCGGCAGGGGCTCGCCGTCGTCTGCGCGGTGCTCGTCTGGGGGCTGTCCATCGCCGGGTTCGGCGTCGCGCACTGGCTGCCGCTCGCGCTGGTGCTGCTCGCGGTCGCCGGCTGGGCGGACGTGCTCTCGGCCGTGTTCAGGAACACCATCATCCAGTTCGCCGGGCCCGACGGGATGCGCGGCCGGCTGATGGGCGTGCAGATGGCCGTCGTCGCGGGGGGCCCGCGGCTCGGCGACCTCGAGGCCGGGGCGGTCGCGACCGCCTTCGGCGACACGGTGTCGGTCGTGTCCGGCGGGCTCGCCTGCGTCGCCGGGGCGCTGGTCGTGGCCTGGGCGCTGCCGGGGTTCACCCGGCTCCGCTCCGCGCTGCATTCCGCGCCCGGCTCGGAACTGGAGGAGGCCGTCGCCCCGGCCGATCAGTGACCGGGGGCCACGCCCGCCACGGGCTCCTTGTCGTGGCCGGTCGGCGCCTTGACGAGGAGGTCAAGCTCGTCGCCGGTCAGCCGCAGGCCGAACTCGCCGGTGAGGGTCGACGCGAACTCCTTGTCGGTCAGCTCGGTGCGGGTCTTCGCGTGGCCGGCGTGCGTGACCGTGTAGGTGCGCCCGAGTATCGACCTGATCGCGTCCGGGTCCCGCTTGACGATGATCGGCTGCCAGGTGAACCACGAGCCCGGGTGCGTGGACGTGTAGTGGTTGGACAGGACCACGTCGACCGGCTGGAGGATGCTGTCGTCCCAGCGGTGCAGGGTCACCCACTCGCCGGCCTGGTACTCGCGAAGCTTCCACACCTCCTGGCCGTGCTCCTCGTCGGGCGTGACGTCGTAGATCCAGCCGTCTACTTCCTGCGGGCCGCCGGAGCGGTACCGGCGCAGGCTGAGCGGCGCGGGCGGGGAGGAGCCGAAGCCCGGGTCGGCGAGCCAGACGTTCTGCTCGGCGCGGACGCGGAGCGTGAGGTGCGTGCGCGGCCGGGCCGGGCCGCCGTCCGGGCCGACGCGCGCCAGCAGGCGCTCGACGCCGAAGCCGAGGCGCTCGAGGACCGCGCCGAACAGCTGCGCCTGCTCGTAGCAGTAGCCGCCGCGACCCCGGAAGACGATCTTCTCCTGGATGTCCGCGAGGTCGACGCTCACCTCGCCCCGCAGGAAGACGTCCAGGTTCTCGAAGCGGACCGCCGCCAGGTGCCCCCGGTACAGGGCGGTCAGCGTGCCCTCGGAGGGCTCCCGCGGCCCGGAGTAGCCGATGCGGTTCAGGTACGCGTCAAGGTCCAGCTTGTCTACCGACCAGTCAGGGTCGTTCACGTCACTCCTCGACAGTGCCGACAGGGCGGCGTCGCGCATGGTGTCCTCCGGGTCCGTCGATCCGTACCTTTATACCTAGTGAGTGCGGCGGGGCTTGCGCTAGCCCGCTTGCGCCGAGGGGCTCGACGGGATACTTATACGTAATTATCGTGAAAGCGCGCATACTCAGGGTCGGCGCCGTATGGGTGCTTCTACCTAAAGACGATCCGGAGTTCCGGTACACGGTGACGAGACGTCGCTCATAGTGATATCTGTAGGCGAGCGGGGCAACGGGGCTGTGCCAGACCCGCCCATAAAGGGTCGATGTTGGCGGTGATTGTTCAGTGGCCGGACGATTTCCACACGACACGTTTACTGACTTCGTCGGCAGGCAGGACGAACTGGCGGGGATCGCCGCGTTGCTCGCGGAATCCCGGCTGGTGACGATCGTCGGGCCGGGCGGGGTCGGCAAGACCAGGGTCGCGCTTGTCGCCGCCGCGCAGGCGGCCGGCCGCTACCCCGACGGTCCCTGGATCGTGGAGCTGTCCAACCTGCGCGATCCCGCGCTGCTGCCCAACACGGTCGCGAGCGTGCTCGGCCTGCCCGAGCAGGACGCGCGGTCGGCGCTCGACGCGGTGCTCGAGTACCTGCGGGACCGGCGGCTGCTGCTCATCCTTGACACCTGCGAGCACCTGCTCGACGCCTGCGCCGCGCTGGCCCAGGCCGTGATGCGGGACGCGCCCGGCGTGACGGTGCTCGCCACCTCGCGGCAGCCGCTCGACATGCCGGGTGAGCACACGTTCCCGGTCGGGCCGCTGCCGGTGCCTGAGAACGACTGGCTCCCGGTGGCCGACGGCGGCCTGGCGGGCGGCGGGGACGCGGTCGAGCTGTTCACGCTGCGCGCCGCCACCGCCGTGCCCGGCTTCGCGATCACCCCGACCAACGTGCCCGACGCCATCCGGCTGTGCCGGCGGCTCGACGGGATACCGCTGGCGATCGAGCTCGCGGCGGTCCAGTTGCGCGCGATGCCGCTTGACGAGCTGCTTAACCGGCTGAACCACCGGTTCACCGTGCTGACCGGCGGCAGGCCGGGCGCACTGCCCCGGCATCAGACGCTGCGGACGGCCACCGAGTGGTCGCATGAGCTGTGCTCGGACGCCGAACGGCGGCTGTGGGCGCGCCTGTCGGTGTTCGCGGGGCGGTTCAGCCTGGTCGCGGCCCAGGAAGTGTGCGCCGAGGTGGCGCCCGAGCGGCCGGACGTGGTCGACGCGCTCATCGGGCTCGTCGACAAGTCCGTCGTGCTCATGGAGGGCGACTGGTACCGGATGCTGGACACCGTGCGGGAGTTCGGCGCGGAGCGGCTCGCGGCATCCGGCGAGCAGGCGTCCTGCCGGGCGCGGCACATCGCGCGGTACCTGGCCATGGCGCGGTACTTCGGCGCCCACTTCGCGGACGACGACCAGCTTGACCGCTACCAGGAGCTGCGCGAGGTGCACTCGAACCTGCGCGCCGCCCTGGAGTACGCGCTTGAGGACGAGGACCCGGCGGCCGCCGCGGGCTCGCCCGCCGCCGACGAGCCGTTCGGGCTGGCTTCCGGTCCTGGCGGGTCTTCCGGTCCCGTCGCGACGACGGTGGCCGTGGAGCGCTGGCGGGCCGGCGGCGAGCTGGCGTGCTCGCTCTACGGGTACTGGCAGATCTCCGGGCTGCTCGGCGAGGGCGGGTACTGGCTGACCAAGGTGCTTGACCGGTTCCCTGAGCCGGGTACGGAACGGGCGCGGGCGCTCGTCAACCGGGGCTTCCTGCGCTCGTTCCAGGGGGAAATCGAGAGCGCGCTCGCCGACTGCGAGGCCGGGACCGCGATGGCGCTCACGATCGGGGACGACGGCACGACGGCGCGCGGGTACCAGCACGCGCAGCTCACGCTCACCTTCCTCGGGCGGCATGACGAGGCGCTGAAGGTGGCCGACGAGGCGCGGGCCCGGCTGCGAGCGTGCGGCGACCGGATCGGTGAGCTGATACTCATCGGGCAGCTTGGGCACCTGCACCAGCTGGCCGGACGGTCCGCTGAGTCGGTCGCCGTGTGCGAGGAGGGCCTGGCCATGCTCGGGCCCGACTCCCGCGAGCAGTGGATCCAGACGTACCTGTACTTCATCTCCGGCATCGCGCTGTTCCAGATGCCGGGACGGGAAGCCGGCTGCGAGCTCATGCTCAGGAAGGGGCTGGCCGGGAAGCAGGAGCTCGGGGACGTCGTCGGGATGGCGTACGCGCTCGACGGGCTTGGGTGGCTGGCCCAGAAGACCGGGTCGCCCGCGCGGGCCGCGTGGCTCATGGGGGCCGCCGAGGCGCTGTGGGAACGTGGCAGCAGCGTGCGGTTCAGCGGGACCGTGATCATGGAGGAGTTTCACCAGCAGGCGGAGCGCCTGGCGATGGCCGACCTGGGTGAGGCTGGTTACGCGGCGGAGTACGCGGCGGGCGTCGGCTACGTGCGGCACCTGCTTGACACGAGAACGGGAAAGGGCGCGCTGCGGCTCGATATTCCGTAGCCGACCCTGTTTTCTGCGATCGGGGCTTTCCGCGGTCCAGGGGAAAGAGCTGGGCCGGGGGGAGTAAGCCGCGGTCGTTCGGGATAATTCCGTTGACCTGCGCGGGGCGCGGACCGATAGCTTGAGGACATGGCGGCGGTTGACTTCTCGCGGTTCGCGAGCGTGCTCAAGGACCTTGGCGTGGCGGGCGAGGTGCGCGTGCTGCCCGAGTCCGCGCCTACCGCGGCGGCCGCGGCGGCACAGCTCGGCTGCGACGTGGGGGCGATCGCGAACAGCCTCGTGTTCGCGGCGGACGGGGCGCCGCTGCTGGTGATGACCAGCGGCGCGCACCGGGTGGACACCGCGCGGGTGGCCTCCCTGGCCGGGGCCGGCGTCGTCGCGCGGGCCGACCCGCGGTCGGTGCGCGACTGGACGGGGCAGGTCATCGGCGGGGTCGGGCCCGTCGGGCATCCCGCGCCGATCCGGACGCTGGTGGACGACTGGCTGGCCAAGTACGACGTGGTGTGGGCGGCGGCCGGGCATCCGCACGCCGTGTTTCCCACCTCTTTTGATGAGCTGGTCCGGATTACCGGCGGGACTTCGGCCGGGGTCGGGGCCTTATTCGTGGCTACGAGACGGGGTGGCGGCGGCGCGGGGCGAGCCGCAAGCGCCTGCGCCGCCGCCACGTTCCGAGGGGATACGGCGAGGCCGTCGGTAGTGACATCCCAGGTTGATTGTGACGTAGCTCGCGGGCTTTGGCATGGATATCGATTGCATTGTCATTAACCGCCCGTCCGCGTCCGTGGCCGCGTTCGGCTGGGCTAGCTCGCGTCCGCCGCTGGCTCGCCAGTCGGCAACGCGCACGATCGTCTCAAGGTAGGCGAGGGTGAACGGGCCGTACCTGGCCAGCAAGCTCAGCACGACGTTCGTCCAGGAGCGGTTGCCGTCGGAGGTGAACTGGCCGAGGTCAACGGTGAGCGTGGACGCGGGATGACCGAGCATCGGCGGGATCGGCCACCGGGCGCCTTGCCGCAAGCCGCGGATCTGGCTGATCGCACCGAGCGCACTGAGCGCCGGCTCGCCGCCGCCAACGGCATCGGGCGCGGCGGGCTCGCGGATCTGGACGCGGAGCTTGCCGTGGTGGGCGACGACGAGGAACCGGGCCAGGTCCTGGTCGGGGGCCTGGCTGAGCAGGTCCCCGAGCGAGTCATCGATAAGGAGGAGCGACGCGAGCTCGTGCCGGAACGGGACATCCCCGGCGAACTCCAGCCTGCCGGTCCTTGCGCCGGACTTCGCCCACGGGCGGCCTGCGGTGATCTTGTCCCGCTCGTCCGCTTCGGCCAGCGCGCACAGGGCGTCCTGCCAGATCGGATGGGCCTTGCCGACGTCGTGCAGCCAGCCGGCGATCACCGCGCTGCGCGCGGCGGCGGACGGCAGGCCGGGCGGCGCGATGGCCGCGAGCAGGGCGGCTACCTGATCGCGGACCTGCTCGCTGTGCTCGTCGAGCGACTGCCACCGCCGGGGGGCGGCGCTGGCCGGCCCGGGATCGCCTTCTGTGCCCTCGCCGGCGGCCGGACCCGGCGCCGCGCCGGCCGGCGGCGGCGCCTGCTCGTCCGGTGTGAGCAGCACCGGGCTGTCGGGCACGAGGGCGCGGGCCAGCGGGTCCAAGCCCGTTTCCGTGTCGTAGCCGCCGTCGGCGGCGTTGACCAGCAGCAGTTCCCCGGGACGGAGCCGTGACGGCGGATGCCCGGTGACCGGGGTCCACGCGCCCGCGTCCCGGTCGAACCGCCAGACGGCGCGGCCCTCGGCGAGCCTGAGGGCTTCGGCGAGACCGATCCGGCACCGGTGCTCGGCCAGCGGAAGCCTGACCTCCGGGTCTGGCGCCCCGGCCGCGCCTGGTGTCCACGTCGCCCAGGCGACCTCCGCGTCCAGGTCTTCCGCGTCCCGCAGGTACGGCGCGATGTCGATGTCGTCGTCCGACCGGTAGGTGCTGGTGTCGAACAGCGTCACCAGCTGGCTCGGCTGGATGACCGCTCGGTGATCCGCGGCGGGAGGGTGGCCGGGTGCGGGAAGGTGGCCGGAGGGCGGCGGAACCCAGAGCACCTCGCCGCGCTTGCCGTGCCCGGCCCGCAGCACGAGCGACGGCCAGGGCGCGGTCTCCGTGATGAGCAGCGACGCGTCCAGGTCGCCGAAGCCCGCCTCGACCACGGGGGTCGCCACGACGATCACTCCCTCGGGGCCGCCGGGGATCGCCGACAGCCGGCCGGCGCGCTCGGTGCCGCGGAACCGCGAGTGCAGCAGGGTCGCGAGGGCCGGCCCGCCGCGCAGTTGCCGGTAGACCTGCTGGGCCGCGGCCACCGTGTTGAGCACGACCAGGGTGCGCGTGCCGGGCGCGTGGCGGTCGACCGCGCTCGCGGCGATCGCCCGGTAGTCGCCGGGCGCGACGGCGAGCCGCCGGAAGGCCACCGCGGGCGGCTCCGTCGAGATCAGCGTCAGCCCGAACGGTTCCGCGGTTCCCCTCGCTTCCGCGTAGTCGGCGAGTTGCCGCAGCGTGGCCGCCGACCGCGGGGAGAGCCTGGCCTCGTCAATGACCCAGTGCGCGCCGTTGACGGCCAGGGCGAAGTCGATCGGGAACATCGCCCGGCTGAGCCCGTACCCCCGGTTGAGTGCCTTGCTGACCAGCGCGTCGGCCGGGCCCACGATGATCGCGGGCCGGTGCATGTCCTCCCGCCAGTCCCCCACGTCCTCGCCCCGCGCGCCCGCCACCACGTGCAGCGCGACCGACTGGGCCAGCTCAAGCCCGGTGAGCCAGCGCCGAACCGCCGCGACCGTCGGCTCGAGCAGCGCCCCCTGCGGAAGCGCCCAGATCAGCCGCCGCGGCGTCAGCGCGCGAACCGGGCCCGGACCATGCAGGTACCGCCACAGCCAGGCCAGGATCACTCCGGCCGGGCCGGTCCCGGCCGGGAACTGGATCTCCCGGGGCAGGCCGTCCGCCGCGATCCGCGCCTGGTGCCCGGGCGGCGGCTGCCCGGTCGCGGCCAGGTGGAACTGATCAAACGTCGGCGGCCGCGGCCCTTGCGCTCCGGTCATCCCTCAAGCATGAACCAACCGCGGCCGACGGCGGCGGCAGAACGCGGGCGAGGACGGCGGAGCCGGCTCCGGCTCCGGCTCCGGCTCCGGGCTCCGGCGAAAACCCAGAGACAACCTTCAGGAAGAAAGTTCGAACGATTTTGCCTGGCCGAGCGTCTTGCATAGTAAGTGAGAAAGGCCCGAGCCCCGATGTTCGCGGGTGCGGGCGGCGGCCGAAGGGCGGACGTCGTGATGAGCGGAGTCAGTGTCACGCGGGATGCCGTCGTGATGAACGGAGTCAGTGTCACCCGGGACGCGTTCCAGATGATGGCGCTTGTACCCGAGGACCTGGTCGGCCTGCCGGCCGACGGCGAGTGGGCCGCCTGGTTGACGAGCACGCGGGTCGGCGGCAGGACGTCGGTCCTGCTCGTCTCGATCACGGTGACCGCGCTCGACCCGCCGCCGGGCACGCAGAAAGCGAACGCGTGCCAGCCGCTCGCGGCACGGGTCCGGTCCAGGCATCGGGCCGGCACCGCGCTCATCGAGGAGTTCACCACGTCCGGCGGCAACCAAGCGGTCGGCGTTCGCCGGATTGTCACCCAGCGGCTGGGCGGCCGGGCGGTCACGACCGGGCAGGCGCAGGCGCTTGTCGTCTACCCGGGTCCTGGCGCGCTCGGCATCGTCAGCGGCGTGGCCCTAGACCCCGACGACCTGGACCGGGCCGCGGTCCTCGTCATGGAGATCGCCGCCGGGATGACCGTTACCAGCGCGCCTGCGGCGGCCTGACGCCGAGCCACCGGGCGAGCGCCATCCCGACGCTCCCCGCCGCCACGAGCGCTAGCGCGCAAGCGACGACGCGCGCGACGACGCCCCCGCGCCGGACGCGGCGGGCGCTCCGCACCACGTCGACGACCCGGCCCGCCCGTGTCGGCCCGTCCGGCTTGGTGCCGGACGGCCCGCCGGTGACCGGACGCCGACGGGCGGCGCGCCGGCCTGCCTCGACGGACGTGAGCAGGCCGCGGTGCAGCAGCACCCGGTCTTCGGCGTCCTCGGCGTGGGCCACGGCGCACCTGAAGGCGTCAAGCATGCGCTGCGCCTCCGCCGGATCGATCACCTCCTGAGCACCGGTCACGCACGCGACCAGCCGCTTCCTGGCAGCGTCGGCGATTGTCCGCGCCCGTCGTACTTCCGGGTCACGCTCGAACGCGTCCCCGACATCACTGATTACCGCGTCCCCCGCTCTAAGCACAGGAAATCACCTGCCTTTCACTAGACAGAGTACCATATTCACAGTAGATTCCAGTAATTTCCAATTATGTCATGGCTCTCAGAGGTCACTCTGGATGCTCTGGTAACACCCGCCGCGGGACCGGCCGGCGATGATTGCGGGTCAAATAAGGGAACGGCCCTCTCCGGCCCGGCGAAACTCCCTGTTTGGCCGGTTTTGCCGCCCGCGACGAGGGGCTCTTTGGGGATTGAGGGTCAGGCGCGGCGGATATCGCCCCGGGCGACCCGCGATCACAGCCCAGGGCTCAGGGACCGCGTTGCGATCACGTCATTCGGGCCAGAGCCACCTTGGAACCGACAGCGGCGAGGGCGGAAACGGGGTGACGGG
Organism: uncultured Actinomycetota bacterium; assembly: GCA_963850115.1. Taxonomy (GTDB): domain Bacteria; phylum Actinomycetota; class Actinomycetes; order Streptosporangiales; family Streptosporangiaceae; genus Trebonia. Next base: position 93,378 of record CAWKKG010000049.1, read on the forward strand.
CGGCGGCCGCTACCCGCTGCTGGGAACGCCGAACTGGGCGAGGTGCGCCCGTGCTGGGCGAGGTGCGCTCGTGCTGGTCGTGGCGGCTGGTCGCTAGTCATTGCCGGCTTCATCGGCCACCGGATTGAGCTTGGTGCCGAAGAGCTGCTCGGCGTCGGCGAGCTGCCTCCGCGCCCGGTCCGCGGCCTCCTTCCGCATCCGGGAGTCCGCGTCCGCGTGCACGGAGAGCTCCGCGTCGGCGGCCTGCCTGATCACCCCCGGGTTGACCTGGTCGCGGATCTCGCCGACGGCGCCGGGGATGCTCGCGGCGAATCTCTGCAGCAGGCGACGGGCGGTCGGCGGCGGCGTCGGTATCCGCTCAATCGCGTCGGCGACCCGGATTGCCGCCGTCAGGAAATCGGCGCGCGGCGACAGCGAACCGATGACCCGCCGTTCCATCGGCCAGGTCGAGACGGCGAGCAGGCCGCGGGACGGCGCCAGGTAGTCGGCCGACAACGCCGCGCAAATGTAGTACGGCCGCGCGAACGGCGCGGTGCGGAAAGAGCGCTCCTCGTCGCGTTTCAGGCTGGTGACCTTGGTAGTCGGGAACGTCGAGCCGAAGAACGCCTCGTGCACCGTGGCGATGAGCTTGGGCGCGGCCGGGACCTGGAGCAGGCTGAGCGCCTCGTAGACCTGTTCGCGCAACGGCAGCAGCGGGCCGACCGGCTCGGCCCGTGCTTCCGGTGCCAGTGCTTCCTGAGTTGACGCCGCCCGGGGCGCCGCCGCGGCGAGCGCCTCGTCCCACGCTCGCTCCGCGCGCTTGAGCTCGGCCCGCCGGGCCGACGCGAGCGCCGGATCGCCGGCCAGCACCGCCTGGCGGACGGCGACGCGCAGTTCGTCAATCCGTCGTTCAAGCGCCTCAATAGTCTCAGCCACGGAGCCGATGATACGCTGGCCAGCCTAGAGTTTCCAGCAAGTTCCAGCATAAATTCCCGATCCGCTCCCAGCAAACGTTCAGCAAGACAGAGAGAACGCATAGCGATTCGAGACCGTTGAAACTTCATGCGGTCAATACGGTGTTGGCCATGCTTCAGAAGGCCCTCGACCTCATCCACCTGGACTTCGCGCCGGAGCACGCCCAGCCATCCGGCGGCCGGGTGCTGCTCGCGACGGTGGTGTCGATCGTCGGCTCGCTGCTGGCGGACGCGCTCCTCGTCGTCATCGCCCAGGCCGTCTTTCCCAGCACCAAGGGGTACGCGCACTTCCAGTTCGCCGATTACGCCAAGCTGACGGTGATCGGCGTGATCATCGCCTGCGTCGCCTGGCCGGTCACCACGCGTATCACCTCGCAGCCGCGGTGGATGTTCTTCCGCATGGCCATCCTCGTCACGCTGGTGCTCTGGCTGCCCGACGTCTACATCCTGGCCAGTGGGCAGCCCGGCAAGGCGGTCGGGTTCCTGTTCGTCATGCACCTGGCGATCGCGCTCGTCACCTACAACGCCCTGGTGCGCATTGCGCCTGTCCGGGTGCGACGCCGTTTGCATGATCATCGTGTGCAGCCGGTTGGCCGGTGACGTAGACTTACGGGAGCGTAGGTCGCTCGGTGCGCCGAATTGAAACCCAAGGACATCGGTCAGCATAGGCGTGGCAGCAGCTCTGCCCCGCGTGAGCGGCGAGATTAACCGCCGCGTTAGCGACCCCCCGAGTCCTGGAGACGATTTCCCGTTGACTGCCATGCCCGCAGAAAGTTCTGCCGTGCCCGCACCCGACCTGACCGCCGACGCCACCTTCGCCGACCTCGGCGTCCCCGCCCCGCTGGTCGAGGTCCTCGATGACCAGGGGATCACCGAGCCGTTCCCCGTCCAGGCGGCCGCGCTGCCCGACGCGCTGGCCGGCCGGGACATCCTGGGCCGCGCCCAGACCGGCTCGGGCAAGACCCTGGGCTTCTCCCTCCCCCTCGTCAGCCGGCTGGCCGGCGGATCGACGCTTCCCGCTCGGCCGCGCGGCCTGGTCCTCGTGCCCACCAGGGAGCTCGCGACCCAGGTGACGACCGTGCTCAAGCCCCTGGCCCGGGCCATGGGCCTTTGGGTCACCACCATCTACGGTGGCGTTGCCTACGGGCCGCAGGTGAACGCGCTGCAGCACCGGACCGACATCGTCGTCGCGACGCCCGGCCGGCTCGCCGACCTGATCGGGCAGGGCGAGTGCGACCTGTCCGATGTCGAGATCACCGTCATCGACGAGGCGGACCAGATGGCCGACCTCGGCTTCCTGCCGATCGTCCGGCGGCTGCTCGAGACGACGCCAGGCCACGGGCAGCGGATGCTGTTCTCCGCCACGCTCGACGCCGCCATCGACGTGCTCGCGCGGCGCTTCCTGCACGACCCGGTGCTGCACTCGGTCGACGAGAACTCCTCCCCCGCGGAGATCGAGCACCACGTGCTCACCGTCGAGGCGGGGAACCGCGTCGAGGTCATCACCGCGCTGGCCGGCGGCGAGAAGCGGTCGCTGGTGTTCACCAGGACCAAGCACGGGGCGGAGCGGCTCGCCCGCCAGCTGACCGAGGCCGGCATCCCGGCGGCGGAGCTGCACGGCAACCTGCGGCAGGGTGCGCGGTCACGCAACCTCGCCGCGTTCGCCTCCGGACTCGCCCGGGTCATGGTCGCCACCGACATCGCCGCCCGCGGCATCCACATCGACGGCATCGACCTGGTCATCCACGCCGACCCGCCCGCCGACCACAAGGCCTACGTGCACCGCTCCGGGCGCACCGCCCGGGGCGGCGCCGACGGCGTGGTCGTGACGCTGCAAACCAAGGCCCAGGCGCGCGACGTCACCGCGATGATGCGCAAGGCGGGCATCACGCCGCACCCGGCCGCCACCGTGGACGCGGACTCCGAGGCGGTCACCGAGATCGCCGGGCCGCCGGCGCCCCGGGTCACCGTTGGCGGCAAGGTCGCCGAGCTGGTGCGGCCGGAAGACCGGCTGGCGAATAACGACCGGCCCGGCGTCGGCAGGCCCTGGGAGGGCAAGCCGCGCCGTGACCGTGATCGTGACCGGGGGCGCGATCGCAAGCCGCGCGGTGACCGGTTCCGCGGGCGCGACGCCGCGTCCGGCCCGGCCGAGGCCACGGCGGGCGGCCGCCGGGATCGCGACGAGCGGCCCGGCGGAGGCGACCGGTTCGAGCGCGCGGACCGGCCTGCGCGGTTTGAGCGCGACGATCGGCCCGCGCGGTTTGGGCGCGACGACCGGCCCGCCCGTTTCGACCGGCCCGCCCGTGACGCGGGCGTTGCCCGCGAGGAGCCCGGGCGCCGTTTCGAGCGGCCGGACCGCCTCGGGCGCGACGACCGGCCGGCTCGCAATGACCGCTTCGACCGCGGAGACCGCGGCGGTCGCAGTGACAGCGGCGACCGCGGCCCCCGGGGCGACCGCGGCGAGCGCAGGCCCGGCGACCGTGGGTTCGCCGGTCGCGGATCCGGCGGCGGGTTCGCTGGCAGCGGTTACCGCGACCGCCAAGGGCGCGGGAACGAGCGGGCCGGCCGGGACGACCGGGGCGGCAATGACTGGTGGCCGAGCTCTGGCGGCCGTTCCGGCCAGGCACCATGGAACCGCGACAACCGGGGCGGGGACACCGGGTACCGGGGCGACCGTGGATTCGGCGGGGATCGCCAGCCGCGTGACGAGCGTCCCTTCCGCGGGGGCCAGCCCGGCGGCGAGCGGTCGCGGGCGCGATGGCCAGCCGCTCCGTGACGGCCGCTCATTCCGCGACGAAGCACCGGCCAGGGACGAGCGGTCGGGGCGCGATGAGCGGCCGTTCCGCGCCGCGCGGCCGCAGGCCGGCGGCGTGCGGGGCCGGGCCGGCGGCCAGCCGACCGGGCCGCGCGCGGGGCGGTCCGACCGGCCGCAGGCGGGCGGGCGCTTTGGCGCACCATCCCGGCATGCCGGTTATTCCGCGGGCCGCGGCGCCGCCGGTAAGCGCCGGGACTTGGGGCAGGGCCGACATTTCTGACATATCTTCGCAGGTAGCAGGACCGCGGAGCAGGCTCACTTTTTCCCGCACGAGAACGCCGACCCGCCCGGCCAGATGCGGTAGATTGGCCTTAGCTGTTGGCGGACTTTGCGATCGTAATTCACTCCCAGATTCAACTAAGTGGCGACGCTCTTGAGCGTCGCCTAGATTGATGGCGGGATAATGATGATCGACTCCGAGGTTTCGTACGATGGCGGCCATCATGGCTGACCCACGTGAAGTGCGCGGGTCTCAGGCTCTTCCAGAAGGACACACAGCAAAAATGGCTCAGGGGACCGTAAAGTGGTTCAACGCGGACAAGGGCTATGGCTTCATCGCCCCCGACGACGGTAGCGGTGACGTCTTCGTTCACTTCTCCGCGATCGAGGCGAACGGCTACCGCAGCCTCGAAGAAAACCAGAAGGTCGAGTACAGCGTGACCCAGGGGCCAAAGGGGCCGCAGGCCGCGCAGGTGCGAGCCCTCTGACGACTAGTAACCGCTGGCGACGGATCCTGGCGCTGCACGTCTAGGATCCGCCGCCAGCGTGTTTTCCTCGCGCCCTCCGCATTTACCCTTGCTGAGCAATTCGGAATTGTCATCCGGCCTGACATTCGTCACCAGCCGGACATGACCATTCAGGCGTCGGGACCGTCCAGCTGGAAGGTGTAGATGTGCTGCCCGATGCGCATCGACCACCCTGGCGGTAGTGGGGCGGGATCCATGCCGAGCCTGGTCCATTCCGCTGCTCCCGGCGCGCCAATGTACGTGCCCTGGGCCGAGTTCGCGTCCTGGACAAGGACGGTACCGCCGACTACGGAGACGTAGGTGTGGACCCGGGAGATCACGTTGTCCGGGTCATACAGCCGGACCGAGTCGGCCTCGCCGTTCCGGACCATGGGGTCGTTGGTGGGCTCGCGGCCGAAGACGTAGGGCCGGTCGAGCACGATGACCTGGCCGTCCTGGGAGCGTAGCTCACCGAAGTGCGCCACCGCCATCGCCGGGCCGGTGCCGGCCTGCGATGGCCGCCGGAGCCACGCTCCGAGCCGTCGAGCGGCATGGCACCGCTGGCGACGGTGCCGGACAGCGGAGCGTGCTCCACGGGTGGGGTGGACAGGGCGGGCTCGTCCAGCTCCGGCAGCTCGACCGGGCCGGCTGCGGTGCCACCTCGGGCTCGCGTGGCGCCTGCTCCGCGACCGGCGCGACAGCCGCCACAGCGGCCGCTGCGGGAGCCGCCTGCCCGGAACCGCTCAGGCCGTTCAGCACGAAGCCCTGTCCAGGGACCAGCCCGGCCCGCAGGTCGGAGACCGGGTCCGCCTGAACCGCTGTGCCCTCGACGCCGCCGATCGCCAGCCAGTCGAAGTTGCCGGGAAGGATCTGGTCCACCCAGGTCAGCGCCTGCTCGCCGGACAGATTCCGGACGCCGTCGCTCGCGCTCACCGTGCACCGCACGGGACCGCGCAGGAAGACGACGACGCCATCGGGAACCGGTGCGACGATCCCGAACGGCGGGACGTCTCCGGCTATGTGGCCGAGGACCCAGCCGGCTAGCCGGGCCGCCACCGTGGTCGCGGTTGCCTCGCGGTCCGCGGCAAGGTCGGCAACGAGACCGACAAGCTCATTCGCGCTCGCGTCGGTCCCGTCGCCTCTGGAGATCAGGACAACCGTGTCGCCAAACCGGCCCACCAGGTCGTTGCCCGGCTCAATGCTCACTCGCATGGTCACGGTGAATTTTACCCAGGCCGGGACTCCCCGGGGAAGCGATGACCACGCACTGAGAGGTTACGGTGAAGCGATCGAACGGGATTTTGACTTTTGCGATAGCATGTTCGCATGAGTGCCGCGGTACAGGAGTCGTTGCTCGACTTCGGTGACGAGGCGGTGCCCGGGGCGGTCCGCCCGGAGCGGGTGCCGCTGCGCTCGGGCGCCTGGATCGACGTTCAGCGCGGCTGGCTGGCCGGCTCGGCACCGCTGTTCGCCCGGCTCGCCGAGGCCGTTCCGTGGCGAGCGGAGCGGCGGCGGATGTACGACAGGACCGTAGACGTGCCGCGGCTGCTGTGCTTCTACGGCGAGCGAGAACCGCTGCCCGACCCGGCGCTCGACGCGTGCCGCGACGCGCTAAACGCGCACTACGAGGCGAGCGCGGGAAACGGAGCGCGAGCCGAAGCGCGCCGGCGGCCTGCGCGGACTGAGGAGGGAAGGAGCGAGGAACGAGCGACTGAGCGACGAGGGAGCACAGGCCGCCTTCAGGGGCGCGCGGAGGCGAGTGCGGGTAGCACCGAGCGTTTCGTTACCGCGGGACTGTGTTTCTATCGCGACGGCCGGGACAGCGTCGCCTGGCACGGTGACACCATCGGTCGCGGCGCCACCGAGGACACGATGGTCGCGATCCTGTCGCTCGGGGAGGCCAGGCCGCTGCTGCTGCGCCCGCGCGGCGGCGGGAGCGGGGAGACCCTGCGCTACGTGCTCGGGCACGGGGACCTGCTCGTGATGGGCGGCAGCTGCCAGCGCACCTGGGAGCACGCCGTGCCTAAGTCGGCCCGCCCGACGGGTCCGCGCATCAGCGTCCAGTTCCGGCCTAGGGGCGTCCGCTAGCGGAATGCGGTTAGGCTCATTCATTATGGCTGGATTCCCGTTGCTCGTGGCGACCGATCTTGACGGGACGATCATCCGCAACGACGGGACGATCTCACCGCGCACCGTCGCCGCGTTCGCCCGGGTGGAGGCCGCGGGCGCGCGATTCGTGCTGGTCACCGGGCGCCCACCGCGGGTGATGGGGCCAATCGCGGAGGCATTCGGGCACCGGGGGACGGCGATCTGCGCCAACGGGGCACTCTCCTACGACCTGCGGACCGAGACCGTCGAGGCGCTGCACCTGATTCCGCCGGAGTCGCTCGCCGCCGCGGCGCGGGCGCTGCGCGCCGCCGTGCCCGGCATCGGCATCGCGGTCGAGTACCCGGACGGGCACGCGGCCGACCTGGTCTACCAGGCACTCAACTGGGACCTGAACTCGTCCCTGCCGCGCGTCGCGGACGACGTCCTGTTCGCGCGGCCGGCGTCGAAGCTGCTCGCCCGGCACTTTGGTTACACCTGCGACGACCTGCTCGCGCTCGCCCTCCCCGCACTCGACGGCCTGGTCAGCGTCACGCACTCCAACTCCAAGGGACTCATCGAGGCGGGCGCGCTCGGCGCCTCCAAGGCCACCGTCGTCGCCGAGCTCGCCGCCGCCCACGGGATCGGCCGCGAGTCGGTCATCGCGTTCGGCGACATGCCCAACGACCTGCCGCTGCTCGCCTGGGCGGGGATGTCCTGCGCGGTCGCCAACGCCCACCCGGAGGTCCTCACGGCCGCCAGCCACGTCATCGGCGGCAACGACGAGGACGGCGTCGCCGCCTACCTGGAAACGCTGTACGCCTAGCCCGGCTGTCAACATTCTGGGCGCGCGTGCCACAAGGCCAGCTTCGTGTCGGCGTGGGGGCCACAAGGCCAGAATCTGTGTCTAGCTGGGGCCGAAGCGTTCCGTCTTGATCGTGAACGGCGGGTGGCCCGCCGCTATCAGCAGGTCAGAGGCGGCCTCGACGAAGCCGGAGGGGCCGCAGGCGAAGATCAGCGGGTTCCACTCCGGCGGGAAGGCGGCCTCGGCGAGGACCGCCGCGTTGAGGCGGCCCGTGTGCGTTCGGGGGGCGCGGAGGAGGACGGCGGTGTGGCCGTTCGGCGGGGGCGTCGCCGTCGCGGGCGCCGCCGATGGCCGGACCCGCGTGTAGAGGTACGTGACGTCAAGGGGTGAAACGCGAACCCGTTCGGATAGCTCGTCCGCGTAGATGACGTCGGCGGGGGTGCGGGCGCTGTAGATCAGCCGGACGGGGGCCTGGCTCTTGACCTGTGCGTGGGTCCGGATCATCGACATCAGGGGAACGACGCCGGAGCCGCCCGCGAGCAGCAGCAGGGGCCGCGGGTCATTCGACGGCCACGCGAACCAGCCGCCGATCGGGCCGCGCATTTCCAGCTGGTCGCCGGGCTCGGCGATTTCCGTCAGGTACGGCGAGACCTCACCGTCTTCCAGCCGCTGGACGGTGATGTCCAGGGTGCCGGCCGCGGGGGCGCTCGCGATCGAGTAGTCGCGCTGCGTCGAGTAGCCGTCCGCCGCGGTGAGCTTGACCGTGACGTGCTGCCCGGGCTGGTGGCCCGGCCAGCAGGCGGCGTCGAACGTGACCGTCCGGGCGGTCGCGGTCTCGTCCTTCGTCTCCTTGACGGTCGCGACCAGCCAGCTCAGTCGCCCTGGTACCGCTGCTCGCGCCACGGGTCGCCGTAGTCGTTGTAGCCGAGTTGCTCCCAGAAGCCGCGCTTGTCGTGGAGCATCAGGTCAAGGCCGGTGACCCACTTGGCGGACTTCCAGAAGTACAGGTGCGGTACGAGCAGCCGGGCCGGGCCGCCGTGCTCCGGTTGCAGCGGCTTGCCGTCGTAGGAGTAGGCGATCCACGCCTTGCCGTCGCGCAGGTCGGGCAGCGGCACGTTGGTCGTGTAACCGCCGTAGCTGCGCGCCATGACGTCGCCGGCCTGCGTCTGGATGCCGTCGAGCAGCGTGTCGAGTGACACGCCGCGCCAGTGGGTGCCGAGCTTGGACCACTGGGTGACGCAGTGAATGTCGGTGGTGACGTCCTCGGCGGGCAGCGCGGTGAACTGCTTCCAGTCCCACCTGGTTGACTCGCCGGCCTCCGTGGTGATCGTGAACGTCCAGGTCGCCGTGTTGACCGGCGGCGTCGGGCCCGCCTGGAGGACGGGGAAGCCGTGCTCCAGGTACTGGCCAGGCGGCAGCTTGGGATCGTCCCGCCTGCGCCCGGTGAAGCCGCGGGTGACGACGTTCACGAGTTGAGCTTCGTCCGCCAGTCGCGCGGCACCCGGCCCGCCGGGCCCGGGACCGGCTGCTCCACCGGGTGATGCTCCGGGGCGGCGAGCCGCGGGCCCGTCTCGTAGAAGTCCTCGCTCGGGTAGGACCAGAACCAGGTCTCCCCCGGCTCGAAGCTGCGGATAACCGGGTGGCCCGTCGCCTTAGAGTGCGCGGTCGCGTGCTGGGACGGTGAGGTGTCACAGCAGCCGATGTGGCCGCACTGAGTGCAGCGGCGCAGGTGCAGCCACCACCCGCCCGCCTGCTCGCACTCGACGCAGCCCGTACCGCTGGGCGGGACTGCCGGGTCGACGCCAGTGATCTGCTGCTCGGTCATGAGGCCTCCGGTTGTGTCGGTGCTGCCTGGACGGGGTCGGCGGGCGCGGGCTCCGCTGATCCTAGCTCCGGCTGAATGGGCAGCAGGACCTGGAAGCGGGTGTTGCCTGGGACCGACTCGACGCGGATGTCGCCGTGGTGCTTCTTGACCACGATGCGCCAGGCGATGTCAAGCCCGAGCCCGGTGCCCTCGCCCACCGGCTTGGTGGTGAAGAACGGCTCGAAAATGCGCTGCTGGACCTCCGGCGGGATGCCGGGGCCGGTGTCGCCGATCTCGACGAGGACGCAGCCCTCGTCGCGCGCGGTGCGGATGGTGAGCGTGCCCTCGCCGCCCATCGCCTGGGCCGCGTTGTCGATCATGTTGGTCCACACCTGGTTGAGCTCGGCCGCGTAGGCCGGGATCTTCGGCAGGGTCTTGTCGTATTGCTTGACGACCGTGATGCCGTGCAGCTTGGCCGACATCATCAGCAGCGTGCTCGACAGCAGGTCGTGCACGTCCACGACCTGGAACGGGGCCCGGTCGAGCTGCGAGTACTGCTTGGCCGCGCCCACCAGCGTGGTGATCCTGGTGGTCGCGTCCTCGATCTCGTTCATCAGCAGCTCGGTCTCGACCGTGTAGTTCAGCCAGCGCAGCGCGGGCTCGAGCATGTTCGCGCCCACCGTGTCGTGCACCTGGTCGAGCCACCCCGGGTCGATTCCCGCCTGGACGAAGACCGGGGCGAGCTGCCAGGCGTCCCGGCAGCCGTGGTCCTCCAGCCAGTCGGAGACCGTGTCCTCGGCGTCCGACGTCTCGAGCGGGTCGAGCTGCGGAGCCTTGGCGACCCGCTCGGCGGCCCGCTGCTGCAGTTCAACGAGCGACTGCAGGCTGGCCGGGTCCCACTTGCCCGCGGCGATCATCTTGAGCTTGCCGCGCATCCCGGCGACCCGCTCGCGCAGGCTCGACGTCGCGCGCACGGCGGCCGCCGCCGGGTTATTGAGCTCGTGAGTCAGCCCCGCGGTGAGCGAGCCGAGGGCGAGCAGCCGCTCCCGCTGGCCGATCGCCTCCTGGGAGCGCCGGCCGCCGATGAACAGCCCCTCGAGCAGGTGGACGGGCATCGGGAACCACTCGTTCATGATCTGCGAGAAGCACTCCGCGCCGAGCACGTAGAAGCGGGTCGTCTCGGTGACGCGCATCGACTGCTGGTAGACCTGCGGCACCCGGTCGCCCAGGTAGGCCATGAAGGCGCCGGTGTAGACGCCGCGCTGGTTGGTCCGCGCCATCTCCACGTCGTCCGCGCCGACCTTGCGCGAGGTTACCAGCGTGCCCTCGATCAGCACGTACAGGTTCTTGGCGGGGTCGCCCTCGGCGAAGACCGGCCCGGGCTCGATGACCTCGACGTGGCCCTCGCTGCACAGCCGGCCGAGCTGCTCGTCGGTGAGCTTCTCGAACAGGAACAGGGTGCGCAGCTCCGCCGGGTCGCATTGCACGATTACTGCCATGGCGCTCTCCCGATAACAGTTCTTCCAAGTACCTGTGCACGAACATGACGGCCATCGCGCCCTCGCCCACCGCCGAGGCGACCCGCTTGGCCGACTCGGACCGGACGTCGCCGGCCACGAATACGCCGGGGGCGCTGGTCTCCAGGTGGTACGGCGGGCGGTCAAGCGACCAGCCGGCCTCTTCCTGGGCGATGTCGGGGCCGGCCAGGACGAAGCCGTGCTGGTCACGTTCCAGCACGCCATCCAGCCAGCCGGTTCCCGGCGCCGCTCCGATAAAGATGAACAGCTGTCCGGCATCGACTATTTCTGTCGTGCCCTTGGCCAGGTCCCTGAGCGTCAGCTGCTCCAGGTGCCCGTCGCCACTCGCTTCTACGACCTCGGTGCAGACGCGGACGTTGATGTTGGGGATGTCCGCGATCTGCTGGATGAGGTAGTACGACATCGACGCCTCGAGCGAGGGGGCGCGCACCAGCATGGTCACCGAACGGGCGAACCGCGACAGGTAGACGGCCGACTGGCCGGCCGAGTTCGCGCCGCCGACCACGTACACGTCCTGGTCCTTGCAGCCCTCGGCCTCGGTGAGCGCCGCGCCGTAGTAGACGCCCGCGCCGGTCATCTCGGTGCAGCCGGGAGCCGACGAGCTGCCGGTAGGAGACCCCGGTCGCGAGGATGACCGACTTGGCGTTGATCGAGCCGCCGTCGGACAGCCGCAGCTTTTTGGCCGGGCCGGCCACCTCGAGGCTGGTCGCCTCGACGGTCGTCAGCAGCTCGGCGCCGAACTTGACCGCCTGGCGCCGCGCCCGGTCGGTGAGCTGGCCGCCGGACAGGCCGTCGGGGAAGCCCAGGTAGTTCTCGATCCGCGAGGACTGGCCGGCCTGGCCGCCGGTCGCGAACTTCTCCACTAGCACCGTGCGCAGGCCCTCGGATGCGCCGTAGACCGCCGCGCCAAGGCCGGCCGGGCCGCCGCCGACCACGATCAGGTCGTAGAAGTCGTGCTCAGGGATCGTCGACAGGTTGACCTTCGCCGCGACCTCGGCGTTGGTCGGCGTGATCAGCGGCTCGCCGTCGGCGGTGATGAGCACCGGGAGCTCGTGGCCGTCGGCGCCCGCGGCGGCGAGCAGACGCTCTCCTTCTTCGGTGTCCGAGGAGTACCAGCGGTAGGGGACCTGGTTGCGGGCCAGGAAGTCGCGCAGCGCGGCCGAGGGCGCCGACCAGCGGTGGCCGATCAGCTTGGCCTCCTTGACCGGCTTACGGTCCTCGCGCTGCCAGGCCTTCAGCAGGTCGTCGATGACCGGGTAGAGCTTCTCCTCCGGCGGGTCCCAGGGCTTGAGCAGGTAGTGGTCGAGGTCGACGATGTTGATCGCGTCGATCGCGGCGCTGGTGTCCGCGTAGGCGGTGAGCAGCACCCGGCGGGCGGACGGGTAGACGTCCATCGCCCGCTCGAGGAACTCGATGCCGGTCAGGCCGGGCATCCGGTAGTCAGCAAGGAGGATGGCGACCTGGTCGCCACGGAGCTTCATCTGCCGCAGGGCTTCCAGGGCCTGCTCCCCTGATTCCGCGCGGACGATCCGGTTGCGCTCGCCGTATCGCCTGCGCAGGTCGCGTGCGACGGCACGCGACACGCTTGGGTCGTCATCCACGGAGACGATGACCGGCCGTAGTTCGGCCTCACCGGGAGGTCGTGTCATTTCTCTATCGTATGTACGTGACGCGTTCGTGACATCCCGGCCCGCGCCTGAGCGGTCTCGGGGCGCGGACCGGGGCGTCTAACTGCGTGTTCGCGGGTGCGCGTTCGCCATCGGCTTACTGGTGAGCGGCGCCGCCTCAGCGCGTCGTGGTTGGTCGTCGGCTCAGAGGCCGAAGTCGGCGCGGCGGCTCCGCGGCACCAGGTCGGCGTACTCGGGGTGCTTCTTGATCCACGAGTTGATGTAGGGGCAGAACGGCAGCACGCCAAGGCCGCGCCTGCGCGCGTCGTCGAGGCTGAACCGCGCCAGGTGCGTCGCGAGGTGCTCGCCCTGGTAGGCCGGCTCGACCTGGGTGTGCACCAGGCTGATCACCGTGTCCTGGTCGCGCAGCCGGTAGTCGACGAAGCCGGCCAGCTCGGCGCCGACGTGCAGCTCATAGCGGGACGCGGCCGGGTTATCGGTGACAACCGGCGCGCCGGTGGCGGCTGATTCCATGGTCGGTACCATACGCCGATTTGTCGGGCCGGCCCCGCGCAGGTGTCGCCGCTCGCCGCCGCGGGCGGACCCTGGCGGCGAGCGGACCGCGGGCTAGACGCCCGCGGGGACCTTGACGCGCTCCCGGCCGGCCAGCTCGACGGACATCGCGGGCTCGCGGCGCTGCGCCGGGTCCTGGGCGGCGCTGATGACGACGACCGGGCAGGGCGCGCGGCGCAGGCACGCGCGGATCACCGGGCCCGCCGAGCGAAGCTCGCCGGGCACGTCGCTTGACGTGCCGAGCACCAGCATGTCCGCGTCGTCGCAGCGGTCGAGGAGCACCCGGGCGGCCAGGCCGTCCACTTGCTCGACGTGAACCTTGACGCCAGGCGCCAGGTCGGCCTTGACCGTGCGGACGAAGTCGTCGGCGTCGACGGAAACGTCATCCGCGGTGGACAGCGCGGGCACGGCATAGCTCGCGAGGCTGTGGCAGTGCTCCTCCCGCACGTGCACCGCGTGCACCTCAGCGCCCCGGAGGGACGCCTCTCGGCAAGCCCAGCGGAGCGCCGCGACGGACTCGGCGGAGCCATCCACTCCTACAACGACCCGTCGCACAGCAGGAACCGACATGCCGGAACCCCCTCAGTACCGTTCGCCGCCTGACGAGGCTGTCCGCCGTCCCCCGGGCGGTTTAGTCAGGGGTTTCGTTCTTCCAAGGCATGATGTTAAACCGGGTTCCCGGCATCGCACGAGACCCCGCGACGAGATTTTCCCAAGTATTCGCAGGTCAACCAGGCAAGAAAAGAAAAATTACAGTTCAATAACCATCCATATACGGATGTAACCGGGCAAACTCCCCGAGGTTGGCGGCCACGCGGCCGCGACCCGGGACGGCACGACGCCGCCGCCCGGCGCGCCGGCCCAGTGGCGGCGCGACCACGTTGAGCACGCACTCGTTCCTCTTCTGATGTTTGTCTGGCTTTTTTCTTTTTGTTTTAACTCAGTTCCCATTAAGACACCAGGATCACTCCAATTTGCTCACTGCACTTACTTACTGTGTCCGTCTATTGACAATGGGCCAGATATTCCACCAAGATCGCGTTCACCGCGCGAATACCTACAAACGCGGGCATCTCGCATCGCTATCGGCCCTCTTACATCACGCGCGACAAAAGCCGCGTATAGGGAGGATTCGGACTAGTGAAACGCATCTCGATTCTCGCCGCCGCGGGGGCGCTCGCCTGCCTCGCGGCCGTGCCCGCGGTCAGCTCGCACGCCGCCACGATCACGCCCGCCGCCACCACCGCCAGCACCGCCTTCGGCGCCATCAGCCAGGCGCCCCGGCTAGCCGCCGCGGCGACCGGCGTCGCCGGGTTTAAGCCGGTCGCGCCCTCGGCCGCGGTCGAGAACCCCCAGGTGCCCAGGGCGCTGGTGAGCACCAAGACGCCCAACGGGCCCGATCCCGCCGCGAAGGCCACCGGAGCGGGGGCCGCCGCGGTGTCGGCCGCCACCGCCGGCAAGAGCAGGACGTCCGTGACCAGCGCCTTCGACGGGCTCAACGACCTCATCAACGACCAGCTTTACGGCGCGCTCACCCCGCCGGACCAGGGCCTGTGCGTCGGCCCCGACCACACGATCAAGGGCGCGCCCGACGCGGTATGGGAGATCGTCAACTCGGTGGCGGAGGAAACCACCAAGAGCGGCGCGGTGCTCACCGCGCCGCTGAACACGCCGACGCTCTTCCAGGACCCGAACGCGTTCAGCGACCCGCGCTGCCTGTTCGACCCGTCCACGCAGTCGTTCTACTTCACCGAGATCAGCTTCCCCGCCAGCGGGCCGAACGCGACGCTGACGAACACGGTCAACGACGTGCTGGTGGTCAACGCCCGCGGCGCGGCGGTCTACCAGTTCGACTCCTCGCTCGGCGGCCAGTGCATCGGCGACCAGCCGAAGACCGGGTTCGACAACAACGCGCTCGTCATCTCTACCGACGAGTACTGCGGTGCGAACCAGACGGAAATAGGCGCCATCGTCCAGGTCATCTCCAAGTCGCAGCTGGTGAACGAGGCCACGACGGTCAACTGGGCCCAGTCGACGCCGGTGTCGCTGGCCGGCGACCCGGTCGTCGGGCTCGACCCGGCGATCAACACCGGCACGCCCACCGCGTACCTGGTGAACTCGGTGCCGTTCAACGCGGACGGCAGCAACAACGCGCTCGGCACCACGCTCGGGCTGTGGACGCTGACCAACACGGCGTCGGTCACGACCGGGAACGGCGCGCCGTTCCTGGCGAGCAAGGTCCTGCGGAGCGAGCCGTACGCGTTCCCGGTCCCTGCCCCGTCCACCGGGAACGGGTCGACGACCACGTTCAGCGGCGCGACGATCACCTCGGAGACGGCGCTGAACCCGGACGACAGCCGGCTGTCCGCGCCGGTCAACGTGACGCCGGGCCCCGGCGGGAGCGTCAACCTGTGGACCTCGCTTGACGCGGCGGTCGAACCCGACCGGCGGCACGGCCACCAAGGACGGCGCGGCCTGGTTCGAGATCAACACGTCGCTCGGCCGGGTGATCAACCAGGGCTACGTCGCCGCCGGCGGCGGCGCCAGCCTGCTGTACCCGGCGGTGTACGCGGCGCGCAACGGCACGGTGACCATGGTCTACACGATCACCAGCCCGACGCTGAACCCGAGCGCGGCGTTCTCCGTGCTTGGCCGGCCAGGGATCGAGATCGTGGCCCAGGGCTCCGGAGCGCACTTGTCGTTCGCCGACGCGCCGCCGTTCAACAGCCCGCGCTGGGGAGACTACTCCTGGGCCGGGCCCGACCCGGAGTCCGGCCAGATCTGGATGGCGACGGAGTACATCCCGCCGACTTCCGAGTGGGACGGCTTCGACAACTGGGGCACGTACATCTTCGCCGTCAACAGCTAGCCAAACGATTACCCGCTGGCCGGCGGGCGCGCCTACGCCGTGGGCGCGCCCGCCGGGCGCGTAATCACGTACTTGGCCAGGGCATCGCCGGTAACGGGCTCGTCGGCGGCGGACCGGAGAGTAGTTTGCCGGTCCCCGTGAAACGGGTCATTGGGGTAGTCAAGCCGCCGCTGCTCGGCCAGGAACGTGGCGAAGGGCCGGTCGTCGCCTAGGCCGAGCAGGCGGGAGAGATCAGGATCACGGGAGATCCAGTCGTACGGCCGCTCCATCTCGGAGCGCGGGTTATCAATGGCGCTGCGCAGGCAGTGAACGGCCGCATCGACCGCTTTGTCGGCTTCTTTCTCCGCTTTCTCTGCTTCATGCCGCGCATCCGGCGAAGCGTTGTCCTCATGCAGCTGTCTCGCCAGCGCCTGCTTGTGCCTGGCCAGCGCGGCATAAACGCACGCGGCGTTATACGCGGCCTGCCATGACGCCTTGCCTCGCTCCCGGTGCACCCAGTGGACGGCCCACCGCAGCAGCGGGGGCGGCCAGACTTCGGTGGGCCGCGGCGTGCCCGTCCCGTCCTTTTCCGGCTTGCGCAGCAGTTGGCCGATGATCTCGTTCTCATCCGAGATGGCGGACACGATCCTGACGGCGCCTTTGCAGTGCCGCCGGTTCTTCTCGAACTGGGTCTTAATCGCGGTCAGGAGATCGCCATCCACGGAGTCCGCGCTGGCCCTCGGCACGAGGTACTTGATCCTGGTCGCGACGAGCAACTCGGCGACGCGCACGGCGTCGAGAAACGCCCAGCGCCGGCGCGGGCCCCAAGACGGTAGCCAGGTCCAGTACGGCAGCCATACGGCCCGCTCGTTACGGTGCCGGAGGGTGGCCCAGACGACGTGCCGGAATGTCAGTTGCGTCCGCACCTCGCGCAGGACCTGCATCGCGGCCGTCAGCAGCTCCAAGCGCAGCGATACCGACAGCCCGCGCTTCGCCTGGTCGCCGTCGCATCGCCCCGGCTCCTTGTCCTGACGGCCGTCACTCGTAGTCAGGTGATCGCGCTTGAGCCTGTGCTGCGCACGCCTCTTCAGCGGGTGCCGGTACAGGAAGCCAAGGATTTCGTTGAGCTGTCGCTCCGCTTCTCCCCCGTCTCCCCCATCGGTCAACGGCGGACCGGAAGTCGCGATCATCTCCAGTGAGATGCCTAGTCGGTAGCGGTCACGGTAGAAGCGCGGATACTGGTCGAGGCTCATGGCGTGCAAGCGCAACGCGGCCAGGTGGTCACCGTCGAGGTCAAGCAGCTGCGCCAGCTCATACCGCACAACACCGGAGGAACGGCCGGTGCTCGCCCACTGCCACAGCTCGGCGATCTGGGCCCGCCGGGACGCCTCGATCGCGGCCGGCGACTCGGTCGGTACCCGCTTCAGCCGTGCCAGCAGCGACGCGCCGAGGTCGCGGCCGTCGGCCCGGCCATAGCACCATGGCGGGGTCGACGGGTCCTGGGCGAAGATCTGCCGGGCGACGTAGCCGGCCACCATCGACGACGCCTCGCTGATGCCGGCGCAGGCCAGGGTCTTGGTGGCCACCGTCGCCCCGGTGCGCGGGTTCTCCAGGTAGACGGTCACCTGGAGGCCGTCGGCCGGGGCGGGCGGGTTGGCCGATGGCTCAACCCAGACCCGGAGCTGGAACCGGCGCGGGCTCGGCCAGATCGAGCCCGCGAACCGGATGATCGCCCCGGCCAGTCCCCCGCCGTTGACCCCGCTGGTCTCGGCGATGGAGGCGAGCCCGCCCGCCCGGCTGCCGCCGGGCAGGATCGCCGGCGCCCGGACCTCGATCGCGGCCAGCCGGAACTTGAGCTCGTGCACGAGCTGGTCGTGCAGCCGGGCGTTCCCAGCCGTGCGCTCGCCGGCGCCGGCGCCGTCACCGGAAACGCCGCCGGACGCGGCGCGCGGAGCACGGTCATTCAGCGTGCTGGTGTCGAGCTGCGGCGCCTGCCTGCGCATCGTCCACGCCTCAAGTCCCCGGTACCCCAGGAGGAGCAAGAAAGCGGCGACGCCCCGCCCGATAGGCCCGGGCGGCGATTCGCGGTATCCGAACAGCAATGGCCGCAGCAGGTTCTTGATCAGCGCGTCGACTCCGGTGGTGAACGCGTTCACCAGATTCGACGGCGGTGATTTCGGATGTGCCTGAAGCCAGACGTTAATCCCGTTCTTAGTGATCACTGAGATCAGGATTACCGCGGTAATCGCCGATACCCAGCGCACCGTGCACAGGCCGAAGTTATGGGCGACCAAGCCCAGCAGCACGGTGACGCCGATCAATATCCCCCATATCACCAACGAGGCCATATTTCCCCCCACCCCGCGCGCGGCTTCCCCCACCGGAGCACGCGTTACTCATCTCGACGCCTTTGCAGGCGGCAAAGTTGACAACGGCCGGAATTCGTTAGCCGGGGGTTATTCCACCTGACTGATCCCGGCAGTCGGCCCTCGTTGGTAGCGTCGGGCGGGTGATAGCCACGCTCGCGGTGGAGAACTACCGGTCGCTGCGGCGGCTCATCGTCCCGCTCGCCGCCGCGCCCGCCCGCGCTAGCCACATCGGGACGCGGACGCCGGTGATGAGCCACGACGGCGCGGACGTCGCCGCCGCGCTGCAGACGATCCGCGAAACCGGCGCCGCCGACGCCCTCGACCAGGCCGTCGACCTGGCCTTCCCTGGCAGCGGGATCACCGTGGAGAGCGAGGGCGGCGGGCGGCTCGGGCTGCGGCTGCACCAGCCGGGCCTGCTCAGGCCGCTGAGCGCGGCCGAGCTTTCCGACGGCACGCTGCGCTACCTGCTGTGGGCCGCGGCCCTGCTCGCGCCCCGCCCGGCGGGCCTCCTGGTGCTCAACGAGCCGGAGACCAGCCTGCACCCGGAGCTGCTGGCCCCGCTGGCCCAGCTGATCGCCGCGGCGGCGGAACGCTCGCAGGTCATCGCGGTCTCACACTCCCAGACCCTGGTCAAGGCGCTGCACCGCGCGACGGAGGCGGCCGGAATCGCCGCGGGCACGATCGAGCTGATCAAGGACTTCGGCGAGACCCCGGTCGCCGGCCGCGAACCGCTCGACGGTCCCGCCTGGCGCTGGCCGGAACGCTCGCGGACCGCCGTTCGCCGGTGACCCGGCGCCGAATGTCGGGGGGTTTCGCTACCGTCCTTGGCATGCGGTTCCTGCATACGTCGGACTGGCACCTCGGGCGGTCGCTGCACCGCTTCGACCTGAGGGAGGCGCAGGCCGCGTTCCTCGACCACCTCGTCGAGACGGCGCGGTCCGCGCGGGTGGACGCCGTGCTCGTGGCCGGCGACGTCTACGACCGGGCGATACCGCCGGTGGACGCGGTGGCGCTGTACGAGGACGCGCTCGCCCGGCTGCGCGACACCGGCGCCCGGGTGATCCTGATCAGCGGCAACCACGACTCCGCGCGCAGGCTCGGGGTCAACAGCGCGCTCATCGACGCCTCGGGCGTGCACCTGCGCACCCGGCCCGCGGCGCTCGCCGAGCCCATCTTGCTCGCCGACGAGAGCGGCGAGGTCGCCGTCTACGGCGTGCCCTACCTGGAGCCGGCCCTGGGCCAGGTCACCCCCCAGGACGCTGCCGCCCAGGACGCGGGGCCGGCGACCGACCCGAGCAGTCACGCTGCCGTTCTGAGTGGCGCTCTTGGCCTTATCCGGGCGGACGCCGCCGCCCGCGCCGCGACCCGCACCGTGGTGCTCGCGCACGCGTGGGTCGCCGGCGGCCGGGACGAGCGGGAACGCGCGGAGGCCGCGCAGCGGCAGGCCAGCGCCTCCGAGCGGGACATTTCCGTCGGCGGCATCGGCTACGTGCCCGCGAGCGTCTTCGCCGGCTTCAGCTACGTCGCGCTCGGGCACCTGCACGGCCGCCAGACCCTGGCGGGAAACATGCGGTACTCCGGCTCCCCGCTGCCCTACTCGTTCTCGGAGAAGGACCACCAGAAGGGCAGCTGGCTCGTCGACGTCGACACGGGCGGCACGGCCGCCGCGGAATGGGTGCCTGCGCCTGTCTACAAGCGCCTCTCGGTGCTGCGGGGACGCCTCGAGGACCTCCTGGCCGCGCGCGCACACGACGGCCAGGAGGGTGACTTCGTGGCCGTGACCCTGACCGACACCGTGCGCCCAGAGGGCGCGATGGAGCGGCTGCGGGCCAGGTTCCCGCACATCCTCACGCTTGAGTTCAAGCCCGAGGGGGTCGCCGCCGACCCGCGCAGTTACGGCCAGAAGGTCAAGGGCCGCGACGACCTGACGGTCGCCGCGGAGTTCGTGCGGCACGTGCGCAACGACGACGCCACCGCCCCGGAGCGCGAACTGCTCGCGGCCGCGTTCACCGCGGCCCGCGGCACCGCCGCCGACCACGACGGCGAGCCCTGATGCGCCCGCACCGCCTCCGCGTGACCGCCTTCGGCGCGTTCGCCGGGACCGAAGAGGTCACGTTCGACGACCTCGAGGGCCTTTTCCTGCTGCACGGCGAGACCGGCGCGGGCAAGACGACGCTGCTCGACGCGATCGCGTTCGCCCTCTACGGCCGGGTACCAGGGGAGCGCGGCAGCGCCAGGCGGCTCCGGTCCGACCACGCCGCGCCGCGCACCGCGACCGAGGTTGAGCTCGAGGCGGCGATCGGCGGCCGCCGCCTGCGCATCACCCGCCGCCGGAGCAGGCGCGGCCGAAGAAGTCGGGCACGGGGGTCACCACCGAGCCGGCCTTCGTCCGTCTCGCCGAGCTTTCCCCATCCGGCGCCTGGGAGTCGAAGTCGACGCGGATCGGCGAGGTCGACGCCGAGATCGAGAACCTCATGGGCATGTCCGCCACCCAGTTCTTCCAGGTGGTCCTGCTCCCGCAGGGCGAATTCGCCAGGTTCCTGCGCGCCGACGCGAAGGACAAGGAAGCACTGCTGCAGAAGCTGTTCGGCACCGACCGCTTCCGCAAGGTCGAAGACTGGCTCGCCGACCGTCGCCGCGCCACCGACAAGGAGGTGGCGGCGGCCGAGGCGGGCGTCACTCAACTGGTGGCGCAGATTGCCCAGGCCGCGGGCAGCCCCGTCCCCGCCGCCGCTGCGCCGGCGGGGAAAGCATGGGCCGCCGCCCTCGCGGCAACGGCCGCGGCCGAGCAGGACACGGCGGCCGGGCTGGTCGCCGCCAGGCGAGCCGACCTGGAGGCCACGCTGGACGCGCAGCGCCGGGCGGAGCAACTCGCCGACCGCCAGCGCCGCCGCCGCGACGCGCTGCGCCGACGGGCCGACCTGGAGGCCGCCACGCCGGAGATCACCCGGGCCGGCCGCGGCCGGCGGCGCTGCGCGCGGCCGGCCAGGAACGGCAGGCGCAGGCCGGTCACCTGGAGGCACTTCGCTCGCTCGCCCGCCAGGCCGACACGGAGGACGAGACCGCCGCGGCGGCGCGTGGCCGCGCGGCCGCGCTGGCCGACGACCTTGAGCTAGCCGAGGGGGAAGCGCGACGGCGCCGGTCCGCCCGGGCCGAGGCGGAGCGGCACCGCGATGCCGCCAGCCGGGCCGCCACCGCCCTCCCCAGCGCGCGGGCCACGGCGGACGCCGCCCGACGGGCGGCGGGCGACTGCGCCGCGCTCGTCGCCGAGCACGCGAAGCGCGCTGAACTGCGCGCGGCGCACCTCACCGCCCGCGAGGACGCCGTGGCCGCGCAGACGGCCGCGTTGCGGGTCCGCGAGGCGCGCATCGACGGCATGCGCGCGGAACTCGCCGCCCAGATGACGGATGGCAGCCCCTGCCCGGTCTGCGGGTCCCTCGAGCACCCCGACCCCGTCGACTCGGCATCGTTTCCGCCGGTGCGCTCGGGACGCCGAAGACGCCGCCTTCCGGCTGGCAGGCGACGCGGTGCAGGCGGCCGACGAGGCGGGAAGCCGCGTCGCCGCCGTCGAAGCGGTGATAGGCGACCTCGTGAGTCGCCTCGCCCACGCCGGCATCGCGTGCTCGGTCGATTCCGCCGATGCGGCGGCGGCGCTGACCGCGGCCGCTCGCGCGGCCCAGGCCGACGCGGAAGAACGAGAAGCCGCGGCGGCCCGGCTCGGCGACGCCGCCGCGGGCCTCGCTGGCGCGGCAAGGCGAGCTGGACGAGCTGGACGAGTTGATCGCCGCGGACAAGGCCAGGCTCGCCGAGCTGACCGAGCAGCGGGCCGCAGCGCTCGCGGAAGCCGACGCCGCCGAAGCGCGGGCGGAGCGGCACCGCGCGGAACTAGCCGCCCAGCTGGGCGACGCCGGCGACCTGGACGCCGCGATCAACGCGGCGACGCGCCTGGCCGATGCGCTGCTCACGGCCGCCGCGGTCGCCGATCTCCTCGCCGACCCGGACCTGGACGTGACGCTCGACCCGCCCGCCCCGGTCGCGGAAGCGGCGGAAGCGGCCAGTTCGGCCCAGCAGGCCTACGACGCGGCCAACACCGCCTACGGCACCAGCCGACACCGCGTTGAGCAACTGGCGCTGCTGCGGCCGCAGCTCGAACAAGCCCTGGCCGCCCTGGAACCGCTGCGCGAACGGTCCGGGCAGATCCGCCACCTGGCCGACCTGGCCAACGGGACGAGCGGCGCGAACCAGTACAAGATGACGCTGTCCAGCTTTGTCCTGGCGGCCAGGCTCGAAGAGGTCGCCGCCGCGGCGAGCGAGCGACTGCTCACGATGACCGCGGGCCGCTACTCGCTGGTGCACTCCGACGCCAGGAAGGGCAACGCGAAGGCGGGCCTTAGCTTGCTGGCCTGCGACGCCTGGACCGGGCATCGACCGCGACACGGCCACGCTGTCCGGCGGCGAGACGTTCCTGGCGAGCCTGGCCCTCGCCCTTGGCCTCGCCGACGTGGTGACGGCCGAGTCGGCGGGCACCCCGATGGAGGCGCTGTTCGTCGACGAGGGCTTCGGCACGCTGGATGAGGAGACGCTCGACGAGGTCATGAACGTGCTCGACGGTCTCCGGGCCGGCGGCCGCATCGTCGGCATCGTCAGCCACGTTTCCGAGCTCCGCCAGCGGATCCCCGCCCAGGTCCACGTGCGCAAGGGGCGCGCCGGCAGCCACGTGGAGATCATTCACGGCTGAGTCTGCGGGACTTGCCTGGTTCCCGTACCCATTCCTCTTGGGCCCCTTGACGGCGGGCCAGGTTCGACCGCTCGCTGATTTAGTCGTCCCGGCTTCCGCGCCCGGCCCGTTCTGCGAAGAAAATCCCGCCTCCCCGGGCGGCGCCGCCGCTTTAACGCGGGAACTTTTCCGAGCGCGGAAACTAATACATGCCAGGGCCGGCAAATGATCCGTCCTAAGAAAAGTCTCCGCGCTAACGGCCCGCCCGGGACCGGGCCGACCTAACGCTGACCGGCGCACGCCCCCCGGTACCGCTACAATTTGGGAGGCTCCGGGACTGGGAGACTGACGGCGCGCAAACAGTTGCCGTTGATCATCTATTAATCGATCATGATGATGACCTGGGAATTCTTGGGAAAGTTTTCATGATTAGTGATCTGCGCAGGTCAGGTGGCATCTTGTTGCGCATGTGAGCCAATGTCAGCGCGTTGCGATTGGCAAAACGGAATGTCGGTGGAGGGTGCTACGGTGCGGTTGCGCCTGGAAATCGGGCGCCGGGATACTCCTTAGGCCAACGGGAATTCCTGTCGTACGATCGAAGGGTGAAGATCACGATGAGCGTGACTCTCGCTCCAGAACTGGCCGAGGCGATCAAGGAGTCGGCCGAGCGGCAGGGACTGTCGCTCGACGACTGGGTCGTCGCCGCGGCCGAGCTCAAGTTCCGCGCGGACGACGAGGCTGAGGCCTTCGAGGAGGCCGAGGAAAAGCGGCGGAGGGCGGGGCTGCAGGAGTACCTCGATGAGTACTTCGCCGAGTTCGGTGAGCCAACCGAGGAAGAGCGGGCCGAGTGGCAGAGACACGAGGAGCAGGAGGAGCAGCTCTCCTACGAGTACTACGCCCGGTGCGAGGCCGCACGGAAAGCGGCTGAGGCATGACCGCGTTGGTCCTTGACGCCGGCGCGCTCGATCGCCGTTGACCGAGGCGACCAAGATATGCATGACAAGATCCAGCACGCCCTGCGGGCCGGAACGCCAGTCCGTACCAATCCCAACGTGGTCGCCCAGGTCTGGCGCAACGGGGCGAGGCAGTGCGCGGCTCGCCCGGCTGCTCCGCGACATCAAGGTCGAGCCGATCACCCGGGAGGACGGGTACCGAGCCGGAGAGCTCCTCGGCGCGACGCGGACGAAGGACGTGGTGGACGCCACGGTCGCCTTGCACGCGAAGGCCGGGGACAAGTGTACACCAGCGATCCCGGGGACCTGCGGAAACTCTGCGCGGCGACCGGGTTCAAGGCCCTCGTCATTGGCTGTTGAGAGACACCGCCGGTCATGGCGCGGGCGGGCCGGTACCCGGCTTGCCCGCGCCGGCGGGCTGGAAAAAATCGTTAGCTCGGGAAATGAATTATGTTTCTCCGGTGTTACTGAACTTTGGCTTGGAGTGGCCTGGGTCACAAGCAGGGGACGGAAGCGAGCGACGCGGAGTGGCATTGAGCGACGGGACGTACTCAAGACGGCGCTAGTCAAGACGGGGAGAACACTTTGGACGGACTGGAGCCGTCCAACGAGGCGCGCTGGCTGCGGCGACTCGCGGGATACTGCTGGCGGTTCAAGCGCGACGTGATCATCGCCCTCTCCGGGGCGCTGCTCTACACGGCGGCCACGCTGGTCATCCCGCTGCTGCAGCGGAACATCATCGACAACGTCATCGTCACCCACAAGGAATCGGTCTGGCCGCTGGCCATCGGGCTGCTGATCGCGGCCGCGGCCAACTTCGTCGGCATTTACCTGCGGCGGTACCGGGGCGGCAAGACCGCGCTCGACGTCCAGCACGCCATGCGGACGGAGCTGTTCGAGTCGCTGTCCAAGCTCGACGGAGCGCGGCAGGACGAGATCCACACCGGGCAACTGGTCGGGCGGTCGATCTCTGACATCAACATGGTCCAGGGCCTGCTGTCGTGGATGCCGCTGATCATCGGCAGCGTGCTGCTCTTCATCTTCTCGCTGGTCATCATGGTCAGCCTCTCCCCGCTGCTGTCTCTGGTCGCGGTCGCGGTCGCGCCGGCGCTGTGGCTGATCTCTACGCGCTCGCGGACGAAGCTCTTCCCGGCCTCCTGGCACGCGCAGCAGATCGTCGGCGAGGTCGCCGGGATCGTCGACGAGACCGTCGGCGGCGTCCGCGTCGTCAAGGGGTTCGGCCAGGAAGAGCAGGAAATGGAGCGGATGGAGGCCGAGAGCGAGGACCTCTTCGGCTCCCGGCTGCGGATGATCCGGTTCACCGCCAGGTACAACCCCGCGCTTACCGCGATCCCACTGCTCGGCCTGGTCGGCGTGCTCGCGCTCGGCGGCTGGCTCGCCATCCGCGGCGACATCTCCCTGGGCACGTTCCTCGCTTTCTCCACGTACCTGACCCTGCTCACCGGACCCGTGCGGATGCTCACCGCGCTCGTCACCATCGGTCAGGAGGCCCGCGCCAGCGTCATCCGGGTCTTCGAGGTCATCGACTCCAAGCCGGTCATCACCGACAAGCCGGACGCGATCGAGCTGCCCGCCGACGCCAACGGGATCACGTTCGACAACGTGAAGTTCGGCTACGTGCCGTCCCAGCCGGTGCTGCGCGGGCTGTCCCTCACGGTGCGCCCGGGCGAGACCGTCGCCGTCATCGGCCCGTCCGGTTCTGGCAAGTCCACGCTGTCCCTGCTGCTCCCCCGGTTCTACGACGTGCGCGGCGGCGCGGTGAAGGTCGGCGGGACCGACGTCCGCGACGTCACGCAGGAGTCGCTGCGCTCCGCGATCGGCATGGTCATGGAAGAGTCCTTCCTGTTCTCCGACTCGGTAAAGGCCAACATCGCCTACGGCCGCCCGGACGCCACCGACGAGCAGGTCATCGCCGCCGCCAAGGCGGCCGAGGCCGACGACTTCATCCGCGAGCTGCCGAACGGCTACGACACCGTCGTGGGGGAGCAGGGGCTCACCCTGTCCGGCGGTCAGCGGCAGCGGGTCGCGATCGCCCGCGCGCTGATCACTGACCCGCGGCTGCTGCTGCTCGACGACGCCACCTCGGCCGTCGACCCGCGGATCGAGGCCGAGATTCACGCCACCCTGCACCGCGTCATGGCGGGCCGGACCACGCTGCTGATCGCGCACCGGAAATCCACCCTCAACCTGGCCGACCGCATCGCCGTGCTCACCGCCGACGGGAAGCTGGCCGACATGGGCACCGACGCCGAGCTCACCCAGCGCTGCGAGCTGTACCGGATCCTGATCACCGGTCCAGGCGAGGGCGTCGAGGGCGTCGACGCGGGCGACCTGGCGTCCGCGCAGACCACGCGGCGGGCAAGGGCGACGCGGTGCGAGAAGCGGGAACGCGTTCCGGACAACGCGAAGACGCGGACGTGACGTCGGTGATCATCGGTGCGGACGACAGGCGCGGCGGGCGCTCACCGCGACCCGGCCACCGGGAACGCGGCCCCGGTCCGGGCCGCCGGCGGGCGCGTCGGGCGGGCCGCGGCTACCCACATGGACGGCATGATCGGCTCCGTGCCGCCGAGCCCGGAGCTGCTAGCCAGGGTCGAGGCGCTCCCGCCCGTCAAGGACAAGCCGAATGTGCCCCTCGCCCAGGCCCGGGCGGGCGACGCCGCGTTCACGCTGCGCAAGCTGCTCAGGCCGATCGCGTGGGCGCTGGTCGCCGGGCTCGTGCTCAACGGGCTCAACGCCGGCGCCAACCTGGCGCTGCCGGTGCTGGTGCGGGGCGGGATCAACCAGGGCGTCCAGGCCGGGATGCTCCACGTGGTGCTGCTGTTGGCGCTGATCGGCCTGGGTGTCGTGGTCGCCGACTGGCTGGTCAACATCGCCTCGACGATGGTTGTCGGCCGCAACGGCGAGCGGCTGCTCTACACGCTCCGGGTGAAGATCTTCGCGCAGTTGCAGCGGCTCGGCCTCGACTTCTACGAGCGGGAGATGTCCGGGCGGATCATGACCCGCATGACCACCGACGTGGACGCGCTGTCGACGTTCCTCCAGACCGGGTTCGTCACGACGGTGTCGTCGCTGCTCACGTTCTTCGGGGTGCTCGCGGCGATGCTGGTGATCAACGTCCGGCTCGGGCTGCTGGTGCTGGCGATCGTGCCCGTGCTCGCCGTGGCCACGGTGGTGTTCCGCCTGAAGTCGTCCCGGGCCTACACCGAGGCGCGCGAGCAGATCTCCGTGGTCAACGCCGACCTCGCCGAGAACGTGGCCGGGCTGCGGGTCACCCAGGCGTTCCGCCGCGAAGGGGCCAACCTGGACCGGTTCGCCGGACGGTCGCGCGGCTACCGCGACACGCGCCTGCGGGCGCAGCGGTACATCGCGTTGTACTTCCCCTTCGTGCAGACGCTGTCCACGGTAGCGTCCGCGCTCGTGCTCGTGGTCGCCGTGGGCCAGGTCCACTCCGGCGCGCTGTCGGTCGGCGCGCTGATCGCTTACCTGCTCTACATCGACATGGTGTTCGCGCCGATCCAGCAGCTGTCCCAGGTCTTCGACGGCTACCAGCAGGCCGCCGTCGGCCTGTCGCGGATCAAGGACCTGCTGCGGCTGCGCACCACCGTGCCGCCCGCCGTCGACCCGGTGCCGGTGCCCGCCGCCGGCCTGGCCGGCGAGATCGAGCTGCGCGACGTGCGGTTCGCCTACGGCAGCGGGTCCACGTTCGACGGCGCCGCCGTCGACGCGAAGACCGCGGGCGAGGCCATCGCCGGGGTGTCGTTCACGATCACCCCGGGCGAGACCGTGGCGCTGGTCGGGCAGACCGGCGCGGGCAAGTCCACGATCGTCAAGCTGATCGCCCGGTTCTACGACGTGACCGCCGGGGCCGTCCTCGTCGACGGCGTCGACGTGCGGTCCTACGACCTCACCGAGTTCCATCACCGGCTCGGGGTCGTGCCGCAGGAGGCGTACCTGTTCAGCGGCACGGTCGCGGACGCGATCGCCTACGCCCGCCCGGACGCCTCCATGGACGAGATCGAGGGGGCGGCGCGGGCCGTGGGCGCGCACGACATGATCACCGCCCTGCCGGGCGGGTACGACCACGAGGTCGGCGAGCGCGGGCGCAACCTGTCCGCCGGGCAGCGGCAGCTCATCGCGCTCGCGCGAGCCGAGCTGGCCGACCCGGACATCCTGCTGCTCGACGAGGCGACGGCCGCGCTTGACCTCGCGTCCGAGGCCGCCGTGAACGCGGCCACGGACTCGCTGGCCGCGCACCGGACGACGATCGTCGTCGCGCACCGGCTGACCACGGCGGCTCGGGCCGACCGGATCATCGTCATGGACCACGGCCGCGTGGCCGAGATCGGCTCGCACGACGAGCTGGTCGAGCGGGACGGCGTCTACGCCGGGCTGTGGGCCGCGTTCATCGGCGAGACGGAGTACGCGGCCTAATCCAGGGGCGGGAGGCTCGGGCCCTGGAGGAGGGCGCCGCCGTCGATCGGGTAGACGCCGCCGGTCATGAAGCTGCCCGCCTTCGAGGCGAGCAGCAGGGCCAGGCCGCGGATCTCCTTCGGGTCGCCCATGTGGCCGAGCGGGACGACCGCGCTCCACATCGCCTCCGCCGCGGCCGACGTCGGCTCCTTGCCGCCGAGGTGGGTCTTGAACGGTCCGGGGGCGATCGCGTTTACCCGCACGCCCCAGCGGGCCAGGTCGTGCGCCGCCTGCTTGGTGAAGTTGACGACGCCCGCCTTAGCGATCGCGTACGAGTACGGCGTGTACGGGTCGTTGCGCAAGCCGGCCGTGGACGCCGTGGTGATGATCGAGCCGGAGCGCTGCCGCTTCATGTGCCGCGCCGCCGCCTGCACGGTGTAGACGACGCCGTGCAGGTTCACGTCGATCAGCGTGTCGTAGTCCGGCATCGACATGTCGTCGAGCCAGCCCTCGGGCAGCATCGGCGGCCGGCCGCGCGCCACCCCCGCGTTGGCGAACACGATGTCGATGCGGCCCTGGCTCTCCACGACCCGGTCGACCAGGTCGCGCACCGCCCGCGGGTCGCTGACGTCCACCCCCCGGCCGTTGACGAGCGGGGGGCCGAGGTGGCCGCCGGTGGCCGACAGGCCGCGGGCGGGCTCGCGTCCGGCCGCGACCGCGGCCTCGGCGAGCGACTTGACCGCGCCCTCGAGCGCGTCGGCGTCCCAGTCCGCGATGACCACGTTCGCGCCCGCCTGGACCAGGATCTCGGCGAACGCGTAGCCGAGCCCGGATGCGCCGCCGGTGACCAGCGCGACCTGGCCGCGCACGTCGAACAGATCCTCAAGCACACCCATTTTGCCCGCCTTTCGTCGCTTGCTGCATACCCGGGCCGACCCGGGTCACGCTGTGCTGCCTCAGGCGGCGCCGCTTGCGCTTCAAGAACCGGTCGCGGTTGACCTTCGGGATCGTGATCGCCGCGACCAGCGCGGCACCGTAGAAGATCTGCTGGAAGTAGGTCTGCGCGCCGAGCAGCTCAAGTCCGGCCGTGCCCGTCGCCAGGAAGTAGACCGCGATCAGGGCGCCGAGCGCGTTGATGCGGCCCGGCTTGATCGCGGTCGCCCCGAGGAAGACCGCCGCGTAGGCCGGGAGGATCAGGGCGCTGCCCGCCGTCGGGTCCACCGTCCCGTTGGTGCCCGCGTAGGCGATCCCCGCGATGGCGGCGATGACCGCGCCGAGGATGTAGGCCCAGGACCGCTGGCGGTTGACCCGCACGCCGCTCAGCCGGGCCACCTCGCGCGACTGCCCGATCACGAGGGCCTTCTGGCCGGTCGGCGTGAAGCTGAGCACGTACCAGACGACGAGGAAGATCGCCAGGCCGTAGTAGAACTCAAGCGGGATCGACAGGAACTCGTTCGTGAAGATCCAGTTCGACAGGTTGGTCGAGACGATCCCGACGCTGTTGGAGCCGGAGACGATGTAGATGACGCCCTGCACGATCGTCATCGTGCCGAGCGTCACGATGAACGGGTCGTTGTCGAAGTACACCACGAAGAAGACGTTGACCAGGCCGACGACCACGGCCGCGCCGATCGCCGCCAGGCAGGCGAGCAGGACCGGCCACCCGTGCTGCACGTTGAGCACGGCCAGGGTCATCGCGGACAGGCCGAGCGATGAGCCGAGCGACAGGTCGACGAAGTCGCCCACGACCGTCGGCAGGAGGACGGCCATCACCAGGATGAACAGCACCGCCTGGGAGCCCAGGATGTTGGAGAGGTTGCCGATCGAGAGGAAGGTGCTTGGCAGGTCCACCCCGAACACGGCGACCATGATCGCGAACACGATGAGGATCGCGTAACGCTGGACTCCCACCCGCAACAGCGCTGAGGGCGCCGACCGCTCCGCCCGGTGCTCCTCCCGCCGGGCCTCGTCGACTGGAGCTGGCGCGGTCATCGGTCCTCCCTGGTCTGCCGCAATGCCGCGGCACTGATTGCTTCCTCGGTCAGTTCTTCGCCTTCGAGCGTCGCGGTGTGCCGCCCCTGGGTGACGACGATCACCCGGTCGCAGACCTCCGCGAGCTCGCCGAACTCCGTTGTCACCCATAGCACCGCCATGTGATGCAGGGCAGCGGCTGATTTCACGAAGCGGTAGATGTCACGCCGGGCGCCCACGTCGACGCCCTGCGTCGGCTCATGCAGCAGCAGCAGCCGCGGCCGGGCGAGCAGCCACTTCGCCAGCAGCGCCTTCTGCTGGTTGCCGCCAGAGAACGTCGACATGGTGTTGCGTGCCCGCGGCGGCCGGATCAGGAACCGGTCGATCGCCTCGCGCGCGAGCGTAACGAGCTCGCCGCGGTGGAAGACGCCGCCCCGGTAATGCTCGTCTTCGACGAGCATGACGATGTTCTCCCACAGCGTCAGCGACTGACTCAGGCCCAGCACCGCGCGGTCGGCCGGGACGAGGGCGATGCGCTCGCGCACGCTGCGGGCCGGGCTGAGCCCGGCGATGTCGATGGTCTCGGCGCCCGAGGCGCAGCGCGCCGTAGCCGTCAGGGCGCGCCCCGAACAGCAGGTACGGCAGGTCCTCGGCGCCGGAGCCGATGAGGCCGGCCACGCCGAGTATCTCCCCGGCGTCGATCTCGAACGACAGGTCGTGCAGCCGCTCGTCGGTCACGTGCTGGACGGCCACGTTCTCGCCCGCCGCGGGCGCGTCTCCCGCTGACTCCATCACCGCTACCGTCAGGTCGACCGCCCGCTGGTCTTCGACCGGGGCCGCTTTCGCCGGAGCGCTCTCGCCCAGGCGGGCCGTCGCCCCGACGATGAGGTCGACCAGCTTGTCCTCGTGGATGTCGGCGGTGGCCTCCTGGCCGACGACCTTGCCGTCCCGCAGCACGACGATACGGTCGGTGATCGCACGGACGGCGGCCAGGTCGTGCGAGATGAACAGCACCGCCGCCCCTTCGGCCGACGACGGTCCTGATGAGGTCGAAGAGCCGGTCCACCTCCTCCTCGGGAAGGAACACGGTGGGCTCGTCGAGGACGAGCACGGAGTGCGTGCCGCCGCTGCGCGCGCGGTAGCGGCGCAGGTCTTCCGCGGCCCGGACGATCGCCAGCCGCGCCTGGTCGACCGGCGCCAGTTCGCCCGCGTTGCGGTCGAGGTCGAGCGTGACCTGGTAGCGCTCGAGCACGGCAGCGGCGCGGCGGTGCTCGGAGATCCAGTTAATCGGTTTCCAGCCGCGGGCGGTGATCCGCTCGCCGAGCGTCAGGTTCTCCAGGACGCTCAGCCCCGCCGCGAGCGCCAGGTTCTGGTACACGAAACTGAGCCCGATCTCGCTCGCCTGGCCGGGGGCAAGGGGCAGCGCGACCTCCTCGCCGCCCACGAACAGGCGTCCGCCCGGTTCCGGGTCGTAGACTCCGGCAAGCACCTTCACCAGCGTCGACTTGCCCGAGCCGTTCTGCCCGAGCAGCCCGACCACCTCGCCCTGGCCGATGCGCAGGTCGACGTTGTCCAGCGCCCGGTTACTGCCGAAATCCTTGGAGATGCCGCGCACCTCAACCGCGGGCGGGGCCCCTGTCTGGGTAGCTACCGCCTGCTCGCCGGGTGCGGGAGGTTCCCGCAGGCTGACGTGCTTGTCTGAGTCGCCCGGCGTTCCGCTGTTCGTGACCGGCAACGCACGCCTCCTTTTCTCCTATCGGGACCGGTCCGCGGCGCGGACAGCAGCCCGGAGCGGAAACTCCGCCCGGGCTGCTACCCGCACTCAGGACCAGTGTGTCGTTGTCAGGCCTTGCCGACCATCGCGCCGTTCAGCGTCGACGCGGCGTGCAGCGCGCTGCCGGACAGGTCGGGCAGCCCCACCAGCTCGCGGAAGCCGTTGACCCAGTCGTCTCCGAACCCGCCGGTGGTAAGGACGTCGACCGCGTTATCCGGGGTGATGATCCGGTCCGGGCCGATGGCGTCGGCGTACGAGATGGGGGACAGCTTCTCCAGGCCGCGGATGGTCTGCAGGACCAGCAGGTAGCCCGTCCACGGCGGGGACTCGCTGACGTCGCTCTGGATGATGCTCGCGCCCGGCTGAGCGGTCTGCAACTGGACGAACGGCGTGCCGCCGCCGAACGCGAGGTACGTCTTCACGCCGGTGCGGTGCGCGGCCTGGATGCCCGCGAGCACGTACGTCAGCTCGCCCGCGTAGTCGGGGAACAGGACGCTCACGTTGGGGTGCTGCAGCAGCTGGGAGGTCACGGTGCTGGCGACCTGCGTCTGCCAGTTTGGCACCTCGACGTTCACCGCGGTCAGCGTGCACTTCGGGCAGTCCGCGGCGAGCGTGCTCTGGATCGAGGCCTCCTCGATCGCCGTGGCGGGACCGGTCGCGGTCGACGTGATCGCGATGGCGTTGAACGGCTGGCCGTTGTGCTGCGCGACCGCCTGCTCGGCCGCCAGCTTGGCGTCGAGCGCGTAGGGGTCATCGGTGTTGTACGTGGTCCCGGCGCGCTGGTCCATGTCCGGTGTGCCCCCGTAGGTGCCCACCACGATGCCGGCCTTCTCGGCCTGGGCGATCGCCGGCGCGCTCGTCGACGGGTCCATCGCGCACCCCATCACGATCGCCGCGTATCCCTGGTGGATCGCGTTCTCGATCGCGGTGTTGTGCTCGGCCGTGGTGCCCTGGTTGTCGAAGATCGTCGGCACCATGCCCGCGGCCTTGGCGAAGTTCGAGGCGGCCTGCGCGATCTCCTCGCACGCGGCCAGCGCGCTGACGCCCGGGATGATCATGATCTTCTTGCCGGCCAGGTTAGCGATGCTGGGGACCTTGCCGCCGTAGCTGGGCCCGTAGTCAGTGAAGCTCGGCGTCGCCGCGTACTTGTTCACGTCGGCCATGAGCGCGGAGACGCCCGCGGCGGTCGACGTCGCCGAGGTCGAGCTGGTTGCCGCGCCGGCCGACGTGCTGCCGGCCGCCGCGTTCGAACTGCTGGACGATGAGCAGGCCGCGAGCAGGACCGCCGCACCCGCGGCCAGGACCCCGAACGCGGCTCGGGCCGCCCGGGGACTCCGTCTGCTTATCTTGAAGCGTACGGGGGGTTGTCCCCCGGTCGATTGCCGTGTTCCATGCGCCCTCGCATTAAATCCGGGGTCTACCAGACCACAATGCCCACAGGGTTGATCTCGCCCAGTGAGATTGTCAACAGGATGACAAACGAGATCGTGTATCGCTTCGGTCTCTATCGCCCGACCAGCGTTCCCGTGGGCGGAATCTTGTCTCCCCATCACATAGCCAGCGCCCGGTGACGCTCCTTAAGGTGTCCAGGCACAATCTGCCGACGTGATGACGAGCATAAACACCAGCGATTTCCTGGCCGAACCCTTGTGGGCAGGCACAGTGATCAATGCTGCCGGGTGCCCAAGCGGCATATTGTCAACAAGTTGCGCCGAATTTAGGCTGGCGTCATGCCAGATGACACGACCTTGCAGCCCGGCACCTTGGAGAGGGGGCGGCCGCTCACCGACACCGAGCTCCGCCGCCGGGCGGACTGGATACGGCTGCAGACGATCGACCTGATCGCGCAGGCCGGACTCGGCCATTACTCGTCCACGTTCTCCAGCGCGGAGCTCGTCGCCGCCCTGTACTACCACGCGCTCCGGCTGCGCCCGAGCGAGCCGAACTGGCCGGACCGGGACCGCTTCCTCCTCGGCAAGGGGCACGTGGCCACCGGCTTGTGGCCGGTGCTCGCGGACCTCGGCTTTTACAGCCGCGACTGGCTGAAGCAGTTCGGCAAGGTCGGCTCGCCGCTGAACGACCACCCGAACATGAAGCTGGCGCCTGGTATTGACTTCTCCTCCGGTTCCCTTGGGCACAACCTGTCGGTCGGCGCCGGCATGGCGATCGCGGCCCGGCTCACCGGCCGCGACTACCGGACGTTCGTGCTGACCGGCGACGGCGAGCTGCAGGAGGGCCAGGTCTGGGAGGCGGCGATGGCCGCCTCGCACTACAAGCTGGGCAACCTGGTCGCGATCGTGGACGCCAACGGCTTCTCCGGTGCCGGGCCGACGTCCCAGGCCATGAACATCGAGCCGCTCGGCAAGCGCTTCGAGGCCTTCGGGTGGACGGTGCGGGAGATCGACGGGCACGACGCCGCCACGCTCAAGAAGACCTTCGACGAGCTGCCGGAACCGGCGAGCGAGGAGCCCGTGGCGGTCATCGCCCGGACGAAGAAGGGCCACGGCGTCGAGTTCATGGAGAAGCAGCCGCAGGCCTGGCACCTTGGCCTGCTCAACGCCGAGCAGTACGCCGACGTCGTCGCCGAGATCTCCGCCCGGATGCAGTTGTCTTCCGGGGGGACGACCCCCCGTACCCCCCGCGAGGTGGCCAATGGCTGAGAAGAAAATGGTCGACGTCTTCAGCGACGTCGAGCGCGAGACCGCGATGACCACGAACCCGGCCGGCTATGCGGTGACCGAGCTCGGCGCGGAGGACGAGCGGATCGTCACCCTGGCCGCCGACATGTCCAACACGGTCGCGGAGTTCATCGCGAAGTTCCCCGAGCGCTACATCGAGGTCGGCATCGCGGAGACCAACTCGGTCTCGCTCGCCGCCGGGCTCGCCAGCGCGGGCCTGATCCCCTACATCTACTCGATGTCACCGTTCGGCATGCTGAAGACCTGCGAGCAGTGGCGCACCGACGTGGACTACAACCACCTGCCGGTGCGGCTCGTCGGCCGGCTGTCCGGTCTCGCGATGGGCTACTTCGGCACCTCGCACTACGCGGTCGAGGACATCGCGATCGCGCGCACGATGAACAACACGGTCGTGCTCTCCCCCGCCGACGCCGCGTCCTGCATCAGCCTGATGCGGTCCACCGCGAGCCTGGAGAACCCGGTCTACATCCGGATCGCCGAGGCCGCGGAGAAGGTCTACGACCAGGCGCCGGAGTACGCGTACGGCAAGTGGCCGCGGCTGCGGGCCGGCGGCGACGTCACGCTGATCGGGCACGGCATGGGCGTCGGGCTCGCCGCGCAGGCCGCCGAGCTGCTCTTCGAGCACGACAGCGTCGAGGCCGACGTGTTCGACGCCGCCTACCTGCGACCGTACGACGAGACCGCGCTGCTCGCGAGCGCCGAGAAGACCGGGCACGTGCTGACCGTCGAGGAGCACAGCGTCGTCGGCGGGCTCGGCACGATCGTCGCGGAGACCATCGCGCGGGCCGGGCTCAGCGTCAAGCTCGACCAGGTCGCCCTGCCCGACCGGGACCTCGAGGTCGGCGTCCCCGCCGAGCTCTACGAGTACTACGGCCTGACCGCCGCGAACGTGACGCAGCGGGCACTCAACCTGGCCAGGAGGTGACCACGGAAGATGCGCGAACCATTGCTCGACCCGACCGGGGAAGGCGACCGGAGCACTAACACCTCGCTCGCCATGCCGCGGCCGCAGTCCCTGGCGGGACTGACGGTCGGGCTGCTTGAGAACGGCAAGCCGAACGCGACGGTGCTGCTCCGCGCCGTCGGCCGGGAGCTGCGGGAGAAGTACGGCGTCCGGGAGGCCCGGATGTTCAGCAAGAGCTACTTCGGCACCCCGGTCGAGGAATCGGTCGTCCAGCAGATGCTGCACAACTGCGACTTCGCCGTCGCCGCGATCGGCGATTGAGGCTCGTGCAGCGCGGCCAGTTTGGCCGACGGAATCGTGCTGGAGCGGGCCGGCATCCCCGCCGTCAGCATCTGCACCCACGCCTTCAAGATCACCGCGGAGGCGATGGCACGGTCGCTCGGGTTCCCCGGGTACCAGTACGTGACGGTGCCGCACCCGATCGCCAGCCGCACGCAGGAGGAAATCGACGAGATCGCCGCCGGCGCGCTGCCGGAGATCGTCCGCGTCCTCGGCGCGGGCCTGACCATCCGCACCCTGTCCGCCTAGAAACACTGGGTCCGCCTAGAAACACTGGCCGGCTGAAAAAGGAGGGAAGCAAGCCGTGAGCGACGAGCCTCCCGTCATCGACGACACCTCTTTGGCAGACACTGTCCAGGTGGACGCCACCGAGGTACGCCGCGCGATGGAGTACTACGCCGAGCGCGGCTGGACCGACGGGCTGCCCGTCGTCCCGGTCACCGCGTCGTACCTGGAGGAGTTCCTGGCGACCACCGCCCGGGACCCGGCCGAGGTGCTGATCCCGATGCCGCACCTCAACAAGGCGCTGACGGTGCGGCTCGCGGCGATCAACGCGGCGCTGGCCGGCTGCCTGCCCGAGTACTTCCCGGTGGTGCTCGCCGCGTGGGACGCGTTCATGAAGGACGGCATGGTGAGCCGGTCGATCTGGCAGTCGACCACGGGAACGGCGCCGTTCTCCGTCCTGTTCGGGCCGAAGCGGACCGAGCTCGGGTTCAACTCGCGCGGCAACGTGTGGGGGTCGGGGTTCCGGGCCAACGCCACGGTCGGCCGGGCGATCAGGCTCGGCGCGATCAACGGCCTCGGCCTCAAGCCGCACGTCTTCGACCAGGCGACCCAGGGGAACCCGGCTAAGTACTCCTGCTTCATCGCGGAGAACGAGGAGGACTCCCCCTGGCCGTCGCTGGCCGCCGACCGCGGGTTCGCCCTCGCCGACAGCGCCGTGACCTCGACCGTCATCCGCTCGGTGCTGCACATCGAGGCCAGGCACACGGTCGCGCCCAAGCAGCTGGTGGCGGACCTCGCCGACTCACTCTGCCGCACCGGCGCGCTGGTGCGGCCGAACGCCGCCGGGTTCATCGTGCTCAACCCCGAGCACGCCCGGCTGTTCGACAAGTACCACTGGACCAAGACCGACGTCCGCCACGCGATCGTCGCGGCCGGCTGGCGGACGTACCGCGACCTGGCCGCGGCGGGCAAGGAGGCGATCGCCAAGGGGACCGGCTGGCGGCTGCCCGCCGACCACCCGGACGCGATACCGCAGGAAGTACCGGACGACCTGGACACGCCCGTCCAGCTCATCAAGAACATCGACTCGGTGCAGATCGTGGTGGCCGGCGCGCCCAACGCCGGCGTCTCCTCGGTCGTGGAGACCTTCGGCTTCTGGGACCGCCCGATGGCGGTCGTCAAGGTCGAGGAAAAGCAGTAAAGGCGGGTCGGCCCTGGCCCGCCGGTGCCGTACGGTGCGGCGCGCCCCGGGCACGCCGCGCGGATGATCCCGAACGGAAGCAGCTGACTTTATGGAGAACCATTGAACGCCACGATCACCGAGCCAAGCCGGGAGACGCCCGTCTACGGCGAGTTCGACGTGGTCGTGGTCGGCGGCGGTCCGGCCGGGATCATGGCGGCCGCGGCCGCCGCCCGGGCCGGCCGCTCGGCCCTGCTGATCGAGCGGTACGGGTTCCTCGGCGGCGCGGGAACGGCGGGCGGGCTCTCCACGTTCTGCGGGCTGCACGCGCGCACGTACGGCGAAGACGTCCGGGTCATCCGCGGCCTGGCCGACGAGCTGCTCGACCGGCTGGCGAAGCTCGACGGGCTGAACTCGCCGCACCTGACGATCGCCGACGGGATCGCGGCGCAGGCATTCGACATCTCGGCCTACAAGATCGCCGCCGACGAGCTGGTGACCGGGTCCGGTGCGCGGATCCTGTTCCACGCGATGGCCGTCGGCGTTGTCATGAAAAATCCGGAGATGTCGGGCGCGCCAGCGCCCGACATCTCACGGATCGACCCCTCACGGATAGACACTGTGATCGACGCGGTCATCATCGAGTCCAAGTCCGGGCGGCAGGCCGTGCGCGGCCGGTTCTTCATCGACGCGTCCGGCGACGGCGACCTCGCCTACTGGGCCGGGGTGCCCTGGGAGAAGGCGCCGCCGATCGACGGGATGATGTACCCGTCGCTGATGTTCCGCATCAACGGCGTCGACGTGAACAAGGCCGGGCCGGCCCCGTGGCGCACCGTCGAGCGGCTCATGGAGGAGGCCGAGGCCGCCGGGACGCACACGTTCCCGCGGAAGAAGCCGATCGTCCGGCCGCAGCGCAACCCCCTCGAATGGCGGGCGAACCTGACCCAGCTGCGGCGCGAAGACGGCGGCGCGATCGACGGCACCGACGTGGACGAGCTCACGCGCGGCGAGCTGATCGGGCGGCAGCAGGCCCTGGACGCGTTCACGTTCATCAGGGACCGGACGCCCGGGTTCGGTGACTCCTACATCGTCGACATCGCGCCGCAGATCGGGATCCGCGAGACCCGCCGGATCATCGGGCCCTACCAGCTGACCGAGGAGGACGTGCTGGACTGCGCCGACTTCGACGACACGATCGGAGTGAACGGCTGGCCGGTGGAAGCGCACGTCGCCGGCACGGTGGAGTTCCGGTGGCAGCGGAAGGAGCGAGGGTTCAACCACCTGCCGTTCCGGATCATCCTGCCCGGCGCCCGCGGTGACGGTCAGCGGCCCCGCAACCTGTACGTGGCGGGACGGTGCGCCTCGATGACCCACGGCGCCCAGTCCGCGGCGCGGGTCACCGGGCCGTGCTTCGTGATGGGCGAGGCGGCCGGGACCGCGGCGGGGATGGCCCTGGACGCCGGCGTGGCCGGAGACGCGGTCGACGTGCCCGAGCTGCAGCGCCGCCTGGAGAACGAGGGCGCCTTCCTCGGCCGCACCGCCCCCGAGGCGATCCTCTAGGGTGCGCGTCACAACAAAAGCGAAACCGGAGTGTTCAGTGCGACAAGCGGAAGTTCTGGCTGATAGGACCCCCTTGCCGGGGGACTCTTCCGGTACCAGGCTCGGGGGTGTGCCGGACCGGAGACTGCGCTCCAACTTCACGCCGGGGACCACGCCGTGGGCGATGCGCCGCGCGCAGTGGTCCGCGCTCGGGCTGTCCGACGAGGACCTGGAGAAGCCGAAGATCGCGATCGTCAACTCCTCGTCGCAGCTCGCGTCCTGCTTCAGCCACCTGGACGAGATCGTCGCGCCGCTGAAGAAGGCCATCGAGGACGCCGGGGGCGTCGCGTTCGAGGTGCGCACGGCCGCGCCGTCCGACGCGATCACCTCGGCGGGGGCGGCCGGGCAGTACATCTTGCCCTCGCGGGACCTGATCGCCTCCGACATCGAGGTCGCGGTGGAGGGCGCGCTGCTCGACGGCATGGTCTGCCTCGCCTCCTGCGACAAGACCACGCCGGGGCAGCTGATGGCCGCCGGGCGGCTCAACATCCCGACGATCATCGTCGCCTGCGGCTACCAGCCGTCCGGGATGTACCGCGGCGAGCCGGTCGACTTCGAGGACATCTTCCGGTTCGCCGGGCACGTGAACGCCGGGCGGATGACCGTGTCCGAGCTCGGCGACATGTCCCGGTGCGCGGTCACCGGGCCCGGCGTCTGCGCCGGGATGGGCACCGCCAACTCCATGCACCTGGCCGCCGAGGCGCTCGGCCTGGCGCTGCCCGGCACGACGCCGGTGCTCGCGCTCGGCGACAAGATGTGGTCCGCCGTGGCGGCGGCCGGCGCGCGGATCGTGCCGCTGGTCCTCGAGGGCGTGACGCCCCGGTCGATCCTGACCGAGGCCGCGTTCGCCAACGCGGTCACCGCGATCCTGGCGGTCAGCGGCTCGGTCAACTGCCTCAAGCACCTGCAGGCGATCGCCGTCGAGGCCGGCACCG
This sequence comes from uncultured Actinomycetota bacterium, assembly GCA_963850115.1. GTDB lineage: Bacteria > Actinomycetota > Actinomycetes > Streptosporangiales > Streptosporangiaceae > Trebonia. The sequence continues at coordinate 133,230 of CAWKKG010000049.1, forward strand.
ACGTGGACGTGTACCGGCTGTTCGAGACCCTCGCGCCGCGGGTGCCGCTGCTGACCGACGTCAAGCCCAACGGCAGCACGCAGATCACCGAGTTCGAGGCGGCGGGCGGGTCGCTCGGGCTGCTCGCGCAGCTGGCGCCGCTGCTCGACTTGTCGGCGCGGACCGTGGCGGGGGTGACGCTCGGCGAGGCGATCGCGTCCGTCTCCGTGGACTCGTCGGTGATCCGGCCGGTGTCCGCGCCGCTGGCGTCGCACCCCGCGATCGTGGTGATGCGCGGGCCGCTCGCCCCCGACGGCGCGGTGCTCAAGCGGACGGTGGCCGACGACGCGCCGCTGAGTTCCGCGGGCCGGCGAAGGTCGTGCGCTCGCGCGAGGAGGGCGTCGCCGCCGCTAAGGCCGGGCGCTTCGCCGCCGGCGACGTGGTCGTGCTCACCGGCCTCGGGCTGCGCGGCTCGCCCGGCATGGGGCTGACGTCGGCGCTGATGTTCGCCATCGACGGCGCCGGGCTGTCCGCCTCGGTCGCGGTGATCACCGACGGGCAGATGTCCGGCCTGGTCAACGGCGGCCTCGTGGTCGCCGAGGTGTCACCGGAAGGCGCCGCGGGCGGCCCGCTCGGGCTGGTCCGCGACGGCGACATGATCTCGATCGACGTCCACGCGCGGAGCATTGACCTCGAGGTCTCCCCCGCCGAACTCGACGCGCGCCGCGCGGAGCTGCCGCCGCTGCGCGCGCCGGCCGGGTGCGGCTGGCTGTCGGTGTACGCGCGGAGCGTCGCGACCCTCGGCGCCGGGGCGACGCTTGGCGCGGGGGCGGGCGCGGCCAGTGAATAGTTAACGATATCGGCAACAGTTCATGAGAGGCGGGACAGCCAGTGCGGGCCGTTCTGTATGTGGATAAAGAGACCGGGACCACGGTCGGCGACGTACCCGACCCCGCGCCCGGGCCAGCCGACGTTATCGTCTCCGTCGAGGCCTGCGGGCTGTGCGGGTCCGACGTGCACGCCGTGCAGAACGGGAACTGCGCGCCCGGGCAGGTGCTCGGGCACGAGTTCAGCGGGCGGATCGTCGCGCTCGGCGCGGAGGTGGCCGGCTGGAGCGAGGGCCAGGCCGTCGCCGCGTCGCCCATCGGGTCCTGCGGCACGTGCCGGATCTGCGCGCGCGGGCTGCCGTTCCGCTGCCCGGCGGTGGAGAACATCGGGATCACCATCCCCGGCGCGTACGCCGAGTACGTCAAGGTGCCGGCCCGGCAACTCGTGGCGCTGCCCGCGGAACTGCCCGTCGAGGTCGGCTCGCACGCGGAACCGCTGTCCGTGGGATCGCAGGCGGTGAAGCTGGCCCAGGTCGGCCCGGGCGACCCGGTGCTCGTGTACGGGGTCGGGCCGATCGGCCTGTACGTGATCATGGCGCTCAAGCTGGCCGGGGCCGGGCCGATCGTCGCGGCCGGCCGCTCGGCGGGCCGCCGCCAGGCGGCCGCCGACGTGGGCGCCGACGTCGTCATCGACACCCGCGAGATCTCCGTGGCCGACTACGCGAAGCAGTCGGGGACGCTGTTCGCCGCCGCGCTCGAGTGCTCGGCCGCGCCCGGCGCGTTCAACGAGGCGCTGTTGGTCACCGAGCCCGGCGGCACCGTCGTCGAGGTCGCGCTGACGCCAGAATCGGCTTCGGTGCCGCTGTTCCCGCTGATCAGCGAGGGGCATCACGTCGTGGGAGCGTGCGCGTTCTCCGACGAGACGTACCGGGAGTCGGTCGCGCACCTCGCGGCGGGCCGGGTTCCGGTGGAGCGGCTGGTCTCCGAGCGAGTGTCGCTCGACGACACGCCGGACGCGCTGCGGCGGCTGCAGTCGCCGGGCTCGCTCGTCCGCATCCTGTCCCGTCCCTGGTCCTGATTTTCCTCGTTTTCTCACCCGTACTCGCAGGTACTGGCAGGTAAAGGAGCCTCTTCGTGGAAGAGTTCGCGGGTAAAACCGCCATTGTCACCGGGGCCGGCAGCGGCATGGGCAAGGCGTTCGCGCTGCGCTGGGGCGGCGAAGGGATGAACGTCGTCATCGGCGACATCCAGGAAGACGCGCTCGCGGCGACGGTCGCCGAACTGGAGGGCGCCGGCGTGCCGGTGCTCGGGCTGCGCACCGACGTGTCCAAGCTCGCGGACATCGAGGCCCTGGCCGACGCGGCCGAGGAGCGGTTCGGGAAGATCCACCTGGTCAACAACAACGCCGGCGTCGAGGGGTACCTGGACGGGCCGATCTGGGAGGCGACGGCCAAGGACTGGGACTGGACGCTGTCGGTCAACCTGATGTCGGTGATCTACGGCATCAGGACGTTCGTGCCGCGGATCATCGCGCACGGCGAGCCGGGGCACGTGATCAACACCTGCTCGATGACCTCGGTGATCGCCGCGACGAACATGTACGGGATCTGCAAGCACGCGATCCTCGCCATGACCGAGGTGCTCGCGGCGGACCTGGAGCGGACCGGGGCGAACGTCGGGGCGACCGGGCTGTGCCCCGGGATCATCGCGACGAACCTGTTCCACGGGTCAAGGAACCGGCCGTCGGCGCTGGCCAACGAGGCGGGCATGTCGGCCTCCGGCGCCGCGCTGCGCGACCAGATGCACGCCACGCTGTCCAAGGGCATGCCGCCGTCCGAGGTGGCCGACCTGCTCGTGACGGCGGTGCGGGAGAACAAGCTGTACCTGCTCACCGACCATGAGTGGGACACCAGGGTGGTCGCGCGGCATGAGGCGATCATGGCCGGGGCGGTCGGGCCGGCCAGCACAGGAATGCTAGACGCGGAGGGCGTGCGATGAGTGTGAAGTACGGGCTTGAGGGTCAGGTCGCGGTCGTCACCGGCGCGGCGAACGGGTTCGGCCTCGCGGTCGCGACCAGGCTCGCCGACGAGGGCGCAAAGCTCGTGCTCGTCGACCGGGACGTCGACGCGCTCAACGCGGCGGCCGAGAAGCTCGGCGGCCTCGCGGTCGTCGCCGACGTGTCGCAGGAGGCCGAGGTCGACGGTTACGTCGCCGCGGCGGTCGACGCCCACGGGCGGATCGACCTGTTCTTCAACAACGCCGGCATCGAGGGCCGGATGGCCCCGATGACCGAGCTCTCGGTGGCGGACTTCGACCGCGTGTGGGCCGTCAACGCCCGCGGCGTCTTCATGGGGCTGCGCGCCGTGCTGAAGGTAATGAAGCCGCAGAAGTCCGGCGTCATCGTCAACACGGCGTCGATGGCGGCGATCAAGGGCGCGGCGACGTTCTCCCCGTACATCGCCTCCAAGCACGCGGTGCTCGGCCTCACCAAGTCGGCCGCGCTGGAGGGCGCTCCGTACGGCATCCGGGTCAACTGCGTCGCCCCCGGCCACATCGACACCCGGATGGCCCGCGACCTGACCGCCCAGATCAACCCGGACGACCCGGAAGGCGTGTTCCAGAACGTGTCCGCCTCGGTCCCCTACGGCAAGCGCTACGGCACCGCCGCCGAGGTCGCCAACCTCGTCATGTGGCTGCTGTCCGACGAGGCGGAGTACGTCTCCGGCGCGCTGCACCTCATCGACGGCGCGCTCAACGCCGGGCTGACGCGCGCGATGGCAAAAACCGCCATCGTATCGCGCGCACCAGTCAGCCATATCTCCCGGGCGGCCTCCGTACCCCCGCTGCGCGGCCTGCGCGCCTCACCGGGACGGCGTCGCCCGGCGGTCCAGACGGACTGTAAAGTGTCGGTGGCCAGGGAGGACCGTGAGCTGGGGGGTTCGTGTACCGGGTGATCTATGCCGTGCTGCTGCGCCGGGTGCCACCGGAGGCGGCCCACCGGGCCGCGTTCTGGCTGATCCGGGCGGCGGCCGAGGTGCCGGGGCTCGCCTGGGCGCTGCGCCGGGCGCTCGGGCCGCGTGACCCTTCGCTGCGGGTGCGGGCGCTCGGCCTCGACTTTCCCGGGCCGCTCGGGCTGGCCGCCGGGTTCGACAAGGACGGCGAGGGGGTCATCGGGCTGGCCGCGCTCGGGTTCTCGTTCATCGAGGTCGGCACCGTGACCGCGCTGCCGCAGCCGGGCAACCCCAGGCCGCGGATGTTCCGGTTCACCGACGAGCGGGCGCTGGTCAACCGGATGGGGTTCAACAACCACGGGGCGCCGCGGCGCTGTCCGCCCGGCTGCGGGCGCTGCGCGCCCGGCCCGGGTTCAAGCCGGTCATCGGCGTCAACATCGGCAAGACGAAGATCGTCCCCGAGGAAGCGGCCGTCGCCGACTACGTCACCAGCGCCCGCCTCGTCGCCGACGTGGCCGACTACGTGGTCGTCAACGTCAGCTCGCCCAACACGCCCGGCCTGCGCGACCTGCAGGCGGCCGACAAGCTGCGGCCGATCCTCAGCGGGGTCCGCGCGGCCCTCGACGAGGCCTCCCCCCGCCGCCGGGTTCCCTTGCTGGTGAAGATCGCGCCCGACCTGGCCGACCCCGACGTCGACGCGGTGGCCGACCTGGCCCTGGACCTCGGCCTGGACGGGATCATCGCCACGAACACGACGATCTCCCGCGACGGGCTGCAGGACAGCGCCGCCGTGGCCGACGCCGGCCCCGGGCGGCCTGTCCGGCGCCCCGCTGAAGCGGCGGTCCCTGGAGGTGCTGAGCCGCCTGCACGACCGCTGCGGCAAGCGCCTCACGCTCATCGCGGCCGGCGGCATCACCACCCCGGCGGACGCGGAGGCCCGGCTGGCCGCGGGCGCGACGCTGCTGCAGGCCTACACCGCCTTCATCTACGAGGGGCCGTTCTGGCCAAGCCACGTGCAGCGGGGCCTGGCCGCCCGGCTGCGCTCGGGCAAGCCCTGACGCGCCTCGGATCAGGCCACGAAGCCGTCGGTTTCCAGCGTGAACGAGAACGGCGGCGGCAGCTCTACGCTGCTGCCAAACGCCGCCGCGGACCTGGTGGCGTAGTCGTCGCGTACGCGGGTCACCGAAGAGTGTCACTTGCCGGTCTTCACGGTCGATCAGCAGGTAGAGCGGGACCTGGGCGGCGGCGTAGGCACGACGCTTAGTCTTGCGGTCCCGGTCAGGCGACGACGAAGTGACCTCGACGACCATCGCCACGCCCGCCGAAGGCATCCATGGCAGCGCGTCACGGAATAGATCCAACTTCTTCGGCACGAAGGTGAGGTCCGGAATCACGTGCGGTTCCCCGTCAGGCCCAGGAGAGGACCAGGCCCTTGTGTCCCGGAGAAGTCCATGCGGCGTGGCACTGTTCGTGAGTCACCTGCTCAACGAGCTCGTGTAATGCACCGCTCGTGGTTTCCGTTCGGGGGGCGCGCTCACCGCCGTCACGATAATCAGATGCGCCCGCCGGGCGCGGTATGGAAAACTTCGGGCCATGTCATCCAGATCTCTTCGGTGGCCGTCTACTGCGGCTCGAACCTCGGGACCGATCCGGCGTACGCGGCGGCCGCCGCCTCGCTTGGCCGGACATGGCGGCGCGCGACATCCGCCTCGTCTACGGCGGGGGCCAGGTCGGGCTGATGGGCGTCGTGGCCGACGCGGTGACCGAGAACGGCGGCCAGGTGCTCGGCGTCATCACCGAGGCGCTCGTGGCGAAGGAGATCTCGCACCACGGCCTGGCAAGCCTGCGGGTCGTCGGGACCATGCACGAGCGGAAGGCCGCGATGGCCGACGCGGCGGACGCGTTCATCATGCTGCCCGGCGGCTTCGGCACGTTCGACGAGTTCTTCGAGGTGCTCTCCTGGACCCAGCTCGGGATCCACGCCAAGCCGTGCGGGATCCTCGACGCGGCCGGGTTCTTCGCCCCGCTGCGCGCCCTGCTCGACGAGGCGGTGACGGCCGGGTTCGTGCACCCCGCGCACCGCGACATGGTCATCGTGGACGATGAGCCCGCCCGGCTGCTCGACCGGCTGGCCGCGTGGACCCCGGTCACGGTCAGTAAGTGGCTAGACCGGGCTGACCGCTGACCGGGCCGGCCGCCCGCCGATGATCCGTGATCGGGTCACAAGGGGGCGCTAACGCATGTGTTAGCCCGGACAACCCGCCTTTTCCGTTGGTAGGGGGTTATTGCCTCACGGCTCCCGGCGTATCAGTCTCGGTAGTGTGTCAGAGCAGACAGTTTCCCGGCCCGCTGAGATCCCGGCACCCGAGCCGGACCTGACGGCGGAGACGATAATCGCTCGCGCCAAGGCGCTGATCCCGGAGATCCGCGCGCAGGCCGACGAGGCGGAGAAGATCGGCAAGCACGTGCCCGAGCTCGACCGGAAGTTCGTCGACGCCGGGTTTTACCGGATACTGCAGCCCAGGCGGTTCGGCGGCTACGCGTTCGGCATGGACACCTTCTGGAAGGTGATCATGGCCGTCGCCGAGGGCGACGCCGGCACCGCCTGGGGCCTCTGCCTCGGCGCGCACCACGCGCCGGGGCGTCGGCTCCTGGTTCCCCGAGCAAGGGCAGATCGAGCTGTTCGGCCCGACCGGGAACTTCAAGTGCCCGCACCGCGCCGCCCCGATGGGCACGTCCACGCCCGTCGACGGCGGGTACATCGTCAAGGGCCAGTGGGACTACTGCTCGGGTGTCGGGCACGCCACGCACTTCATGTGCAACACGCTCGTCCCCGGGCGCGAGTCCGAGGGGGTGCTCACGATCTGCACCCCGATCGAGAACGTCACCGTGCTCGACGACTGGGGCAACGGCAACATCATCGGGATGAACTCCTCCGGCTCCAACAGCGTCCGGGTGGACAACGTCTTCGTGCCCGAGTACTGCACCTGCTCGGGTGACTGGACGCACAACACCGACCGGGCCGCGCCCGGCATGTACCTGCACGACGACCCGCTGTTCTGCGGCCGGATCTACGCGATGTACCACGCCGGCCTGGTCATCCCGGTGATCGGCGCGGCCAAGGGCGCGCTGCACGAGTACGAGACGATCCTGAAGACCAAGAACACGTACTTCCGGCCCATCGTGCCGAGGTACACGGTCGAGGAGTACCAGCGGCACTACGGGCAGGCGCGGGCGCTCATCGACTCCGCCGAGGCGATCATCAACCAGTGCGGCCAGAAGTACATGGAGCTGGCCGAGCGCTGGCACCGCACCGGGGAGCCGTTCACCCGCGAGGACGACGCCGAGATGTACTCGATGATCCAGGTCGCCTCCCGGATGGCCGTCGACGCGACGACCGAGTTGTTCGGCGCGGCCTCGTCCTCGGCGGCCAAGCGCGGCGCCGCGATGCAGCGCCACTTCCGTGACAGCGCCATCTACCTCGGGCACATCTCCGCGCGGCACGACGTCGTGGCGGCGGAGGTCGCGCGGCTGCACTTCGGCCTGCCCGACAGCCTTTTCTAAGGAGAAACAGCTTGATGACACATGCGCGCGACACCGCCGTTCCGCGCTGACCACGTTGGGTCCATGCTGCGGCCGGCCGCGCTGCTCGACGGCGCGGGATGAGTTCGCGGCCGGGACGATCGACGCCGCCGAGCTGGCCGCGGTTGAGGACGTCGCCATCAGGGACGTCGTCAAGCTGCAGGAGGACGCCGGGCTGCGGTCCGCGACCGACGGGGAGTTCCGCCGCGAGCAGTGGCACGCCGACTTCCTCTACGCGATTCCCGGGATCGAGCGCGGCGCGCTCGGGATGCCGCTGCCGGTCTACACCAGGGACGGGCAGATCACCTGGACGCCGAACGTCACCGAGGTCACCGGGCCGGTCCACCTGGAAGAGACGATCTTCGGCGACCACTTCACGTTCCTGAAGGAGACCGTGACGACGGCGCTGCCGAAGATCACCGTCCCGTCGCCGTCCATGGCGCACTTCCGCGTCGACCTGTCCAAGTCGCCCTACACCGACTACGACCAGTTCCGCGCGGACATCGCCGCCGTGTACGCCGCCGAGGTCGCGGGGCTCTACGCGCTCGGCTGCCGCTACCTGCAGTTCGACGACACGATCTTCGCGTTCCTGAACGACCCGCAGTGGCGGGCCAACGCCAAGGCCACCGGGCTCGACCCCGACCTCCAGCACGAGATCAACGTCAACGTCATCAACGAGGCGCTGCGCGACAAGCCGGCCGACATGGCGGTCACCGTGCACATGTGCCGCGGCAACTACCGGTCGGCCTGGTTCTCCTCCGGCGGGTACGACTTCGTGGCCGAGGGCGTCTTCGGCGGGCTCAAGGTCGACGGGCTGTTCCTCGAGTACGACGACGAGCGGTCCGGGACGTTCGAGCCGCTCAGGTTCGTGCCGGACGACCAGGTCGTGGTGCTCGGCGTGATGACCACGAAGACACCGGAGCTTGAGTCCAAGGACACGCTCAAGCGGCGGGTCGAGGAAGCCGCCAAGTACGTGGACATCGACCGGCTGTGCATCTCCGGGCAGTGCGGGTTCGCGTCCACCGTGGAGGGCAACTCCCTCACGATCGACGAGGAGCGGGCCAAGCTTGACCTGCTGGTGGAGACCGCCAGCGAGATCTGGGGCTAGCCGTCATGAGCCGGCTCGTCATCGCCGACCAGGGGCACTTCTTCACCGGGCTGCAGACGGTCACCGGGCCCGCGGGCACGAGTGTTTACGGTACGCATGTCGAGTATCAGACACCCGCCTCCGTTCGGGAAAATCTTGTTCTGGTGCATGGCGGCGGCGGGCAGGCGCTCGACATGCTCACCACCCCGGACGGGCGGCCCGGGTGGTCGACCATCTTCCTGCGGGACGGGTTCGCGGTGCACACCGTGGACCGGCCGGGGCTCGGGCGGTCGCCGTTCCACCCGGACGTCTACGGCGCCTACGGGCCGCCCGCCGCGTATGAGGGGTTCGTGGCCTCGTTCGCGGGTCCTTCGGCGCCCGGACTGCCGCCGCACACGCAGTGGCCGGGCACCGGGGACCGTGCCGACCCGGCCCTGGCGACCTTCCTGGCGTGGCAGGAGCCGTTCGTCACCGACGCCGTGCGGGCCCACGAGGACATGCGGGCCGGTGCCGTGGGGCTGCTCGACCGGATCGGGCCTTCGGTGCTGCTCACGCACTCGTTCGGCGGCGGCTTCGGCTGGCTGGCGCTGTCGGAGCGGCCGTCCCTCGTCAAGGCGGTGGTGGCGGTCGAGCCCGCCGGGCCGCCGTTCGTCGACCACCCGGCGCTCGGGTCGTTCACGCCACGGGCTCACGCCGGTGCCGGTGAACTTCGGGCCCGGGCGGGAGCCAGCCCAAGCTCGGCGGCGTGCCGGTCGCCGTGGTGTCGGCGGAGTGCTCGGGCTTCGAGCCGTCCTGCCACGCGACCGCGGAGTACCTGCGGTCATGCGGGGCGGCCGTCGACGAGATCCGCCTCGGCGACCTGGGCATTCACGGCAACGGCCACGCGATGATGCTGGAGAAGAACAACGCGGAGGTCGCCGCCGTCATCACCGACTGGATCGTCAAGCACACGTAAGCCGCGCGCGCCGAGCAGGTCCGCGCGCGATAAGCCTGAAGGGAAGTCCGTCAGTTATGAATACCCCCGCAGCGGGAAGGTTATGACCGCAGCCGAAGCCGTCGCCGATATCGGTGACGGGGCGAGCGTTGGCGTCGCGGGGTTCGGCCTGTCGCACCGGTACCCGTCGACGCTCATCTCCGCGCTCGGCGAGAAGGGGTCGCGCGGGCTGACGGTGTACTGCAACGGTCTCGGCCAGCCCGGGTTCCCCACCGGGCACCTGCTCGCCGACAACCACCAGATCGCGCACCTGGTGACCTGCTTCTCCGCGCGGCCCGGCGTGGTCTCCGAGGCGGAGAAGCAGATCATGGCCGGGGAAATGACGCTGGAGATGGTGCCGCAGGGCACGCTCGTGGAGCGGATGCGGGCCGGCGGCGCCGGGCTCGCCGCCATCTACACGCCGACCGGGTACGGGTCGCAGATCGCCGAGGGCAAGGACATCAGGTACTTCGACGGCAAGCCCTACGTGCTTGAGCGGGCGATCACCACGGACTTCGCGCTGATCAGGGCGGCCAAGGCGGATCACTTCGGCAACGTGATGTTCCGCGGCGGGTCGCAGAACTTCAACGTGTCGTTCGCCAAGGCGGCCCGGGTGACGATCGTCGAGGCGGAGGAGATCGTGCCCACCGGCGAGATCGCCCCCCATGAGGTCGACCTGCCCGGCGTGTTCGTCACCCGCGTGGTGCCGATCACCGTCGCGATGGACGTGCACAACCTGCCGAAGCGGGCCAACCGGCCGCCGTATCGGGCAGGCTGTACCTGGGCAAGCCGGCGCTGACCAGGGCGGAGATCGGGCGGCGGGCGGCGGCACTGCTGCCGGACGACGCGGTCGTGAACCTCGGCGCCGGGCTGCCGGTGCAGGTCGCGAACTGGGTCAACGGAGCGGCCGGTCGTGCTGCACGCGGAGAACGGGCTGCTGAACTACGGCGGGTTCGACCCCAGCGACGACTTCGACCCCGACCTGCACGACGCGGGCGGGATGTTCGTGACGACGCGGCCGGGGACATCGTTCTTCGACTCGGTGACGTCGTTCGAGATCGCGCGGGGCGGGCGGCTGTACGCCGTCATCCTGGGGACGTACCAGGTCGGCGGCAACGGCGACCTGGCGAACTGGTCGGCGCCGGCATGATCGGCGGCGGCATCGGCGGCGCGATGGACCTGGCCGCCGGAGCGCAGCACGTGTTCGTGACGCTTGAGCACACCGACTCCAAGGGGCATCCCAAGCTCGTCGAGCGGTGCGAGTTCCCGCTGACCATGCCGAACTGCGTGGACGCGATCATCACCGACCTGGCGCTGCTGCGCCGGCCCGACCGCTGCGTCGCGGTTCGCCTTGAGGAGATCGCGGCGGGGTTCACCGTCGAGGAGGTGCTGTCGCTGACCGGCATGACGGTCGACGTGGCCGACCAGGTCGGCGTGATGCAGGAGAACTGGATCTAGCGCGGGCGCGTGATTTCAGGCGGCAGGCGACTTACTTGTCGTCGCGGTCGACGGGTCACTGGTGTACTGGCAGCGCTGGGTGGAAGCAAACGGTTCCGGCGGTGATGCCGGCAGGCAAGCGCTGCTCAGGCAGGGCGAGTTGTGGCGAAGCCTGCTGAGCGGCGAGACCCGTGCGGATGACCTGCTCGGCCTCGGGGACTACCGGCAGGCGTTCGTGGACTACACGCACCAGGTGGCCCTGGTCGCTAGGAAGTACCCGTTGGTGTGGCTGGCAGGACGGTCGTCAGCAAAGCCGGCCACGCTTGACGCCTCGCCGGGCAATTCGGCAGCTGCGCCGAAGGTAATCGACGCGCCGGCGGCGAGCGCACCAGAGACATGAGTCCACCCGGCCTCGATCTCGCGCTCGGACACCCCGGCTACGCTGGGAACATGACCACTCCGCCAGGCATGGCCGCCCGGGCGCTGTGCGCCGCCGCGGACGAGGCGCTGACCGAGGCGTCGTTCCTCACCGCGGACTTCACGGAAGCGGAGCGGCTGTTCACCGAGGCCCGGGAGAGCGCCGCGGGGACGGCGACCGCGAGGGCGAGGCGCTCGCGGTCACCGGACTCGGCCTGACCAGCCACGGCCGCAACGTCACCCGGCTGGCCGGCGGCGAGACGCTGTCCGACGGCGACATAGCCGCTGAAGAGGCGCTGATGCGCCGGGCCCTGGCCGCCTGGGCGGAGACCGGGAACGCGGCGGGCACCGCGCGGGCGATGTTCGGCGTGAGCCTGGTGTTTCAGGTGCTGCGCGGTGACTGGGATGCCGCGATGCCGTACCTGTGGCAGGCGTTCGGCCTGGCTGAGGCGGTCGAGGAAGGCGGCGACCTGTACGGCGCCTCCGAGATTCACCGCCACGTCGGGTTCTATTACCTGGTGAAGGACGTTCGCCCGGCGGAGGCCGTCCGCCGGCTCGGGTACTCGCTCACGCTGCGGGAACGGCTTGATGACCTGCGCCGGCTGCCCAGTGCGCTGGTCGCGCTCGGCCAGGCGGAACTCGCCGCGGGCGAGCCGCGCCGGGCCGCCGAGCACCTGTACCGGGCGGCCGAGCTGGCCCGCGCCGGCGGCCTGCTGCCCTGGCGGATCCGGGACGCCGAGCAGACCCTCGCCGCGGCCGAGGCGGCCGTCGCCGCGGCGGGCTAGCGGCCCGGCACCCTTGCCCGGCGAACGGGTACAGGGCTGCGCGGCGGGACAGAGCCACGCGCCCGTTCGGAATGACCCGGCCGGTCAGCCAAGTCCGCTGCGGTCCAGCCACGCCCGCCGCCACCGGCCCCGGCCTTGCCGGAACACCAGGGCCAGCAGCCCCAGTGCCGCCAGCGGCAGGAGGATTGGCCACCACTGGATCTGGACGCCGACCTGTTCGGTCCCGTGAAGTTCTGGATGAACGCCGATGCCATGGTGCAGTCGAGCATGTACACGAATATGGCCGGTGCCCATGCCGCGCCGACCGTGAACACGCGGACCTGCCGGAACCTCAGCAGGTCATCCCAGCCGAGCTCGATCTCGTCGCTGGCACTGGACGGCCGGTTCATGATGCACCTGGCGGCATGATGCCAGGTGACGAACGCGACGCCGGAGGCGGCCGCGCAGGCGAGCCACAACATGGCCGACGCCGCAACGTAACGCAGTCCCCAGGCGCTCAGCGCCAGGCCGAGGACCGCGCCGAGGATCACGGTGGCGAACTCGGCCGGGGTGAACGCGTGGCGCGCCGACATCCGGCCGAGGTGGGTGACCCGGTACCGGTTGGAAGCCTTCCAGCGCGGCCACAGGGACATCACGAAGCTGACGATGTCAAGTACAGCGGCAGGCCGACCAGGATCCAGGGAAACCACCGCGCCCAGTTCGGGTGCGCTACCGGGATGACAAGCAAGGTGCTTAGTGCCGGCACGGTCAGCACGGTCATGAACTGCCCGTAAAGGAACTGGTAGCGCAGGAAGCGGGCGACCCGGTCTTCGATCCACAAGGGCAGCGCGATGTCCGACTGCCTGGCCAGCTTGTCCGCCCGGCGGAGCCACATCCGCTTGCGGAGCAGGAAGATGGGCGCCAAGATCGCGAGTGCGATGGAATAACCGATCAAGGAGCTGATGACGTGCTGCGCCATCATGACTGCGGCACCCAGCCCGGCTCGATCGCCCGCTCGGCCTCGTGGCGGACGACGGCCACGGCCCCGGCGGGGTCGAAGCCGAGCTCGCGCATCCGCCGCAGGAAGGTCCGCGCGGCCTCCACGGCCAGCTGCCGGGTCGGCGACGAGGGGCCGGCCACGAAGGTGCCGGCCCGGCCCCGGGTCTCCACCAGGCCGGCGAGCTCAAGCTCGCGGTAGGCGCGGGCGACCGTGTTGACCGCCAGCCCCAGGTCACCCGCCAGCCGGCGAACCGTGGGCAGCTGGGTGGCCGGGCCCAGTCGGCCGCTCTCGATGGCGGCGGCGAGCTGCGATCTAACTTGCTCATAGGGCGGGATCGACGAATTCGGGTCGAGGACGAGCAACGCCATGGCAGCTTTGTACCATGAATTGTACCAACCGGCAATGCCGGGTTTCGGCGGTATTGCGGTACTTGGCCAGGCCGAGGACTCCCCCGGGTCGTGTTGAGCGCACGGCGCTCCTGGAGTTAGCGTGTGATCATGTCAGGTAACTGGCCGTCGGCGTCCTACGAGCGGTGGGCCGAAACGTGTGACACACTGCACGCTCACACCCAGGTGCTTGGCAAGCTGGCGGCCGCGCTCGCCCCGCCCGAGCCCCAGCTGCTGCACGCGGCGCTGCGGCTGACCGCGCGCGGCTGGGAGACGGTGCCGCTGCCGGCCCCCGACGGCTCCGGGTCGCTGGTGGTGGTGCTTGACCTGCGGACTCACGAGGCGGTGGTTGAGCACAGCGCCGGCCAGACCCGCCGGGTGCCGCTGACCCCCGACCGCCCGGTCGCGGAAGTGACCAGGGGCGTCCTGACCGCGGTGGCAGAGCTGGCCGGCGCCGTAAAGATCAGCCTGGTGCCACAGGAGGTACCGTGGCGCGTGCCGCTGGACGAGGACTACCAGCACGCCCGGTACGACGCCGACCGGGTCGCCGAGTATTTCGCCGCGGCTACCCAGGCGGCGCTGGTGCTGGCGGCGTTCCGTGCCCCCTACCGGGGCCGGTCCACCCAAGTTAACGCCTGGTGGGGGTCGTTTGACCTGGCGGTGGCGCTGTTTTCTGGCCTGCCGACCGACCCGCCGTCGGATGATTTCATCATGCGCAATGCGGGCAACGCCCAGCTCATCGAGATCGGCTGGTGGCCAGGCGACCCGCGATATCAGAAAGCGGCGTTCTACGCCTACGCCCACCCGGCGCCGCCTGCCTTCGCCCGGGCCAGCCTGTCCCCCGCCGGTGCCCGCTGGGACGAGGCCCTGGGCGAGTACATCCTGGACTGGGACGAGGTCCGCGCCGCCCCAGATCCGCGCGCGGCGGCCCTGGAGTTCGCCGGCTCCGCGTTCCGCCACGCTTGCCTGGTGTGCGGATGGGACACGGAGCTGGCGGCAACTGCCGAGGGCAGGCCGCCCCCTGTCACGTGACCAGCCGCGGTGATCGCGGAAGATAAAGAGCTCTGGTCAGCAGAACGGATGCGTGGCTTCGCGTTGCGGCGAAGGCACGCACTCGTTCGGATTGACCCAGATTTTGACCCTGACTTTTACCCGATGAGGCCGAGGAGTTTTGCCGCGTTGTCCTTGAAGATGCCCGGCTTGACCTCGTCGCGGATGTCGATCTTCTCCAGGTCGGACATCCAGCGCTCGGGGGTGAGCACCGGGAAGTCGGTGCCGAAGAGCATCTTGTGCTTCAGCAGCGTGTTCGCGTACTGGATGAGGATCGGCGGGAAGTACTTCGGCGACCAGCCGGACAGGTCGATGTAGACCTGGGGCTTGTGGGTGGCCACACTGAGGGCCTCTTCCTGCCACGGGAAGCTGGGGTGGGCCAGGATGATCGGCATGTCGGGGAAGTCGACGGCGACGTCGTCGAGGTAAATCGGGTTGGAGTAGGCCAGCCGGATGCCGCCGCCGCCCCGGGTGCCGGCGCCCGCGCCGGTCTGGCCGGTGTGGAAGAGCGCGGGCACGCCCGCCTCCTGGATGACCTCGTAGACCGGGTAGACCGAGCGGTCGTTCGGCATGAACGCCTGGCTGCTCGGGTGGAACTTGAAGCCCCTGGCGCCGGCCTCGATCTGCTGCTTGGCCAGCTTGACCGCCTCGGCCCCCCGCGCCGGGTCGACCGACCCGAACGGGATGAGGATGTCCGCGTGCTGCTCGCGGGCCCGTTCGATGATCTCCAACGGAGTGGCGCGGGCCGGGTCTTCTGGCGCGTCCTTCTGGTCGATCGTGAACGTCACGGCCGCCATGTTCCGCTCGCGATAGTGAGCGGCGAGGTCATCGACGGTGAACGAGGCCGCCGGCGTCTTGAAGTACGCGGCCATCGCGGCGAGGTGCTCGTTGTCCTCGGGGTTGGTCTTCGGCGCGTTTACCGACTTGTGCACGTGGGTGTGCACGTCGATCGCGACAAGATTGTCGATGTCCATGTCGTGATTATGCAGGTGACATTCGCGCTCGTCATGAATGCTCACGACAGTTTCTAAGACCAGGAACTAGTGGGATTGATCAGGATTCCTGGGTGGCAGCCAGGCGGGCCGCGCCCGCGGGGGTCAGCCAGGCGGTCGCGGCGTCGCGCACCGGCAGGCCGAGGGCCCCCGCCAGCAGCTCGTGCCAGGCCGGGTGCGCGATACCGCCGCCGCCGAGGATCACTCTTCGCGGCGCGTGCCCGGCGGCGCGCAGGTCATCCAGCCGCAGGCGGAGCAGGCCGACGACGCCGTCGAGGGCGCTGCGCATCAGGTCTTCCCGCCCGTGGGCGAGGGTGAGGCCGGTCCAGGCGCCGGTGGCGCCCGGGTTCCACCGCTCCGGCGACAGGTAGGGGTCAAAGCGCGGGGCGTCTTCGCGGGGCGGGCGGGACGCGGTGTCGTAGAGCTCGTCCCAGGTCGCCCCGAGGACGTTGCGCACCCAGTCGAGGGTGACGCCCACGTTGTACACCGAGGCCAGGCGGTAGCAGCCGTCACCGACGGCCCGGTACAGGTTCGTCGTTGCCTTGGTGATGTCGGCCGGCCGGAATCCGGCTTCCTGGACGACCCACACGCCGCTGCTGCCGAGGTTCAGCATGGCCTCGTCGGGCTTGAGGCCGGCGGCGAACAGGGCCGCGGCGGTGTCCGCGGCGCCGACGGCCACCGGGATTCCCGCGGGCAGGCCCAGGTCGGCGGCCGGGCCGGAGAGGAGGTGACCGCCTTCGGCGGAGGAACGGCGGACCGGGGGGAGCTTCTCCCTCGGCAGGCCGAGCTTCTCGATCAGGGGGTCGGCCCAGGCGTCGGTGGCCAGGTCGTACAGCAGGGTGCCGGAAGCGTCGGTCGGGTCGGTCGCGGCCTGCCCGGTGAGCCGCAGGCGGAGCCAGTCCTTGGGCTGCAGCACCCACCAGGCGGCCCGGACCGTGCCCGGCTCGTGGGTCATCAGCCACGAGAGCAACGGTCCCGCCATGCCCGGCGACGGCCGGTTGCCGAGCATGGCCGTGTACTCGCCGGGCAGTTCCTCGTAGGTGGCGGCCTCGGCCGCGGCCCGCTGGTCAAGCCACAGGATCGCCTCGCGCAGCGGCGCGCCCCGGTCGTCCACGAGCACGACCCCGTGCATCTGGCCCGCGACGGCCATGGCGGTGACGGTGACCCGGTCGGCCTCCGCGAGCGCCTCGCGAACGGCCGCGCGGGTGGCTCGCCACCAGTCGCCTGGCGCGGCCTCGGCCCGCCCGGAGGCGGGCACCCGGACGGGGTAGCCGGCCATGCCCCGGCCCCGGACCGCACCGTCAAGGCTGGTCACGAGGGCCTTGACCCCGCTGGTGCCCAGGTCGATGCCAAGGACCGCCGCCTGCCCACGGTGACCGTTCACGTACCTATTGTGCAACGATGGACCAACTCACGTAAAGTAACTTGACTGTCGCAAATCGTGAGAATACTCTACGTACGACGGTGGTTACAGAAACCGCACGTCGGGCCTTGGCGTGGCACGCCGGCCGACGGAGGGGATCATGGAAAACACGTGGGGCTGACGGGGGAACGGGCGCGCTTACCTGGCGCGCAGGCCGGCGAGGGACTCGGTCCACCTGAGGAGCTCGTCGAGCATCGCGGTGGCCGACGCGTCGATCAGCTCGGTCGACTTGAAGCGCTTGTCCTCGTCGAGGTGCTGCGCGACGAACGGGATGTTAACGGCCTCGACCACCGGCACGATCTTGACCGAGGTGAGCACCTGCTTGAGCATCTGGGTGGCGCGGGTGCCCGCCGCGACGCCGCCGTAGGAGACGATGCCGGCGGGCTTGTGCTGCCACTCGCCGTGCAGGTAGTCGATCGCGTTCTTCACCACCGCGTTGAAGCCGTGGTTGTACTCCGGCGTGACGAAGATGAACGCGTCGGAGGCGTCGACGAGCGCGGACCAGTCCTTGGTGTGCTGGTGGGTGTACTGCCGGAGGCGCGGGTGGTTCGGCTCGTCGAGGAACGGCAGGTTCAGCTCGGCCAGGTCGGTCACCTGGACGTCGAAGCCGCCGTGCTCGATGGCCCGGTCGGTGATCCAGGCGGCGACGGACGGCCCGACGCGCCCCGGGCGGGTTGAGCCGATGATGATCCGCAGCACGGGCTTAGCCACGCAGTACCTCCGCAGGTGAGTCGCTTGTTCGCGGCTAACTTTACCTGACACGTCACCCAGATTGGCGGCCTATGGTCGCTTGGCGAGGGCGGAGCAGCGGGGGCGCTTCTGGCCCTAGAGGCACTTCTTGCTGTTATCAATACTGATAGCGCGGCGGCTCCGGGCTGCCGCGGCAATAACCGGTAGGTTTTTCGCAGCGGGTAAGAAAAGCGTGCCTGAGAAACGTTTTTCCTTCGCGATACGAAAAGGCTTCGCGTTAATAGCCGCCGGGAAAACGCACTAGCATCTGGCCTCTCCTGGGTACCAGTGGTGACAGTGTCGGCCCTCCCGTCGGGCAACTGGCGTCGTGGACGTCGGTAACCGGAGACTTTAGCGGCCGGCTTCAGGTGTCGAAGGTGAGGACCGGCTTGACGGTCGCTCCGGACAGGGAGTCGGCGATCGCCGCGTTCAGCTCGGTGAACGGGTAGTTCTTCACCAGGCGGTCGACCGGGAACCGGCCCTGCGCGTGCAGGCTGAGCAGCCTCGGGATGAAGACCGTCGGGTTGATGTGGCCGCCCATCGTGCCCCTGAGCTGGCGGCCCTTGAGCAGCAGGTCGCCGGGCGGCAGGGTGACGGGCGCGCCGCTGCTGGTGATCACCGAGGCGGTGCCGTGGGTCGCCAGGGACTGGACCTCGGCCAGGATCACGGCGGGGTTGCCCGTGGTGTCCAGCGCGACGTCGACGCCCCGGCCGGTCAGCTTCACGAGGGCGGCGGCCACGTCGGGGAGCTCCTGGCCGGTGGTATCGATCGTGGCCGTGGCCCCGAGCTCGGCGGCCAGGGCGAGGCGGTGCCCGACCCGGTCGATCGCGACGATCTCGGCGGCGCCTGACGCCTTCGCGGCCATCACGGCGGCGAGGCCGACCGCGCCCGTCCCCCAGATCGCCACCTTGCTCGCGCTGCCGACCGGCATGGCGTTCAGGATCGCGCCCGCGCCGGTCTGCACGCCGCAGGTGAAGCCGGCCAGGTAGCGCAGCGGCGCGTCGGCGGGGACGGGGACGATGTTCCGCTCGGTGACCAGGGAGTGGGTCGCGAAGCTCGACTGGCCGAAGAACGAGGCGCGCACGGGCTTGCCGTGCTGGTACGCGCGCGGCGTGCCGTCCGGGCGGGTCCCGGTGAACGTGACGTCGACCACCCGGTCGCAGTACGGGGTCTTGCCGAGAACGCACTGCTCGCACTCGCCGCAGTAGTCCGGGGTGAACAGCACCCGGTCGCCCGGCCCGACCTTCGTGACGTCCCGGCCGACGCGCTCGACGATGCCCGCGCCCTCGTGGCCGAGGATGATCGGGAACACCACGGGGAGGCGGCCGAGGCGGGCGTTGTCGTCGGTGTGGCAGACGCCGACGGCCTCGACCTTGACGAGGATCTCGTTGTCGCGCGGGTCGTCGAGGTCGAACTCCTCGATCGCCAGCGTCGCGCCTGCCTCCCAGGCGACGGCGGCCTGGATCTTCACGCGGGCTCCTTCTGGTAGTCCACCTCGCCGGTGTAGGGGTTGCGGACGGGCAGCGCCACGCCCCCGTTCGGACTCTCATCGGCCTTTGACCTTGACTTCAGATCGGGCGGCGCGTTGATCTTGGCGCGGTCGTCGCCCACCCAGGGCACGTCGTCGCCCATCCACTTGTGGATCCGCATCGACTTGAACAGCCACTCGCCGGACGCCTTGGTGAGCATGTTGTCCCAGTTGGCGAGGCCGAAGACGAAGTTGCGCTTGTAGTCCACCTGGTACTGCACCAGCGTGGAGTACGCCTTGACGTGCATCTCCTGCTCCCCTTGCGGGGTCAGGATGAAGTGGTTGGCCAGGTGCTGGCGGCCGATGAACCAGCCGGGCTTGTCGTACCAGAGGTGGTTGAGCAGGACCTTGATCTGCTCGTGGCCGTGGAAGATGCCCTGCGGCTGGTGCTCGAACGAGGCGTCTTCGGTGAAGCAGGACAGCACCTGCTCCGCGTCGCCGGTGTTCAGGCCCCAGGCGTAGTAGGCGAACAGCTCCTGGATCTCCAGGCGGTCCTCGACGGGGATCTTGGGGCGGGGCATGGTCAAGGTCCTTTCTCGCGGTTACTGCGTGACCCGGTTGACGAAGCGCGCCAGTTGCGCGCCGAGCGCCAGGTCGTCCACGCCGACCGAGCCGATCTGGGAGATGTGGTTGTGGCCCTCGGACCAGATCACCGGCGGGACCGTGCCCTTGCGGGCGAACCAGGCGGCGGTGAGCGCCGCGATCTGGCCCTGGCTGAACGCGGGGTCGCGCTCGGCGATGGCGAAGATCAGCGGCACCTCGCTGTCAACCAGCCCGGGTAGCGTGCTGACCTCGGCGGACGGCCGGTCGCCGAAGTAGCTGAGCTCGGGCTCGCCGCGCTCGCCGACGTCCGCGATCTGGTAGAAGCCGGACAGCAGGCCTGCGCCCCTGACGCCGTCGAGCGTGCCTGCCCCCTGCCCGGCCAGGTAGGAGGCGACGTGCACGCAGCCGGCCGAGTGGCCCGCCACCACGATCCGCGACGGGTCGCCGCCGTGGGCGGCGATGTTGTCGCGGACCCACGCGACGGCGGCGGCGACGTCTTGCGCGCCGGACGGCCAGGTGTGCCCGGGGGCGAGGCGGTAGGTGATCGTCACGCCGACCCAGCCGTTGCGGACCGCCCACGCCCCGATGTGGTCGTACATCGGGGCGCCTGCCACGTGCTTGTCGCCGCCGACGAAGCCGCCGCCGTGCACGAACAGGAAGACCGGGGCGCCCGCCTCGTCACCGGAGGCGTGCACGTCGAGTCGCTGCCGTTCGTGATCGCCGTAGGCGAGGTCGCGGTCGATCTTCGGCGCGGTGTAGCCGACCTTGTCGTGGAACGGCTTGAGCAGTGCCCAGCTCGTCGCCACCAGTTCCGGCGTGATCGCCGTGCCCATCGCGGTGAGCTGCGCGATCACGTCGGGCGGAAGTTGCTCCGGCACAGTTGCGGTACCTTTCGCTCGCTGCTAGCAGAGGTGCGGTTAGTAGAAGCCAGTTGTCAGTAGAAGAAGGCGATCGTGCGGAGCTCGACCGACTCCCTGGGGTTCGCCTGCGCCGCGTAGGGCGCCTCGAAGGCGGTGTGCGGCGCCCGCCAGGCGACGCTGTGGTCGCTGTCGTGGAGCTTGAACAGCAGCGCCTCGTCCGCGGTCAGGTCGGGGAAGAACCACCAGCGGTGACGCGGCATCGGCGCGAAGATCGAGCCGGCCGGCACGGCGTCGGGGTCGTCGATGTCGGGGACGTCGTCCGGGTCGGGCAGCTGGTCGACGAACAGCAGCAGGTTCGGCTCGCCCTCGGCGTCGTCGACCGAGCGGTAGTCGAGCAGCGCCAGCGGCCAGTCCTGCGGCGGCGGGCTGAACGCGCGCCACAGCGACGTCATGACCGCGCGCTGGTACGGCTCGGCGCGGGGCGAGGCGGCGGTCATCCGGTCGTGGGCGCGGCCCGGGTGCATGTCCACGTGCACGTCGGAGGCGGGCGGCTGCGCGCCGTCCAGCGCCTGGCCGGCGCGCCGGATCACCCAGCCGAGGGGGACCACCGCGTCCGCGCCGAGCGCCTGCCGCACCGAGTTCGGCGGCCTCGGCCTGGTAGGTGCCGTCAAGCTGGGCCGGGTCGGCGAAGTCGCTGACCGCGCTGGCGTGCCGCAGCAGGGTGAACCCGCTGCGGTCCAGGCCGAAGTCGTCGAGGTACGGGCGGCCGTTGGTGATCGTGACCGTCGTCGGCGCGTACTGCGTGGTCGTCAGGTGGCCGCCAGGGGCGACGTAGAGCCGGTTGCGCGTGGAGCCCGGCCTCAGGTAGTTGAGCGTGGCCGACACCGACTTCGGGCCCGCGGCGTCGACTGTGACACCATCCATGTGATCAACTATCCGCCGGCCGGGCCCGGTAGCTCCAGACGCGCGGCCACAGCCAGAGCGCCGCGTTTTTGGCCTCAGGGCCTCCCTGGAGGTTACTGAGACGGGGACAAGCCGTGGGTCCCCGCGCTGAGCGCCGGCCTCGGGGCGCGCTCGTAGTCCGGGACCTGCGCCGAGACCTCGGGCGCGGGCGGCTCGAACGCCGGGATCTCGCCCGGGTGGACCGGGGCGACCGGCTCGGTGCCGACCACCGACGGGTCGATGACAAGGGCGACCATCTTGCTCTCGGCCACCTTGCGCGCTGTCCCTGAACGCGACTTGTCCCCGGTGACGGCCGGGCCCGCGCTCGCCGCCGCCTCGACGATGTGCGGTGCGAGCATCTGGTCCTCAGGCAGCGCCATCAGCGTCTCCGGCTGGACCCGGTGGTCGTAGACGAGCTCGAGCTGATCTCGTCGCCGACGCTCACGCCGTCGGTGCGCGACCGTGGACGTGGTGCTGGTGTGGCTCGTCTCCTCGGTCGTCGACCAGGACTTGGTGTTCGAGTCGCTCTCGTGCTTGGCGGTGAACCGGGTCGTGCGTCTTCATGATGTCGACTGGCGGCTTGCCGCCCGGCGTGCCCGGCTGTCCCTTGCCGCCGACCCGCACGCGCGGCGCCTTGTCCGGCCTGCCGTCCCGGCCGCGGGCCGGGCCCGCGCTCGCGCGGCCGGACGGCTCGCGCGCGCCGGCCTTCGCCCGGTCATCCCGCTCATCACGGGACTGGTCGTCGCGGGCTGGTCACCACGGGACGGGCCGGGCGCCTGGCGGTGGTCCTCGACGTGCACGTGGACCTGCTGCTGTTGGCGCGGCACCTCCGCCTCGGAGTACGCCTGGCCGGTCGTGGTCCCGGTCGTGTGGGTGGTCGACTCGCCCTCGGTGCGGCCCGTGGTGTGCGTGACGGAATCGCTCGTGGTGCGGGTCCTTGACCGGCTGACGCTGTGCCGGCGGGCGAACCGCCCGGCGACGAACCGCCGCTCCAGGCCGATGTGCTCGGCGGCGCGCAGCGCCTCCGGCCTGGTCGCCAGCCGCAGGAAGGCGGTGTGCCTGGTGTCCAGGTGCCTCGCGGACTCCTCGGTCAGCCGGGAGAAGGTCCTGACCAGGGGGATGTCGTAGCGCTCGCAGACGGCGGTGAGCCGTCCCAGGTGCCTGGTCGACTGCTCGTCCGCGCCCGCCAGGATGACCGCGGGCCGGATGCCGGCGTCGTCGGCCGTGCTTCCTTCGGCGGACACGGCGCGGGTGACCCACTGGACGACGAGGGCGGCGGTGAGGTCGGCCGCCACGTCGCGCGGCCCCTCGGCGAGCGACAGGCAGGTGAGCCTGGCCGGCTGGCGCGGTCCCGTGCTGGTACTGGTGCCGAGCGCGGTGAGCGGCTCGACGACGGCCGCGAGCCTGACCAGGTTCCCGGTGACCTGCTGCCGGAACCCGTCGCCGAAGAGCGCGCCCAGGCTCGCCCGCTCGCCCTGGGTCAGCGGGCCGCTCGCGGCGCCTGGTGGGCCCTGGTGCGGTCCCGTCCGGGTGCCGGCGCGTCGCCGAGCAGTTCGATAAGCGCCGCGTGCAGCCGCCCCATCGAGATGTCAGGCGCCGAGCACGCCGACGATCTTCTTGAGGATCATCAGGTCGGTCGCGCGCCCGGCCGCGGTCGCGCCCGCGTCGTCGGCGTGCACCACCTCGACGATCAGCGACGCGATCTGCTCGCCGCCCAGCCCGGCGAGCAGCGGCGTCTCGCCCAGGTCAGCGGGGAGCTCGTAGTCCTGGACGGATATGCCCGCGCGCACGGCGGCGGTGAGCAGCCCGTCGGCCACCCGGTCCTGGGTCAGGTCGAGGACGATCACCGCCCGCTGCTCGAGCAGTTCCCAGCCGAGGCCGGTCACCATGTTCTGCCGGCCCGAGCCCGGTCCCGCCGAACACGTCGAGCCTGCTGATGTCCTCGTGCGCGGCGACCTGGAGCCAGCGCGGCGCGGTCGCGATCCGCTCCGCCTCCGACTCCGCCCACTGGGCCTTGCCCTGCTCGTACTCGGCGAGCTCGGCCGCGTGCCGCTCGGCCTGCTGCTCGGTCTCCGCGCGGAGCCCGGTGGCCGCCCGCCGCCGCCGCAGGCCGAGCAGCACGACCGGCAGCCAGCAGCAGAGCGCGAGCCCGGCCGCGACGCCCCAGCCCCAGGTGATGCTGCGTGACCGCGGCGAGGAAGCCGAAGAGCACGAACGCGCAGCAGGCCGACGGCGATCAGCATCCGGCTCCACAGGCCCCGGGCGTGCTGCGCGGCCTGCAGGGCCGCCACCTTCGCCGGATCGGGAGCGGGCTCGGCTGGCGCGGGTCGCTCGAAGTCGCGCGGGCGCAGCCCAGGTTCATTGGGAATCCAGCCCAGGTGCAGTCCCATAAGTGGAGATTAAGCCGCGAACCGGCGCGCATCAATTCGATGTATACCAAATCGCTCTTATGGTGCACGGGTTGCTCTCGGGGCGGTGGCGCGGCGGCCTCGAATCCGGCCGTCATGGCGACGGGACCGTCCCACGAAGCGATCTTCCCCAACTCACGACGGGGAGTATAGCGATCGATCACAGTGAGTAATCAGATCGTCTCCTGGCGTTTCGTTAATCAGGCCAAGCGATCTCCGCTGCTCCGCGACCTCGGAGTCCGGGATCCAGTTGCCGTGAAAGCCGATCGGGCACCCGGTGCGGGATGTGGATCGTCGCCACCGGCCCCGCCGCCAGGTCCTGCGCGTGCAGGATGACGACGTCCGCGGTGCGCGTGGTCATGTCGGTGACGTAGGTCATAAGCCAGCCGTCGTCTTCCGCCGAGTCCGGGGTGCGCGGCACGAACACGGCCTCCATGCCGAACCGGCCGGGGCCGTAGGCGTACGTCTCCTTGGCGGCGTCCATGGCGGTGGCGTCGAAATCCCGCTTGATCAGCGTGGAGACGCCCTGGTCGCGGCTGCTGAAGTAGCCGTAGCGGAACTTGTCGCCGGTGATCCGGTCGTCCATCCGCGGCATCTCCTGCGGCTGGTCGTCGAGGATCTCGACCTTGGTCTTGCCGGTCGCCGGGTCGATGAGGAAGAGGTTCAGCGAGCCCGGCTTCTCCCCCGGTCCGGTGTGATCGGTGACGAACAGCTGGTCGTAGGCGGCGCCGACCAGCGCCACGCGGCCGTCGGGCCGGTCGTAGGCGCCGAGGATGTGGAACACCGCCCAGCGCTCCACCTCGACCGAGATCGGCTCGCCGCCCACGCCGTCGCGCGGGATCAGCACCCAGCGGGTCGGGTACTCGAAGTCCCAGACGAACGGGAAGTCGTAGCCTGCCTTCAGCAGCTCGTCCGAGTAGGCGACCGGCCCGTCGAGGAAGACGGCGTACCGCTGGGTGAGCGCGCAGTCGTGGACCACCGGGCGGCCGCGGGTCGGCACGTCGACGGTGCGGCGCACCGTGCCGCGCGAGTCGATCACCTGGTAACTGACGTGATTCCAGCCGTGGTAGTAGCTCATGCCGTGCAGCTCGCCGGTGCGCGGGTCGCGGTGCGGGTGACCAGTCCACGAGCCGTTCAGCGACCCGCCGAAGTCACTCTTGGCCAGGCAGTCGAGCTCGTATGACAGCTCGACGGGCAGCACGCCGGCCTCGGCGAACGCCCAGGTCTTGCCCGCCTGGGCGAAGATGTGGGTGTTGACGATGTTGTCCGCGACGTACTGCGCGCCGCCGCCGAGCTGCCTGGGGCCTGGCAGCGGGTCGACTCCCTGGGAGCGGGCCACCTCGTCGTCGCGGACGAACCGGCTGCGGTACCACTCGGCCCGGCCGTCGCGGATGCGGACCCCGTGCACCATGCCGTTGCCGGTGAACCAGTTGTAGGTGACCGGGTTCTGCGGGTCGATCGGGTTCGGGCCGACCCGGAGCAGGCGGCCGTCCTCGAGTTCCGCCGGTATCGTCCCGGTGACCTTGAGGTCGTAGGCGGTCACTTCCTCGGCGACCGGCGCGAACGGTCCCTGCAGCCAGCTGTTGACGAACCCCTCGGGCGCCTCGCGTGCTGCCGCCGGCGGCTCAGTCTCGGTCATGAGCCCTCCTTGGGTCTCCGGCTCAGT
Organism: uncultured Actinomycetota bacterium; assembly: GCA_963850115.1. Taxonomy (GTDB): domain Bacteria; phylum Actinomycetota; class Actinomycetes; order Streptosporangiales; family Streptosporangiaceae; genus Trebonia. The sequence goes on from CAWKKG010000049.1 coordinate 158,774, forward strand.
GACGCTGGTCACAGTCGCCCGCTTGCGATCGAGCATTACCCGCCGCGGGCGCGCTGTCATTGGGCGCAGCTACTAGAGATTTACGCCGTCTTCGACAATCCGCACAGTCGCCGCCGGCCGAGCGAACTATCCGGCCGTGGTGTGCCGCTCGAGGAAGCGATCGCGGTTCAATCAGCCGGATGGCTGGCCGTCATCCGCTTGGCCCCGGTCATGAGCGCGACCGCGTCTTCCATCGTGTGGGTCTTGGGCGTGATCACCCCGGCGCACGCGCCGAGGCGCTGGATCTGGATGCGGTCCGCGAGCTCGAACACCTGCGGCATGTCGTGGCTGATCAGGATGACCGCCTTGCCGGTGGCGCGCAGGTCGCGGATGAGCTTGAGCACCTGCCCCGTCTCCCGCACGCCGAGGGCCGCGGTGGGCTCGTCCAGGATGACGACCTGGCTGCCGAAGGCACTGGCGCGGGCGACCGCCACGGCCTGGCGCTGCCCCCCGGACAGGGTCTCCACCGGCTGCCCGATGTTCTGCAAGGTGCCGATGCCCAGGTTCTTGATCTGCTCAGCCGACTGCCGCCGCATCTCCCTGGTATCGAGCATCCGCAGGAGCGAGCCGAGCGGGCCCTTGCGGCGGATCTCCCGGCCGAGGAAGAGGTTGCTGGCGATGTCGAGCGCCGGGGCAAGGGCGAGGACCTGGTGAACGGTCTCGATGCCGGCGCTTCTCGCGTCCTGGGGGCTGTGGAAGCGGACCTCGCTACCGTTCACGAAGATCTTTCCGCGGTCGGGGATGAGCGCTCCGGACAGGCACTTGATCAGGGTCGACTTGCCCGCGCCGTTGTCGCCGATCACCGCGAGGATCTCAGCGGGATACAACGTGAGATCCACCGAGTCAAGCGCGACGACCCGGCCGAACAGCTTGACGAGGCCACGCGCCTCGAGCACCGGGGTCGTCATGCCTTCACGCTCCTGATCCACTGGTCGACGGACACGGCCGCGATCACGAGGAGGCCGACCGCGAGGACTTGGTAGTTCGGGTCGAGCCCCGCGAGCGCGAGGCCGTTGTCGAAGACCTGAACGATGAGCGCGCCGATCAGCGACCCGAGCACGACGCCGCGACCGCCGAAGAGGCTGGTGCCGCCGATGACCACCGCGGTGATCGACTCCAGGTTGGCGTTGAGCCCGCTGTTGGGGTCGCCGCCGCCGACCCGGCCGACCAGGACCCAGGCGGCCACGGCGACGGCGATCCCGGCGACCACGTAGGCGCTCAGCAGCACCCGGTTGACCCGGATTCCCGTCAGCCGGGCCGCCTCCGCGTCGTCGCCCACGGCGTACAGGTGCCGTCCCCAGGCGGTGAAGCGCAGCGCGTAGGTCAGCACCGCGTACACCACGATCATCAGCACCACGCCGTAGGAGAGGTTCAGCGAGCCGATCGAGAAGGTGTTCCCCGTCCAGAGCAGGAACGCACCCGGACTGAGCTGGATCGTCTGGCCCTGGGCGTAAATGAGCGCGATCGCGGTGAACACGCTGAGCATGCCGAGCGTGACGATGAACGGCGGCAGCTTGATCCGCGTTACCAGGAAACCGTTGACGAACTGGCCGGCGATCGCGACCGCCGCGCCGATCAGCAGTGCGAGCACCCCCGGCACGTGCTGCTGGTAGGACAGCGTCGCCATGACAAGCGAGGCCAGCACCATGAGCGCGCCGATGGACAAGTCGATGCCCGCCGTCAGGATGATCAAAGTCTGGCCGGCCGCGAGCGTGCCGACAACCGCGACCTGCTGCACCACCAGCGACAGGTTCGTCAACTGGTAGAAGTGACTGCTGGTCAGGCTGAACCCCACGATGGCGAGGACGAGGACGATGGCCGGGCTGAGGGCGGGCTGCCGGTGCAGCACGGAATGGACGCGCTGGCCCAGGGTAGGCGGACGATTGAGGAAGTCCTCGAGGGCCGCGGAGGCGGCACCGTCATCGAGTGTGGTGGTCACGGGATCCCCTTCGATGGTTACCGCTGCGTGCGGCCCGTGCTAGTTGGGTCCATTTACGAAGATTCGGTCAAGCAGGCGTGCGTGTCCACCCGGTCGCCCAGCTTCCGCTGGCCGGATCCGGGCCGGCGAGCGCCGCGCGGCGCTCGCCGGCCCGTGGTCGCTGGACGGGCCGAGGCCGGCTCGCTAGCTGCCCCAGCAGCCCGACGCGCCCTGGGCGGGCGTCTCGGTCGTGACGCCGGAGAGCGGCGAACCCGCCACCAGCGCGGTCCCGGTGTTGTAGAACGACAGGCCGTTGGAGTCGGTCGGCTTGGTCCCGCCGCGGGCGAGGCTGGCGATCGCCTCCATCCCCAGCACCGCCATCTTGCCCGGGTACTGCACCGCGTCGGCCGCGAACTCACCGCTGGTCACCAGCTTCAGCCCGGCGCAGCTGCCGTCGATCGCGTAGACCTTGATCTGGCTGGTCTTCCCGGCGGCCTTGATCGCGGCGTACGCGCCCTCGGCGGCCGGCTCGTTGATCGCGTAGACCACGTTGATGCTCGAGTTGGCCGACAGGCAGTTCTCCATCGCGGTGCGCCCGCCGTCGATCGCGCCCTGGGTCGGCTGGTGGCAGGCGATGGTGTACTTGCCGCCGCCGGTGTAGGTGCCGGTCTTGGCCTCCTGCCCGTTCTCGTTGGGGTTGCCGGCGTTGATGCCCATGCCCTCGAGGAAGCCGTGGTCACGGTCGATGTCGACGGAGACCACCTGGTTGTTGAACAGGTCGAGCATGGCGATGACGGCCGGCTTGCCGCCGAGCTGCGCCGCCGCGTACTGGCCGTCGAGCTTGCCCGCCGCCGTGTTGTCCGTGGCGTAGGTGATGTCCGCGACGCTCGGCGGCGAGGGCGCGGTGTCGAGCGCGATCACGAACAGGCCGGCCTTCTTGGCCTGATTCAGTGCGGCGTTCACCGCGTTGCCGTTGGTGGTGATGAGGATGCCCTTGTCACCCTCGGAGATCGCGTTGTCGATCGCAGAGATCTGAGTCTGCGTGTCGCCGTCCGAGCTGCCTGCGGCGACCGTCAGCTTGACGCCGTCCTTGGCCGCGGCCGCCTCGGCGTCGCTCTTCATCGTGACGAAGTACGGGTTGGTCAGGGTCTTGAGAATGAGGGACACGCCCACGGTCTGGCCACTGGCCGACGTGGAACCGCTCGATGCCGAACCGCTCGCTGAGCCTTGGGAAGCGGCAGAGCTGGAGGAACTGGAGGAACTGCAAGCGGCGAGCGCCGCGGTAGCGCAGAGGGCGGCCGCTGCGTAGGCCACGCGGCGATGAGACCGCCGGCGCGCTTCGCCGTGGGTCGCTCTCTTCGTTGAGCTGTCCATGCTGTTAACGCCTCTCAGGTGCTTGCCACGAATCGATGCGCGGATATGGCGGCTATGTAAAATTCGGGACAACGTTGCCTCACCAGGAGGATGACTTAGCGTCGAACAGTATGTCAAGATGCAGCAAGAGGCCCATTGAGCAACGAGTAGATAACGTGAAAGTTGGAGAGACAACGATGACTCAACCGGATCCGGGCGCACTCCGCCCGGTCGCCAGGCCCACTATGCGCGATGTGGCGGCACTAGCCGGAGTCTCCTTCAAGACCGTCTCTCGCGTGATCAACGGGGTGCGCACGGTCGACCCGGAACTGGCGGCGCGGGTCAACACGGCGGCCGACCGGCTTGGCTACCGGCCCAATCTCACGGCCAGCAACCTGCGCAGGAGCGACGGGCGGACCGCGACGATCGGCACGCTCGTCGAGGACGCGGCCAACCCCTTCTCCGCGTTGCTGCTGCGAGCCATCGAGAACGCGGCGCGTGAGCGAGGCGTGCTGGCCCTGTTCGGCAGCCTCGACGAGAACGCCGACCGCGAGCGCAAGCTGGCCGGCGCGTTCCTCGACCGCCGGGTGGACGGACTGCTGATCGTGCCGGCCGGGCGGGACCACAGCTACCTGCTGAGGGAACGCCAGGCCGGCACCTGCCTGGTCTTCGTTGACCGCGAACCGCGCCTGCTCGAGGCGGATGCCGTGGTGTCCGACAACCGGGCGGGCGCGATCAGTCGGGGTCAACCACCTGCTGGCCGCCGGTCACCGGCGGATCGCCTACCTCGGCGACCGGATGTCGGTCACCACCGCCACGCAGCGCTATGACGGCTACACCCACGCGCTTGAGCTGGCGCGCATCCCGCTTGACGAGCGGATCGTATGGCACGAGGCCTCCTCAGAGGAGGCCGCGATCGAGGCCGCCACTCGCATGCTGCGCCTCCCGGAGCCGCCGACCGCGCTGTTCACCGGCCAGAACCTCGTCACCATCGGCGCCAGCAGGGCGCTGCGGACCCTGGGCCTGGAGAACACCGTGGCCATGGTGGGCTTCGACGACTTTCCGCTGGCGGACATGCTCCGTCCGGGCATTACCGTGGTCGCGCAGGACGTCATAGGCCTGGGCAGGCTGGCCGCGGAGACCCTGTTCCGCAGGCTCGACGGCGATCGCTCACCGTTCCGCACGCACGTCCTGCCCACCTGGCTCATCACCCGCGGCTCGGGCGAGATCGGCCCGACGGCGGCGGCCTGTGGCTGAGCGCCAGGGGCAGGTTCTCACGGTCATCGGCGAGGCACTGGTCGACCTCGTTCCCGGCGACCACCCCGGCCACTACCAGGCCCGGCCGGGGGGCAGCCCGCTCAACGTGGCGGTCGGGCTGGCCAGGCTCGGCCACCGCACCGCCCTCATGGCGCGGCTCGCGGACGACACGTTCGGCCGGCAGTTGCGCGCGTATGCCGTTGCCGAGGGCCTCGACCTGGCCCAGGCGCCGCACGCGGCCGAGCCGGCCACCCTCGCGGTGATCGGCCTCGACAGCAGCGCCCGGGCCAGTTACGACTTCCGCGCCGCGGGCACCGCGGACTGGCAGTGGACCGATGCCGAGCTCGCGCGCGTCCCGCCCGACACCAGCGTGCTGCACGTGGGCTCGCTCGCCTCCTGGACCTCACCGGGCGACCTGCGCGTCCACGCCGCGGCCGCCGCGTTGCGCCGCGAGGGCACCGTGGTGGTCAGCTACGACCCCAACGTCCGCCCGGACCTGCTCGGTGAGCCAGCGCGAGCGCGCCCGCTCATCGAGCGGTTCGCGAGCGCGGCGCACATCGTCAAGGCCAGCCGCGACGACATCGACTGGCTCTACCCGGGTGCGGGCCTTGAGCAGGTCAGCGACCGCCTGCTCGACCTCGGCGCGCTGCTGGTCGTCATCACCGACGGCCCGCGCGGCGCGCACCTGTACCGGGCGGGTCACTCGCCGGTTTCCTGCCCGGGACTTCGGGTCAAGGTGGCGGACACCATCGGCGCCGGAGACGCGTTCACCGCGGGCTTGCTTGGCGGGCTGAGCAGGCGCGGCCTGCAGGCACCGGGTGACCTGCTCCGCTGGCCCTCGGAACCGCTCGCCGCGACGGTCGGGGAAGCGGTGCTGATCTCGGCGCTGACCTGCGAACGGGTGGGCGCGGATCCGCCGTTCGCCCGCGGCGGGCGGTCGGGTGACCCGCTCACGCCGCTGACCCGCGCCGACCTCGGCTTCCCCGGCACCAGTCATGCTGCCCGACCGGGCGGCGGGCTCGCAGCGGTGTGAGCGGCGCGGTGGCCAAGGGCGCCGGCTCCGTTTATGGTTAGTGCGGGTTTGTCCGACGGCAGTCTTCCGTGAACCGCGCAATGATTGAGGACATGGCCATCACGTCGCCCCACGGGGCAGGATCCGGTGCCATCGACACGATGGAGTTCAGGCGCGCGCTCGGGCACTTCGCCACCGGCGTCACCGTCGTGACCTACGAGCCGGAGGACGCGGACGAGTTCCGCGGGACGACCGTGAACTCGTTCACGTCGGTCTCGCTTGAGCCGCCGCTGGTGCTCGTCTCGCTCGGCCGGAAGACCCGGGCCGCCGCGGCGCTGCGTCCCGGCTTCGGGTACGCGGTGAACGTGCTGCACCACGGCCAGCGTGACCTCGCGATGCATTTCGCCGGCCGGCCACAGCCGGAGACGCGGGTCTCGTGGGAGGTGCGGGCCGACGTGCCGCACCTCGCCGGACTGCGCGGCGTACTTCCGTTGCGTCGCCCGGGACGTGCACGGCGCGGGCGACCACCTGCTCGTCGTCGGCCTCGTCGAGGAGTTTCAGGCCCACGGGCACGCGCCCCTGCTGTTTTACCGGGGCGCGTTCGAGCACCTGCGCGACCCGGTGTCCGCCCAGCCGGACACGGAGCTCGCCCGTGAGATCTTCGGGGACTTCCCCGAGCTCTGGTAACGGGGACGTTGTCGGTAAATTAACGGAATTTTTAGGCACCCTATCGGGCGCGAATGTCGTCTTATCTACGTGCGGACCCAACTCATCGCGCAAGACGCCGCCGACGAGGCGGTCACCGTGCTCTACCGCGGGCACGCGCTGCGCCTCACGCAGCTCGCCTACGTGCTGCTCGGCGATCGCGGGCTGGCCGAGGACATCGTGCAGGAAGCCTTCGCCAGGTTGCGGAGGCGCCCCCGAAGGCTGGCCGACGGCTCGAAGGCGGTCTTCTACCTGCGCACCTCGGTCCTCAACGGGTGCCGGATGGTGCTGCGGCGGTCGGCGGCCGTCCGGGCGCTGACGCTGGTCGACATCTGGGCGGGCCCGGTGTCGGTCGTGGCCGCGGCCGAGACCGCGGCGCTCAGCGGCGAGGAGCGGCGCGCGCTGGTGTCCGCCATCAGGCGGTTGCCCCCCAGGCAGCGGGACGCCCTCGTGCTGCGGTTCTGCCTGGACGAGCCCGAGACGGAGATCGCCCGGCTGATGCGGATCCGTCCGGGCGCCGTTCGGTCCACCACCTATCGTGCGCTCGCGGCGCTCGGCCGGCTTCTTGAGGAGGAGCCGTGAACGCCGACCGCGGAGCGGGCTCGCAATTCGGCCTTGAGGCGCGGGCGCGGGCCGCGGTGCTCGCCACCGCCGACGAGGTCCGCGCGGAAGACCTCTCGCCGATGCCGGCCTGGCCGCCGGATAAGCCGTCGCGGTGTGCTCGCCTGGTTCGCCGGCTTCAGCGCCTGGGCGCCCGCGATCACCCGGCATCGGGGCGGTGAACCGCCGCCTTGATGAGTAATTTCAAGGCGACGCGGCGAAGATCCGGCACTCTCTCCGGGCCCGGCGGAGCGGCGGCGGCGACGCTGCCCGGCCGTGGTTCCGACGGGCCACACGCGGGAGGACAGTTTCTGGCCTTGCGGCCCACGCGGACCGACAACTTCTGGGCCTTGTGGCTCACGTGGACCGAAAATTCTGGCCTTGTGGCGCACCGGAGCAGCTCTATTGGTCTTGTGGCGCGCAAGGCCAGAAAATTCGAGCCCTAGGTGCCACAGGCCCAGTGCTCCGGGAGAGCCGGCCCGCGACAGCCGGTCCGACGGTCCGAAGCGGCAGAACGGGACAGCCTGACCGGGGCAGCCGGCCTACTATTGTTCTATAATAATTAGCGTAAAAGGAGGACGGGCATGTTCGAGAAGTTCGATACGCCGGTGCGCTGCTCGGCCGGGCACCTGTTCACGACGATCTGGGTCCCGCTCGCCTCGGTCAAGGCGGTGCGGATGGGCCCGACCCGGTACCAGTACTGCCCGGTGGGGCATCACTGGGCGGCCGTGACCAGGCTGGACGACGACCCGGCGGCGACCCAGGCGGAGCTCAGCGAGGCGGCGCTCGTCCACGACGTGCGGATCCCGTGACGCGGGCCGGGTGACGCCATGCTGATCAGGATCGACCCGGGCGATCCGCGGCCGTTGTACGAGCAGATCGAGCTGCAGGTGCGCTCCGCGATCGGCGACGGGTCGCTGGCGCCGGGCGAGCGGCTGCCGACGGCCCGCGAGCTCGCCGAGGACATCGGCGTCAACGGGCACACGGTGCTGCGAGCGTACGGGGCGCTGCGCGACGCCGGGCTCATCGAGCTGCGGCCACGGCGGGGCGCGGTGGTGTCCGCCGTGTCGCCGCCGCGCCAGCAGCTCGCCGCGCTGGCCCGGGGGTTCATCGACCAGGCGCGCGAGCACGGGCTCACGCCCACGGAGATCGTCGACCTGATCGCGGGGGAGCTATGAGCGAGGGCACGCTGGCCGTGTTCGATGGCACTGGGGTTCGATGGCACTGGGCTCGACGACGCGGGCGGGATTGGCGGGCGCTCCGGCGTGCCCGGTGCGGCTGGCGGGGCCGACGGCCCGTACCGGGGCTGGGTCCTGGCCCTCGTGTGCGGCGTCCTGCCCGCCGCGCTGCTCGCGGCCATTGTCGCCGTGCCCGCCGCGTTGTGGTCGCGGCTGCCCGCGCGGGTCGCCGACCACTGGACGCTCACCGGGACGGCCGACGGCACCGCGCCCCGGCTGCTTCCGATCGTGCTGTCCGGCGTGATCGCGCTCCTTGGGTCCGCACTGGTCTGGCTCGCGTGGGCAAGGACGCGAAGTGGCGGCTCCCCGTCCGGGCGCTTGGCTGGCCCGCGGGCAACCCGCAGTGTGGCCGGCCGGCCAGGGCGGGCGCTGGGCCTGGCCGGGCTTATCGCGACGGGACTGTTCGTGACCGCGATCAGCACGGCGTCGGTGATCATGGTGGCCGTGGCCAACCTCGGCGGCGAGGGCCCGCAGTCGACCTCGGTCGGTGTCGGCGGGCTGCTCGGCCTCGTCGGGGGGCCGGCCCTGCTCACGGCCGGCGCGGGCTACGGGTTGCGCCGGTACGGCGGGCTCGGTGCGGCGGACGGCGGGGCACCGCGGTCGACCATCGGGCTGCGGGCCGGCGAGCGGGCGGTATGGACCGGGCGGGCGCATGCCCGGTGGGCGCCGCCCGGCGGGCTGCTGCTGGTGGCCGCGGGCGCGCTGGTCGCGGTGCTGACCACGCAACGGCCGCTCACCGTGGTGCTGCTGGTCGTCGGCGTGTTCCTGCTTGGCTTCAGCTCCGTGCGGGTCACGGTGGCCGCGCGCGGCGTGACGGTCGGCTACGGGCCGCTCGGGCTGCGGTTGACCCGGATTCCGCTGCGCCGGATCGCGTTGGCCGAGGCGGTGGAGCGCCCCGCGTCCGGCTTCGGCTACCGGGGCAGCCTGCTGGTGCTCGGCGCCGCCGCGGTCGTGCTCCGGCCGGGTCCCGCGCTGCGGCTGACGCTCCGCGACGGGAAGACGTTCCTGGTCACGGTCGACGACGCGGCTACCGGGGCGGCCCTGCTTAACGACCTGATCGCGGGGGCGCCGCGACAGCACGGCGAAGCTAGTGGCCCCTGAAGGCCTCCTCTAGCCACCAGGAGGGCTTGCCGCGGGTGACCTTTGCGTCGATGAGCATCGGGCTGCTTCGCGGGCCGGCCAGCCAGGTCCGCACGGGGTCGAGGTCTTCTTGGGTCCGGACGGTCGCGGCCGCGTAGCCGTGACCGCGGGCGATCGCGGCGAGGTCGGCCGGCGGGAACCGGACGTTGTCCAGGGAGTCGCCGTGCGGGCCGAAGTGGTGCACCTCCGCGCCGTAGGCCTCGTCGTCGTAGACCACGACCAGCAGGTCGCCCAGGCCGAGGCGGACCGCCGTCTCCAGCTCGCTCGCGCCCATGAGGGCGCCGCCGTCGCCGAGGGCCGCGACCGTCAGGCGGTCCGGGCGGGCGATGGCCGCGCCGAGCGCGGTGGCCAGGCCAAGGCCGACGGACTGGAACGCCTGGGTGAAGACGAAGCCGTGCTCGTCGGGCACCCCGAGGAACATGGCCGGGTACCCCATGAAGTTCCCGGAATCGGTGACGACGGTGCGCTCCGCGGGCAGCAGGTCGTCGAGCGCGATCGTGAGGGTACGAGGGTCGATGCGGCCCGGCTTCGGCTTCCGGCTGGAAGGGGACGTCGCGCCAGCGGCCCTCGGCGGCCAGGCGCTTGGCCACCGCCGGCGTCCGGTATCCCTGCGCCGCGCTGGCCGCGGCGGTCGAGCTCGAGCGATGAGGGCGCGCGCGGCCGTGGCGACGTCGCTGGGGATGCCGAGGTCGACGCGGTGGTGCACGCCGAGCGCGCCCGGGTTGGCGTCGACCTGGATCACGGTCGCGTCCGGGCCGATCAGCGTGCCGTGCCTGGTGGTCCACATGGACAGGGCGCAGCCCCAGGCGATGACCAGGTCGGCGCCCGCGATCAGCTCGGCCGCCACCGGGGTGGCGAATCCGCCGCTCACGTCGAGGTTGAACGGGTCGCCGTTGAACAGGCCCCGCGAGACGGCGGAGGTGGCCAGAAGAGCCCCCAGTCGTTCGGACAAATGCCTGAGGTCTTCTTTGGCGTTGCGGGCGCCGCGCCCGGCGAGGAACACCGGGCGCTTGGCGCGGGCCAGCGCGTCGGCTACCTGCGCGACGGTCTCGGGCGCGGGGCTGAGCCGGGGCCAGACCTGGACGGCGGGCATGCGGGATGTCGGGGTGCGGCTGGGCCTGGACGTCGAGCGGGAGGCTGAGCAGGACCGTGCGGCGCTCGATCAGCGCGGTGCGGTAGGCGCGCCTGAGGTCGTTGCGCCACGGTTGAGGCGGCGGTGACCCGGTCCGGGAGCACGCCGATCGCCGCCGCGAGCGCGGCCTGGTCGACGTAGAAGTTGCTGGTGGGCTGGGTGGCCTCGGCCGCGAGCACCAGCAGCGGCGTGCGGGACTTGGCCGCCTCCGTGAGGCCGGTGAGCGCGTTGGTGAGGCCCGGGCCCTGGTGGACGGTGAGGATGCCGAGCTCGCCGCTGACCCGCGCGTAGGCGTCGGCCATGACCGCCGCGCCGCCCTCGTGACGGGCGGGGATGAAGCGCGCGCCGTGTTCGGTGAGGGCGTTGGTGAGGTGGAAGTTGCCGCTGCCGACCACGCCGAAGACGGTCCGCACCCCGGCGTCCCGCGCGAGGGCGGCGCCGATCCAGTGCGCGACGGTTCCCTGCGTCATCGTGGCCTCCTTCGGCCGCTACCTGGCCTGCTACCTGGCCTCAGCGGGCGACGAGGGCGAGGACGCGGGCGGGCGACCCCGAGCCGCCGACGATCGGCAGCGGCGCGGCGATGACGACCGCGCCGGTGGCCGGGAGCTTGTCGAGGTGGCGCAGCTGGGTGAGGCCGTACTTGCCCGCGCCGAGCACCGCCTCGTGGCAGGGGAACGCGGGGGTGAAGCCGAACGCCTGCCCGGCGTCGGTGCCGACCGTTTCCACGCCAAAGCCGAGCAGCTTGGTCTGCGCCAGGTAGCTGGCCGCGGCCGGGGTGATGCCCGGGGTATGGGCCCCGTTGTCGTCGGCGTTGGCGAACGCCGCCGGGTCGTCGCCGCGCGCCGACCAGCCGGTCCGGAACAGGAGCCAGCCGCTGGCGGGGAACCCGCCGTGCTGCGCCTGCCACTCCTCGAGGTCGTTGACGTCGAGGAGGTAGTCGGGGTTTTCCTTCGCCTCCCGCACCCGGTCGATGACGGCCGCCGGGCCGATGAGATTGCGCGGCGGGATCTGCGCGACGTCTTCCTTGTCCTTGCCGGTCACCCAGTGATTCGGGGCGTCCAGGTGGGTGCCGGTGTGCTCACCGGTCCGGATGTTGTTCCAGTACCAGGCGGGGCCGCGGTCGTCGTAGCGGCTGATCTCCTCGAGCTGGAACGGCTGCGTCTGGCCCCACTGCGGCGGGAGCTGCAGGATCGGGGTGCTGGCGTGCAGCGGAGAGGTGAGGTCGATGACCTCGATCCCGCCGTTGAGGATCTGCGCTGCGAACTCGGTCAGGCCGGCCATGGGGTCCCGGTTCCCTTCTCTGGCGATCGACGCTGTGACCGTACTGGTGCCGCCGGCCGTGCGTCAAACGGCGGCGGGCGTTGACGGTTCTGATTTCACGGATCTATCATTGTGATATCAGATTAATGGACTGCGCAAGGCAGCCTAGTCAGTGGCTCCACGGCCGTGAATCGAGGAGAGTCGTGGTCTAAATGAGACAGCGCATCGCCAGGTACCGCCGGATCGCGCCCGTCGCGCTCACCGTCGCGAGCCTGGCCGGCGGGATGCGTCGTCGCCGGGTGCAGTTCCTCCGCGTCTCGCGCAGCCCGGCGCCCAGCCGCCCACGACGGCACGTTCGCCGGGGCGGCGGCGCCCGCCGGGTCGTGGGCCGACCCGAACGGCGACCTCGCCAACACGCGGGACGCCGCGGGGTCGCGGATCTCGGCGGCGAACGTCGCGTCGCTGAAGGAGGCGTGGACGTTCAAGCTGGCCGGCACCGCCGCGAAGCGGGGTGAACGGCGCCGGGCTCGTTCGCCGCGGCCCCGGTCGTGGTGAACGGCGTCGTCTACATCCAGGACCTCGACGCCAACGTGTACGCGATCTCGCTCGCCACCGGGAAGCTGAAGTGGGAGTACCAGGTGAACATCCCGGAGAAGAGCGGGCCGGGGCCCGACGGCGTGGCCGTGGCGAACGGCGTCGTCTACGGCGACACGTCGACCGCGGTGTTCGCGCTGAACGCGGCCACCGGGAAGGTCGTCTGGGACGACGCCACCTGCTGAACAGCGGCCAGGGGTCGTTCGAGATCCAGCCCGCCGTGGCCGGCGGGCGGGTGTACCTGGCCAGCGCCTACGGCTACGGGCCGGGCGGCGGGATCTGCTCGCGCTTGACGCCGCGACCGGCAAGGAGCTGTGGACCTTCAACACGGTGGTGGGCGCCGAGCCCGGCGTGCAGGCGCTCGGCGTCGGCTCCGGCGGCGCGTGGGAGACGCCGCTGGTCGGGACCGACGGGACGGTGACCTTCGGGACGGGGAACCCGTACCAGTCGATCGGCGAGGCGATCAGCCAGCCGGCGCGCAGCTCTACACCGACAGCGAGGTGAACCTGGACGCCGCGACCGGCAAGCTGAGCTGGTACTACCAGGCCGTGCCGAACGACTTCAAGGACTAGGACATGCAGGCCTCGCCGATCGCGGCGACGGTGGGCGGCGTGCCCGCGGTCATCGGCGGCGGCAAGATGGGCGACGTCTACGCGATGAACTCCGTGACGGGGGCGTTGCTGTGGAAGACGCCGGTCGGGGTGCACGACGGGACCGACAACGACTCCGCGCTGCTGCTCGCGCACAAGCTCACGATCAAGGTGCCCTACACGTACGAGCCCGGGTCGCTCGGCGGCATCCTCACCAACATGGCCGTCGCGGACGGGTCGGTGTACGTGGCCACGATCGACGTGCCGCTCATCGATCAAGACCCTGAGCGTCGGCCGACGGCGACGCTGCCCCGAAAGGCGCCACGCCGCCGGGGAGATCGAGGCGCTGAACGTGGCCACCGGCAAGGTCGAGTGGGACACGAAGGTGCCTCCCTGCCGTGCGGCGCCGCCACCGTGTCGAACGACCTGGTGTTCACCACGCTGGTCAACGGCGAACTGCTCGCGCTGAACCGGTCGACCGGGGCGATCGTCTACCAGCGGAAGCTGCCGACGACGACGAACTCCGCCGATCGCCATCGCCGGCAACGCGGTCCTCGTCCCCGCGGGCGGCCCGGGGACGGCGGCCAAGGGCGGGCGGCAGCCCGCAGCTGGTCGCCTACACCGTGCCCTGATCGGCGCGCGCTCAGCCGCCGCGGGTCTCGCGTCCGCCGGCCGCCTGGTCCGCGGACGGTGACAGGAGGCCTGGCGTTAGAAGGCGACCGGGTTGAGGTCGTTCATGATCGTGAAGGTGTCGTCGGCTTCGCCGGGAAGGTGCAGCGGCACCGCGGCGAAGCCATGGGCGCCGAAGAGGTCCATGGCGTTGACGTACTGCGGCTGCGTTGGGCTGGCTGACTTGAGCCCGACGAGCAGGTTGGCGACCACGGCCGAGCCGGACGAGTTGGTCCAGTAGATGTGGACCATTCCCCAGGCGCAGTCGCCCCGGTACTCATACAGGACGCGGATCAGCTTCCCGGTCTCGGCGGAGTACTCGGTGATTCGCCGGCCGGACACTCGGGCAGGAGGCGCTGGCACCGCCATAGCTCTCGACCCCGCAGATGACCGTCTTCCCGTCGGGACTCATGACCAGGTCCTTGCACTGATTGTCCGTGGACTGGACCTTGAAGACGCGGCTGTCGGCCTCCAGGTCATGGCCGGGGCGGTTGACGTCGAGGACGAAGACGGAGATGCCGAATTGGCCGCCCGCGAGGTTGATGTCGCGCCGGAACGCGACCGCCGTGCCGTTGTCCGTCCAGGTCAGCGAGTGGCTGTTGTCATCGGTACCGGAGTACACCCTCGAGGGGACCGGCATTGTCCACTGGCGCTGGACCTGGCCGGTAGCGACCGAGTAAACGCGGAGCACCTCTTCGTACGTCGCCAGGGACAGGACGGCGAGACGCGCTTCCGTCCGGGGAGAGGGCGAGCCCGAGGATCTGCTCCCCGTTCGGTGACGGATTCAGGTTCAGCGGAGATCGCCGCAGAGGCGCGCCTGCCCGGAGTGGCGGGCAGGTACAGGAAGAACTGATGGTGGTAGCCGTCGTCTCCACGCTGCCTTGGGCCTGGCATGTCGAGGACAAAGGTGCCGTTGCTGGTCGCTCCGGTCGCACCGGTCACGCCGAGGATGACATGGCCCGCGGGCGGAGTGATGGTCCGCCACCTTCTTGCCGGTCCGCAGGTCGCCGATGATCGCCGTGGATGTGAGGTCGGCCGCGATGTAGTACCTGGGCACTTGCGAGCCCGCCGAAGGCGGTATTCCCTGAACAGCTGGGGCATTGGCGGGTCAGACGTTGGGCTCGGCTGGGTTTGTCGCTTCCAGTGCCCCGCATCACGACCAGGCCAACGGCTAGGGCCACGACCAGTCCCATGGTGGCCAGCGGGGCGCCCCAGCGGTCCAGCCGCCAGCGGCGATGGTTGCGTGTCCACCGGACGCGTCAGTCCTGGCCGGCGTTGGATGTCAGCTGGAGTTCCGGAAGGCGGGTCACCTGCTCGGCGACGGCCCGGCCGGCCGCGCGGAGCTGGTCTTCGATAGTGCTCATGAGTCTCCCTTCAGCATCCGGCCGAGTGCGGCGATGCCACGCGACGTCGCCGACTTGACGGTCCCCTGGCTGATGCCCATGGCCTTGGCAACCTCGTCAACCGGCATGTCGAGGCAGTAGCGGAGGGCCACCGCCTCGCGCTGCCGGTCGGGCAGGCCGCGCATGGCGGTCAGGACGGCCTGGTGTTCCTCGGTAAGCAGGACGCGCGCTTCGGCCGACTCCGCTTGCGGCTCGGCGAGCACGAACTGGCGGTCCCGGCCGCGCTTGCGCAGCACCGAGCGGCAGCCGTTGAAGACCGCCGACCGGACGTAGGCCTGCGCGCGGTCGGTGCTCCGCAGGGCGCTCCAGCGGCGGTAGAGGCCGAGGAACGCGTCCTGCACGACGTCCTCCGCGGCCTGCTGGTCGCCCAGCATGATGACCGCGAGCCGGAGCAGGCCAAGCGCGTGCGCCTCGTACAGCGCCGTCACTTGCGCTTCCGGATCGGGAGGGCCGCCCGCCGGGAGGTGCGTCTCCATGAGAGGTTCCACGTCCCTGAGACGCCCTGGCACCCGGCTGGTTGCTCTCTGGCCCGGTCGATGTTCCCTCTTGATTCCCTACCGGCGGCGACATCGTCGCCGAGTGGAGCGACCTCCACGGGGAGCCGTTCGCGCTGGTACTAGACGGCCCGGCGGGCGGGACCTTCCGCCAAGGCCACGACGGTGAGCGCGCCCTCGATTACGTCCGCACGCTCAGCGGCCGCCAGCCGGGCCACGACGTGCTCAGCCACCCGCTGCCGCTCTAACCTGCATCTGGGCGGCGACTTCTTCCGTGACCGCGTAAACCGCCTCGTCAAGCGCGTCGCCGTCCGCCATCCGGGCGGTGGTCTCTGCGAGCAGGAACGACAGGAACTCCCTCGACGTCAGGAGGTCGGCGACAAGGGAGTCGACGACCTCGCAGAAAGCAGACCGACCGCCAGAGACCCGCTCCTGGGCGTCGGCCACGGTCCGCGTCCACCATTCGGGGTGGATAACGCTACGCGTTGATGTGCTCACTGTGTGAATCTGGCACAAGTCGCGGCTTCGGGTCATGCGGACGGCGAATCGCCCGGGAATGCTGGTTTCGCGGAAATGACCCGCCAGTATCCGAATGGTTCAGATTGCGCCGGTCAAACGATCGACGGACTGCGATCCACTATCTTCGCGTAGCGGTCACCAAGACGACCTACCTGGTTCGCCCGGCTGCGTACGCGTCCCGCCCCGCGCTCGATGTCTTGCCGTACTTTCGGGTCACGACCGAAGTCGCCGGTCATGCTTCTGCACCGTCCGGAGCCTCGCCCAGCGCGCGCAGGTCGGCGGCGAGGTTGTCGGCGGAGAGCAGGGTGTCGGGGTGGTCCTCGCCCAGCACCCGACGGCGGCGGGCGAGGGTGTCCTCATCCAGCTCCCGCGCCGCCTGGTACTCGCCCAGCGCCGCGCAGGTCGTCGGCGAGGTTGTTGGCGGAGGTAAGGGTGTCGGGGTGGTCCTCGCCCAGCACCCGGCGGCGGCGGGCGAGGGTGTCCTCATCCAGCTCCCGCGCCGCCTGGTACTCACCCAGCCCGCGCAGGTCGGCGGCGAGGTTGCTGGCGGAGCCCAGGGTGTCGGGGTGGTCCTCGCCCAGCACCCGGCGGCTCCGGGCGATGGTGTCCTCGTCCAGGCTCGCGGGCCTCGCTGTAGCGGCCCATCCGATGGAGGATGCGGCCAGGCGTTCGCCGCATCCAGGGTGCCGGGGTCGTCGGGGCCGAGCTGGGCGAGGCGGTGCTGGTGCAGGCGGCGGGCCAGGTCGTAGCGGCGTCGCGGGCATGCCGCGGCGGATCAGGTACCAGACGGCGTCAAAGGTCAGGCCGCTCAGGGCCGCCGCGGTGGCATCGGGGTCAGGGCCAGCAGGTGGGGCAGCAGCTGCGCCCACCCGGGCCAGGTCGACGGCAGCGCCAATCGCCGGGATGGCTGGCGGTCAGCAGCGCCTCCGCCTCCGCCCGGACGGCAGCAGCCTGGTCCGGGGGCAGCGGGTGCGGACGATGGCCTGGGTAAGCCGGTGCATCAGCAGGCCCTGCCGGTCCATGCGGGCCAGCGCCTGGCCGCTGACCCGGGCCAGCACTCGTCCCCAGGCCACCGGGTCCGCGGCCGCCGCGCAGGGGCCGGGAAGCGCGCGGCGGCGCGGTGAAACCAGCCGGCCGGGACCGGCTCGGGGGCCAGGAACGCGCAGATCCGCACCGCGTGGGCGGCCGCCGGGTCGGCGGCTTCCAGACGATCCAGGGCCAGCTGGGTGACCGCCGCCAGCGACAGCGGGTAGGACCCCGGCTGGCCAGGTCCAGGATCTCGGCCGCCCGGCGCCCAGCAGCCCGAGCGTACTCGGCGGCGGGGGTGCCGGTAGCGGTCATGTACCCGGCCGCCTGCGCGAGGGCCAGCGGCAGGTCCCCACCGCTTCGGCGACCAGGTCCGCGTCGGCCTCGTCCAGGCCGGGCACCCGGCGGCGCAGCAGCGTCACCGACTCGCCGCGGTCCAGCACGTCGACCTCGACGGGTACCGCCACCTCCTCCCAGCCACGGCCCGGGAGGTGATCAGCACGTGCCCGGCCCGCCCGGCAGCCATCCCGCCACGTCCCGGGGTCCTCGGCGTTGTCGAAGACCAGCAGCCACCGCTCCCGCCCCGCAGCTCGGCCAGCACCGCCCGGCGCGCCGCGGCCTCGTCCGCCCCCGGCGGGGCGCAGCCCAGCGCCGCGCCAGGGCGGCGAACTGCCCGCCGATCAGCTCCGGCCGCTCGGCCGCGATCCACCACACGATGTCGTAGTGGTGGCGTACCGGTGGGCGTACTCGATCGCCAGCTGGGTCTTGCCGACCCCGCCCCTCCCGCGCAGCGCCTGCACCGCCGCCCGGTCCCCGCACGCCAGCGCCGCCCGCACCGCGGCCAGCAGCTCCTCCCGGCCGGTGAACCCTGGGTTCCTGGCCGGGACGTCCCCCCACACCCGCCGCGCCGCCGCGGGCTCCGGCTGCCCGGCGGCGGGAAGTGGACGACAACCTGGTTCTCCCCGGCGGCGTACGCGTCCCGCCCCGCGTCTATGTCCTGCCGTACCTGCGGGTCACGGCCGGGCCCGTCATCGCCTGGCACGTCTGCCCGTCTTACTCGCCGGGCTGCCGGTAGTTGGTGACCGTCTGGTCGCGGCCGGCGATGTAAGCGTCCCGGCCCGCGCGGACCTGCTGCGTCACCGTCCCGGCGCCCGCCTGGGCCGCCCAGCCGGCCAGCTCCTGCGCGAATGCCTGGTTCTGGCGGGCGTACCAGGCCAGCGCCGACGCCAGCTCCCCGACCGCGCCCTTATCCCCGGCCTGTGTCCGCTCCAGGGCGTCCACCGACCGGGCATCGGAACCGAACACCTTCTTGACCCGGTCGATGATCCCCGCGACCAGGCCGCCGCCCGCCGCCTCGCCCAGCTCCTTCACCCCGCCGACCGCCAGCAGGCCGGCCACCGCCTCCGACACCATGACTACGTCAACCATGACCCCACCCCAGATCCCGGCCTATCCCGTCATTGTGTGACACGACGGTCACGAAAACCATATAAGAACGGCGGCGGCCCGGAACGCAATTGCAGAGAAGCGCCGTAGCCGGCGAGCACGAGGGCCACGGGCGCTCCCGGCCAGTCGGCGCAGTGCATCCGGACGTGTACCTGTGCGCGGG